>JAFXAZ010000043.1 GCA_017521985.1 Lachnospiraceae bacterium
TGTATTTACACCTGTTGGTGCATAACTACATTTTAAAGTTTTATGATAACGGTTTCCACCAGCGGAATGGCGGTTTCCTTAAAAACGGATTTGCGGTTTCCTATGCCCGGACAGCATGGACACGGGTGCCGGAATACTCAGAGAATTTGAAAAATAAAGAACATATTTATACAGAAGAAAAACTCACATTAGTTGTTGAGGATTTGGAAAAACAACTAGAAACATATAAGGAGATAGGATTAAAAATTACTATCAGCAATTACTATGCCCCTTTTTATTTTCAGCGCAATAAGTATTATGAAAAGCTCTTATTAGATGAATTTACAAAATATTTGAATTATTCTCCGTTAGTAAATGAATATTTCTTGTATTATAAAGGTGAAGACATATTGTTTCATTCCAACAATGCAACTATAAATTTGAATTCTTACTTGGAAAAATTAATGATTACAGACGTGGAAAAGAGTGAGATTTTGCAGTTGCTTACTAATCCTAGTGAAATGTCTATTTATCCGTTGAATGAGCGTATATTAATATTTTATCCGTTGAGTATCTCTGTAGCAAAGGGGTACAATGCGACATTATGTATGGTATTGGAAAAAGATGATTTGTCTGAACGAATACAAACAGTTAGTGGTGGTTTGACTGGTGATATGGCGGTATATGCAAATGAAATCCCCTTACTGGATACTTCTAAGCAGTCCATTGATATAGGAAAGAAGGATGCAATCCATATAGAAGGGAAAAACGATTATGTTTCTGTATATTATATGCCCGAACATGCTATGTATATATCCACTAGCTTTCTGCCATTGCATATTATGTCTGTAATTGCAGTTATTATTCTTGTACTATTTACTGCCAGTCTGTTTGCATGGCGTTCATATCGACCGATAATACTGTTGACACAAAAGTTTCGACCATCTATTAAAACGGATGAAGAAGCGCAGTTTGCTAATGCTTTAGATGAAATCAATTACATGATGGAAACGATTATAAGTAATAATACAAAAACAAATGCGTTGCTGGAACAGAAGCAAGTTCAGCTGAGAAATCAATTATTAATTTTGTTATTGGAAGGAAAATACACTTTTGATATTCAACCATACCTTACACAGGCAAGGTTAATTCTTCCAGGAACATGGTACTTTGTAATTATTGTCTTATTTAAAGAGGATGAAGTTAACGCAGTTGATTTGGAGAAACTAAGAGAATTGTTTGAGGGATGTTCGAATATTGCAGAAGAAAGATATGTTTATGCAATTTCAAATGATGAACATAAAACATTATGTTGCATATGTAGTGTTTCTGATCGATTACAATGTGAAGAAATTTATGAAGATATTAAGGATTTATCAGAAAGTTACGGAAACAAGCCTAAAATAGGACAGGGGAATACGTATCATAGTATAAGTCATTTGTCGGCATCCTATTTGGAAGCATTGGATAATGTACATAAATACACAGATATACCGAGAGATAATCAATTAGATGATTCTACGAAACTGCACAATGAATCTGCATTACACCGAATCTGTAACGCTTTATCTAATGACAAAGAGCAGTTAGCATTAGAAGCATTAGAAGCCTATTTGAATTTGCTCAGAAAAGAGCCGTCTGTTTTAATGTTGCAATATCATTTTTCTAATTTTTATTATGAAATTAGTCGCATTTATAGAGAGTTTCATATAGAAATACCTAAACAATATATTTCATTGAGTATATCAACCAGAAATGTAGCACAGTTTGAAGTTAATGCAGAGAAAATAATAAAAGTTTTTTTCGAGCAATTGAATTTACAAAAAGAGAGAGTTATTAATGAAGAAGCGTACCATATTTATAAATATGTGAATGAGCATTTTATGGACTACGAAATGTCTATAGAAAGCGTGGCACAAGAAATGAATACTAATGTAGCAAGCGTGCGTAGTGCCATTAAGGAACATAGTGGTAGAAGCTATAAGGAGTATCTAATTCATTTGCGCATGGAATATGCAAAAGAACTTCTGGTTAAGCAAAATTTAACGGTGGCAGAAACTTGTCAAAGAGTTGGGTATGGAAATATTTCATATTTTATTAAGGCTTTTAAAACACATACAGGTGTGACACCGGCAAATTATAAAAATTTGAGGGAGAGCAACTATGAATAAGTATCATTCAATTAAACCGGGTAAACCTTGGTACGATACAGAAGGCAAAAGAATTCAGGCCCATGGAGGTTCGATGCTTTTCTGGAAAAAGAAATTTTACTGGTATGGAGAGAATAAAGAAAACGTAACTGATGAGAGAGTAGAGTGGCACAATGGTGTACGATTATATTCTTCTGAGGATTTATATAATTGGGTAGATGAAGGCATAATTTGCGCTGCAAGACCCGATGATTTATCCAGTCCGTTACATCCACATAGTAAAATGGACCGTCCTCATATTTTATACAATGATAAAACAGAAAAATTTGTTTTGTGGATGAAGATTATGGGAAAAGACGGAATCCAATATATGACAGTAGCCCAAGCAGAGGATATTAAGGGTCCATTTGAGATTGTGAATCAGGTTATCCATCCGGGAGGGATGAATTCGGGAGATTTTGAACTTGTCAAACGTGAGGATGGAACAGCAGTAATCATTTTTGAGCGTGTTCACAGTGATATGATATGTATGGATTTGACGGACGATTATTTAGATGTTACATCAAATTACTCCGTGCATTTTCCAAGAAAATGCCCACCTTTTGTACGAGAGGCACCTGCAGTATTTAAACATGGAGATATGTATTATATTTATACCTCTGGTACATCAGGCAAATTTCCTAATCCTTCGGAGGTTGCTTCCTTTACAGACTTCCATGGAGAGTGGAAGGAACTTGGGGATCCGCATATAGACGATCCGCTTCATACTTCTTTTGAGAGCCAGATTTGTTGCGTGTTCAAGTATCCATACGCGGAAAATCTGTACATTGCAATGGCAGACAGATGGCTGGTGGATTTGAAGCCTGACAGACCGAATATACCGGAAATTTTTGCGAAAAGATTTGATCCGGATTATAAAGGAGAAAAAATCCATTTTAATACTTATGATTATACATCTAAGAACACTTCAATAGCAGATTATGTGTGGTTACCAATTAAATTTATTGACGGTGTTCCTTGTATAGAGTGGTTAGATGAATGGCGTATTGAGGATTATTTGGGGTAAATATTATGAAGTTTAAAAGTATTCCAAAAGAATATAGACCTATTCCGTTTTGGAGCTGGAACGAAAAGCTGGATGTTGTGGAGACAGAGAATCAAATACAGATGATGCATCAAGTTGGTCTTGGCGGATTTTTCATGCATGCCAGAGGAGGTCTACAGACTGAATACATGGGTGAAGAGTGGTTTGAAAATGTAAAGGCTGCAGCAGAAAAAGCAAAAGAACTTGGAATGAGGCCATGGGCTTACGATGAAAATGGCTGGCCAAGTGGTTTCGGTAATAGTTTAGTAAATGGCCTTGGTGTGGAGTATCAGCAGAAATATTTGTGTATGGAGGTTAAATCTGAACATAAAGAGACTGCTATTTGTAAATGCGGAAATCATTACTTTTATTATGAAATAAATCCTTATTATGTGGATGTGCTCAATGAACAAGTTGTTAGAACATTTATTGAATTAATATACCAACCATATTATGAAAAACTTGGTAACTGTATTGAGGGTTTTTTTACAGATGAGCCGCAAATTTCCAGAACTGGGATACCATGGAGTTTTGTCTTTGAAGCAGAGTATAAAAGAAGATACAATGAAAATATTTTGGAATATTTGGAGCAATTATTTTTACCTGTAGGAGATTATAAACGTACGAGAGTGAAGTTCTGGAAAATGGTAACTGAACTTTTTTCAGAGAGTTATTTCAAACAAATATATGTCTGGTGTGAAGAGCATGATTTGAAATTGACAGGACATCTTTTGATGGAAGAAAGTTTACAATCTCAACTTTTTACTAATGGCGCTTGCATGCCTCATTATGAGTATATGCACATTCCGGGAATGGACTGGCTAGGAAGAGATATTAAAGAGTGCCTTACAGCACGACAAGTTTCTTCCGTTGCCGAGCAATTAGGTAAAGAGGCTGTGTTGTCTGAAACATTTGCTTTATGTGGACACAATGTAAGTTTTGCAGAATTAAAGGGAATTTATGAATGGCAGATGGTTCGAGGGATTAATCTTCTTTGTCAGCATTTACAGGGATATTCTATTCGTGGTATGCGAAAGCGTGATTATCCACCAGCTATGTATATTCAACAGCCATGGTGGAGTGAATATGATAAGTTCATTGAGTCAATGTCTAGAATAGGTATGATTTTAAATGAAGGTAAGCATGAAGTAAGTGTTCTTTTGCTCCATCCACAGACTACCGCATGGTCGCTATACGATGCTAAACAGAATAATGGACTTAACGAATTGAATGACGCTTTCATGAAGGTGATTAAGAAATTAGAAGAAAATCATATTGAATTTCATTTGGGTGATGAAATCATTATGGAACGCCATGCCAAAGTTGAGGACGGAAAATTATTAATAGGAAAGCAAAAATATTCTTATGTGATAAATCCATGTTGTGAAACACTTCTGGTAAGTACGGAGAATCTTTTGGACAAATTTAAAAACATGGGAGGAATGGTAATAAATATTGCAGAATGCAATACAGATTTTATAAAGTTACTGCCAAACAGCCATGTTGCAAGTTGTCCTGATATTACATATACCAAGAGAAGTTTTGATAACTTTACTATTCATTATTTTGTGAATTCTTCTGACAAACGCGAAACGGCAAAGATAGTGGTGAATGGAAAGCGACTAGATATTTATACAGGTGAGTTGTATCCGTTTATTGGAGTGCACGAATTTGAACCATGGGGCAGTTTAGTGATTGTTGAGGAGAATGAGGCAGAACATGTAAACATGTTAGTTGAAATTCCTGGGAAAAATTTAATTGAGCCAAAGGGTATATTCCGTGTTGTAGAAAGTACATTAAATACGTTGACTCTTGATAAGTGCGATTATTACTTTGATGATGAGTTACAAGAAAGAAACGGATATGTGTTAAATATTTGTGAACGTGCAAATGAACTTGGCAGAGCAGTAAAAATTCATCAGGATTATCATGTAAAAATTGATTATATACCACAGGAGTTGTTTCTGGTTTGCGAAAGGCCAGATCTTTTTAGAATCTGCATCAATGGCATAGAAATTGAAAAAGAAGTAAGCGGATGGTTTGTAGATAAAAGTTTTAAAAAGATAGAAATATCCAAGTATTTAAAATATGCCGAAAATGTAATTTCGTTTGAATGTGATTTTAAACAATCAGCTGACGTTTATCAGAATTTGAAAAAAGCTAAAAAGCATGAAAGTGAAAGAAATAAATTGGTGTATGATACAGAAATCGAGGCTATATATTTGCTTGGGGATTTCTCCGTCAGAACTGATGGAGTATGGACTAAACTAGAAAATACAGGGATGAGATATGCAGGTGAATTCGTTGTAGATGCACCTAAAAAAGAACTTGATATAAAGCATATTGAAAAGCAAGGATATCCATTCTTCTCCGGTCAAATAACTTTGGAGGGAGAAGTTAATATTGAAGGAGATAATCCAATATTAAATATTGATTGGAAAGGCATTAATGCGCTAATAGTTAATCTAAATAATGTGGAAAAGGTTATGTTAACGAATGGACAGTTGCCATTGAGTGATTTTGATATTACAGGAAGTGCAAGTATAAAATTTACGTTGATAAATAATCTACGTAACTTACTTGGACCACATCATTTAGAAGAGGGCGAAAGTCGCGCGGTCAGACCAGCAAGCTTCTATAAAGAGCCGTGTGTATGGAATAAAGGTTTTTATAAGGAGTGGAATGAGGAATACTGTTTTGTGGAATTTGGTATTTAAAAAGAGAAAAAATAGTTTTCAGAAAGGGGAGCATATGAAAGAATATATAGAAAATATCATTGCGCCTAGAGTTCAAGGAGATGGTGGCTGGATTGAGTATGAAGAGCTTGATGGAAGCCAACTTACTGTAGTTTTGAGAGGTGAGTGTTCAAGATGCAATAAGGCTGCATTGTGCATGAAATGGATTGAAGACAGAATTTACAAAGATATGGGCAAGACAATACAAATTAAGTATCGTTGTGTAAAACCATATTTTTTGGACAAGTAGGAGGTAATCATGGCTCATATTAATACAGTTAGAAGAAGCATAAAAGTTGAGGAATGGATTGCACTTCGATTTGGGTGGTTAAAACGAGCTGTATATCGAGAAAAAATCGAAATTACAGATTTGTGGATACGTGAAGGAAGACAGGTCGGAGAAATGGAATATGTTTATGATTCTGAAGAATATATTCCTTTAAAAAAGGGTGATTTGTGTTTTGCACCTGATGGTACTGTGTTTATAAAGGGAACAGCACAAATTCCAGAACGATTAAATGGGAAAAAATTATGGTTGAGTATTCATACAGCGGCCGAAATGATTGTAAAGGTAAACGGCAAGTATGTCGGCGGGTTGGATCCTAATAGGGACAGGCTTCTTTTATCTCCATATATTAAAGGAAATAAATTGGATATTGAAATTGAAGCATATAACCGATCCAAACCAGATGATGAACGAAATCCAAATGCTATGCCTTTGAGGGGATGCAGACAAGTTTTTCAAGGTGCGTATTTGTCAGTTGTGAATGAAGAAATTCAAAATTTGGTTTATGATTTGACATTATTTATGGACATCATTAAAAGTAATTGCTTTTCTGAAGATTATCGGATGCTTTTGCAGGAAGAGTTGGATAAAGCCCTTAACCTAATAAATTATGAGACATTTGAAGGTGTAGCAGATGCTATAAAGCATATTGAAGAACATATATATTCTAATAAAGTTTATCAAGGAAGCGGCGAGGTCGCATTAGTTGGGCATTCTCATTTGGATATTGCTTATTACTGGCGTAGAATTCATACTATTGAAAAAAATGCCAGAACAGTACTGATTCAGATGCGTCTTATGGACCAGTATCCGGAATTTAAATATACTCATACACAATCATATACTTTTGAAACCTTAGAAAAATACTATCCGGAGTTATTTGAAGAACTGAAAGAAAAAGTTGCTTCTGGACAATTTGAACCTGTGGGAGCAATGTATATAGAACCGGATTGTAATATACCAAATGCGGAAAGTTTGATAAGACAATGCTTGTATGGACAGAAGTATTGGCGAGAAAAATTTGGGATAACAGTTGATAATGTATGGCTTCCGGATGTATTTGGGAATAGTTGGATTATGCCGCAGATTTTAAGTAAGAGTGGTGTGAAATATTTCGTTTCCAATAAAATGTCTACTTGGAATGATACAAATAAGTTTCCGCACAATAGTTTTATTTGGAAGGGCATTGATGGTAGTAAAGTATATGCAAGTGTGCCACCTACCCACTTTATTACATGGAATATGCCAAGTCAAATTCAGGAAAATTGGGATAGTTATCAGGATAAGAGAGAGGGAGGTCAAACTCTGTCCATGTATGGTTACGGTGATGGCGGTAGTGGTGCAACGGAAGAAATGCTCGAATTACAACGTCGTTTCGAAAAAGTGTCTGTAATGCCAAAGACTGAGATGATGGGTGGCAGTGAATTCCTTCATCGAAATTTTGATGGAAATGAAAAGTTAGAAGAGTGGGATGGAGAATTGTATTTAGAGATGCATAGAGGTTGTCTCACCACAAAGTCTGATTTAAAACGATATAATCGTAAACTGGAAATTATGTTAAGAGAAGCTGAATTACGCTCTGTTTTCAGAATGTTAGAACGAGAGACATATCCACAAGAACAGCTTACAGAGAATTACAAGTTAGTTCTTTTGAACCAGTTTCATGATATTTTGCCAGGTAGTCATGTACATCCGGTATATGTGGATGCTATGAACGATTATAAAAAAGTGGAAGAATCATTGGTGGATTGTATTGGTGAAGGTGAAAAATATTTTAATTCTTTAAACTTTGATAGAAAACATATAACTTTTGTTCCGGATACAACTGCGGGTGATGTAATAAGAAATGGCATAAAAGGCTTTTATTGTAGCGTAGAAGTGCCGGCGTTAAGCAGTATTTCTATAGATAAATTTAAATTAGAACAGAATTTAAGTGACGAAGATAATGAATTAAAACACTGCTTTAAATATGAAAGTTTAGATGAAGGGATAAAGTTAGAAACTCCATATTATTCTACTATTATAAATTCCGATGGAAGTATCAGAAGTCTTTATGATAAGGAATTAGATCGCGAATGGGTATCAGGTTCTTTTAATAAACTTAGTCTCTACGAAGATAGACCGGGAGTTTATGATGCATGGGATATTCTGCCAAGTTATACGGATTGTCCATGTCAAACATATGTAAAAGAGAGTTTGAAATTTATCAATCAAACTGCAGAATGCATTGAATTTTCAGCAATTCTAGGAACAGCAGCAAGTACCTGGAAGCTTATACTTCGGTTCTTTAAAAATTCACGAGCAATCGAAGTAGAAAATGATGTTGATTGGCATGAAAAACATAAATTAGCAAAAATGTTATTTGACTGTAATGTTTTATCTCGTGAAATTTGGTGTGATACAAGTGCAGGATTTATTAAAAGAGAAACACATAAAAATACAACATGGCAACAAGCAAGGTTTGAAGTTTGTCATCATAAATGGTGTGATATATCTGAAACAGGAGGTGGCATTGCGCTTATTAATGAAGGTAAATATGGCGTTGGTGTTGATAATCAGCGTATTTCTTTAAGTTTACTGAGATCCACAGTTAGACCGGACGTTGAAGCGGATATGGGTGAGCACAAGTTCTGTTACATGATTGTGCCACATGCTCAGGATGCAGTAACAGCGGGAATTAACCGAATGGCATTAGAATACAATGTACCTTTAGCTAAAGGTAATTTTAATAATCCATTTAATAAATTTGACTTTAAAAATTTATTTTTACAAGCAGTGAAGTTAAGTGAGGATGGCACTATGGTAGTAGTGAGATTATCCGAACAAGATGGTTGCAGAGGAAATTTAAAATTCCCTCAGGAAGTGAAAATATTGAATATGTTAGAGGATGTAGAAAAAACTGCAACAGAGCTAGAGTATAAACCATTCGAAATAATAACGATTGGTATTGATTTGAAGAGTTTTGTAAAATAAAGCAGATTTCAAAAGTGATTCTTGTGGTCGAATATAAATTAGGGAGACTAAGATGAAAGCTTATTTCGGAGAAAAAGAGAACATTAATAAAAAATCATTGAATGCAATTAAAATAATTTCACAGCGTTATATGGAAGAAAATCCTGAGACAATTTTTGTACACAGAGCGAATTCTACTGATTATTTTAAATGCGAACCTGACGGAAGATATATTTTGGATTTTGATGAAAAATTTCCTAATGCAGTGAATGGAGATTTTGCTTATGCTTTTGCTAAAATATATAGCCGTGTTTCTAGAAATATGGTTCTTTCAATTAGTGCCAGAAGTCCAATGGAGCTTTTTATCAATGGAGAAAAGATTGCACAGACTAATATTTATGATGAGGCTATAAATGATAAGAGGATCATAAATTTTGATATCAAGGAAGGCTATAATACAGTTTTTGTAAAATGTAGAAAAAATGCATTGGGATTTAAATGTATTGTAGGTGGTACAAATTACAGATGGATTCCAATACATTTTTATACCGCATTTGCAGAGAATGAAGGAGAACTTGGCTGGAACTATTGTGGTGTATTTAAAAAGGATATTTTTGAAACCATTCCGACTGAAAATGATATTATGAGTGAGATGTGGTTACCAAGACCATATGTAAATGAGTTTTCAAAAGGCACCCCTGAGCAGAAGTCTATGTATGCAATAACCCAAATACATTGTGTGCAACCCGAAGAGATAAGGCTTACATGTACTTCCGATTCTGATTTGGAATTGTACATTGATGGAGAACTAATTTTAGAATCTAATCAAAAAATCGATGCATGTATGCAATTAGAGCAAGGAACTTATAACGTTGCAGTAAAAGTATTTAATATGCAGAAAGAATGTAGTTTTACGGCTGATGTTAAAAATGCTGAGTTTATGTTGCCTGAATACATAAAAATTAGGGGAAATTGGCTTTATCTGGATACTGACGAGGAAAAAGCAAAGGAAGGTTTCAAAGCATTTGAACTCTATACTTCTAATATTACTGGCAAGAAAGAGTATTTCCGATGCGGTAAGGATGTATATATCAGACCGGTGTTAGAGTCAAACATTTTTGGTAAAAGCAGCTATCCTATCGGTGTAGTTTTATATGGTTTACTTACAGCTGGAGAGTACTTGAAAGATGAGATAATATCTGAGTATGCCCATAATCATTTGAAATGTTGTTATGAAAGTATGGCATATTGCTTATGGGATGGAGAAAGATATGGCTTTCCGTGCATCAATCATCAATTATATGCGTTGGAAACATTAGATGATTGTGGTTCTTTTTCTGCAACTGTCTTGGAGGATTATTTACATTATCATAAGCATGAATCGGTAGTTTTATTTTCTAATTATATTGCTGATTATATTTTAAATAGACAAGAGCGATTGGAAAATGGAATGTTTTATAGGGAGAGAAAGGGAACACATCACCAATTTACAATTTGGGCGGATGACCTTTATATGAGTACACCGTTTATGATTCGTTATGCAGAGTTAACAGGTAATGCAGCTATTTTAGACGATGTAGTTAATCAGTTTCTTTGCTTTAAAGAAAAGCTATATATGAGAGAATATAAGCTTATGGGACATGTGTATAATTTAAAATATGATAAATCTACAAAAATCCCATGGGGAAGAGGAAATGGTTGGGTGTTATTTTCTTTAACGGAGTTATTAGCCATACTTCCGTTGAAGCATAAATGTTATAAGGAAATTAAAGATTTCTTTGTCGAACTTTCACAAGGATTTTTAAATTGCATTGATCAATATGGAATGTTACATCAAGTTCTTTGGGACGAAGAGTCTTATGCTGAAACATCATGTACTGCTATGTGTGCTGCTTCTTTTGCAAGAGGGGTACGATGGGGAATATTGCCGGAAGAAACATTTAAAGAAGCTTCCGAGAGATGTGTGGAAGGATTAAAAAAGTACTGTATAGACATTGATGGAAATGTATATGGTGTGTGTTGTGGCTCGGGATATTCTTATAGAGAAGAATATTATAAATATGAGCTCCCATGGATTTTAAATGATACCCATGGAACAGGAATCGTACTTATTGCCATTGCAGAAGTGGAGAAAAACAAGTAGGAGAGGTGTTTTATGTATAGGCTATATGATGAAAACGTTAAGACGGATATTTATTATGATTGCAATGAGAATATTTGCATTACAAAAGCCATTATGGATTTGCAAAAAGATATTGGCGTCGTAGGTGGTAAGGATATTTGTGTTAATCAATATTTACCAGATAAAATTGAGAATAATTTTATTATTGGCACATTAAAAAATAAAGTGTTTGCTAACTTTGTAAAAGAACTAAAGATAGATATATCACACATTGAAAATAAGTGGGAAAAGTATTTGATTCGTACGATTGGTGATAATGAAGATACACTTATAATTATTGGCAGTGATGATAGAGGAACCATGTGGGGAATATATGAATTCTCTGAGAGATTTTTAGGTATTGACCCGTTGTATTTATGGACGGACTATGAACCTGTCAAAATGGATGTGCTGGAAATTGAGAAAATTAATATTGCAGATGGTCCTTGTACTTTTAAATATAGAGGATGGTTTGTAAATGATGAAGACTTGATTAGTGGTTATTGCAAGGGAGCAATTCCAGAAAAAGGATATCATTATCACAAAGATTATGCAAAAACTTTAGAAATGATTGTAGAAACAGGTCTCAGGTTAAAACAAAATTTGCTGATTCCTTGTACATATTTAGATATTGAAAATCCATTTGAGGAAGCACTTGTTAGAATTATTACAGAGCGAGGAATGTATATTTCCATGCATCATCAAGAGCCGGTTGGTGTACATCAGTTTACGGTTGATCGTTATTGGAAAGAACGTGGAATAGAAGATATTAATTATTTCGAACATAAAGATAAATATGAGTTTTTATGGAGAAAATATATTAAGAAATGGTCTAAGTATGATAATGTTATCTGGCAGCTTGGTTTACGTGGAAGAGGCGACAGACCAGTATGGTACAATTCTTCTGGAATTCCTACAAGTACTGCGGAACGCGGTAAATTAATTTCTGATGCAATCAAAAAGCAATTAGAGATTATTAAGGAAGAAAATCCTGACAGGGAAATTATTTCAACGTCTACATTGTGGATGGAAGGAATGGGACTTTTTAAAGAAAATGCACTCACATTTCCGGAAGAAACTATTGTAGTTCAGGCTGATTTTGCTCCGGAGCAGATGTGGGGAGAAGGTTATTATACCACACCTAGAGAAGCAGGAAGAGATTTTGGGGTATATTATCATGCAGGATTTTGGGGATGTGGTCCACACCTGGTACAGGGTAATAAACCAGAAAAAATATACTATAATTATAAAAATGCTATTGATAAAGGTGACACACGTTACTCTATTTTAAATGTAGGTAATTTTAGGGAATTTGTTTTTAACATAAAATGTGTAGCGGATTTGACATGGGATTTTGATAATTTTAATACAGATACATTCCGCCTTAAATGGTGCGAAAAGGAATTTAAAGTAGATAATCCATGTGAAATTTCAGAAATATATAAAGAATATTATGAATGTTTTCATGAAATGGATTCCACAATTATCCCAGGTCAAATGTTGTTAATGGATGGTATGACACGAAGAGTAGCTTTTATGCTAATAGAAATTATACGTGGCAGAGCATTTCGAAAACTGGATATTCAAAACACAAGATTATTTGATTTTAAGTCTACAAATGATTTTGTGACTTATTATATGAATGCAACGAGAGAAGGCATCAAGCGTTTTAAGAGTTTGTATAATAAAGCTGTTGCAACATTACAGAATATTCCAGAAGATAGACAGCAATTCTTTGTAGCAAACATGATTGTACACATTGAAATTATTCTTGGTTTATATAAATGGGTGTATAATTTGTGTCTTGCAGCGGTTGATAGAACAACTTGTAAAGATGATACTAAATACAAAGAACACATCGATAATGCCGTGTTTGCATTAGCAAAGATTTGTGTGGATAGAAGGAAGGCTGCGAGTGATAAATGGGCACACTGGTATGATGGGGATGCATTATTAAATGTAGCTGGAAACATGGAACTGACCAGGGAATTATATGTTGAAAACTTGGCTAAGACACAGGATACATATTTGGCAAAATTAAGATATTAATTTTTACATTACGAATATATTGAAAGAGATGTTTATTAGTTGAACAGTTCTTTAAAACAATTTAATGTAAGAAGAAAGACGAATTTAAAAATGATTAAACATTATAAAAAGCAATACAACTTTTGGATCACAGATGCATATTTTGATGAAGCTACTAGGATGGAGCTTCTGGCAATCGGAGATAACGAGAAAGAAATCGAGGATAGATTCTACAGAGACTTAGAATTTGGAACAGGTGGTCTCCGAGGCGTGATTGGTGCAGGCACGAATCGCATGAATATATATACTGTCCGCAAGGCTTCCCAAGGACTTGCCAATTATATTTTAAAGCAGGGCGGTGCAGACAGAGGTATTGTAATCGCATACGATTCCAGACGTTTTTCACCGGAATTTGCGGAGGAAACTGCGCTTTGTATGGCGGCCAACGGTATCAAGGCACATGTGTTTGACAGCCTTCGTCCAACACCGGAATTAAGCTTTGCTTTGCGTAAGCTGGGTTGTATTTCTGGCGTAGTAATTACCGCTTCTCACAATCCGCCGGAGTACAATGGCTACAAGGTTTATTGGGAAGATGGTGCACAGATTACGGCTCCAAAAGATAAAGAAATTATTGCGGAAGTAAATGCAATTACCGATTATTATACGGTAAAGACTATGGATAAAAAAGCTGCAATAGCAGCAAGTTTGTACCAGGTCATCGGTGAGGAAATAGATGATGCATACATTGCGGAATTGAAAAAGCAGATTATTCATCCGGATGTGATTAAAGCAGCCTGCAAAGATTTAAAAATTGTGTATTCTCCGTTTAATGGTACCGGAAATGTACCGGTTTGCCGTATTTTGGCAGAATTGGGCTTTGAAAATGTATATGTGGTAAAAGAACAGCAGATGCCTGATCCAAACTTTACTACACTGGAATATCCAAATCCGGAGGATCCAAAGGCCTTTATGCTGGCACTGGATCTTGCAAAGGAAGTGGATGCAGATGTGGTATTGGCAACAGATCCTGACGCAGACAGACTGGGTATTTATGCAAAGGATATTAAAACCGGGGATTATATTCCGTTCACAGGCAATATGTCCGGCATGTTAATTTGTGAATATATTTTACGCGAGAGAACAAAGAACGGAACTATGCCGGAAAGACCGGCACTGGTATCTACGATCGTTACAACCGATATGGCAAAAGTGATTGCTGAAGTGTATGGCGTTCAGTTTATTGAAGTGCTGACAGGCTTTAAGTTTATTGGCGAACAAATTAAATTCTTTGAGCAGACCGGTTCCAATAACTACGTGTTTGGACTGGAAGAATCTTATGGCTGTCTGGCAGGCACACATGCAAGAGACAAAGATGCGATTGTAGCAGTCATGTGCTTGTGTGAAGTGGCTGCATGGTGCAAGGTACAGGGAATCTCCCTTTGGGACATGATGCTTGAGATGTATGAGAAGTATGGGTACTTTAAGGAAACCCAGTATACCATTACCTTAAAGGGCATCGAAGGCAGCAAGCAGATTATAGCCATAATGGACAAGCTCCGAAACAACCCACCTAAGGCGTTTGGTGATAAAAAGGTGTTGGCAGTGCGCGACTACAAGACTGGTAAGGTAGTCGATATATCGTCTGGGACAGAAACAGAAACCGGGCTTCCTAGCTCAAATGTATTATATTTTGAATTAACCGGTGGAGCGTGGTGTTGTGTACGTCCGTCAGGTACAGAACCCAAAATTAAGTTTTATATGGGTGTGAAGGGAAGTTCTTTAGTAGATGCCGAAGAACAGGTAGAAAAACTTACTGAGGCTGTAAAGTAGTTATAAATATATCTAATAGAATAAAGCAAAATACAGATGAGTCCTTCAGAGATAATATAGAAAACAAAAAAGGCAGCAACCTTGTAGCTTCATAGGTTGCTGCCATATTTTTTTTTACATGCCAATCATATCGAATTGTTCAAAGGATACAAGTACCTGATAATCTTTCTTTGGATTAGGATACTTAATCTGTACGGATTTTAATCTCTGGCTGTAGTACCATCCACATTCCGCATCCTCAAATTTGCGTCTGTGAAGGAAATGAGGAATCTGCTTGCCGTCTACGGTTACCCAGTAAGGAGCCTTGTCACGATGAATCATGTCGATGTACATATTTTCAACCTTGGTTTCATAAGAACCTTCGCTTGTAAAATCGAGGTAGGTCTTCTCGCCGGCAGTCATAGTAATAGTAGTCTTTAAATAATCACCGTTTTCATAATTCATGGTTACACCGTCATCCTCGTACAGAGTGAACTGGCCATCCTTGTCTGCTGCACATAACAGGTTGATACCGGTTGCATACTGTGTACGCAGATTGTTCATTTGATTCGTTGCCATCGGAATCATTGCACCGCTTGGTACGAAAACCGGAATGGAGCTTAAGGTAACCGGAATCTCAATGGTCTGGCCGCCCTCGTAGCGTTCTCTGGTGTAGAAATCGTAGAAGGTAGTGCCTGACGGTAAGTATACCTTACGGGTCTTTGCACCCTTGTCCACTACGTTAGCAACTAACATGGAGTCACCAAACATAAAGTCTACGCCTTCGTCGTAACACTTAGGGTCATTTTGGAATGCATAGCACATTGGTTCCATAATCGGCTCACCGGTTACGTGTGCACGGTAAGTCAGAGAGTAGAGGTATGGGTTTAAGCGGTAGCGGAACTCAATTGCTTTGCGGATATCATCCTTTAAGTCGCTGTACATCCAAGGCTCTGTTACCGTATTGTCTGTATTAACAGAGTGGATGGAGAAACGTGGCTGGAAGATACCGTTCTGAATCCAACGAAGGAATAACTCGCCTTCCGGAGCAACACCATAGAAGCCGCCAATATCACAGCCCTGGTTTGCAACACCGGAGAGCCCCATGCCTAAAATAGTTGCAATATTGTATTTTAAGGTATCCCAATGTGTGAGATTATCACCAGCCCAGGTCTGAGCATATTTTTGGATACCTGCATGACCGGAACGGCAAACAATATAAGGTCTTAAATTTGGGGTGGACTCCAAGATTGCTTCGTCTGTAATGTGGCACATAATGCTGGACATAACGGATTTTAACTGGCCGATGGTACCGCCCTTGCCTTCAAAGTAGCAGCGGCAGTCCTTGTCGACCATACTGTCGTATTCACAGTTATCGTTCCAGATAGAAGTAGTACCATAGTCAAGCACGTGCTCTTTTAACATAGCCTTCCAGTGCTCGCGGGTGGACTCCTTGGTATAATCTACGAAAATACCCTTGCCGCCCCACCAAGTACCGATACCAGGCTCGTCGCTGTCGCTGGCTTTTACAAACATATCCTTGGCTTTCATTTCTTCCAACATTGGGTGAATTAACAACATGCCCGGCTTTACATTTGGCGTTACGGTAATGCCTCGGTCGCCCATCTGCTTAAAGAAGTCTTTCGGGTCTTTAAATCTCTTTGGATTCCAGGTAAATACGCAGCGCTTTACACCCTTATCCGTTTCCACGGTACAGTAACCGGAAGAAAGCTGGAATCCGTCAACCGGAATTTCCTCTTCCTTAGTAGTATCGATAAATTCGATAATAGCATCGTCGCAATCTGCTTCCAACTCAGGATAGTACATGGAAGAACCAAGGTAACCCAGTGCAGTACGAGGAAGCAATGCAGACTTACCGGTTAAGTCAGTGTAGCCTTGAACAACCTGGCTCATGGAAGGGCCGGAAATCAGGAATAAATCGATATCACCGCCATCTGCACGGTAACGGCTGTGCATCTTCCAGTAGTTGCTCTTTTCTCTACCCATGTCGAAGTCGCACTCATAAGTATTATGATAGAAGTAACCAACGGCTTTCTTAGTTACGCGATTTAATTTGATATAAAATGGAATGTGCTTGTACAGAGAGTCTGTTTCTTTTGGGTTGTAACCCATTGCATCCTTCGGGCTCATGCTCATAAACTTTTGAGCCTTATTGAACTCGCCGCTCTTTTCGCCGAAGCCGTAAAAGCAGTCATCTGCATTGATTTCACTGGTATGGATTCGTCTGTGATTGGAGTCCTCCTGATAAGCCAAATCCACAATGTCCGCATGGATAAGGGTACCTTCCTCATCGTAAACACAAATACGGAACGGGTCTTTCTCAACAACTACTTTTAAAAGCTTGCCCTGAATTACTGCTTCTGTTTCACCGTCAGTCAGAGTCGCCTTAGCAGCAGTCACACGTGTACGGTATTTTTTCATGAAGTCATCCATGCGGTCTTCCCATGCAGTGAGAACCAAACTGTAGGATTCTTCTGCAAAATCCCCATCAAATCCGGCACGAATTCTCAAGATAGAATCGGTTAAAAACATCAGTCGAATTTCCACACCATCCGTCTGTACGGAGAAGTAATTGTCCTGCTGTTTCACGGCAAGAGCCTTGGTACAGATTTTCATAAATATATATCCTCCTGTTATGTTTCTTAATGAACTTGTTATAATCATAGGTAGTATAACATGAGAATATGGGGGCACACAATTGATTATATCGACTATCTTCTTCACAAAAACGATTAACCGAGAAACTGAAGGTCAGCTTCCCGGTTAATTTAAGTTTTTATAAAGTTATTCTACACGTCCTGTCATAAGGTCTAAGAACAAAAGGGAACGCTCAAGGTGCTCGCCTTCTACATAGCCAATTATGCCAAACACAGCATCCTGACCGCTTTTGAAACGATAAGCTTCTTTAAAGCTTTCCGCAGCATCTACATAAATACCAACCGGAACCGGCTTTTCCATGCCATCCGGTGAGTGATGGTCTATTGTTTCCGGAGCATTTGTGGTTTCCAGGGCAGTATAGTCAATATTATCATAATAGCCGCTTTCAATTAATGCATAGTCAATATAGTAAAAGGAATCTTTGTAATACTCGTACTGCTCCGGGGTAAGAATCTGACTTAAATCCAAAAATGCATCGCTTTTAGTATAGCCTTCAAAGGTAGCTTCATCGGTAACCATTACATCTACTTCCCTTGCAGCCATACGCACGCCTACTAACTGGGAAGTTTCATAATCGGTGCCGTCTCCCGTAATCTGTACGCTGTAATCCAGTCGGATTTCCTCTTCCTTGGTATCAATTGCCATCTTTTCCGTCAATGCGGTGGTGTAAGCTTCCGTTTTCTCTTCGTCTGCATAACAATTGATAAACATTGCCATAAAGGCGGTGTCTTTCTGGGTTAGCCAGGAGTATCCTAAATCAATGACGAAGAAAAGTACAAATGCTGCAATCAGAACATGAAATTTGTGATAGTCCCAAAAGTATGCAAAGCGCACCTTAAAAGGTTGGGATTTCATTCGCTCTCGTTCTTCTTTAAATTCATCCATTACTGCCATTTATATGTCCTCTTTTCTGAAAAGTATTTAAAATATATTATTATTATGTTACCCTATGAAAATAGCATTGTCAATAAATGACATTACAAAACAATGTTAAATGTTTGTGAATTAATTTATGAATTTTTTAGAAATATAATACTTGATAAATTACAAAAGTGTGTTATATTAGATGTAGAACAAGTAAAACATTCTGATTTTAGAGAAGCGAGGATGGGTTATGAATATTTCAAAATTTACACAAAAATCTATGAAAGCAGTAGAAGGCTGCGAGAGACTGGCAGTAGAGTATGGCAATCAGGAGATAGAGCAGGAGCATTTGCTTTACAGCTTATTGACCATAGAGGACAGTCTGATTAGCAAGCTGATCGAGAAGATGGAAATCAATCTTCCGTACTTTATGAATACGGTAGAGCAGGCACTTCAGCGAAGAGTGAAGGTACAGGGCGGTCAGCTTCAGGTTGGTCCTGATTTAAATAAGGCATTGCTGCGGGCAGAGGATGAGGCAAAGAGTCTGGGGGATGAGTATGTTTCCGTAGAGCATTTGTTTATGGCGTTGTTGTATGCACCGAATAGGGCACTTAAGACCATTTTTACGGAGTTTGGCATTGATAAGGAGCGCTTTTTGCAGGCACTTAGTACCGTCAGAGGCAATCAGCGGGTGACCAGCGATAATCCGGAAGCTACCTATGATACGTTAAATAAATATGGCCAGGAGCTGGTAGAGAAGGCACGCAATGGCAAGATGGACCCGGTAATCGGCAGAGATGGCGAGATTCGCAATGTGATTCGTATTCTTTCCCGCAAGACCAAGAATAATCCGGTGTTAATTGGAGAGCCGGGTGTTGGTAAGACTGCAGTAGTAGAAGGTCTTGCACAGAGAATTGTGCGTGGGGATGTGCCGGAGGGCTTAAAGGACAAGAAGATTTTTTCTCTGGATATGGGAGCGTTGGTGGCAGGTGCCAAGTATCGTGGTGAGTTTGAAGAACGTCTGAAGGCAGTGCTGGAAGACGTGAAAAACAGCGAAGGCCAGATTATTTTATTCATTGACGAGCTGCACACCATTGTAGGTGCCGGTAAGACCGATGGTGCCATGGATGCAGGCAATATGCTAAAGCCGATGCTTGCCCGCGGGGAACTTCATTGTATCGGAGCTACCACGTTAGATGAATACAGACAGTATATTGAAAAGGATGCGGCATTGGAACGTAGATTTCAACCTGTTTTGGTGGATGAACCAAGTGTAGAGGATACCATTTCTATTTTGCGTGGCTTGAAGGAGCGCTATGAGGTATACCATGGTGTAAAGATTTTGGATAATGCGTTGGTAAGCGCTGCAACCTTATCTCACAGATATATTTCCGACCGATTCCTTCCGGACAAGGCTATTGACCTGGTGGATGAGGCCTGTGCGCTGATTAAGACAGAGTTAGACAGCATGCCTACCGAGTTGGATGAATTACAGCGCAAGGTAACTCAGATGGAGATTGAAGAGGCGGCGTTAAAGAAAGAAGAGGATAAGCTTAGTCGGGACAGATTGGCCGTTCTTCAGGCAGAGCTGGCTGAGCTGCGTGAAGATTTCAAAGGCTTGAAGGCACAGTGGGACAATGAAAAGCGAGACGTGGAGCGGGTATCCGGGCTGCGTGAGGAAATCGAGGAAGTGAACCGGCAAATCCAGCTTGCAAGCCAGGAAGGTGATTTGGAAAAGGCTGCAGAGCTTAGCTATGGTACGTTACCGAGTCTGAAGCAGACCTTACAGCAGGAAGAAGAAAAAATCCGTAATGCAGAGCATGCACTGGTGCATGAAAACGTATCCGACGAAGAGATTGCACGCATTATCAGCCGTTGGACCGGTATTCCGGTTGCTAAGCTGACAGAAGGGGAGCGCAGCAAGATTTTACATTTGGATGCAGAGCTTCACAAACGCGTCATAGGTCAGGAGGAAGGTGTGCAGAAAGTAACAGAAGCCATTCTTCGTTCTAAGGCCGGTATTAAAGATCCTTCTAAGCCAATTGGTTCTTTCTTGTTCTTAGGACCTACCGGTGTGGGTAAGACGGAGCTTGCGAAGTCTTTAGCAGAGGCACTGTTTGATGACGAGTCCAATATGGTGCGCATTGATATGAGTGAATACATGGAGAAGTATTCCGTTTCCAGATTAATCGGAGCACCTCCTGGATATGTAGGGTATGAAGAGGGCGGTCAGCTTACCGAAGCAGTCCGCAGAAAACCATATTCTGTGGTGCTTTTCGATGAAATTGAAAAGGCGCATCCGGACGTATTTAATGTACTTTTACAGGTATTGGATGATGGTCGTATTACCGATTCTCAGGGACGAACCGTAGACTTTAAAAATACCATTTTGATTATGACGTCCAATATTGGTGCGGGATATTTGTTAGAGGGTATCAGTGAGGATGGAGAGATTCGTCCGGAAGCAGAAAGCTTGGTAATGCAGGAACTTCGTGCCCACTTTAGACCGGAGTTTTTAAATCGTCTGGATGAAACGATTTTATTTAAACCATTGACAAAATCAGACATTGGTCATATTATTGACTTGATTTTGGCAGACGTAAATAAGCGTCTTGCGGATAAAGAGCTTGTGATTCGCCTGACAAAGGCGGCAGAGCAGTTTATCGTAGATAGTGCATATGATCCAATCTACGGTGCCCGTCCGTTAAAACGCTTTATGCAGAAGACTGTAGAGACGTTGGCAGCCAGATTGATTTTAAGCGACCGTGTTACCATGGGGGATACCATTGTGGTAGATGTAAAAGAGGGTGCATTGACTGCAGAGAAGGAAGGCTAAGGGACGGAAAGGACAGAGAGTATGATACCAAAGGACCCGGTTATGTTATTAAGCTTTATGAATATGCGACTTCGCGATTTTGGCATGGACTTGGATGAGTTGTGTGATGATTTGGATGTGGAGCGCAGTGAGATTGAGGCTACATTAGCCAAGATTGATTATCATTATGATAAAGAGCAAAACCGGTTCGTATAAGCCGGTAGTTAATGATAACCAAATATTAGTTGACATTCTAAAATAGGCAAGTTAAAATCAAAAGAAAGGGTAAGGAGGGTGATGATGTAATGGGAATATACTTGAATATCGGAAATGCCGGTTTCCAGTCCGTTCGTAAGGGAATGTATATTGATAAAACGGGTTTGATTGCATATATTAACGGAACACTTGGCACGAAAGATAAATTAACATGCGTCAGTCGCCCGAGAAGATTTGGTAAATCTTTTGCCACGCAGATGTTGTGTGCATACTATGATAAAAGCTGCGACTCCCGAGAATTATTTAGTGATTTGGAAATAGCGCAGGATCCTTCTTTTGAAACAAATTTGAATAAATATGATGTGATTTATTTGGATATTACGTGGTTTATTTCTACCGTAACTGATATTAAGGACATGGTTTCTTATCTTCAGGAACAAGTGATCAGGGAGCTGCGTAATACTTATGCAGATGTTAGTGACGAACATTCGCTTCCAATAGTTTTGGCCAGGATTGCAGAGAGTACCGGTAGAAAATTTATTGTACTCATAGATGAATGGGATGCCTTGTTTAGAGAAGCAAAAGAAAATTCATATGTTCAAAAAGAATATATTCAATTACTTCGAGGCTTATTTAAGAGCAGTCTTACAGATAAAATGATTGAAGCCGCTTATATAACCGGAATCCTGCCTATAAAGAAATATGGAACGCAGTCTGCTCTGACAGACTTTAGAGAATATACGATGTTGCAGCCTAAAAAGCTTGCCAAGTATGTAGGCTTTACGGAAGAGGAGGTTAGAGTTCTTTGCAGCAAATATGAGATGGATTTTGAAGAGGCAAAGAGATGGTACGATGGCTATTCTTTTAGCAAGGAAGAGTCTGTATATAGTCCCAACTCCGTAGTACAGGCAATCAATAATGAAGAGTTTGGCGATTATTGGACAGAGACGGAAACTTATGAATCTTTAAAATCATATATATGCATGAATGAGGATGGTTTGCAGGATGCTATTGTGGCTATGCTTGGAGGAGCGAGATGTAAGATTAATACCAGAACCTTCCAAAATGATATGTCGAGCATTAAGAGTAAAGATGATGTATTGACCCTGCTTGTGCACCTTGGCTATCTAGCATATGATTTCGAAAAGCGAGAGGTATATATTCCAAATCAGGAGGTCGCTGATGAATTTAGACTTGCTGTGGAAAATAGTGGTTGGAGAGGTGTTTCGGATGCCTTGTATGCATCAGAAAAATTACTGGAGGCAACAATCCGTGGGGATGTAGAAGCAGTTGCTAAAGGGATTGATGAAGTTCATTCAGCTAATGTGTCTGTTCTTGCTTACAATAATGAGTTGGCACTTAGCTGCGTAGTTACAATTGCATACTACATCGCAAGAAAGGACTATACATTAGTGCGTGAGCTGCCTACTGGAAAGGGATTTGCAGATATTGCTTTTATACCAAGAAAGTATACAGATAAACCTGCTATGATTGTAGAATTAAAATGGGATGAATCTGCGGAGGGAGCAATCAGGCAAATTAAGGAAAAGAAATACACAGGGGCACTTGAAGAGTATGTGGAGAACTTACTTTTAGTCGGTATTAACTATGATAAGAAAAGCAAGAAACATACTTGTGTAATAGAAAAATATATACGATGAAGAGCAAAATCGGTTTGTATAAGCTGGTACATGCTTCTAAAAAGAAACCTAAAAGCATATGATTTAGAAATAAATCCCGTGAGGAATATATGAAAAGTCATGTGCGTAAATCAGGTCAAAGATTGTGGATAGTTCCCGTAATCCTTGGCCTGATTTTTTTATATAGAACAGAAGAAGCAAGAACGTTTATAAGTGTGGCAAAGGAAATGATTGTAATCGGAGATAGCGATGTGTCGCGTAAAATCGCATTGACTTTTGATGACGGCCCTCATCCCATTTATACTCCGGAATTATTAGAGGGTTTGAAAGAAAGAGGGGTAGTTGCTACCTTTTTTGTGACGGGAGCAAATGCCACACTGTATCCGGAACTAATTGAGCAGATGCAAGAGGATGGACATGTGGTAGGAAATCATACTTACCATCACGTGCAGTTATCTAGTGTGGGGGAAGAAATCTTTATTCAGGAACTAAAGGAAACGAATCGCGTTCTGGAGGGGATTTTGGAAGAAGAAGTGGTATATGTAAGACCTCCTTTTGGCGACTGGGCTAAGTCTATAGAGCAGGAAATTAATATGTTTCCAGTATTGTGGGACATTGATCCTTTGGACTGGTGCACCGGAAACAGCAATCAGATTGTGAAAAGAGTATTGGATAAAGCAGAAGATAATTCCATCATATTGATGCATGATGAATATGCTGCCAGTGTGGAGGCGGCGTTGGAAATTATCGATAAATTAAAAGCCCACGGCTACGAATTTGTAACCGTGGACCAGATTTTATTACATTAATTCAAAATCAGCACCCATCCGTCCTGCCATCTGAGGAAGGTATCTACGTATTCTCCGGATACCGGCATGCCGGAAATAACCGGGTAGAACATAGCAAACAAGGTGATGACAGCCAGTGTATATAGTCCGCATAGTGCGTAAAACGTACGTGGCTTTACGTGCTTTTTAAGCTGGGATGCGGCGTAGCAGGTCATCAGCACCAAAAATGGCACGCATGGGAAGTAGTGGTACAAAAAGGTACAGCGACTTACCAAGGTCCAAGGCAGGAACTGTGATAAGAGTCCTATGCTCAAAAAGGCTGCAGTAGGCTTGTGCTTTATAAGTGCCAGGTACAGGGTATAAATGGCAGCCGGAAGGGCTGTATACCATACCAGTGGATTACCAAAAGCGCTGATGCCTTGATAGATGTCGTTTCCAAGAGACTTGGAGTAATAAAATACCGGACGCGCCATGGTCGGCCATTCATGCCATGCAGAAGAGTATGGATGGGTGGCGGTAAGGTTACTGTGGTAGTTATACATGGCAAATTGATTGTTCCACATTCTTTGAATAAGCCCGTCAGAGGTATAATCTCTAAATGGCAAGTAAGAAAGAAGATAAATCACCACCGGAATCATCACAAAAAATACCAGACAAAAGCCAATAGTCTTTAGGGTATTTGGTACAAAGGTGTGTATGATATGCTGATGCAGGATGCCGTCGGAAGTTCCCCTTGGGTTGGCACAAGCATATTTATACTCTCTGTATCGGTTAAACAGGGATGCAAAAAATATAATAGCCAGTCCAACACCGGCATAAAAGCCGGTCCATTTACTGGAAATACCCAGACCAAAAGCCAGTCCGCAGGCACCTAACGGAAGGAAGGTTTTATGTAAAGGTGTATCATAAAAACTAAGGGAGACATATCGCTCCATAAAGTAGTACATAAGTATAATAAAGAACACAATAAACACGTCGATGGTGGCAATACGAGTCTGTGTAAAATGCATAAAATCAAAGGCAAAACACAAGGCGGACATTGCTCCAAGGATTCTATTACCGGTCAGGTTGCGTGCAAGCAAATACATAAACGGAAGCATCAATATGCCAAATAACGTACCCATGAAGCGGAAACCGAATGGATTTAGTCCAAATAACATGGTGCCAAGCATAATAAATGTCTTGCCAAGAGGAGGATGGGTCATTTCGTAGGCCGGCATTTCTTCCGCAAATTCATAGGCTGTGCGGTGATAGTATATTTCATCAAAATATGCACTGCTACTAAAATCAAAATGAGCCGGCAGAGTATCCGCTTCATCAAAAAGCGCAGGATATTGGGATGCGTTTAACGGACGCACCGCTTCACCATCCTTATTCAGGAAAATAAGTTCTCCAATATATCCGGTATCGGAAGTGTTTTTCAGGTTCAAATAGTATGTATCGTTGTCAAGTTCCACCTGCTCCCAGCTAAATACCTTCTTCATGGAAATGGTTTTCGGTTCGCTCCAGTTGGTGTTATCGGAGGAAGTTGTAAGCTCACAAGCTAAATCTACCTCGTGGAGCAAATAATAGCAAAGAGTTACAGGACGGTTTTCATCGGAAAATTCCAAAGAAATCGTACTATTTGCGGCGAAGGTGTGGGTGGTTTCAGGAGCCTTGGTAACACCCAAATTCAGAAATGCTACCACTCCATAGGAAAGGGTGATGGCAAGTATGAGAAGCAAGTCTAACTTGGTAAAGGTCATAGCCTTTCCGGATGGTACAGGCTTACGTGCCTGAAAGCATTTGGAAAGATTCTTGAAAAAAGACAACATAGTGTCTGTCAGTACATCGTTTTCCTTGAGATTTCCTTTTACATATCTAATCAACTTACTGTAAAAATACACAACTGCAGCAAGCATAACCGCAGAAATATAAATAACAATATGCTCTGTTTCGTAATAGTGGGATGGGTCGTAGTGATACAACACATGCCAAACATTTAAAAAGTGTGCAAAAGAAATACATAGGTATGCGCCTAAAAAAGCGGTTTTGCGGCTGAGAATATATGTAATCAGTAAAAGCAGCATGGCAGGATATAAATATCGTTCATGCATTCGTACAGAAAACATAAAGGTGGTTGTAATCAGGAACGCACCGGTAAGGAAATAACGTTCTTTTTGCTTTCTTCGTCTAAGGGACTCGAGCAGAACAAGAGAAATTGCTGTAAGAAGCACCAAAATCAGCGTACCGATTGTCTTGTATGAAATACCAAGTGCCATGGAGTTCTGAGATTCCCAGTTCAGTCCAAGAAGTGCCCAGAAGTTGTAGGCATTTACGGATACATATGGGTAGGAACCAAGGGTATCGGTATATTGCGGAAGTACCTTATCCAAACCAAAAGGCAGCATAGCCAAAAGGAGGCATCCAATGGCGCAAATCCCCCCGGCAAGGTGCATCAAAAAGCTTTTCCGGTCTCTAAATTTCAGAAATTCAAATTCGTAAATACCATACAAAAGCAGGGGGGCAAATACCAGCATCTGTGGCTTCAATAAAACACCTGCAGCAAATATAAAGTAAGCCGGTATGGTTTTTCCTTCTGTCATGGCCAGGCAAAAAAGCAATACCAAAAAGACCAGAATAGAGTCTACCTGTCCCCAGACTACAGAGTTTAAAAGGACTGCCGGATTAAACGCATAAAGCGCGCTTAATAGTAAAGCGGTACTTTCGCTAAAGCTACGAGAAGCAAAGCGGTAAATCAGGTATGCTGCCCCTAAATCGCTCAAAATGGAAGGGAGTTTTAATAAAATCAACCCCGACGGAGAAAGCATATTAAGCTTCAAATGATGAAGCAGTGCACCAATTGGATACAGGATATAAATGTATCCCGGTGGATAGTCTGTAAAAACATCCGGCGAATAAAAGCTGCCAAAACCTCCTTCATAGGCTCTCAGTGCCCAACTGCCAAAGCAGGCAATATCACTTTCAAAGCCCTTGCAAACAGCAGCAAGAATGATTCTTAGCAAAAAAGCAAAGAAAAGTAGGTACGCCGGTAACGGTAAAAAAATGAAATTTGTTGTTTTGTTTTTGGATACGTTTGTTTTCATGTATTCAGTATAACACAAGAGAATTCGTTTGCATATGTAGAAATTTGTTAAAAAGTGTAGTATAATCTATATAATCATACGCTTTTAGGAGTCATTATGGATTTGTTTGAATATATGAGAAGCAACAATATGGAAAAGGAAGCACCCCTGGCGGCGCGTATGCGTCCCCGTACGCTGGATGAGGTGGTGGGGCAGCAGCATATTATCGGCAAGGATAAGCTGTTATATCGTGCCATTAAGGCGGATAAATTAAGCTCTATTATTTTTTATGGTCCGCCCGGTACCGGTAAGACTACTCTGGCAAAGGTAATTGCAGGAACCACCAGTGCGGAGTTTACCCAGATTAATGCTACGGTGGCAGGCAAAAAGGATATGGAAGAGGTGGTAAATAAGGCCAAGGACAATCAAGGTATGTATGGCCGGAAAACCATTTTATTTGTGGACGAAATTCATCGTTTTAATAAGGGGCAGCAGGACTATTTATTGCCTTTTGTAGAGGATGGTACCATTATTTTGATTGGAGCGACTACGGAAAATCCGTATTTTGAAGTAAACGGGGCTCTTTTGTCACGTTCCATTATTTTTGAATTAAAGCCTTTGGCAAGAGAGGATATCAAGGAACTGATTAAGATTGCAGTCTATGATTCTGACCGAGGTATGGGCGCGTACCATGGCGAGATTGAGGAGGATGCCCTGGAATTTCTTGCAGATATTTCCGGCGGAGATGCCAGACATGCTTTAAATGCTATTGAGTTGGGTCTTATGACGACAGACAGAAGTGCTGATGGTAAGATTCATATTACCTTGGAAGTGGCAGGACAGTGCATTCAAAAGAAAACGGTGCGTTACGATAAGGGCGGCGACAATCATTACGATACGATTTCAGCCTTTATCAAAAGTATGCGCGGCTCCGACCCGGATGCGGCAGTGTATTATCTGGCGCGCATGCTGTATGCAGGGGAGGATATTAAATTTATTGCAAGACGTATTATGATTTGCGCCAGTGAAGATGTGGGCAATGCAGACCCTATGGCTATCGTGGTGGCCACCAATGCCTGTATGGCTATTGAACGAATCGGTATGCCGGAAGCACAGATTATTTTGTCTCAGGCAGCAGCATATGTGGCCAGCGCACCCAAGTCCAATGCTTCTTGCAATGCCATTTTTGAGGCAAATGATGTAGTGGAAACTACCGGTTCACTGCCGATTCCAACGCACTTACAGGATGCACATTATAAAGGAGCAGCAAAATTAGGACGAGGAACCGGATATAAATATGCTCATGATTATCCAAATAATTATGTAGAGCAGCAGTACTTGCCGTATGAATTAAACGGCAAGGAATTTTACAGACCAAGCGGAAATGGATACGAAGTAAAGATTAAAGAGCATTTAAAGAGAATTAAAAGGGAAGCAAGAGAGGATTTGTAGGTTCTACAAATCCTCTCTTGGCGAAGTGCCGTATTCTTTCTGGTAAGCCCTATAAAAGGAAGAATAGTCATTAAAACCCGCCTGTGCGGCGGCGTCGCCGATGCTCATGCCCTCTGCACAGAGTTCACGGACACGGGTTACCCGCTTGCGGCGTATATATTCATGGATGGTAAGACCGGTGGCTTTGTGAAAAGCCCTGCACAGATGATATTTGGATATAAAAAATTTTTCGTGCAAAAGATCAAGGGTGATATCTTCCGTATAGTGATTATTAATATAGAAGATAACGGACTTGACCGGGCTGCCTGTAAGATCCGCATCGGAAAAGGTTGTAATTTTATTGATTAGGTATAAGATTTCTATTAAGGTGCTTTTGAGCACCGGAAACTGACCGTCAAGTGTATAGTCCTCGGAGTATTTTTTGTACCGTATGAATGCATCAAACAATCCGCTGGAGCGCACCAGGTCAGCAGGAATTTTATGGCCGGTGCCAATGGGGGCTTTAATAAACTGTGCTTCATAGTTAGTACAGCCATTTTCTACGAAAAACTGGGGATTTACCATTAAAATAACACGTCGGTAAGGAGTCGGGCTGTTGTGATAAATACGGTGGAACTCATGCTTGCGGATTACAATAATATCGCCGGGTTCTAACGTATAGGACTTGTCCTCCACCACGTACTTGGCATCGCCCTCTAAAAAAAGCAGAATTTCATATTCGTCATGGTTATGAAGCTTGAAATTAACATTAGATGGATCTGTTGAGAAGCTTTCATGGATACCATAAAATTTTGTTCGCATAATCATACCTCTACATTGCTGTTATGTACTTATATTAATACATGACAGCAATTTTTGCAATGTTAAAGGCAAAATCAAGAAAGTTATTTTGTAAAGAATGTGTTATTGTAAAAATATCTTAAGATAATGTTGTGACAATAAATGAAAAAAGAAAGGAATAGGTATGATGGCATACGAAAAAATCAGTGGTTTCTCAGATGAGATTGAAAAGTCAATTGATGTGCAGTTTGAAGTATTAAACAAATTGAATATCAAGTATTTTGAAGTAAGAGGTGTTGATGGTAAGAATATTTCTACATTAAGCGATGAGGAGGTTCTTACATTAAAATCTAAAATGGAGCAGTATGGAATTAAAGTTTCTTCTATCGGTTCCCCAATTGGTAAAATTAAAATTGAAGAAGACTTTGCACCACATTTCGAAGTGTTTAAACATGTTGTAAACATTGCAAAGACTCTCGGTACAAAGTATATCAGAATGTTCAGCTTTTATCATGAAGGCGGTGACGAATGGACTGCAGAAGAGAGAGAAGAAGTGCTTGCACGCCTTCGTCAGATGATTGCTTATGCAAAGGAACAAGGTGTTATTTTACTTCATGAAAATGAAAAGGGAATTTACGGTGATACTGCTGACAGATGTATTGATGTGATGAAAGAATTGGGCTGTGAACATTTCAGAGCAGTATTTGACCCGGCAAATTTTGTACAGTGCGGTCAGGATACCAGGTACGCATTTGACAATTTGAAGGAATATGTGGAATATATGCATATTAAAGACGCTCGCTTTGAAGATGGCAAGGTAGTTCCGGCAGGTATGGGCGACGGAAATGTTGCATATGTTTTGAAGGAACTTTTTGAAAATGGTTATCAGGGCTTCTTATCCTTAGAGCCACACCTTGGCAGCTTTGAAGGTCTTGCAGCTTTGGAGTTGGATGACAAGATGGAAGGTCTTCCTAAGGGCGGTGAGGGTACCTTTACCCTTGCGTATCGTGCTCTTTGTGATATTCTCGAAGAAATAAAATTTTAAATAAACATGGCTGGAAGATGCCCTGGAAAGGAATGTATTATGGAGAAAGTAAGATTAGGTGTCGTTGGATTTGGTAACATGGGAACCAGTCATGTGGCCAATATTATGAATGGAAAAGTGCCCAATATGGTGGTAGGAGCAGTGTGTGACAATGTACCGGCCAGATTAGAGGCTGTAAAGGCAAAATATCCGGATATGCCGGTATTTGCAAATGCAACTGATTTATTTAAGAGTGGACTTTGCGATGCGGTTATTATTGCCACACCACATTATGATCATCCAAGCCTTGCAATCGAAGCATTTGAGTGTGGCTTACACGTTATTACCGAAAAACCGGCAGGTGTATATACCATGCAGGTAAAGGAAATGAATGAGGCTGCTGCAAAGAGCGACAAAAAATTCGGTATTATGTATAACCAGCGTACCAACCCGGTATATCAGAAGTTGAGACAAATGATTCAAAGGGGTGATTTGGGGCATATTAAACGTGTTACCTGGATTATTACCAACTGGTACAGACCACAGGCTTACCATGACAGTAGCACCTGGAGAAGTACCTGGGCAACAGAAGGCGGCGGTGCGTTAATTAATCAGAATCCACATCAGTTGGATTTATGGCAATGGATGTTTGGTATGCCGGACAGAATCTGGGCAAGAGTAGGCTTTGGCAAGTATTACGACATCGAAGTAGACGATGATGTAATGGCATATTTTGAATATGACAATGGCACAACCGGTGAATATATTACTGCTACCGGCGAAGCACCGGGCACAAACCGTCTGGAAATTGCCTGTGATATGGGTAGAGTTGTAGTAGAAAATAATATCATTACCTTTGACAGAAATGTAATTTCTGAAAGAGAACACAATAAGGTAAATACCAAGCCATTTGGAAAACCGGAATGCTGGGAATGCAAGGTTCCTGCAGATACTTCCGGCGGTGAACAGCACGTGGGTATTTTCAAAAACTTTGCCAATGCAGTGTTAAATGATACAGAACTGCTGGCTCCGGGCGAAGAAGGAATCAACGGTCTTACCATTTCCAATGCAATTCATTTAAGTGGCTGGACCGGTGAGATTGTAGACGTAAAGAACTTCCCTCATGAAAGATTCTATGAGTTATTACAGGAGAAAATCAGGACCTCTACGGTAGTAAAGAAAGAATCACAGGTGGTAGTAGATAATTCAAATACATACTAAGCATACGTATAGAGCTTGAGTATGAAGAATAGGAGAAGCATATGGACAGACAGATTGGTGCACAATATTATACATTAAGAAATTTTGCAAAAACAATAGAAGATTTTGAAGAAACCTGCCGAAAGGTAAAAGAGATCGGTTACAAGCTGGTTCAGATTTCCGGAACTCCTTTGGGCGCGGCAGAGATGAAGGAAGTATTGGATAAATATGGCTTAAAGGTAGTCACCACCCACAGAAACTTTGACGATTTCCTAAATAACCTGGATGAAGTGATGGAATACAATAGAACTTTAGATTGTGAGCTTTGTGGCGTGGGTTCTATGCCACCGAGATACCGCGGCAGTGCCGAAGGTGTAAGTCAGTTTATTAAAGAAATGAACGAGGTTGCAGCCAAAATTAAAGAGGCAGGTTTATACTTTGGATACCACAACCATGCATTTGAGTTTGTAAAAATTGACGGCAAATTTATTATGGACCGCTTAATAGAAGAGTCAGACCCGGATGCAGTGAAGTTTATCGTAGATACATACTGGCTGCAGTTTGGCGGCATGAATCCGGTAAAATTTATCAAAAAGCTGGGTGAAAGAGCCATGGCGATTCATTTTAAAGATTTAAAGATGAGCCTCGATAGCAAAGCAGAAATTGCTGAAGTAGGCGAAGGTAATCTGGACTGGGATGACATTATTGCTGCCTGCGACGAAGCAGGTGCAAAATGGGCTTTGGTAGAGCAGGATATCTGTCAGAGAGACCCATTTGAATCTATCAAAATGAGTTATGAGTATTTGAAGACAAAAGGCTTTTACTAGGAGGCAATATGAAAAACGTTTGTATCGTTGGCTACGGGGCAATCGGACCAGTACATGCCAAAGCGTTAGAAGTGGTTGAGCACGCGAAATTATATGCTGTCTGTGATATTGACGCAGGGAAACGTGCTTTGTGTAAAGAAAAATATGATGTGCTGGAGTATGATGATTTTGATATCATGCTTCAGAATAAGGACATTGATACGGTTCATATCTGTACTCCTCACTATCTTCACTTTGAAATGATAAAAAAGGCACTTGCTGCCGGTAAAGATGTGGTAGTGGAAAAGCCGGTTACCATGACCAGAGAAGAGTTCGAGACATTGCAGGGGCTTCAAGGTGTGGAACGAGTTTGCGTGGTATTGCAAAATCGTTTAAATCCTTGCGTGCAGAAGCTAAAGGAAATCCTGGAAAGCGGAGAGCTTGGTGCTGTAAAGGCTGCCAAAGGAATCTTAACCTGGCACCGCGACAAGGCTTATTACGAAGGCGGTGCATGGCGTGGCAAATGGGCCACCGAGGGTGGTGGTGCTCTGATTAATCAGGCGGTTCATACCCTGGACTATTTCTGCTATCTGATTGGCGATGTGAAAAATGTGAAAGCAAATATGTCAAACTATTCGCTGGAAGGGGTAATAGAAGTAGAGGACACGGTCACAGCTTACCTGGAATTAGAGGATGGAGTGAAAGGCATTTTCTTTGCAACCAACGCTTATGCAGAAAATTCTGCCCCATTTTTTGAAGTCTCTTTCGAAAAAGGAACAGCCAGATACATGGACAAGAAGCTGTGGGTAAACGGCACACTTTTGGAGGAGGATAAAGCGCCTTCTACCGGAAAAGCTTACTGGGGTAACAGTCATACCACGCTTTTAAGGAAATATTATGATGAGCACAAATACTTTACCGTGGCAGATGCGAGAGAGACCATGGAGACCGTGTTTGCGATGTATGAAAGTGCTTTGCAAAAGTAAAAAAATATAGAAATAGCAGGAGCAGAAGAGGGGCAAGAGCCCTTTTCCTGCTCTATTTTTTGTTTGGTAGGATGGTTTCAAAATGATGCTTTACAAGAAAAAAACAAACATGTTATTTTGAAAGTGTAAATTGGTATTTCCTGCTCATTTGCAATTTCCAGTTTTTACAATTTGAGGAATGCCCATAATTGTGGTACATTATGTCGAGATAGAGATTATTTTTTCGGGGAGGGTACTGAAGATGTGGAAGAACAAAAAAAGTAGAAGTAAAAGCTATTATAAGAAGTTTTTTTCAAATTTCCTGATAGTATTACTCGTGCCGATGTTGACCATTGTAATGATATTTTTAACGGCACAGAGCATTGTAAAAGAACAAATTGTAATGGCCAGTAAAAATACATTAAATCAATTTTTCCGCAATGTAGATAATATTTTGGCAGAAGGCCAGGAAATTTGTGTGACAATAGCAAATGACAGCAAGTGCAGTCTTCTTGTACCTTCTGTATCTGCGGATTTTAAAAGAAGGACTTATGTGGGATATGAAATACAGCAAATGCTGGGGAATTTTAGAAGTGAGAAATATGCAGATATTTTTGTATATTTCCCGGGAGTGGATTATGTGATATCAGGGGTTCATGCAGCAGGTACCTTGGAGTTCTATCAAGAAGCCTACTATGATAACAAAGATATTTCCTATGAAGAGCTTCAGACAGTCGTAGAATATCCAAAAGGGAAGCCTGTGATTATGAACGTGAATGGAAAGCAGGAGGGCTCCTATTTATGTATTACCATGAAGCAAAACCAATCTAAAAATGAGTATTATAATTATGTAGTAGTTATTATGCTAAGTCCAAGTTACATAGAGACTTTGATGCATGGGGTGGAAGGGGATAGCCAGATTGGTGTTTCTATGATTTTTGATGCATCAAAGCAGTTGCTTCGATACACAGGAGATTCCGAAGGCATGTTTCATTTGGAGGGATATAACGAAGCAGAGAATTTATATAATGAGAGCTTTGGAAAAGATAAATATATTATGCAGGTACGTCCATCAGATACTCTAGATGCTTATTATGCATATGCTGTACCGCAAGCCTATTTCTGGAAGAAATTATTTTTCTTATACATGGTATGTGGGCTTGGTGTAGTAGCCACGGTAATTCTCGGCATTTGGGTAGCAAGAAGGCAGGCGAAAAAAACATATGAGCCATTAGGGAAGCTTGTGGATGACCTTCAGAAGCCGGGTAAGAAGCAATACGATGTAAAAGCCCATACGGAATTTGAATTTATCGAGGAACTTTTCAAAGAGGAAGGGGAAACAAATCTGGCTTTGAATAAAGTGATTCGTAAAGATGAGAAAAAGAAACGAGATAATTTTATTTTCTCTATTTTAAATGGTAATGTAAATGTATCCGGTGAGGAAGAGGATTGTTTCGCAGAAAACGGCATGTCCTTATGTTCGGACTGTTTTTGTGTTGCTTTGCTTCGAGTAGAGCAGCCTTGCAATGTAGAGAAAGAATTAACATCCTTTGCTGTATTCAATATATTTGAAGAGCTTTGTAACCGGGAATATAGGGGATATGTGGTTGCTTTACGTGAATTGGAATATGTTCTATTGGTAAATCTTTATACAGAGGAGGACAAAGAAGCATTACGTCTGCTTTTGGAGGAAGGAAAAAACTTCTTTAGCCAAAAATGCGGAATGGGTCTTACCATGGGAGTCAGTACGGTACAGGCAGGCATTTCAGGGATACCACTTGCATACGAGGAGGCAAAACATGCGTTAGAGTATCGTTTCCTATTGGGAACAGAACTTATCATAGATTATGCGGATATTTCAACACGGGAATTTAAATATTTACAAACCTCAGAGATGAAGGTACTTCATGTGGTGATGGATTATCTGACTGACGGTGAAGAAGATACAGAAGCTATTTGGATCATAGATGATTTATTGGACGATTACAGAATCGACAGGGATGCTTCGCTGGAAGCAGTGGAATGCTTTAGAATAGAAGTCATTACCTCCTTGCATAGAATATTGATACAGGAAGGCGATTGGACGCAGGAGTGGAAGGAACGCGTGATGAAGCTTTCCAATCGGAACAGTCTGGAAGATTTTAAACAGTATTTTGCAGATATTTTAAAAGAGCTGTATTATAAGAAGCGAGTAAAGGCTACGGAAGAGAATGTCTGCGGAAAGGTTATGGAATATATTGAACAGCATTATGGAGAGGAACAATTGTCCAGGACACTGCTAGGGGAACTGTTTGAAATTGCGCCGGGTTACTTATCTACCTTATTTAAAGAAAAATATCGATTTACGATACCGGAATATATTGCATTAACCAGAATTAACCATGCCAAAGAACAGCTTAGAGATACCGAAGATACCATTCAGGAAATCGCCAGTCAGAATGGATATGTAAACAGTAATTCCTTTACCAGAGCATTTAAGCGGCAGGAGGGTATTACACCTAGTGCTTATAGAGAGCTTTTTAGAAACGAATAAATATGAGATAGCCGGAGAAGCCTTGAAAAACGGGCATCTTCGGCTGTTATTTTCGTTTGGTAGGGTGGTTTCAAAATGAAGATTTACAATGAGTGTTGTACTGTGATAATGTTTAGGCACAAGGAAACAAACTTGTTTCTGAACTATTACCGGTAATAAAACATAAAAGAAAAAGAAAGAAAAGAGGTAGTTATTTTTATGAAAAAGAAATGGTTATCACGTGCTACGGCAACCGTTCTTGTATCTATTATGACAGCAGGTATGCTGGTAGGATGTGGAGATGAAAATGTTGTATCCAGCGAAACAGAAACCCAGGCTACAAGTGAAACACAGGTAGCATCCGAAACACCAGTGGCAGATGAAGGATGGTCTTATCCGGTAGATACGGATGAAAAATTGAGCTTCTATATTGTCGGAAATTTGTCTAAGAGTGCAAAATATGCTGACCGTAAGGATGTACCTTTCTATCAGGGTTTAATAGAAAGAACAGGTATTCCGATTGAGTGGCGCACTGCAGTAGAAGGCGCGGACGCAAACGCTGCATACAATTTGTTATTACAGGAAGAAGTATTACCTAGCATCATGTTCAATGCTTATACAATTTCTACTGTTAATACCCTTTATGAGGATGGCTTGATTTATGATTTAACACCATATTTGGAAGAATATGCTCCGGATTTTTGGGCATACATGAATGACCCTGCTAATATAGCAGATAAAAATGCTATTACCAATGAAGAGGGTAAATTCTTGATGTTCCCACTGATTCGTGAAAATGATACTCTTATTACATACATTGGACCTGTTATTCGTCAGGACTGGTTGGATGAGTGTGGTTTAAAGGCTCCTGTAACCTTAGAAGACTGGGAAACTGTATTAACCGCTTTTAAAGAGAAATACAACGCTACTTTCAGTTTCCGTGTTCGTAGATACAATTATGGTGGTTTTGCATCAGGTGTGGATGCATTTGCAGACCTTGATATGCAGCTTTATGTAGATAATGGTGAGGTTAAGCTTGCAAATGCACAGCCTGAATGGAAAGAATATCTGACAGTATTAAATCGTTGGTATGATGCAGGTCTGATTGACCCTGACTTTGCAACCAATGATGATGCTGCAGTACGTACCAAGGCTTTAAATAATCAGACCGGTGCAATTGTAACAGCAATGAGCCAGTTGACAAACTACATCGCAGATGCAGAGGCTGAGAATACAGGTGCAGTTTGGGTAGGCTGTAGTTATCCAAGAACAGCAGCAGGTGCTCCAACCAAGAGAATTCAGACAGAAAGCACTTTAGTAAAGGCTACCAACGGTGCTGTAGTTACTACATCTTGTACAGAAGAAGAGCTGATCGCTGCTATCCAATTCTTAAATTACGGTTACAGCGAAGAAGGTATGATGTACTGGAACTTTGGTGAAGAGGGTAAGACCTATGAGGTTGCAGCAGACGGCAGCATCCAGTTTACGGATGTGATTACAGCAGATGAAAAAGGTATCTCTGAGGCATTAAAGGATTACACGGGTATGTATTCTGTTGGTATCGGTATACAGATGGAAGCCTTTCAAAAGGCTAAAAACGCTCAGAGCTCTGTAGAGGCGCTTGCTGCATGGACTGACAATACCGTAGCCAGAGATTACATGACTCCTCCATATTCTAGAACAGAAGAAGAGCAGACAAAGTATACTGACATCAAGGCTGTCTTATCTACATATGTATCTGAAATGGCGTTGAAATTTGTAACTGGTGAGGAATCTCTGGATAACTTTGACAAGTTTGTTGAGCAGTTAAATGCTTATAAGTTACCGGAACTTCTTGAAATTGAACAGGCGGCATATGATCGTTATGTAAATAGATAATGACAAGTTCTTATGGGCCATTTGTTTCTACAGATGGCTCATATTTTTGACAGGAGGTAAATATGAAGAAAAGCTTTGCAGCAAGAGTGAAGCGGGACTTCCAGAGACACAAGTTTAAATATCTGATTTTTATTCCCGTTTTAGTCTATTTGATTTTATTCTGTTACAAACCTATGTATGGTGTTATCATCGCTTTCCAGAAGTTCCGTCCAAGTCTGGGTATAGATGGAAGTCCCTGGGTAGGATTAGAACAGTTTGCCCGCGCATTTGACGATCCTTATTTTTGGCGGGCACTCCGCAATACTTTTACCATTAGTTTGTTATCACTGGTTTTCAGCTTCCCGGTACCGGTTCTTTTAGCACTTTTGTTAAATGAGGTAAAGGTAAGCTGGTTTAAGCGAACCATACAGACTCTTACTTATATGCCGCACTTTATTGCAACGGTAGTAGTTTGCGGTATGATTACAGTTTATTGTCAGACAAACGGTTTGTTTAGCCAGATATTGGTATTTTTTGGAGGGGAGCCTACAAACTTACTGACGCATTCCAAGTATTTTTATCCAATTTATATTTTATCGACTATTTGGCAGAATGTGGGCTGGGACTCTATTATCTTCCTTGCGGCACTGGCCGGAATTGATCAGGAACAGTACGAAGCAGCAAGAATCGACGGAGCAAGCCGTATGCAGCAGATGAGATATATTACATTCCCGGGACTGGTTCCGACCATATCCATGCTTCTTGTTTTAAAGCTGGGAAAAGTTTTAAATGTAGGCTATGAAAAAATATTACTGTTATACCAGCCTCTGACTTATGACGTAGCGGACGTTATTTCCACCTATGTATATAGAAAAGGTTTAATTGATGCTGATTATAGCTTTAGTACGGCAGTAAACTTATTTAATTCTGCTGTTAACATTGTCTTTTTACTGGTATCTAATCGTATTAGTAAGAAGCTCGGTCAAAGTGGTCTGTTCTAGGGGAGGTAAATAAGAATGAAATTAAAAAAGAAAAGTATGGAAGACATCGTACTGGACCTCATAATTTATACGTTATTACTTGCGATGGCATTTGTTTGCTTATACCCTATGTGGTACATCCTTATGGCATCCTTTACGAATAGTTCAGAATTGGCTTTGAATCCCGGTTTTTTACTGTGGCCAAAGAAGTTTGTGGGCAATGCTTACAAATTAGTGTTTGAAAATCCGCTGTTTTTAAACAGCTTTTGGAACAGCATTAAAATTGAACTTCTAAGTTTACCAATTAATATTGTTTTAACTCTGCTATGTGGGTATTTTCTTGCGTGTTCAGGTATGATGTGGAAAAAACCGTTGGCATTCATGGTTCTGTTTACCATGTTTTTCACTGGTGGTATGATACCAAATTATTTAAATGTAAAGGATTTGAGATTATATAATACCATCTGGGCATTGGTGCTTCCGGGGGCTATGACAGTATATAATGCCATTATTTGTAAGACTTCAATTGAGGCAATTCCGGACAGCTTGAAAGATGCTGCATATATTGATGGAGCAAATGATTTTCACATTATTTTTAAAGTAATTTTGCCTTTAATTAAGCCAACCTTAGCAGTGCTTTTACTATATTATGGTGTGGCGCATTGGAATGCATGGTTTAATGCATCTATCTATATTACAGATAATGCAAAAATTCCTGTTCAAAATGTTCTTAGGTCGGTATTGCTGGCTAATAAGGATATGGCGGGAAGCGGTGACGAATACAATGCCTATGCAGAAACGATTAAATATGCTGCGATTGTAGTCAGTACATTCCCAATCCTTTGTATCTATCCGTTCCTTCAGAAGTACTTTGCAAAAGGTGCACTGATTGGAGCAGTGAAAGGGTGAGTAGAGAGGTTTGTATAAAATGAAGAAACAGACAATACAGTTAAAGGGTGTTTATTCTGCGCTGTTTACCATTTATGATGAAGAGCTGAATGTCAAAAAGGGTGCGGTACATAAGCTGATGAAATATCATCAGGAGAATGGCCTGCAAGGCTTTTATGTAGGCGGCAACAGCGGGGAAGGCATGGTGCTTCCGGTGAAAACCCGCATGGATATGTTGGAAGCAGTTATGGAGGAAAAAAAGGACAGTACCATTATTTCCCACATAGGTGCAGCTACCTTACAGGATGCGACAGAGCTGTTAAAGCATGCAGACAAGTGTGGTGTGGATGTGATTTCCAGCCAGATACCGGTCTGTATTCCAGCCTATAATGACGATGAGATAGTGGAGTATTACCGCTATCTGTCATCCATGACAGACAAGCCGTTACTGGCATATATTAACGGGCTGATCAAAGGTGATGTCTATGATGTGGCAGGACAGATTATGGATATTCCAAACATGATTGGCGTGAAAATGACCATCCCGAACTATTACTATTTTGAGCGACTGAAAACTATGAATCCGGACATGGTTTTATTAAACGGGCCGGATGAATCCCTCTTAGCCGGACTGGTAATGGGTGCAGATGGCGGTATCGGTACCAGCTATAATATTTTACCGGATACTGTAGCTGACATATACAATTATTTCGTGCAGGGAGATATGGATAAGGCGCTGGTCGCTCAAAAGAAGTTAAATACTCTGATTGCGTCCGTAGCAGGCAAGAACATAGGACACTGGAAATTCTTCCTGGAGTTGATAGGCTTTGATATGGGCTATACTGTGGCTCCTGCTACCAAGGTGGATGAGACAAAGCGGAAAGAGTATGAAAAGGTTCTGGGCGAGCTGTAAATCGGGTCGACGAGGAGAATTTTATGATTTTCGGAAATATCAAAAACCTGAAAGAGTATTCCTTTTTGGGGGAACAGATTAAAAAGTGCTTTGCATTTGCGGCAGAGCATGACTTGGCTTGTTTTGAAAAGGGCAGATATGAAATCGAAGGCGATAACCTGTTTGTGAATGTGACAGAGTATATCACAGCTCAGGCAGAGGAGCGTTTTTGGGAAGCCCACAAAAAATATCTGGACCTGCATCTGATGCTTTGTGGACAGGAACAGATTGACCTTAGTTTTATTCAGAATATGCAGTTGAAGGAATATGTTGACGAAAGCGATTTCGTGCAGCTGGATGGTGAAAAAAACTGCTCTGTAGTACTTACTCCGAGAGATTTCCTAATATGTTATCCAAACGACGGACATCGTACGGCTGTGGCGGTGGACAAGCCGGAGAGTATTAGGAAAGCTATTTTTAAAATTAAAATCAGACATTAAGCATATCCCCTCATATGCTTTTTGGTATATACAAAATAAAAAGAAGGAGGACGAAAGCGATGAAAACAAAATCGTTTCGATTACTGACGGTGCTATTGGCCGCAGTAATGATGGTTGCTCTAAGTTTGAACGTAATGGCAGCTAAGAGCAACGCCGTAACTAAGGATGGCCTTACGGCACAACTTGTCACAGACAAGGATTCGTACAAAGCAGGCGGGTCTGTGAAGGCAAGCGTGCAGGTGAAAAACAATACCGGCAAAGAAGTATTTATTTTTGCACAGATAAATGCGCCGGAGGGTGTGAAACTTGCAGGTGATACCACAGCATTTGACACTCACTTACAGGATGGTGAGACCTGGAACACCGGTGGAGTAACACTGTCTGCCGCTGACATTGCCGCAGGCACCACTGCAACAGGCGATAACATGCAGGCAGGCTTTTGGATTGTTCTGACAGTCCTTGCAGTTTGCGGTATGATTGCACTGTTTGTTTACGGCAAGAACAAAAAGACCTGGCTTTCCATTATGCTTTGTATGGTAATGGTAGCAGGAATGGCCGTGGCAGCAGTACCCGCACAGGCTGCTGATTTGAATGGTGACATAGAACTTAGCTGTATCATTCAGGTGGATGGCAAGGATGTACCGGTTACAGCAACGGTAAGCTATGTCATTAATGATGATGTAGCTGAAGAAGCGAATGAACCTATAGCAACAAAGGCGCCGCAAGCAACAGAAGCGCCGCAAGCAACAGAAGCACCTGCAACACCGGAGCCAACAGAGAAACCTTTCCAGACTTCTACATTATGGTATGATTCACCTATGTTTGTGACGAAAGAAGAACAGGAAGTGGTAAATGCAATCATGTCTGATGTACTTGCAATGCATAAGGGCAGCTTTAAGGCTTATAATGATCTGGAAGAGCTCAAAATGCCTTTGGCGCCGGTAGAAATAGATATGGAAATGTATGTTCCGCTTCTGTTTACGGCAGAAACCCTTGGGGCAACTGTTTCATGGGATGCAGCTACTAATACAGGTACTTTGACGGTGAATGGACAGTCTCATGCGCTTAATACGGACAACGTACAGTTGGTTGATGGCGAGCCGTATGTAGCACCGGCAAAGCTGGCAGAAATGCTTAATACACCGTACTTTGTTCACTATGGACTTGTGGTATTTGGCAAAGATTCTACTTCTTTCTATGCAGCGTCAGCTAATGTTCAGAATGAGGTTTTAAGTATGGTAAGATACCTTCGTCCTGCTGGTCAGCAGATATATGAGGATATGGTTGCAAACTTTAAAACAGGGGAACATCCTCGTTTATATGCTACAGCAGATGATTTTACCCGTGTAAGAGGACTTGTTGAGACGGATGACTTTCTTGCAAAGTGCTTTGATAAACTTTTGCTCAGTGCTGATGAGATACTGGAAACAGAGCCATATCCGTATGAAGTAAAAGCAGGAGCTACAAGTCTTCTTTATTTAGAGAATAGTTCAGATAGAATTGAAACACTTGCTTTCGTATATCAGATAACAGGAGAAGAGAAGTATGCAAACAGGGCATGGGAAGAACTAAATCAGCTTTGTAGTGTATTTCCTGACTGGAATCCGATCCATTTTCTGGATATCGGTAAGATAATGTCCGGTGTGGCTATAGGTTATGACTGGCTGTACAACTGGATGGACGACGAGCAGAGGGAGCTTGTTAAAACGGCAATACTTGAACGTGGAATAAAAGAAAGTTATTTGTGTTATATTGGAACACCTTCCAATCCTCCTTCCACGTGGTGCAGAAGTGCATTAAACTGGAACCCGAATATAAATAGGGCGGCTCTCGCTGGTCTGATTGCTATTTGCGACGAGGAATTTGAGAACGGTGAGCTGGAAGAGATTATAATACCATCCTTTGAGCTGGTAATGCGTAGTCTGGAGCATCACTTTAATGAATGGGATCCTGATGGTGCCTGGAAAGAGGGACCTGCTTACAGTATTGATACTATTATCTTTGATGCAGAAATTATGTCTCTTTTAGAAACGGCTATAGGGACCGACTATGGAATTGTAGCTGCAACAAACTTTACATCAAGCGCTTATTACCAGTTGTATATGCATGGACCAGCCGGAGATTTTAACTATGGTGATGCTGCTTATAAAACTACAACAAATTTTAACTATGAATTTTATTATGCAAGATTATTCCAAGACAAGAGTTTGGGATATGAAAGGAAAGCTGCTCTTGAAGAGGGTGGCAGTTATGATTGTGATCCGGTTGAGCTTATTTGGTATGACCCACAATGGATAGGTGACAAGATGGAAGATTTGCCACTTGACAAGTATTTCAGAAAGAGTGAAGTGGTGACGATGCGTTCCGATTGGGGCGAGGATGGTATCTATGCAGGCTTTATTTCAGGATTAAAGGACGTGACCCATGCACATATGGATATAGGTAGCTTTGTTCTGGATTGGGCGGGAACCCGTTGGGCAACGGACCTGGGTACAGATAGTGCCTCCTATGTAAGTGAGGGAAAAGGTTATGTTGTTTACAGAAAAAGAGCTGAGGGACATAATACTTTGGTAATGGATACGCTTGAGGCCTTTGGTGTTGGTGTTGAGAACAACACTGGACTGGCTACTCTTAGGAGCTTTGACTTTAACATTATTCCGAAAGATACGCTTGTTTCTGATAGTACCAATCGATTTGCATATGATTTAGGTACAGGTAATCAAGAAGCTTTGGGTACCGCTACAATTTATGCACGCAACGTTCCTAGAGGCGAGGATGCAGACAATATTGCAATTGAAATAACATCAAACGCCTATGCTGCGAGACAAAGGGCACGTATTCAAATTGAACCTTCACTCCCATATCCGGATGGAGAGGTTGAAATCAATTACAGCATGTATGTGAACAGTTTAACGAGAACCGATGCATGTATGTTGCCTCGAATTATTGATGGGGATAATAACAAAGTACAGCCAGTACAATTTACAGCCGATGGTAAAATACAGTACCTTAATGAGAGCGGCGAATATAAGGATATCCAAAAGGATGAAAACAGTATATGGACGTATGAAACGAATACATGGTATGACATTTCACTTAAATTAAATATTACGGATCAGACATATGACGTATATATTGGTGGCACTCCAGCGATAACAGGAGTGAAGCTCGCAACGACTATAAAAAATATCAGATATATTGCTTGGTACGTTGGTTCGAAAGATGGCACGACTTCAACAATCCTGTTTGATGATTTGAGTGTAAAGGTTCCTTCTGAGACTAACGTAGTGGAGGGCTCCAGAGGCGATGATCAGATTAGAGAGAAGGGCTGTGTGATAACTAGGTATGAGAGTAAGGAGCGTGGTGCGCTTGCAATTACGGATATGACAACTGCTTATCTGCCATGGGCAACCTCTGCTGAGAGAGGTGTAATGCTTACCAATAACAGAGACGCATTTGTAGTACGTGATGAAGTAGCACTGAGAGAGGCGTCTGATGTTTACTGGTTCTCACATACCTTGCTTGAAAATACTATAGCAGTAAGTGAAGATGGTAAGAGTGCGATTATGACGGATCCACAGGGCAACAGAATGTGGGTAGGAATACTAGCAGCTTCTGATGAAAATGCAGTATTTGAGGTCAGAGATTGTACTCCATTACCGGGCTCACCAAATCCAGCAGTACAGAAGGATAATTCAGCAGAGTATCACAAGCTTGCCATTAAGTTTGCAGGTGTGACAACCATGAGTGCTACAGTGGCTTACATTCCACTTCCACGTGATTTGTCCGTGACGACACCGGAAAGTATTCCTGAGGTACCGGCTTCTCTGGATGAGTGGCAGATTCCGGATGGAGAGATGCCTTCCGTTGATAGCGTGACATTAGATGGTGTAGAAATCGAAGGCTTTAGTCCGACGAAAACAACCTATACTGTTACGGTAAGGAGCGACAAATTGGTGGATGGTAAGTTGCCTACAGTTGTGGCTAAGAAGGATGGAGTAAATCTTGAGGTGACACAGGCAACAACCGATACTCCGACTGCTTCCTTCGTTGTTACAGAAGGCGGTACAAGCACTAAATTTACCATAAACTTTATCGTGAGAGTTGTTTATGGAAAAATGGTACAAGGATACTATATTACGGAGGATGACATTACCGTATCCACTATTCCACAGCCGGATATTGCTCACCCTAGAATGGTTCTTGATGGCAAGCTCGATACAAGATGGTCATCAAAAGATCCGGGGAACTGGATAATTCTCGACTTCGGACAAGAAAGAAGCTTTACCAAGATTGATATCGCTATGTATCAAAGTCTTAAAAGAACTTACCTAATTGAAATCCTTGTGTCTAAGGATGGTGATGAATGGACGAGCGTGTATAATGGCCCGGATAAGGATGTATTTGATGCAGACGGAAACCAGTTGGGAACAGTGGACTATGATTTTGGTGGAGAATATCAGGCACGATATATCAAAATTATTCTTAATGGTTGGGCTGAATACACAGGTCAAAATTGGAATAACATTGCAGAAATAGGCGGTGGTGGTGTCACAGGTGGCGACAGCAGCGACACAAGCGATAGCAGCGACGCAAGCGATAGCAGCGACACAAGCGACACAAGCGACACAAGCGACAGCAGCGACACAAGCGATAGCAGTGACACAAGCGATAGCAGTGATGCAAGCGATAGCAGTGATGCAAGCGATAGCAGTGATGCAAGCGATAGCAGCGACACAAGCGACAGTAGCGACACAAGCGATAGCAGCGATGATACGACGGTCTATACGTCTCATAAATCAGAAGATTTTAATACAATTGCGGTGGGTACCTTAGCCGTGGATGATAAATATGCAATGAAAGAAAGTTTGGGCAAGAATGGTAGGTTGCAAGCCTATGCCAATTCTATTATTGCAGCGGTCAA
>JAFXAZ010000007.1 GCA_017521985.1 Lachnospiraceae bacterium
AATTTGCCCAAGTTCGGTATAATCTTTCGTGTATTTTAAGTTACTAGGCATATCTTATTATACCATGGATTACAGGCTTTTCGGAGCCTGTTTTTCTGTTTTTGGGCAGAAAAACGGAGCTATTGCTCCATAGATGATTATTCATCTATTTTGCAACAGCCCCATGTTTCATTAAGCATCTTCTTTGTTTTCTCCTAGCTTTCTGCCTCAAAAAAACCTTTTAAACTAACCGGAGACTTTCCTTCAAACCCTATTTCACCAAATAAGGCTTTAACAAATGCCCTTTGTGTACTTTCTGAAGATGAGTAGGCATTAATATAAGTTTTCAAATAAGGAAAATCATAAATTTTGTAAGGGCATCCAAAGGAGGTAAAAATTACCTTCGGGTGCTTCAATATCTCCCCTCTCCAAAACGGTGAAATATGCTGCCAATCAATTCTCAGAGAACCTCCTCGATAATCTTTGGAACCCAATTTACAATTTACCAAAACCAAATCGTATACCTCTAAATGATCTACGAAATCTGCTCTTGTCGCATTGTCAAAGCTTGTAACCAAGAACCCTCTGTTTTCCAGTTCTGCTTTTATGGTATCTAAATCGGAGGAATAATAATTTTTCTCTTTTTCTCTGTCTTTCTTAATATTTAAAATCAGTATCCTGGCTCCTTTATTTAAAGAAACAGGCAATAAGTGGTCATAATTTCTTATTAAAGTAATGGATTTATCTGCAATCTCCTGTGCCAACGCTGCCAGCTTGCATGTATCAGCCGGAAATTGTTTCTCCGGTTCCTTTTCATCCAATAAGCCGGCTCTTTTTTTCAGTACTAATACCCTGTATACAGCGTCCTTAATTCTGTCCATTGCAATTTCGCCGCTTTCTACGGCACTCTTAATCTGGTAAAAATGCTCTTTCAGCGGAAACAGCAGCATATCGCCTCCTGCTTTTACAAATTCTACCGCAATTCTATCAAGAGGTACTGCCGTGCATGCTCCGACCATGGACAATGCATCTGAAACCACACAGCCATCAAAGCCCAACTCTTTTTTTAATAACTTTGTAATGATATTATAACTCAGACTTCCCGGCGGATACCCTACCCAATCATTCAGCTTCTCGTCATATGCCGGAAATGCTATATGTCCAATCATTACAGAAGCAACATCTGCCTTAATTAATTCTTTATATACATATCCGTAGGTATCCATCCACTTCTGAAAGTCAAGAGCATTTACAGTAATACAAAAATGCTGATTTCTGTCATCCATGCCATCTCCCGGAAAATGCTTGCATCCTGCCATAACCAAACCATTTTCCTGCATGCCTTCTACTGCAGCACAACATATTCTGGCTACTCTTTCCGGAATATCGGATACCGCACGTACATTTGTAACCGGGTTGTCCGGATTATAATTGATATCTGCAACCGGTGCAAAATTCCAATGCACACCCATCTCACGACATCTGCGAGCCACTTCAACGTGGGCTGCTCTTATCAATTCAGCATCATTACAAGCTCCCCATGCCATAGGTTCCGGCAGTCTAATCTCACCTTGCAAGATACTTCCCGGACCGTATTCTATATCCGCTGCAATCATTCCCGGGCATTTCAAATTATCATTCATTAATTTGGTAATCTTTTTAATACGCTCAGGAGTTTCATTTGACACAAAAAATGACCCGGCTTTTGTTGTTTGAACCAAATCGAGAATCTCGTCATCCTCCATTTTGATCGTACTAAAACACATCATCTGACCAATCATTTCGTCTAATGTAAGGCTGTCTATAATCGAAATAATTTCATCTTTATATTGCATAACTATACCTCACTTATTCCTTCTGCTTCACCAGAAACATTTGAGTAGTTCCTATCGGCACATCATAGGAAAGCCTTCTTCCTTCAGAATGGTACTCACCACCATCAAACAGCTCAATAAAGCTCGTATCACCCGGTAAATTTATGCTGCAGGCTTCTGAAAATGGGTTCTGCACACAAAGGAATCTGGAATCCCCATAAACTGCCATTCCATTATCTGTATATATATGCACTCCGCAAATTCTCTCAATTTCATGCCATAATTCATACGGAACATTTCCTGTAGCAAAATAAATATTTTTTCCATTCAGAGCAACTGCTGCTTTTTGAGTGCCTTCGTAATATGCCAGCACCTTTTCGGCCATTTTCACCTCAAATAATGGAGTCACCTGATTAGAGAATCCAAACACTTCTTCGTTAAATCTAATCTTATTGCATTCTTCTCTTTCAACCAATTCCATTCCGATGATGCGTTCTATATCATTTACACTACGATTATTCTCATACCCCGGAGCATGAATCCACACTTTATAAATATCCAGTTTCTCCAGCTTTTCAATAATCTCACCGCTTAACTTAAAGGCATTTAAAAATACAAGCATTTTATATTGGGAAGTGTCTATCTTCATAATATCATTCAAATTATATACATCATAAAGAACACCACTTTTGCCTAATTCGCAAATGATATTATTTACGTAATCTTCCTTCACACCCAAATTTTCATTTAGATACAAGGTGGATTCCGGATCATAAAAAATGGCTGTCTGGGCAATCGATTTTCTAGGATACCCGGTAACTTCATGGATAATCTCCACAGCCCTTTCGATTTCTCTGTCATAGCGCTTGGAAAAATAGTACCCACCATAAAAATCAAACCACCACAACGCGCTTCCCTTCTGAAGTGCCTGGCATAGCTCTCTTCTTAAAATCATTACCGTCTCTTCTTCTGTTTCATAAGAATCCCTCAATATGCCGCCGCTTTCCAATGGGTATAGAGCCAAATGCGTTCTATGGTCAATTTCATGCATATATAATTTATTGTTTACTGCAATAGAATCTACTGCCACCTGATAAGCTGCCGGATTTTTGGTTTCTCTAAACATAAAATATGCCGCCGGTGAAAAAATCATATCGATGTCTTCACACTGCCAAACAAGCTCATATTTTGCGGTTCCCCAACGGTTCTGATACATAGAATTCAATATCATGTAACCGTAAAATAAACCAATCACCTTCTTGTGCTGCAAAACTTCCTGCGCTTTATTTGCAAAATAACAAACTGTCTCTGCTGTATTTTCTGACGTAAATTTATAGTAATCCGGTATGCAGCTTTCCTTTTCACGTAAAAACGTAGTTGAAATGCGGTCCAGTTCACTTTTGGCCGGGATTCTTACCTTGTCATCCCCCAGATACTCCTGAAAAGCCAGCTCTTTTCTTTCGTCATACTCTCCCTTGTCGTTTGTAAACCACTCCGTTGCATATCCTGCGGAAAAACTATAAGAGAAAATTCTATCTCCATATTTTTCTTCCGCATAATTTATAAATGCTTTTAAGTAGTCTGCTGCGGCTGCTTTCCATTCTTCATAGAAGCAGGCTTTTCCAAACTCTTTAAAACTGTCCGGACAGTTGTATTTTTCTATAAACCAGTCCCTGGTATCTAACGGAATCATAACACAGAAATATCCTTCCGGAGCAAACTTCATAAACATCTCCATTTGTTTGTCAAACGCTATAAAATCATACTCGCCATCGCCCTTCCACACTTCTCCGTATAAAGAGTATTTTGTTTTCAATGCATTTGTTGTACCGGTTACCAGCATCTGAAACAATCTTACTCCATTATTATAAAACTGAGAAACATTGGCAGGTGTTGGCCTAAAAGAACGAAATGCAGCCGGTGCAAATAATTTCCCATCAATATCAAAAAATTTATTTCCTTCTTTCTCGACAATTTTGCTAATCATACGCTCTCCACACTCCCTGCAATAGTTGTATTTCTAAATTCCAGCCCACTGACACGAAGGATGCGTGCCGCAGGCAACTCCTTTCTTGCAGGGGTTCCACACACCTCATCCAATACAACCTTTTTGGCATCTTCGATCCATACCACTTCACTCCATGCCTCTGCCTGGTCTGTAAAGCGGACGGAAACATTTTTGAACTTAATATGCTCAGCACACTTTACATAAATTCCCGGAATGTCATGTTTTACCACTTCCATAGGTGATGGTCTGAAATCAAACCATCCCGGTTCTTGTGTACCGATTCTTTTTAATTGCAGCTTGCAATTTCGCACTTCTATATCTTCTATTTTACCATATTCAGAGCCCACGATAAATAAGGAAGATTCACTGTCTATATCTAAATCCGTTAAAGTTATATTTCTAATGGTTCCCGGATTCATCGTTTCATAATCTCGAGGCATATTAGATATGTAGATACTTTCTCCCTTGCCCCACCAATACGGATACCCCGCTCCTATGTGCTTATTATCCTTGCAGGCGCTATAGGCTCTGCATGCTGCCCGCACATTGGAAACACGAATGTTTTCAATGGTTCCTCCGTCTCTTACGGTAATAGACAGCATCCTGCCGCACTCTTCTATTACGCAATTGGACATTTGGATATTTCTGATATCTCCCCAGGTTTCTGTTCCGATTTTCAAGCCTGCACTTTTGGTACGCATGATACAATTGTTTACCACAATATTTTCACAACTTCCATATTTCTCCGCCATAGGTTTGGTTGTTTTAATAACAACCGGATCATCACCAGCCACAATAATACAATCTGAGATTACTACATTTTTACAGCAATCCGGATCAATTCCATCATTGTTATTACAACGTATATCATTAAAAATCTTAACACCTGAAACGGTTATATAATTACATCCTGCAAAATGTAATGTCCAAAATACGCTATTCTTTATAGTAATATCTTTAATACTAAGGTTTCTTATATTCTCAAACTTCGTTGTCCTTGGTCTGAATGCTCCCACAGGATAGTCTAAAGGTGCCTCATGCAATGGATCCTGATTATCATCATAATATACCAGATAACTTCTTCCATCAATCGTACCGTATCCGGATATTGAAATATTCTCCGCATCTTTCGCCTCAATTAATGCTTCCTTTTCACCTGAATAAGAAGAAGCATCCAGCGAACTGATAATTGTACACCCCATTTCCAGATACAAATCCACATTACTCTTCAAAAAAATAGTTGAACATAAATATGTCCCGGATTCACAGACTACTCTTCCGCCTCCATTTTCTGTACACTCATCAATAGCCGCCTGGATGTATGGAGCGTCATCTTTCATCCCGTCTCCCTTTGCGCCATAATCTCTAATTCGATACTCCATTCATACTCTCCTCTACATATCGTTTTACTCTTTATTTATTCTTAATATATTTTTTCATAGCTCTCTTAATAATTTCATTCAGCCCTTCCGGATCATCTGCATTATGAGCATAATAATACAAAGAAAGGTGGTCCGGATGATAATTTTCAAGATAAGCATTCAGGTTATATTCAAAATTATAATGCTCTTCACGTGGCATATGCATGGTTTCCACCAAAGCAAACGTTTTTTTACCCGCTTGATTACATTCCTTAAGTGTTCTGTCCCATACACTTTCAATTCTATATTTGCTGTCACAGATTGCTTCTTTAAATCTGCGCTGACGTGACAAATTTCCATCATATCCGAAATAAGTAATTTCCTTATTTCTGGAAATTCTCTCTGTAAAAAATTCTCTCTCCCCCTTAATACAGAACAATGTCTGAACTAACTTCGGATTTAAGTTATGGCAATAAGCTGTCAAATCATCGAAAAATTCACAATACCCCACCGCCATATTTTCTTCTGTAGGATTTTCACCAAAACGTCTTATGGTATCCGGATGATGACTGATTAAGGTAGGGGCCTTTGGTTCATCCCATATAATACCGTCTAACTCATAATCCATAATTAAGGTCTTCATAAAGTCCTTCATCCAATCTCGAACCGCTTCTGACTCCAGACACACTACCGGCCAATAATAATCCCCCTTTATACAATACTCCGAATGATTCGCCGCCCAAAGACTCGGCATAAGAGGTGCCCCGGCAAAGCGTCCGCCGATTCTGCTTGGAATCACATTTACCTTAAGCCCTTCCTGATGGGCCATATCCACCAGAATTTCAAAGGTTCTTCGGGCATATGTCATTTCGCTTTCTGAAAAAGTCAGGCATACTGCATCATAGCCCATATCAGCCATTTCTTTGAAATCTTCTTTCACGTGACGCGGTATGCACACCCAGTTATTATAGTCTAAACAATATGCACTAATCATTATTTTCCCTCCAGTTCTGATATCCCATCTCCCGTATGGGAGATGAGATATCTTCTTAATTAGCATGGTTAGCATTATTTTTATAAAAATCAAGGGGTTGGCGGCCATTCCACGGATTCCCAATTAGTGTTTCCAGGAAATTGCGTCATTACTTCTTCTGCCTGGAAGTTGATTTTCTCAGCTTCCGGTCTTATATATTCCTTTTTCATTTACAGCCTCCTATTCTACCTTGCTTGATATGTATGTGTTGTACCTACAATTTCCACGTTTGGACAGGTGGAAAGGTCAGACCACACAATTGTGGTAGCTGTAAAGTTCGTAATAGTTTCCCCTCCACTAATTGTAAACTTTACACCTTTTGGTACTGAAGGATCACTATACATTTTTAACAACCAGGAATCATCTAAAGCCAAATCCTGAGTCTTGGTTGTATTTGTTTCAGGATCATTCCACCTTATACGAACTCCAACACGAACCATACCGGTTTCATGACCTGCTGCAACCAGCTTTTCAATGGCATCTGAACCAAAAGAAGGTCTCATTGCAAAAATAAGTGCATCTCCTGTATTATCTACATTTCTATCCTCTATGGTTACATTAGTAAATCTATATCCATTGTTTGTACTGTCCCATACAGGCATATAGCCATCGTTATTGCTATCAAGAGCCAACCCATTCTGTGGAACCTTTAACAATCCCTCTCCATTGGAGCTGTCCGCCACTGTTGCAATAATCCCGGTAAAAGTATTGCCGGTAAGTGTATGGCCATTTAAGTCATAGGTAATTGCTTTATCATAATTAGAAGAAGGCAATGTTGCATCTGCTTCCAGCTTAACTGTTGCACCTGTATTAGCTGCATTCACTGCAGCTTCCAGTGTTGTATAATTTACACCGCCTATAGATGCAGCATATATATCCGGATTTGCACTTGTATCCGCTTTTTTCAAATAAACCGTTCCATTATCTTTTGTCGGAATTACCACACCAAACCCTTCGGAACCGGTAATTGCCTCCTCTTCATCAAGGTAATCAAATACAACCGTATCTCCTACCTTAAACAAAATACGAACAGAACCATCGGTTTCATTTAATGCTGCTATTGTGATATCATACCATGTGTTGCCTGTCATAAGCGGTACTTCTGCTCCATTTTCATCTACAAGCTTATTTGCATAGACCGCAATATTACCATAACTCTTACCGTTATTTCGTTTTTGAAGTTCGATTTGATCAGGCTTAATGCAAATAAAATATCCATTCGTAGCTGCTGCAGCGGTAATCACCGCATTGGTATTGCTTTGTGCTATGGCAAACCCATTCCATGCTTTCAATTCGTCCAACTTGAACTGGAACTGAAGAATATCTCGCACACCAATTGGTTTTGCATATGCCATCTCCGAACGCAAAGAATTGCTGGTGCTAAACGTAAACTGCAGCTCATCACCTACAACATTCGCAACCCCTTTCATACCGGCAGGGTCAGACCAATCCTCTGCATTCAGCTCTTCAAAGGTTACATATTGCTCTTGTCTGCGAAGCTTCGCAAGCTCTATGGCTGCACGTAGCTCACGTTCTGCCAGCTCCACTTCCTCCTGCAATAAATTACTGTTTACAACTGCCTCGGCTGTCGTTATCGCGGTATTCAAAGCAGCCTTACTTCCGTCCTCATAAAGGCCACCCTCAAAAGCTTCCTTCATTTGTGCAAACAGAGCCTTTGCCTGAGCAAGCAGTTCCTCTAAATCAGCGAAATCCGCTTGATTCAGCTCCTTATATTCCTCTTCTGTCATAGTTTTAAAGGAATACACAGCTCCGTCATTTGCATGTACTTCGTTAGAAATCCTTGTCTTAGCTGTGGTTTTTGCAGTCACCTTCCAGTAATAGGTTTGGCCAAATGCAAAATCCTCAAAATAACAATACGGTTCCTCTGTTGTTATGGTAACAACATGTTCTGTCAATGCTTCATTGGTTGCAATTACCACTTCGTAAGTATCTGCACCACCCGCAATCGTCCACTTCAGCAATACACTCTTAGGATCCACGCCGGTATTTCCATTGAATGGCGCATACATAGAAAATGCATCCACTCCCTGAATAGTACGACTTACTCCAACCTTTTGCATATGAATCAATGGTATATTTTCATCTACATCCCAGGCAACATCTTCCTTTAGTGTATAATCATGATTTACTGCATTCACAAAAGGATCACTTTCCATAAATGTGTTATCCTTTACGGTATGTGTACCGCCTGCAAAACCAATGCCGCTGCAGTCATAAATCAAGTTATTGGCGGCATAGTTATCGTGTGATACAAACAAACCGGTTCCGGCGCCATTATTTGCTGCCATATCCGCCGCAATGCGCTGATATAATGCGTCCTGTAACGGATATCTTTCTTTCAGTGCTGCCTTTTGGACATCGCTCATGCTCTGCCATGTGTTCCATACAGTTTCTATTGCACCAGCTCTGGCGATTCTTGCAGATGTAGTATAATTATCGAATATGGAGCAGCCGCTTATAGCATTTACGGTGCCCGTACGCCCATCCATCACGATATTATTGACAATTACATTTTCACTACCGGAGTTGGTAAAGAATCCACATGGTACATTTCTCATCACATTGCCATAAGCAAAGTTTCCGCTGTTTCCTTCGTCAAAATAAATTCCGTTCGGTGCATTGGAATCGCTGAAAAGCCCAATATCGTGAATATAATTGTAACGAATGTGACAGCCGGAATCATTAGGCGTATAACCAAAATAAATAGCTCCACAGTCACTGGTTCCGGTAGGACCACCAACAATTTCGTTATATTCTACAATACATTCCTTCGCAATATAAAGATAAATACTTACAGAGAAGGTGCCTTGAATCAGATTGTGTGATACAACGTTGCCTGTGCCCTGCATATATATAGCACTGTATTTTTCATTCTTGGTTCCGGTTGAATGAATATAACAGTTCTGTACAAAATTGTGACTCGGTGTATAATCAAATATGGTTTGTCCCGGTGTGATTTCCACCGGGCGGTTTGCAATCATCTCAATATCGGAATAGATTACACCGCTTTCACTACATCCATTTACTACCACACCCGTACCCACTTGACGGATCTTACAATTCTGGATAACACTTCTGCTGCAGTCCGTCATATAAACACCGCGTCCTGCACCATTCTCAATGGTGAGACCATTCAGAACAACATTTTCCGTACCATTCATTACGATAATATCCTCTGCCATAGCAGAATAGGTTACAGTTGCATTGCTCATGTCACCGATAGGATACAAGTACAGGATTCCTTTTGCAGGATCGAGATAATACTCTCCCGGCACATCCATCTCTTCCAATACATTATAATAATAATATGTATTGGATGGAAGACTTCTGGCACCGTATCTGGCACCACCATCCAGTTTTATGGTTCCCTCTTCTGTACGAATTTCTGCCACGCGTATATTGGTAATGTCCCATTCCGCGTATAAAGATCCCTTCAGCCAAATATTTCCGTCATTTACCCAGGTAGTAGGGCGCAAATCCTGCATTTTGTACTCAACACCATCCGAAGAATTAGGATTGTATGGGAAATCACTGTTTGTTACAGTTACCGGTCCAATGTCCAACACTTCTCCTAATGGCAGATTGTTCACATTAGGATATCGGGAAATGGTAAGTTCCTGCCCATCTATAAAAATCTGACAAGTCGGACCACCCTGTACTCCACCGACAATCGGAGCTACGGAAGATATACCCTGGGTTGACAAGTCAACCGCTACGATTTTATCCTTCACTCCTTCTTTCAAACGTCCTAATATTGCCTCATCAGTTACTGCAGTAAACGCATTTCCTGCAATATCTACACCACCGGAAATTACCACCTCTTCATTATTATAGGCACTCACAATAACAGGAATATCATTGGTACCGGAATGCAGCTGATTCAACATAATAGACTCTGAAGTAACATAGATTCCTTCCCTCAAATAAATGACAATTCCCTGAACTCCTAATTTCTGCAATGGCTGTATCAACTCCAGTGCTCTGGCAATTGTTTTAAAAGGTGCATCTTTAGAACCGTTATTAGTATCTTCTCCGTTCGGAGACACATACAGTTCCACCTGCCCCTGAATAGCAACAGGATTTATTACATTTACTTCTTCTTTTGCCTCTCCAAGATCATTTAATTTGTATAAGAATGTAGTATAGGCATCTGCATCCGCAGGAACCGGGGTATAGGTACCATCACCAAGACCTAAATCCAAATCCATTGCTGTTCCCGGAATACCTTGACTGCCTATATTTAATTCACTCTTTTTCAAGGTCCAGGATGCCGCAGCCCCATTATACTCAAGCACATACCCCAACGGAGCACCCAATTCAAACAATTCCGGAGTATTTGCAGGTGCAGTAATCAGTGGATTGGTTGTCTGCCACTCAGTCCCTGCTTTAGATACCGTTACTTTTTTTAATGTAGTATCTGTCGGCGTATAAGCAAGCGTCAACGTACTGTCATCGGTAAGCATCACCTTCGCAATTCCTTGCCAGATTTCCTTACGAGCTTCTTTTATAGTTAAACTGCTGTTCTGTAAGCTTAATACATTAAATCGTACAGCATTCGGAAGAGAAACCCCACTTTGTCCTTTATAAGTTAAAATCTTGTCTCCCTTCACAATCGTTGAATCATCATAGGCAGCTGCCAAAGTAGTCACCGTAGCACCGGCTACTGTTATCTCTACGTTTCCATAAAGAGTAGGTGTGTAGCTCGTATTCGCATTGTTTCCTGCCGTATATTTATGGGCACCTCTGGCGGCTTTTACCGTACCAGCATTTAAAATTATCTGGATATCTTCATATACGGTAGCATCACCATGAGCTCCGTATATTGAAGCAAGCTCTCCGCCGTTTACGGTAATGCAAATACTTTTATGATGTGCATTATCTGTGTTACCATGCCCTGAGCCATACAACACATTCGTAATCTTTCCGCCATTTACCGTAATGTCAATGGAATTATCCTTACCTCTCGTTACGCTTCCCTGATAGCTTGCGCCACCACCATATACCGTACCAAATACCCCACTGTCAATGGTCAGGGAAACATCCTTCATCTCCGTATTCTTTCCCACTTTACTGGTGGTACCCATATACAGATAATCAGCAACAGAATCGGTAGCAGATTCCTCAATCTCTATTCCTATTCCGAAATGCATGGTAAAATAATTGGCATATAAATAATTTGCCTTCCCGGTTATACAAATATCACGGAAGGAGGTATCTCCAAAGAAATAAAACTTCTTTCCACCAAAATCCAGCCCTGCATTCGCCTTGTAATCCTCACTTTCTCCCCAAACGGAGGTCAGAATTACTTCCCCAGAATGCTTCGGAAGAAAATAATAGGAACCATCCCCTGCCGGATCATCACATCCATCCACTACACTTACGTTTCCACAAACAACAATAACCGCCAATGTGTTATTTTCCGGAATTGCATTATATGCATCGGTTAATGTTGCAAATGCATTATCAGCATCCGAACCATTCTTTGCACCGCTTCCAATACCATCCACATATATCACTGCGTCCGGAGTTGTTGCCAAATTCTCAGAACCAGTTTCCGCCAATACCGGCATAGGATTCATCGCTTGACCTACTATGGAGAACGTAAGACAAAATGATAATATTATACTAAGAAAATATCTTAACTTTTTCACGTACAAATCTCCTAATTTAGAAAGGCGAGACCATAGCTGTCTCGTATCCATCACTATAGTCTCGCCCTGATTTCATCTACCATCTTTTTCGCTTATTCAATACCATAATAACGATTATAAGCGGTCTGATAAATCTTAGTTAACTCATCAGCACCCATCTGCTGACATTTCTTAACATATTCATCCCAATCTTTTTCAATATCATAAGTTCCGGTAATAAAACCAACATAATGATCATCCAGATATAATCCCAAATCTGCTGCAATTACGTTAACCTGATCAACTTCTTCGTTGGTAAAGTGCAGGTAGTTCTGGAATGCAACCTGACTATATGCACCCTGGATTTCATTTAATGCTCTACCCATTTCTGTTGTTGCAGGCTGAATCCATTCATCACGATTCCAGTATGGCATAATCATAGCTGTTTTGTAGTTACGTGAACCAATAAAGCCATCTTTTTCTCCAAGACCTTCAATTACAAAGTTTGCCTCGTCTGTTACCTTGTAATCTACACCTTCCAGACCCCAATAAGCAGCCTTAGATGCTTCTTCACTGAACAGATAATCTAATAACAATACACATACTTCAGGATATTCTGTATTTGCAGCAATAGCACCGGTTGCTACCTGATAAGGAGCAGATGCAGCAATTAATGGTGTATCACTTACTTCGCTGGTAAGCGGAACAGGGAACATACCGCCGGTAACAGGGGTATTCTCAGGATCCATATAACCATTAAACATAAATACCTGATTTGCTTCTTTCTTTGCTTTTAACTGTGCGGATTCCTGTGTAAAGATTTCGTTATCAAGCATACCTTCTTCGTAGCATTTGTTCAACCACTGTAACATATATTTGTATTCGTCTGTGGTCTCTACAAAGAATACTTTATCATCCTTTGCATCAAACAGGCAGCCTTCCCAAGGCCAGTAACAATTAATACCAACGGTAGAAAGCATCATTCTTTTAAAGGTCTTAGGATCACCGGATAAGCAGATTTCATCTGTTGCATCTCCATTTCCATTTGCGTCAGATGTCTGGATTACTTTAAATACTTCATACAACTCTTCTAATGTTGTAGGAGTTTCTTTGCCAATCGCATCGAGCCATTCTTTGTTCATGGAATAGCTTACAAGTGTTTTGCTTCCGTTAAAGGAAGGTAATGCATAAATATGACCATCCGCAGACACGCTTGCACCATATGCGTAATCTAAGTTATCAAAACATACCTGAATATTTGTGCCAAATTCTTCGATATAACTGTCTAATTCCAAAAGCTGTCCATTCTGACCATAATTCATTACGTCTGTTTCCTTAAAGTCACATCTTAAGAAAATATCAGGCATTTCATCCGGAGATGCCATAATTAAAGGAAGCTTTGTCTTTAATTCTTCTGCAGGATAGGATTCTACTTCAATAGTAATACCGGTCTGCTCTTCCAGCCATGCCCAGATTCCTGCATCCGCAGCTTTTGTGAATGGACGTCCGGTAACATCCTGTGTTAAGATTTTAATAGTCACAGGTTCATTCACGATAGGAAGTGTGCCCACATTATACAGCGGAGTTTCTTCCACAGTTTCTGCCACAGATTCAGATGTCGCATCTGTCGCAGGAGTGTTGGTTACGTCTTCATTTCCACATCCAACAGCAGAAAATGCCATGAATGTTGCAAGTGTAAACGCCATCATTTTTTTGAGAGTTTTGTTTTTCATAAAAATACCTCCATAAAATATTTTTCTATTATTATCAGCCCTTCACTGCACCGATCATAACGCCTTTGGCGAAATACTTTTGCATGAACGGGTAAATAATCATCATTGGTATCGTAGACACTACGATAAGACAATATTGCATAATACCTGCTAATTCTACTTCTTTCATTGCATGTGACACATTCTCTATCAGTCCGTCTTCTATCATCTGCTCCAATGCTTCAATGGACCATAAAAGACGTCGCAGTATTAATGACAATGGATATTTTTCTAAATCTCGCAGATAAATCATTTCCGTAAAATAACTGTTCCATCTGGCAACACCAAAATACAACGCCATTACAGCTGTAATCGGTTTGGAAAGAGGCATTACTATTTGTACAAAAAAGCGACCATTTCCGCAACCGTCCACACGGGCTGCCTCAAACAAATCATCCGGAATTGTGGTGTAAAAAAAGGAACGTGCCAAAATCAAATTGTATGCAGTAGTCAAGGAGCTCAAAATAATTGCCCATCTGCTGTTAATCAAGCCCAGATTGCTTATATTAATGTAGCTCGGCACCAATCCACCGCCAATATACATGGTTACCATAATAAATCCCATGACTAAATTTCGGCCAACACAATCTTTTCTTGACAACGCATATGCACACGGAAGCGTAACAACCAGACTGGCCAGCACTCCCGCCACCGTATAGAAAATGGTATTGGCATATCCACTCCAGACATCCTTATTCTGAAAAATACTTTCGTATCCGGCCAATGTAAAACCATTCGGAACCAGATAACTTCCCACCACTTGTTTACTGAAAGAAACCACAACTATGTAATAAAGCGGATAAAAGCAAACTGCAAAAATGAAAACCATTAATATTCCGTTTACAATGTCAAATATACGGTCAGCACGACACTGATTACGCCATTTTCTTTTTCTTTCCACGCTATAATTCTCCTCTCTTCCTATTTATCTCATTGGTTTACCACAGACTGTTTTCTTTACTCAGCTTACGCGTTATCTGATTTACAATTATCAGAATCGTTGCATTTACCACAGAGTTGAACAAGCTGACTGCTGTGGAATAACTATACTGAGCTCCCTGAATACCGGAACGATACACATATGTAGATATAACTTCAGAGGACTGCAGGATTGTAGAATTCTGTAATAAGTACACCTTTTCATATCCTACATTCAACATCTGACCACATTTAAGAATAAGCTGGATAACAATGGTAGGTATTAAAACCGGGAAATTAATATGAATCATTCTCTGTACTTTATTGGCTCCATCCATCTCAGCCGCTTCTAAAAGCTGCGGGTCTACTCCGGAAAGAGCTGCCAGATAAATAACGGACCCCCATCCTGTTTGCTGCCAAATTCCGGACAGAACATAAATCCACTTAAACGCCGGACCCACTGACAACACATTGATACTGTTTAGCCCCATTGCCTGACGAATACCATTAATTGCCATACCAATAATACCTGTAGAAGGACTCAAAAACATGGTTACGGTACCGCACAAAATTACCATAGAAATGAAATGCGGGGCATATGTCATGGTTTGTACCACTTTTCGAACTCGCATGTTTTTCACTTCATTTAAGAGAAGTGCAAGAATAATCGGTAACGGAAATCCCAAAAACAAATTCAATAAGCTCAATGTCAGGGTATTTTTCAACACGGTCCCAAACCAGGCTGAATTGAAAAAGCGCTGAAAATGCTTAAATCCTACCCAAGCACTCTCCCCAAAAGCCTGCCCGATTTTATAGTCCTGAAATGCAATCTGTACACCGTAAATCGGCACATAGTGAAAAACTATGTAATATACAATTGCCGGAAGCATAAAAAGATATAGCATCCAATTGACGCGTATTTTTTTCCATATTTTACTTTTATTATTTTTCATGTTACCTCCTATCGTATAATGTCTATATACTCGATGCACGTTGTATGGTGTAATTATATTATATTTCTAGTGTATTTTCTCGTATTAATGTGCACAAAAATACAAATAATGTGCAAACCCTTTAAAAGCAGTTGCTTTTAAAGCCACCATTTAACCTTCTGTCATAACCTTTTTAAGCACAGCCTGACAATAATTACAGCTATCACATTTCTTGCTGCAACTACTTGTCCTCTCAAACCAATCATCCGGAAAGCGGTCATTGTCTATGACGAAAGGTGCAAAGGCCGGACCGAATCCGGGTTCAAATAAATCCAGTAAATTGCCGCGATATTCTCCTTTCGTATATGCATCGATTACCATGATTGGATGTGTATGCATTCTGGTAGCAAGCTTCATCATAGAGAAATAAGGTTCATAATGATGTACATCCTCCGGTCTGATCCATGTATTCTGCAAAACAGAAACCCAATTCTTCTTATTTTTAAGATAATTCCAGCAAGCATATGGCAGAAACCCCTTAACATTTCTTGCTTTCATTACCTCTTCATTATGAGCGACCAAATTATCATGAAAAGTCTGGAAAGAGCATTCCCTCATGCATCCGCTATTTGCCAAAAGGTACAATCCTTTTCCATGTTCATCAGCCCAGGCTTTTAACTCTCTGATACGCGCAAAATCGCGATTATAATCCCGGCATATGTAAAAAGAATCGAAAAGGTGCTTTGCATACTCCATTCCTTTTATGGTACCTATCCTCATATTTACGGAAGCACGTACCTCAATTTCAGAAGAAAAGTTTTTGACCATAAATGCAATGGCAGGGGACGTTGTTGTAACAACGTCCACAGAACAGCCCTCATGTTCAAGATACTCCAGAATAGAAATTATCTTGTTAGATAAGCTTTCACTCATGCTGTCCCCACCATAACAATTACCATTCAGAAGCAAATCTAATGTAATCCCCATAGATTTTATTTCACGAAGTTCTGATACCAGTGTATTTTGGGCACTCCAGTCAATGTACCCTTCGTTATTGGTGAAAACACCTCTTCCCGAAGCGGTATCAATCCACGGAAAATATACTTCTGCAATACTATCTTTATACTTTTTTACAATATCTAGAAAAGTCTCTTCTCCCTCTTCACGAAGCTGATACCCTATAGAAAACTTCATCCGCTCTCATCTCCTTCTTCGCAAATTCCTATCGCAATTTAATCAGCCTCTTTGCTGTGCTGTTCATCTAAAGAAACCGTTCTGCGTGTACTCTCCTTTACTGTCCCATCCGTTATTCGACTGGTATGAGCACCCAGCTCGCTAACGCTTGTATTCGTAAACTCAACCGGTTCATAATCAGACCAGTCTATACTCCAAAGTTTCTTTCTGCGGAATGGTTTGTGGAACTTGTTCTTTAAGACACCGCGTGCTTCCAAACTAATCATACATGCACGTGTACATCCCATTGCGCCACATACAGCCTGTCCGCTGTTGTATAGATTTACCGGTTTATTGTAGAACGGACTATGCGGCGCAGGCTTGATATCATCTCGATCAGCGAAGTAAGTGCCTCGTTCACCATCTTTGCAGATTTCGCCGCCTCGGAATGCAATATCACAAGCGTCACAATCCAATTCACCATATTCTATTTCATGACCTGCCAAATTTACTTTGACTGTTTTTTCTGCACTGATTGCTCTGCCCGGACAATTTCTTACACATGCCATACATTTATTGCAAAGCTTTGGTCCGTTATAAATTGGATCCGGCTCAAATTCTGCTTCTGTGAGTACCACACCAATTCTTACGCGAGGACCAAATTCCGGTGTAAGCAGCATCTTACTGTAACCAATTTCTCCAAGACCGGCAAGATATGCACAGAAACGAAGATGTAACATGATATCCGGCTGTGGTTTTCCTTCCTCTACAGGGCGGGAATAGTTTTGTCTTAAATTACCTCTATTATCAATTCCTCTCCAGTCACTCTGATGTCCGATTGGGATTGCTTCATAGCCTTCATCCTCAATTACCTTGCATAAATTAATAACCGTCATCGGAATATATGTATAGGTCATGCCGCCATAACCCATTGCGGAATAGTTACTGAAAAAGGTTCCTTCTTCAATGCCTCTGAGTGAACCCCTCATAACGCGGAAGCCCATTACAATCATGGATTTTGCTTCCGGCATAATGAAACGCGGATCCATCTGTGCAGGAACACCTTCAAACCTATCCATGGATGCAATCCCTACAATATCTGCTCCAAAACTCTTAGCATACTGCTTTAATTCTTCCTTTGTCATACGTTACCTCCCATTACACACCTGTAACTTTCTGTCATCAGGTAATACTCGTCTTTCACATGACTTATAATTATTATAAGTTCTCCATACCCTCCTTTCAATACAAATAACGGCTATTGTTTTATACTTTTCGCTTATTATTTTCCAAATTTTTCATATTGTTCAGAACTTAAATTGCACTTTTCGCTTATACTTTTTTCAAATTTTAGCAGATTGTATTGACAAAATTATATTTTTTACTTACTATCAAATTAAATTTGTCAACGAAAGGGAGAAGGACGGATGCTTATTAGTAATCTGATGGATTTTGATTTAACGGTAACAAATGTTGAATTTGCCTTAGAAAAAACAAGCCCACTAAACTGGGAATTATATTGTCATTCTAAAGCTTATCATGGTCTGGTATATGTAATTGACGGGTACGCCAAATATATTTATAAAGATAGAACCGTTCAGGCAGGTCCGGATACCATTCTTTATTTGGCAAAAAATTCCACCTATCATACGGTATCCTATTCCGATATCCCGTATCATTACATTATTATTACCTTTCATTTAGATAGAGAAATAGAACTTCCCATGGACATTATCTCTTCACCAATACATAAGAAGCGTTTGCTCGAGTTATTTCGACAAATTGTGAAAGCAAATTTTACCAAAGCACATGGTTATATATTTTACAGCCGTAGTCTCGTACAACAGCTTATTTATCATATTATTCAGGAAAATCTTCATTCTAATAGCTCAACCACGTATATGCAGGCTGTTATTGATTATGTAGAAGATTATTATGGAAGCAAAATTTCAATTGATACTTTAAGTAAAATTGCCAGACTCAGCACTTCACATTTCAGGAAAAAATTTAAGGAAATATATGGGATAGCACCATTAGATTATGTTAATTGTCTAAGAGTTGAAAAAGCAAAGGATTTACTTCGAAGCGAATTATATACACAAAGCGAAATTGCAACCTTGTGCGGTTTTGAAAATGTTTGCTACTTTAACAAAGTGTTTAAAAAATATACCGGGACAACGCCCGGTAAATACTAATGTCTATGCATTTTTCTATACTTTAACGGTGTTATAGAAAATTTGTTTTTAAAAAGCTGAATAAAATAGCTTACATCGTTAAAGCCCACATCAAATGCAATTTCCGTAATCGGAATTTCTGTTTTACTAAGCAGATTTTTTGCATCCTCTAATTTCAAATTGTTGCAATAGGTTTTTAGATTCATACCACTTTTGCTCTTAAACATATGGCTGATATAAGACCTACTTCTTCCGAATTGCCTGCACAATTCAGAAAGTGTGATTTGATTATGATGTTCATTTATAAATTGAAGCATTAAATTATATTCGCTGTCTATATCGCTTATCGGATATGTAAACAGCAATTCCAGCATTCGACACAAGGGCGGAATCAGCGCCCCGCAAAGCTCCATGGGAATTTCTTCTAAACTAAGGCTATTTTCCCACAACTCCAAATTTATATTTCTCTTTGGCGGCTCCTGCAATCTATATCCGCTTACCGTTGCATACCCCACCACAAGACCATCTTCCAATATAGGATATATATACTCTCGTACACCGGCATAGCATACTCCGCAAAAGCTGCCGCAGTCACTGCATTTTTTCAAAACCAGACTTTGGGACAAATGACACCGCTTCTTATTTTCTTCATTACTTTTTACTTTAATGCAATACGGATTTTTGTGTCTATTATACATTAAAAGCATAGCTAATTCGCGTTCCGGAATGCAAGACAGTTTTTCTTTCACGAAATGTATGGATGTATTTAGCCTGCATGTAGTATTTAAATAATCAAGATAAGAAATTATCTCCGTAACTAATTTATTCATGCCACTACTCCTTGCACATTTTTCATATTTTCATGCACTTTAACACAAGAATACCAGTTAAAAATACAATATAATTATACTATATTAAATTATTCAGTCAAGAGGTAAGACACAATGTTAAACAAAAAGAAAATAAAATGTGATTTTTGTGTAGTTGGAGGGGGAATGGCCGGAATGACAGCAGCCATCTCTGCTGCACGCGAAGGACTAGATGTAGTTCTTATGCACGAGCGTGCTGTCCTTGGTGGTAATGCATCAAGCGAAATACGAATGTGGATATGTGGTGCAAAAGGAAGCAACAATCGTGAAACAGGTATCCTTGAAGAAATTGCTTTAGAAAATCTTTATCGTAACCCTACGAAAAGCTATGCGATTTGGGATACGGTTCTTTATGATTTTGTTCGCCGTGAAAAAAATATCACTCTACTATTAAATTGTACCTGTATGGATGCCGATACGGAGCGTGGTGAATTTGCACATAACCGAACCAGAAAAATCAAATCCATAACCGGTTATCAAATGACGACGCAATGCTTTTTTGAAATTGAAGCTAAATGTTACAGTGACTGTTCCGGAGACAGTATTTTAGCTCCTTTATGCGATGCCGAATTCCGGCTGGGCAGAGAAGCTGACTCTGAGTTTAATGAATTTACTTCAACCAATACCCATGATAATATGACTATGGGTATGTCTTGTTTGATTCAAGGACGTGAAACCACCCAAAACATTAAGTATATTCCACCGGAGTGGAGCACAAAGCTTACGGAAAAAGATTTTGAAAATAGAAATCCAAATATTTATAGCGATTATGAAAATTTCTGGTATTTGGAACTTGGCGGAGACAGAGATACGATTGCTGACACAGAACAGTTGCGTGATGAGCTGGTTGCTTTGGCTGCTGGTACATGGGACTATATTAAAAACAACCCAAAATTCGGTGCTGAAAAATGGGATTTGGACTTCCTTGGCTTTTTACCCGGAAAACGTGAATCACGAAGAATGTGTGGAGAATATATTGTCACGCAGCGGGATATTTCAGATAAGAAAGTTTTTGAAGATGAAATCGCTTACGGCGGTTGGCAGCTGGATGATCATTTCCCGGGCGGCTTTTATCACAAAGGAAAACCTACTACAAACATCCCGACACCGGCACCTTATTCCTTGCCATACCGGGCACTTTATTCCAAAAATGTGGAGAATCTATTCTTTGCCGGCCGAAATATCAGTATGACACATATGGCTATGAGCAGTATACGTGTCATGGCTACCTGTGCCCTTCTTGGAGAAGCCGTAGGAAAAGCTGCCGCAGTCGCAGTAAAGAATGCTTTCTCACCGCATGATGTGTTCTTGGAAAAAATGGAAGACGTTCAGACTCTTCTTTTAAATGAAGACTGTTTCCTTCCATCAAAAACCAGAAAAATTTCTGAAATTTGCAAAAATGCATCTCTCTCCGGTGCAAACGATGTTATCAGAAACGGTCAGGACAGACCTCATGTGATATACAATACAGATGAAACCAATTTTGCATGCCTGATACCAACAAATGAAGAAGTATGCTATAATTTTGATAAGACTACCGTATCCTCTGTACATATTGTATTCTCCAGTGATTTAAATCGTAATACGCTTCCGTTTTCCGATAGTGAACGCTATCATCCTATGCGTGCAAATTACAGACTTGACAGTCCACAAATGTGCATGCCGAAAACACTTTGCAAACAATTTAAATTAATTGGAGAACAAGACGGAAAGAAGTTTGAACTCTTGAATGTTTCTAACAATAGAAAACGTTCTTATCATTTAAACCTAAACCAAAGCTTTGACAAGCTTATATTGATTCCTATAAGCAACTGGGGCGACAGCGACCTTACACCTATCGTTTCTTTTGATTTTAACTAAATTTAGTAGAAAGGAAGAATATATTTTTATGGATTTTCAAAAGAGGATGCTGCCTACATCCAAAGATTATATTTTTCAAGAAGAAGGGTATTATGTATGGGGTGGTACCATGTTTCGGTATCAGGATTCCTATTATATGATTTATTCCCGCTGGAAGCAGGAGCTTGGTTTTTTGGCATGGGCAACGGATTCCCAGCTTTGTCTGGCCAAAACCGACTCCCTGCATGGAAAATTTGAACATGTAAAGGTGCTGTTTCATTATACAGATCCTGAAACAAACGAGAAAATATGCATGCATAATCCTACCGTTATTACATGGCATGGAAAAATTTATTTATATTACATGATAAATAAAGGTACCGGCGATTGGTGGCAGCACAGAAATAATCAAAGGATTGGCGTTGCATATTGTGAAAATCCGGAAGGTGAATGGATGTTACCAACACAACCTGTAATTGATATTTCGCCGGAAGGAATTGATTCGTTAATGGTTTCCAATCCTACAGCACTAGTCACGAATAACGACCGCATCCTTATGGTATATAAAGCCGTATCCAAATACGGCACACTTCCGAAAGGTGGCAAAGTATTATGTGCAGTCGCACAGGCGGAGCATCCATGTGGTCCATTTATAAAATATGGAAAACCGATTATGGAAAATCCACAAGACCGCCGCTCCGTAGAGGACCCATATATATGGTCCGAAGACGGAAAATACTTTGCCCTTGTAAAGGATTTTAATGGATATTTTACAAATACCAATCATAGAGCCGTAGCGACCTTTGTTTCTAAAAACGGAATAGACTGGAATTGCTCCGAAAAACCGCTTGCATTCATGCCACAATTAAACTACGGAGACGAAATCGTAAATGTTCACTACCTGGAACGACCTCAGATATATATAGAAAACGGAAAATGCGTGTTCTTACTCTGTGCCTGCATGGAGCACGAAAATGCGAGTACCACATTTAATATTCGGATTCCACTTGAGCATGTGGAGTAGTCTTATAAATCCCCAAAACGCAAATCCTGATGGATTTGCGTTTTGGGGATAATTATCTTCACTGCCTTTCACCATTATATTTATCGTAAACCGGTATATTAAGCATGTTATTCCCCTATAATCAAATTTATTTCCTTTATAATATTATCTAAAAACAATTCATTATCTATGTGATAACTTAGTTCCGGTCTTGTCTTCTCACTGCTTTTAATTTTTGCCTGTAATGTGCTTACATCCACAATATAAGAAGGTAAAACAAGTGTGTTATCCAATCCAAGCTCACGGAACCGTTCTACAATATCGCCTGCTGCAGTGTCAAATATTTCTTTCACTGCATTCATTAATTCATGATTATTTAATTGTACAGCATCCTCATATAATGCAATCAAAACAGCCTTGTATGGTGTCTGAAATACAGTCATGCAGTTATATACCTTGGACTGCAAATCCATTTCTTTGGGTAATTCCAAAAAATATGGCATCAAATTCCCCAACAACATTTTTGAAGCAAAATATTCTGCCTTTCTTTCTTCTATGGTAGTTTCATTTTCAATCAGATGGTCAAAAGACACCATATCAAAGATAAGGTGATACAGTTCATGCCATGCTGTAAAATATTGACTTACACGTGGCAATGCCGTATTAATGAATGGGATTTTCTTCTCTTCTTTTACATAAATCGCTCCACTTAAATAGGGATTATCTATCGGCATCTGAACCAACCCATACGTTCTGAGCAATTGTATGGCTAACTGTGGCGGAGAGGCCACCTGCATGCGGTTAAATGTAGTTCGCACCAATATGACACACCGCTCAATTTCCTGCTTTATCTCTTTATTCCTTTGAATAACCTGATCTAAATTTTTCGCTGTTATTTTCTCGCTCATAGACATCCCTCTAATAATAAATTGTACAAAGATCCAAAACATCCATAAGCAAACTATATTGCTTCTTGGCCTTTTCGGTCATTACATAATTTGTGGGAGCATTCAAAGAATACACCGCCTCAACCTTCTCCTGTTGAAGCTTGGAAGAATAAAAAAGTAATTCATCACTTGTCATCTCCAACACAAGAAGCACCTTTTGAAGATGCTTGTCAAACGTACTTTTATTATCAATGGTACCACTTAGCAATTTATCCAAGGTAGGTCTGGAAATATCAATCCTTTTAGCAAAAGAAATCTTTGTATACCCCATGTCACGAATACAGGACTTTAACTTTTCAGCTACTAATGTTCGTTGTTCAAATAATAAATCAAATTTCATGCCAACGTGCCTCCCTTTCTTTAATTACATTATACTTGATACTTCTATTATTTACAACTTGTTAAAGATTTCTGTTACCGTTAATGTTTGCTGGAAAAATGAACAAAATCAAACAAAATTTACCCTAAATAAATATTACATTGACAGAAAGACCCTGCCGCTATTATCACGGCAGGGTACCTTATTTTAAGACTATTTTATTTAATTTGCTCTAAAAACTCTTGCATACTCTCAGCCTTGGAAGCCAGTTTGGTCCATTGCTTTAAAGTGGCATCATCACTGTTCTGAATAGCGCTCTGTAGTTCCTTTGAAACAGGCCCTAAATCAGACAAAATTTTAATCAGAAGATTACGTTCACCTGCTGCACGTTCTTCTGCTCTTACCATCTTGAGAAATTTTTCCTCATCAAACTCAGTCAATACCATATTTCTGACCTCCCTTCGATGTTTGTTCTTACCTTATCCACAAAAGTAACATAGCCTCCCAATGCCTTACACTTCTTCAAAAGCTCTGGGTCCATACCTGTATTGATATTGATAAGCGTGGCCGTCCATTCAAACTTGCCCTGCTCTACCGGCATATCAAAGGCATCAGAAAGATGCAGTTCCTTTACACTTTCCGGCATATCCTTCTTGTCGATATTTTTTATTAACATTCATTTTCTTTACTACTCCTTGATTATAACAATATTTTCACTACGTTGCAACCAATGAATTGATTTAAATCAAGGTTATTGTAGCAATTTTTTAGAGGCAGTGTGGACGATATATTGTCCTAATTATAAAAATTCTATAAACTTTAAGCACATTACATTAAAATTTCCACCCCTTTCATGTCATTCATAACATATTTTCTCTTTTTTTGCAGCAGAATTGTCATTCGTGACATATTCATTGTGTATCTTGATTACAAACGGACAAAAAACGGACATTTACAACCCATTATTTCCGTTACTTTCGGTTACTGTAAAAAAGCAAAAAAATAGCGCAAACCCCTGAAAATAAAGGATTTGCGCATGTTTCAAATATAAATGAGCCACCGGGGACTCGAACCCCGGACAACTTGATTAAAAGTCAAGTGCTCTACCGCCTGAGCTAGTGGCCCGAAGATTTAAAAACAGGGCTAGCTGGATTCGAACCAGCGAATGCAGCAGTCAAAGTGCTGTGCCTTACCGCTTGGCGATAGCCCTATGATGACACCAAGCGTGTCACTCTGACACTTCTGTGTAAGAAAAAGGTGGATAAAGGGATTCGAACCCTTGGCCTCCAGAGCCACAATCTGGCGCGCTAACCAACTGCGCTATACCCACCATATAAAGAATACTCTTAAGAATCTTAAGAGTATTCAATGTGCCCAAAGGGATTCGAACCCCCGACCCACGGCTTAGAAGGCCGTTGCTCTATCCAGCTGAGCTATGGACACATGCCTATGAAGCTACGAGCGCTTCACAACAAAAATCATTATACATAAAGCTCTGTCGTTTGTCAACTAATTTTTTAAGAATTTTTCAACCATTTTTTCAAAAAATCCCCAGCGCTTCCTTTGCCAGCTTATCTGCCATTTCGTTATACTTGTCACCGGTATGTGCAGCTACTTTTACAAACACCACCTGCAGCTTATCCCGGATACTGTCAAAGTACGCTTTGTATGCCTTGGTGCCTTCTTTATTGGTCTTCCATGCGCCCTGACACCACTTTGCAATACCTTCATAGTCATGATAAATATATAATTTGCCAAATCCCTGCTCCACTGCATAACGCATAGCGGCTTCGGCACCTTTTATTTCCCCTGCCACATTACGCATGGACGCTAATTCCTCGTCAATAAAAAATTGTTGAAATTTCAACTCCTGTTCCCCATCCAGCAAGACCATACCATAGGAAAACTGATTATTTTCCACATTGTAGCTGCCATCCACATAAGCTACCAGTGCTCCCGGCTCTACTTTTAAAAGCTCTGTGCCAGACTCCTTGATTGCCGTTGCTGCCCCTTTAACAAAAGCTTCGGCTTCCTCTATCGTAGTAAAACTTTTAAATACAGCTCCCGGAAAACCGGTTACCTGCTTCTGACACTCTGCCCACGTCAAAAAAACACCGGTGCTTCTTCCAGCCCTAACTGCATAATACTTTGTTGCCATTTTATATACCTCTTTATATTTTCCAGTCCAACTTATTTAAAAAGTGCTGTTCATATATTTCTTACATTATATCAAAAAATTTTCCCTCTGACTATATCAACTGACGTTTTTTTCCATCCCTGCACCGCTTGAAAAAGATTCACATTTCTATTATAGTAGAAGTAATACTTTTGAAGGAGACTAACCATTTATGAAAATTAAAATATTTGTATTGTTACTTGCCGGGCTACTTCTCACAGGATGTGGCCGTGAGCAAACCACGGAAAGCAATTTTTCCACAGAGACTTCCAAAGAAACAGCAAGCGAAGAACCTTATATTGTCACGTTCGAGGCAACGACTTTGGACGGAAAAACCATTACCTCTGATACATTTGCAGACTCCAAGCTTACTATGTTAAATGTATGGGCAACCTACTGTAATCCTTGCCTGAATGAAATGCCGGATTTGGCGGAAATTGCCGTGGCATATGATTCTGCGGATTTTCAGCTACTTGGCATCATTAGCGACGTTTCTGTTTTTTCAGAAGATGCTGCCCTTTCAGAAGCAAAGGATTTAGTAGCCGAGACCGGTGCAACTACCTATCCGCACCTGTTGCTTAATGAGTCGCTTTATAACAATCTGGTGGGTGCCATTGACAGCGTGCCTACTACCTTTTTTGTTAACCAGGAAGGCGAGTTGTTAGGCTATATTGTGGGCGCACATAACAAAGAAACCTGGGAGAGTGTTATCGATGAACTGCTGGCAGAAATGGAATAAAAAGATTCCTGCTTGGAGCGTAGGCTTCTGCTTAGGCGTAGTCTTCCTTATAATCGGAATCTTTCACAATCAACTCACAGATATTATGCAAAAGGCAATTATGATTTGCTTAGAATGCATTGGAATCGGATAAAAAATTACTGGAAAGGTACAAAAACATGCAAAAATTCAAACCATCCAATCTCCGCTTGTATGTGCAGATTCTTTACACAATTTTGACAAACGGATACGTTTATGGTTTTATCAATGGAAAAATATACAAAGGCCCCATAAAGCAGGTCTGTGTACCGGGACTTAACTGCTATTCCTGTCCCGGTGCCATAGCCTCCTGTCCTCTTGGTGCACTGCAGGCTGCCCTAAATGAAAGAAACATTCAGGTGCCCTTTGCGGTACTTGGCTTCTTCTTTCTTTTCGGAAGTCTTTTCGGTCGCTTCGTTTGCGGCTGGCTTTGCCCTTTTGGTCTTTTACAAGACCTGCTACATAAAATACCGTTGTTTCGAAAACGCAAGCAACTGCCATATCACACGTTTTTAAAATATGGTAAATATGTAGTGCTTTTTGGTCTTGTCATTATAGGTTCTTCTTTTTTATTTACAGGCTTTGCCAAAATCCCGGCATTCTGCAAATACTTATGTCCTTCCGGCACCTTTATGGGCGCGTTGCCGCTGCTCTCCGTTAACGAAGCATTACGCAGCGGGGCCGGCGGATTATTTTATTGGAAGCTTGGAATTTTGCTTCTTTTACTGGTTCTGTCCATAAAAATATATCGTCCTTTTTGCCAGTATCTCTGCCCTCTAGGTGCTATTTATGGCTGGTTTAACCGCTTTAGCCTGGTGCAGATTTGTTGGGAGAAGGAGTCTTGCATTTCCTGTATGGCATGTAGGAAAGCCTGCCCGGTAGACTTACCTCCGGAGAAAATCGACCTATCACCCGAATGCATCAAATGCGGTAAATGTATTTCTGCCTGCCCGGTGGACTGCCTGCACTTTGAAACCTGTAAAAAAACCGATAAATAAACGCTTATCGGCGCAGTTCGTCAAATACGCCTTGCAGATCCAGTCTGCCGTAGCCCCATTCCCGATTGGGATATGGTACGTCGGCTTCTCTGTCCGCACCTAATACAAAGTATCCGCGGATACCCATTCCAGAAATCAACGGTGCATTTTCTTCAATAACCGCCCACTGCATAAAGTCTGCTACGGCACCTGCCACAAAGGATGCTGCGATACTGCTTCCGGTACTGCTTCCAAACGGAGTGTACACCTCAATGCCCGGTGCCACCAGTGCCGGTTTGGGATAACCCACACGATTATTACCTCTTCCGGAAAAGAAAGCAAAAGCTCCACTTTCCGAATTATACCCCCCAACGGTAAACACATCCTGTGCCATCCCAGGCTCCGTGATGGTGGTGTATGGATTAGGAGTTAAAAAATACGTACGACTGCTCAAAAACTGCTGTATAGGCAGCCACACATGAAAAATACCACTATTAAGCACGCCCTGATGATATACCGTAATGGTCCACACCCCCGGTGTGGGGTCCTGAAAACGCATAAAAATCAATTCCTGGCTGCTGAACTCCTCCACCAACACAATATCGATGTCAATCCTAGTCCGTTCATACACAAAATTGTAACTCAGTTCTTCCTGATAATTAAAGCTGATACGTGGAATCCGTTCTCCTCCCGGACTTGTAATTCCAATTTCAAACACATCCGGACTAGACCCCCACAATTCACATACAAACCCTCGTTCTCCTTCGCCCACACGAATTTCAACATTTCGAAAAGGATTCTGCACTTGTAACCCTTCTTCCTCCATTTGATTTAAATTCCCCAGATAATGATGGTTTGCATTTCCTTCATTACCCCCGGCAACAATTACAGCCACATTGCGCCTTTTATTTAAATCGCTCAAATAACGCCCCAATGGACTGTTACCGGCATGGTCTCCGGAATTGGTACCTACTCCTAAAACGATAACTAACGGTCTTTCAAACACCTGGGCATATTGCAGGAAATACCTGCAAGCCAGCATAATATCATTTTCCTGAAAAGCTGCAGCATCTTCGTTAATCAAGTAATATTCTCGCAAATATTCCTTAGCCTGCTTTAATTTCACAACTAAAATATCCGCATCCGGAGCCGCACCTATAAAGGTATTCTCTCCCAAATTAGTTCCTGCTGCTACCGCTGCCATTCTGCTGCCGTGCCCATCCTCATCCCAACTAGGCACCACATCCCGCGGATTATCACTTGCAAGTGCCTGATTAATATCTTCTCTGGTAAATTCACTTCCATAAAAAAAACCGTCCGGAGCCCGCCCGGGTATTTCCAACGACTGATCCCAAATGGCTTCAATGCGTGTATTGCCAAACTGATCCCTGAATATTTCCTCAGTATAACGAATTCCGGTATCTATAAAACCTATCAGTACCTGCCTTCCGGTCAGCTCCAACGGTGGCTGCTGCACCTGATAAATAGTGGTTTTTGTCAAATTAAGTGTATTAAACTCATTCTGTACCAAGCCATACAGTTTGGGAATCCCATAATAATAATAACTGGACACTCTCACATCCGGTATTTGATTACGATTGACATAATTAATACGAAATTGTTCATTTACCGGCAGAAAACAATAATCCAGATCTCGGTTTCTAAACCTCGATTCATCCACCACGTAATCTGCGATATAATCCACATATTCATTAGAAATAATTGCATTACTGTTTGCACACTGCATTTAAACGCCTCGCACATATTATCTTTCTATTATATGTCCTGCAAATGAAATACACGCCTTATCATATTAAAATTCTATAATCCTCTGCCAAATATGCTCACCCCATAGAAGTGCAGTCACACTCCCCAGGCATAATGCCGGACCCAAAGAGAGACGTTTATGAACTACATCTTGAAATGAGTTCTCTGTGTTATCTCCCTTCCCAAAATTCTCGCGTACACGCTTTAACAATAACCACAAACATAAAGTCCCCTCCGCTGCCAGCGCAACCAATCCCGCCACCAACGTCCGTTCCAGCCCCAAATACAGTCCAACCGGCACCATCATTTTTATATCTCCGCCCCCAAATGCTCCGGGACTTATCAAACTTACCAACAGCATAATGCCACTGACCGATACAGCACCTAAGATTCTAGACAAGATAGGAAGCTCCGGAAACACAAAAAACGAAACAATTGCAGGTACAAAAAGTACCGCAATTGCTTCGTTATATATTTTTTGCTTCTGTATATCCATCCATGCGATTACCGCACATATTATCGTAAAAGTGAACATTACGCCGGCGCGCATCAGAAATTGCCCCTCATATCGATTACCGGCCCGCCGGTACCTTCGATATATGCTCTGGTAATAGTTACCCGTCCGATATTGTCATCCTTTGGAATCTCGTACATAATATCCAGCATAAATTCCTCAATAATGGAACGCAATGCTCTGGCACCGATATCCTTCTTCATGGCCTTTTCTGCAATGGCTTCCAATGCCTCATCCTCAAAAACAAGCTGCACCTCGTCTAATTCCAAAAGCTTCTGATACTGCTTCAAAATCGCATTCTTCGGCTCTTTTAAAATACGAACCAAGCTTTCTTTGCCCAGTCCCTGCAACGTGCAGATAACCGGCAGACGACCTAAAAACTCCGGAATCATACCAAACTTACGTAAATCCTCAATAGTAACCTTCGCCAAAAGATTTGGGTCATTGTCATAAGCATCCTTTAACTCTGCCCCAAAACCAATACTTGCCTTGCTGGTCAGACGCTCTTTAATGATATTTTCCAAATCCGGGAATGCACCACCACAAATAAATAAAATATTTTTGGTATTTACCGTAGCAAGCGGCACCATGGCATTTTTGCTGTTAGCACCCACCGGAACTTCAATTTCAGAGCCTTCCAAAAGCTTCAGCATACCCTGCTGTACACTTTCGCCGGAAACGTCGCGAGCATGAGTGTCCTTCTTCTTGGCAATCTTGTCGATTTCATCGATAAAGATAATGCCTCGCTCTGCCTTCTCTACATCATTGTCTGCAGCTGCCAAAAGCTTGCTGACAACACTTTCAATATCATCACCAATATAGCCCGCTTCCGTCAAAGATGTGGCATCCGCAATAGCAAGCGGCACATCCAGCAGACGAGCTAACGTCTTAACCAAAAACGTCTTACCGGAACCGGTAGGTCCAATCATAAGCATATTAGACTTTTCAATTTCAATAGTATCCTGTGTGCCTGTAGCCACACGCTTATAATGGTTATAAACTGCAACGGAAATAGCCTTCTTTGCATGCTCCTGACCTACTACATACTCATCCAGACCTGCTTTGATTTTGTGCGGTGCCGGAATATCCTTTAACTGGATTGGCGGTACGTCAGACTTTTTCTTTTTCTTAAGCTTCTGCTTCTCTGACATACCCCTGCCCTGTAAATCCGCCATATTAATAAAACGAATCTGTGGGAAGCCTTTTGGCAAACCATTTGGTTCGTCGCTGCTTTTTTGCTCCTCCTTTGACTCCTCTTCGCCTTCCTTCACACCAAACATCTGGCGCTCAAACTCCGCCATCTGCTGCCTAAACTCCGGACTATCTAAAATGCCCTGCATCTGCATATCATTTACCATGTCCATGGTACGGTGCATGCAATCATCACAAATACAAACATTCCCCGGCATATGTACCATGCGACCGGCCTTACTCTCAGGCCTATGACACATCATACACACTTCTTCATATTCATCGTCATCCTCTTCCACGGATTCCACTTTCTCTATTTCTTCTACATCTGTATACTTTAAATCGTCAGACATATAATATCCTCCTCGTAATCACATGCCCCTAGTATACCAAGGAAGTGGTGTTATCGCAAGTGAAGTTTTTATAAACAAATTTAAAATCAGAAAAATACGCCCTTTGCTTGTTCCTTAATTTCTTTTGATGCAGCAAAAGGAATTCTTGTAGTATAACCATTCTTAGCAGCCACAATTTTCTTGGTTGGCCATGCAAAAATATCCTTGTTCCATTCGTTGATTGTATCGTTATAGAGTTCTCTTGCTGCAGTAATTTCTCTCTGCAGGTACATATTCTGCTGCATCGCATCTGCTATTTCACGGTGAGCAGCAAGGTCCGGATAACTCTCTACTGCAACATGAACATTTCTTGCAATATTTTCAATCTGACCACTGATTTCATTACGGGCAGTATCTGTATCCCCCTTATTTCCCGCTCTGTATTTTGCAATATTTTCAAATGTGCTCTTGTCAAGGTCAATCGCCTTGTCCAAAAGACGGGCACAGTTTTGGAGTACCATAACTCTCTGCTCAAGGTAATTGTCAATCTGTGAAGCGTTTCTCTGAATTTTCTGCTGCAACTGGTCAAAATGCTTTTGTGCATTTGTCTTCATAAACAAGAAAATAAGACCCGGCAGTATGCCGCAAACCCATAACATAATTTCAAACAACTTTGAGCCGAACCCCACTTCAACAGGAATTTTCTTAAAAATTACATTTGTGTCGAGCCCTTCTTCTCTAACCTCCGGATTAAGTTCATCTAATTGATTTGCCATCTTGTGTTCTCCTTTTTCTTAAGAATTAAATATACATAAGCCGTTATGCTTACCTATCACTTTTTTATTTGCTGCTATTTTTTCTGTAGAAACATAGAAGTTTTTGCTTGCCTCAAGCGGCAGGTATTCATCCCATGAAACCGATACATCGTGATAGCGTCCGTCGCCGCCATATACAGAAACAACATCCACTCGTTTTTCTATATCGTAAGAATATGCTGTGATACAAGTTTCATCGATATTGTCTTTTGAACGAACAAATGTCGATTTCAAGATCGCCTGCGTTTTCGTGCTTGGATGAGCTACAAAGCGATAGCCCACAGCATTTGCAAGTGCTTCACATTCTTTGAGCGAGTATACCTGTGAATAATCCGGTATCGGTTTTAAAGAATGTACCGGTCTTTCCTGATATATCGGTATAGCCCAAATCGGTGCAAAATCAAAGTATACTGCTTTGAAAAACTCTTGATTTTTGCCTATAAAGTTTTCCTTGATAATATCATAGGAATAGGAAGTATATTTATCCGGTGACAAATATAGGTCTCTTCCCTGACTATGTTCCGATATAATGCTGTTTGTACGCTTTGATTTTATAAAATTAAAATCATCACCATATCCAATTTTTGAAAGTATCAAATCAACCATATTGGTTTGAGCAAGCGGTGTAAAAAGTGTTCTGAACTGAACTTCATTTGTTCTATCCAAGGCATCAAATAAGACTTCAAAATCGGTATTGGACATACTCATAAAGTCATCATTCTGACTGATTGCCTGATCGGTTTTCCTATCCAGTTTCCTTTCTCCGCGCTTTACAAATCGTTCAATCGCCTGCTCGCTTTTCCGGTCAAGATGAGAGGCATCCCGGCTAAATGTCAAATCCGGTCCGCCTTGTGAGCAATAATTTAACACAATCTGATTCTTGTAAAACGGCTTTGGTTTTGTAACGGTAGCATGAAGTCTCTCAGACTTCCTCCGTGTTTTCATTTTACCATCAGAGTCACGATAGGTTTCTGTCCAATGAATGGTTTTATATCCATGATACGTTTCCATTCCCATTCTATGTACCACTTTGTTTTCAAACAAAAATGGATTATCATTGTATCTTCCGGCCAACACCTTAACGGTAGATTGTTCATTATTGTTATGTTCCTTGAAATCGTAATTGATTTTCATATCTGCTTCCTGTTCCACAGAAAAATAATTATCAAAAGATATCATAGGAATGGTTTTTTCAATAAGAACTATCCCATCTCTTTCTGTAAAAAGCGCATTAAGCGGAGTCATTTGACGATTTGCTTCTGCTAACAATTCATCAGCCCTTTTATCCGCCTCCTCGATTTCCTTCCTGAGTTCTTTGATTTTCGGTGTTGTTTTCTTAATTACAACCGGTATCAGTATAATGGTGATACACATTATCACTCGCCAAAATCTTAATTTATTTACCTTTTTCTTTAACCCTGCAATATTCTCTTTGTACTCGTTATATGCCCTTACTGTTTCGCGGTTTTGTTCTATATTAATACCGGATTTTTGTACAAGGCTTTCCAAAAATTCGCTTGCCTTTTTTAAGTGAAGTTCTCTGTATTTACTTTCAAACTCCTCTAGTGGATTATAAATCATCACTTTCCTCCCGGCGTCATTATTTCCTCTTCTGTCACCATTCTATCTGTAGCCACCGAGATAGCATTACCATCGGACGTAAACACAATATCTCCCTGAAGATCCGTTCTAAAAATCTTTACCTCTGCATCTCTCAGTCTACTCAAAGTTTCATCCATTGGATGTCCATAGCTGTTATCTTTACCTACTGAAATCACAGCGTACGCCGGCATGATTTCTCGAAGGAATGGATAACTGGTACTGGTATCACTTCCATGGTGTCCCACCTTCAAGACGGTAGCCGATAAATCTACCCCGGAATCAAGAATCACTTGCTCTGCTTCACGCTCTGCATCTCCTGTAAATAAAAATGTCGTTTCACCATACTGTATGCTTAGAACGATAGAGGAATTATTGGTGTCACTCCCGGCATTCAGTCCAAGAATTGTTATTTCTGCACTTCCAAGAGAATATGTATCGCCAACAGCGGGAATAACAATCCCATTTCCCTTTTGACCCGCATAGTTTGAAAAATCTTCAAAAGCTTTGCTGTCATAGGAATCCACAGGGCAAAGCGTCAAATTAGCTGAAGCATAGCTGAATGCACCCGGCAAACCGCCAATATGATCTTCATGTGCATGTGTACCAACAACAATATCTAAATATTGCACATTATTATTTTTTAACACTGTATAAATCAAATCGGAATCACCTTTATTTCCACCATCTATCAACATGTAATGTCCATCACATTCAACCAAAGCTGCATCCGCCTGACCAACATCGATAAACTTTACCGAAAATGTGGAATCCACCGGTGTATCATCCGTTAGTTGATTATCCGCCACTGCTATTTCGGAAACACCTGTAGTCTCATAAATTTCATCCTTGAAAGAACCTACACAAAGAAAGGCAACTGCAATAACACCACATAAAAGACTGCTTACAGAACCCCTATTTTTACTTTTCCATTGCGTTTTTCTCCCAAAACCGTTTGTTCTCTTTTTCATTTGAATTTTCTCACTTATTAAACTTCTTACTTAATATAATATTGGTTTAGGCCCTATGCATGCTTTTTCTTTCGCTTCTTAGCCACCATCAGAACGGTACCTGTTCCTGCTAAGCCTATAATAGCCATTATGCCAGTAATTGGCGAACTAATTTTAACTTCATATCCAACCCAAAAACCATCATCTGTAGTAGCAATTACATTAACTGTACCACCTTTCAAGGCAGTTAAAACACCATCTGAATCAATGGTAGCTATTTTCGAATCACTAGTACTCCATGTCACATTAGGATATGTCGCATTTTCCGGGTAAACATCCGCCTTAAAAACAGACGTCTCACCTACAGAAAGAGAATCCCCTACACTCGAAGTAACCTGAACATTTTCTACCTTAATAGGAAAAATGCTTAATTCATGTGTTGCAGTTACATCTTTATGAACTGCCGTGATAACTACCTTTCCTAGTCCTTTAGTAACCAATCGACCTTCTTCCAAGATTTCAACAATGGAATTGTTATCTACTTTCCATTGTACGCTTTGATTAGTAGCATTCTCAGGTATAATATTAACCCCGAGTTTAAATTCTTCTCCAAGCAGCATGGAAGAGGGGCAGTCAATCACTAATGATTCTGCGACAATTTCATTTACATTCACAGAAACAGATCCTTTAATCCCATTTGAAGATGTCGCTATAATTACAGTTTGTCCACAGGCAAGTGCCTTAATCCTTCCGTCTTCACTAACAGATGCTACCTCCTGATTCGTAGATTCCCAGGTTAATTGGGTAAAGGTTGCATCTGCAGGATATACTGTAGCCTTCATGGTATATTCAGCACCGAGGTTAAGATCAAGCACATTCACATCCATCTCTACTGATTCTACAGGCTTTTCTTTTACATCAAACGTGATTTTTCCTTCTACTCCGTTACTGGCTGTTGCTTTTATTTCTGCTTTTCCCTCAGCAAGTAACTTAACATTACCATTTGATGAAACGGTTGCAATTGCAGCATCACTACTTGACCACGAAATCGTTGGATTATCAACATTTTCAGGCTCTATATAAGCTTTAAGTTGAAACTCGGTACCGATATAATAATTTTCCATATCAGACATTTCGGAAATTGTAACATTTTCTGCAACTATTTCTTTTACAGTAACTTTCAGTGTTCCTTTTTTTCCATTAAATGACTCCGCTGTAACAATTGCGGTACCATAGTTCAATGCCTCTATCATTCCATTTGAAACAGCGACCACATTTGAATCGCTTGAACTCCATGTCACATTAGTGTCGCATGAATTTTCCGGATATATATTGGCTGAAATAGATACCTTTTCACCTATTCCAAGCGTTTCCTTTTCAGCATTTACCTTAACACTAGATGGGAAAATATCTCTATATGGACAGTACCCATCAGTATGTAGGTGTGCAGGATAGCCTCCACAATGATAATGGTAACTGCCCAACCCACTCTTGTTTTTATTATCCTTATGTCCACCATTACTATCCGTTTTTCCGGAATGTGCAAATGCTGTAATTGGCATAGATAAAATTAAAATAAAAACACATAAATAATACAATATTTTTTTCTTATAAGATTTCATGTATTCCTCCTATTTATCAGGAGTGATAATATATCTACAAATTTTGTCTCATTTGATGAATTAATTTTCCGATATTACTTCCTATAGTAGCTTCCAGTTCTTTAATGTCCTCACAGAACTTCTTCTCATTTTCTATAGCTTTATCAAGATTCTTTACAAGAATTTCTGCGTGATAAGAGCTTTTTTTATACGTCGGACAAATTCTGTGTAACTCATTTTCTACATAACGTCTCTTTGAAGTAGCTTTCGGATTGTTTAGTATTTTTTCTTTATCTAACCCAAATACTTCGTCAAAATGCAGTAATAACCAAAATTCAAAACATGGATTTGTAACACAAAACTGAAATCCCATTTCTTTGCACTTATTTAATACATAATCATACTGACTGCTTACAAAACTTTCTTTGTCCCTATCAACAATCATACATATTTGATCTAAATCTTGATCATAAGTCAAGCCACCATCCTTAATGATATCTGAAATATCACCAACAATATTTACTACTTCATAACCTTCTTTTAGTACATTAATTAGCATATTGCAAGTGTCGTCAACATTCTCAACTACATCATCTAACGACTTTTGCAATTTCTCGACACATGTCTTTTGCATTGTTTTCCATATATTGCGTGCTAAAACTTTACTTGTTGTAATAATCTTTGTTTCATATAGATAGTCCATAATACGGTTTAACAAAGACTCATATGTTATTGACTGTTCTTTGCTCTCACGTATATTTTGAATCACCCTATCCAATATTTTCTTTGGATTACTCCAACCATCTTCACTAAAACTTCGGATGATAGGAATTAACTCAATTAAAGGATTTATTCCAATATCTTCACGTAAAGAACAAATTGCATCAAAATAAATCACTTCCGTTTCCGAACCTTCATATATTAGAAAATATTTTTTTGTTGCTTCATCGGATTTTAATACTTTTGTACGTTCTGCAAATGTTCTACTTTCTCTCATGCATTACACCTCTTCCCCTATAGGAAATACAGTGCTAAACACTGGAACACCTCCGTATCTTCCCTCCAAATAAGCCTTATCTATTTTTTGATCAAAACGAGCATTGTATTCTTCTAAAGAATAAATATCACTCTCTCCTGACGTTCTTTTATTTACAAACCATATTTCGTCACGACGTAACAAGTCAAAATCTAATAATCTTGATTCATGAGTAGTTACAATTAATTGAATATTTCTTTTGGTTGCTAATCGCAGAAACGTATCTACAAATTTATAAGTCAAACTTGGATGCAAACATCTATCTAACTCATCTATCACATAAGTTTTTCCTTCTCCCGAAAGTAAAACCTCCAACAAGTCTAGTATTCTTACCGTACCATCTGATTCCTCAGATATATTAAACAACACATTATCTTTCCCATGTGAAAACTTGATAGTATTACATCCAATGTTTTCTTCTTTGTCAACACTTAAAACAAAGAAATCCTTCGCTGATCTCATAACAATTGCAAAATCTTTTTTTCCCCCATTATTTTTTATATCCGCAATTCTACCTTCAATATCCGATATCAATTTATCTCGTACTGCCTTCGGTAGATTTCCTAATACTTTTTCTGGTGGTACTTCAACTATTTCGAATCCTGTAATCCCCGTTCCAAATGCAGATATAATCCTACAAACCTCTTCAACTTTATCAGTTTTAGCCATATATGAATAATCAGAAATAGGGCGATCCGGATAGTTAATATCTAAGTTATCACTAATCCACAAATATATGTCTTGGAAAATTGCAACACTTTTATATTGTTGATATAAAGTTTTTTTATTTTTGTTCATAGTTGAAAGCAATAATACGCTATCATCTGCTTGGATATCTTCTGCGTATACTTTCAGCTTATCAATCAATCCTTTCTCTTTTAATTCATCACCAAATTCAAAAACACCTCTATTAATATCTCTGCTGAAAATTATTTTTTCCCTATTATCGCTGGTAAGTTCTATTAACCATTCTGATACAAACTTACTTTTATTCAAAATTACCTCAAAACCATATGCGTAGTATTTTTCACCCAACATGATTTCTACTTCAAAGTAACTTTCTTTTTCTTTGTTAGCATCATCTATTTTGCAATACTTATCGGTATGTCCTTTTGGCAGCCCATGTAAAACAATATGCCTCATATAGTCTAGTGCTTTTACTAAATTAGATTTTCCCGCCGCATTCGCCCCATAAATTGCTGCAAATTTTAATAATTTTATCTTCTCATTATCATATACATGTGTCTTCTTACTTCTAACCTTACCTGCAATCATAGAAAACTCTTCTGATTTTCCATCTTCCCTTTCATAAAATGACAAAAAGTTTTTTACATTAAACCTAATTAACATTTTAGCACCTCCGTCCACTTTTTCTTTATTTTATGTGATTTTTTCACTTTAGTCAATATATTATATTCATTCCATCTAGTTTTTTTATATTTTTATGTGTTTTTTTCGTTTTGTTATATTTTCAAATATTTCTGCATATAAAGCGCACAGTGTTTTCTTCGATGATACCGATTTTGATAATATTTCTCCCAAAAGAATTTACAACATTCTTCGCATGATTAAGTAAAAGTTTTCCAAATCCCTTGTGTCGGTACTCTAGTAATACAGCAAGGTTATGAAGTTCGAAGACGTCATCCCCTTCTTTAGATAGCGACATATATCCGATAATTTTCTTTCCGGCATACAATGCAAACATATGCCATCCCCAATTCATCTGGGCCTCAAGGAATGACAGTTGATTGAAACTTGTATGCTTTGGGCAGTTTTCCTGTGTTAAACCAAACTGTTCAGCTACCGTTCTGAAGCTCTGATGTATGACACCAAGGCATTCATTCAATTCGCCTTTATCCACCTCATAAACTATCGGTAGCGAAACACCGGCAGGTTCAAATACATCACTAACCGTTTTTTTGAACATTGCAAGCGATGGTGCACCTTGCATGCAGACTCGCTCTCCAATATCACAATAACCGGCACTTTGATAGCATTTACGGTTTTTCTCCATCTCTTCCGGAAAATCTACATAATAGAATTTAGCATCCGGAAATTCTTTCTCGCATCGTAGAATCGCTTCTCTTGCAATTCCTTTGTTCTGATACTCCGGATGAATGTAGATACGTGCAAGGTAATATTCACCTGCTCTAATCTCATAGGCAGGACCGCGCTTACCATATAAACGATAGAAAATACCGCCGACCATTTTACCGTCATATAAGATTGTAAAATATCGATTAAACTTATTCAATCTGCAAAGGATATCCTCTGATCCTCGTAGAAAAGGGTTACCTTCGTCATGGAATTTTTCGAACAATGGTTTAAGTGCGGCTTTCTGTATTTGTGATAATTCCTCAGCTTCCGACGGAACTGTAATTTTTATTGATACTCATAGTGTTATTCCCTTCTGAAAATATCTAACATATTAATGAAATGATACTACCTAAAAACAAGAAAAGGGAGGCAAAGCGTTCTGTTTCATCCGCATGTATGGTTGTGACGATTTGGAATGGTTTTATTTGTGCTTGTTTTCGTACTGTTTTCAATGGTTTCTTCTGTACGATCCGCTATTTCGCCTGTGTTCTCCGCCCCTTCGATAAGTACGGTTTCATCCAACCCTAAATCTCCGATAAGACGTAGGAAAATATCTACGTTACCATCCTTGTCCACTTCGATTTTCTGAATCAGACGTTTGAGCTGGGTGTTATTCATTTCATGAACATCTGTAAAATCCTCCATCTGTTTGAAGGTGCTGTTTAGAATAGCCTCTAACTGTTCTCCCTTCGTCAGATGATAGGACACCATTTTGAGTTCATTTTCCAAACGCTCAATCTCTTTTCTCATGCCACCGATTTTCTCATTTAATTCCTCTCTGGAAATTAAATCATCGGTGTACATATCCATATATTTCTCACGAGACTTACGCAGCTTGCTTAATTCTGCGTTCAATTCCCTCTCGTATTCAATATTTTCATCCTTTGCCTTGTAAACACGCTGGAATTCCTTGATCACATAGTCAATAACCTTTTTCTTCTTGCCAAGTACTTCCTGAAAATACTCTTGCAATACCTGAATCAGTTCTTCCTCGTCCACTGCCACTGCATTGGGGCAACTATCCGCGCCACGACCATTGTGACCAGAGCATACCCAACGGACATAAGTGTTCTTGTACTGGCGAACTGTTCTACGGAAGGACCATCCGCAATCCTTACACCTAATCAACGTAGAAAATAAATGCTTGTTACTCTGACGTTCATGGGTCATCTTGAAGGAATCATGGCGACCTTTCAAAATCTCCTGTGCCTTATCAAAAGTTTCATCTTCAATAATCCGAAGTTCTGGGCGAATGGTTACAAGCCATTCTGATTCATCCTTTTCCTTGCGCTGACCTGTCAGAAAATCCGCGATTTCTTCCTTACCATTGATAATCTTTCCGGTGTATATCTCGTTGGTTAATATGCGGCATACGGAATTTTGGCTCCAATTGTTTCCTCGTTTGGTCTTGATGCCTCGGTCATTGAGCATATTTGCAATCTTGGCTCCACCGTAACCTTCCTCGGTGTACCACTTGTACATCTGACGGATAACCTTTGCTTCCTCTTCATTGATGGATAGATTGAAATAATCACCGATGGTTTTGTCATATCCATAAACAATGTTTGGGACACGACCTTTCTCCGCATTCATCTTCTTACCGAATTTGATACGCTTAGAAGTGTTAGCACTTTCTTCTTGGGCTAAGGCTCCGAAGATTGTTAAGACAAACTCAGAGTTACCCATGCTGGTCATATTGGCTGTCAGGAACTGTGTTTCAATGCCTAGTGCCTTCAGCTTACGGACGCTCTGCAATAAATCTACTGTATTTCTGGCAAATCGGGAAATATCCTTTACCACAACCATATCAAATAAGCCCTTCTCCGCATCTGCAAGCATACGTTGAAATTCCTTACGATTCTTGATTTTAGTTCCAGAAATACCTTCATCTGCATATAATTTAATAAGGTTGTCCCCTGTACGTTTGGTATATTCCAAGAAAAACTCTTTTTGTGTTTCTAAGCTGTTGAGCTGGTCTTCTTTATCTGTGGATACTCGGCAATATGCGGCTATGTTCATATATGTCAACCTTTCTGTTAGAATTATAGCGTTCTGTTACAACTATTATATCATACTTCTAAATTACATACAAGCAAAAAGGACCACCACCTCTCAATGGCTGTCCTTCTTTACATCATTGTTCTTTAGTTTTGACATCTTCGGCATATTTTGTCATTAAACTTTCATTATCCAAGCTATGAGTTTTAAGACACTCGTGTATGAACTTATCTTCTAAACACATTAAATCATATCCCTTAAACTCCTTAAAGAAAGCCAAAATATTTTTCCTTAATGACTGCATCTTGCCTTTACGCATTATTTTTACATCATGTGTAAAATCTGCATCATAAGCCAAGCATAGCGTTGGAATAATCATCACTCTATAAACGTTCGCATCTACATATTCTTTTTCAAACCAGCCACAATGATTGTTCATCTGACCAACCTCTGATTTATAAATCTCCTTTCTTCCATGTGAAACTTCACTTTTGCATTCAAACATTATAAAAGAATTATTTCCAATTCCCCAAAGATTGTCTGGCCCTTTTCTAATTGTCTTATCCGGACGTTGACTTAAGTATCCCAATGCCCGTCCTATTTCTTCCAGATTTTTTTCAAACAAATCCGCCTCAGTCCCAAAACTCAATCGTTCACATAAAGTATTTATTTCTAACATGAGTTCTTCATATGATGGGAATTGATGTATATATTTGATAATGTTCTGAGTTCTATTCAAATTTATATTTTCTATCTTTTTATAGGAAATGCCTTCTATAGGTTTTAGCAACTCAAAATTCTTTTCAAATGCCCCTCTTTGCAATTTTTGTGATTCAATTTTACTACTAAAATATATGCAGTGAGCCATTTTCTGCATATACCAACCTCTTTCGCTATCATCATGCTTAGTCTTATCCAAAATACACTGGTACACCTTAGCAGCGTCATCGTACCTCTCACAAAGGAAAAAATTATCAGCTCTTTGCTCTAACGACAATATTCCTAATTCCTCATCCCTATCCTCCTCTTCCACATCGATATTATCCATTTCACTTTCATAGAATTCCTTCCATCCCGGGTCTCTCTTTAAACATTGATTCATTAAGGAAACCAAATCCGCTATTGTAATTTCTTCCTGCCCCTCATTAGCCCACTCAGCCATTTGTAACCCTATTTCTATTTGTTTTTGAGTTTGTTTTGAGAATAATTTTCTTGTTGATATACTTCTGACAAAGCTAACCAACTCCGAACCTATAATTACAATACAGCTATAGTCTTTTTCTCCTCGAACACTTCGACCTAATCCCTGTTCAATTTTTTGAGCCAGCTTCTTTTGAATTAATTCACACTCTCTTCTAGCCTTTTCTTCATATTTATCATTCATATTTGTAAAGAACGGAAGCGAGTCTAAAACAAGTATTCTACATGCTTGATCCGGCAAATCTATTCCATCATAACGATTTGCTAAAACCTTCATTTTTCCATACTTGCCTTGTTGCAAATTATTAATTTCAAAAACTATATTACTTTTGTCAATCAAGGTGCATCCATACTCTCTATAAGTATCTTGTTTTTTCCATGTAGGAGTTAAGGAAACAACCCCAAACTTATATTCCTTTTTACTAAATGTTTCGATAAATACATCTCTGGTCAAATTATCTGCTATTATCTCTGGTATAAGCAACATTTTTTCTCCAGACCATTTCATTTTTTCATTTACAATAGGTTGCTTTATCGCATTAATTGATATTCCTAATGTTTTTACAAAAAAGCTATCATCTTGAGTTGTTGCAGACATCAATATCCTATGTTTTGCATTAGCAAAACTTCCAAATAGACCAATTGGAGAGACTACTGGCATAATTTGTATTTCACTACCATTTACGAATGCTTGACACTTCTCCAAACCATTTTTTATCAAAGGCCAAACATATGTAATACAGCTTTCAGATTCATTAGTTGCTAAGATTTGTAGTACCTGAGATTTTTTATCTATCCACGCCCAATATGGAATCATCATCAAACTTTCATAATCTGCATTATTTTTTACATCCCAAAATGTTCCTTCTCCTTGTTCTATCAAATCATTTTCAAATAAGGCCAATAGACTCTCATACAGTTCCTTATTGGCACTACGCTTGATACTAATCACAAAAGATTCTCTTATAGAATCTAGACATGCATGTGCATCATCAAGCACAATTGCACCTACCTTTTCAAAAACATTACCTGTACCAAATATTGTCTTTCCATTAAACACCTTCTGCACATGTGTAACTAATATTCTATTTCCTGACAAAAAATCATTTGGTAGTTGATTATTTTCACCAATTGTACAAATAGGTATTCCAAACTTGCTCGCTTCCTTACATACTTGTTCCACTAAATATTTATTTGGGCAAATATAAACACATGGACTGTCCCCTCTATTTAAATTTGTCATCAATGTCAGAAGACCAATTAATGTCTTTCCTTCTCCTGTATGCAATTTAATAATAACATCTTTCTCATCTATTTTTTCACTATACCATTTAGTTAATACCATTTCTTGCGATGCACGCAATGGTCCAGCTACACTTGTCCGATCTAACCCATTATAAATATCTATTGGATTAGCACTTTTTTCCACAACCGTCTTTTTAATTTTCTTAGAAAAATCTATCATTAGTCTGTCCTTCCTTTACTCCCAAAATTTTTGTACTTCCTCCGGCAAATACTTCGCCAGTTCCTCTACCAGTTCGTACACCTTCGTCCCCGGTGCAATATCCGCCGGCATCTTACCTTGTCCATCCTTTATAATCCGCTTTGCATATCGTATCGCCAGCTTCGGGCTACCCTTCTCCATGAGAATATCAAAAATATCCTTCATGTTTTTCTGATACTTACCTATCCCCAACTCTCTGAACTTATCGTTCAGGAAAGAGATATACTCGCTCCGATGGTTATTAGCTGTATAATATGCAAAGTGGAGCAGGAACCAGAATTCAATACACTCATTGCTCCACGCAGCATGGTACTGCAACTCTGGATTCTCTTTATTCAGCTGCTCTGCCCTACTTACCACACCATTGAAATTGCTGGCAGGAAAGCTATCTTTGTCATAGACACACCATATCTGTCCCTTCTGGATATTATTCTTTTTTACATACTTTTCGGCCATACCGATAACACGCATAGTTTCAGCCTGACATGGTTCAATCTCGATCAGTACCATATCCCTGTAAATCGGATTATCCTCAATCAATTTCTTGAACCCCGAAAAATACTGTGGTTCAGTCTGCTGGCCTTCACAGAAAATATAGTAACGGTATTTCTTAAGCTCCAAGTGTTCTTGGCGGCGTTGTTTCTTCCACTTCTCCATTCCGGCTTTTTTAGGCATTAATTTTCCCCCAATCTATGATTCTTCTGAGGTATGGATCCGCCCCATACTTACCTTCCAAATACTGCTTATCAAACTTGGCATCCTTGCGTACAGATTCGCCCTTTTCATTCTTAAACTCCACCAGAGAATACAGTTTAGAATTCTGTGCATTCCCTTTCGCCACAAACCATATTTCATCCCTACGGAACACGTCACTGTTCATGGTAGACAAATCATGGGATGTAAATATCAACTGCGCCTTGTGCCGGTTGATGCTCATATCATTAAACATCATGATAATATGACGCAAAAGCACCGGATGGATCTTCGCATCCAATTCATCAATGATTAAAACCGTACCTGTCAGCAGGCTTGCCGCAATAAAAGGCAACAAACCAAACAATTTCTTGGTTCCACTGGATTCATCGGACAAATTCAATTCCGTCTCATATCCATCCACAGAGTGCTTTGTGTACACCTCAATCAAATCGTTTTCCTTCTCCTCCACGCGGAAGTCAACGATATCCAGATCCATTTCCTGAATCATATCCAACATGATATGCTTTACTTCGTCTGAATTCGCCACCGCCATGCGCAGCTCCTGCATGGGATTACCATAATTCAAGAAATCAATACCATATTCAAACCACCCCAAAACATCCTTAACCACTGCATTCTCCCTATAAGCAATTCCCAAATAAGAGAGCAGGGTAAGGGTTCTGGACAAGTCTTCACTGACCTTCAATCTTGCAAATGCACCCTTTAATTCGATATCCTTTTCCTGACGCTCAAATAAAGCAGAACGTCTTCCGGTGTCCAGCTTCACTCTGTCCAAGCTTTCATACACAACAATATCTCTTTTTACATGCAAAATATATCTGTACTCAGCCAACCTTGTCCTGAAAAAGATTTCAAATTCCGTCGGGCTGCCTTTACTCTCTTCCGAAAAAGCAAATGGCTCTACAATGATTCTTTTCTGAAGAAATGCACGCTCCTCATTATCTGCAGTAGCATAAAGCGGACGCAGTATCTTTGCAACCAATGTATTTAACGCTTCCAACACATTAGATTTACCACCACCATTAGGACCATAAACCGCTGACACCGGCAGATACACCTCTCCATCATAATCCTTTATCACTCTATCTTCATGTTCAGAAATTGCCGTTGCCTGCATATCAAAGGTCACTTCATCCCGGATACTTTTGTAATTTTTCACAGTAAATTGACACAACATATCTTTTTGCCTCCATTCTGATATTATTATATCCAATATCATGCATTTCTGCAATATATTTTTGAGATTTTGTCTCATATTTTATCTCGTAATTTAATATTTGACAATTTTAGAGTTTAAGAACCAAAAAGAGTACGCTTTATATTGCGCACTCCTTCTCAATTTTCTGTTCTTCATTTTCACCTACAGCCTCCTTAAGAGCCTGTTCCACCTTATCCGTATTTGCAGCAATCAGTATTTCTAGCAAAAGATCAGCCGTTTTTTCTAATGGGTTAGGATTATGTATTACATAGTTCAATTTTCTCTTTTTCATGGTAAGGCACTTCCCGTACATTCGTTAATCTATCTTATGAAAGGCCTGTACCACTTATGAATGACTTTTCCTGATGTAAACCATGAACTCTATAAGTGCTTCTATTCCCTTCAATCTGTAAATTGCACAAAATGCGTTCAAGGGAAAATTGTATTAATAACTTTTTCAAACAAACCGCTTACTGCTTTTCAAAATTATAACCGGGGAGGAAGAAGCTTGTAAAGGCGATAAAACATACCTTGACAAGCTTCTTCCCGGTTAGTGGGTGATCAAGCAGTTAAGCATATAAGTGATTCGCTATTAGGCAAATCATGTTGCAATGCCGCACCCGAATCACTTATATGCTTAACTGCTATAGACCATGATGTAAAAGTTACCATTCTTTGTAGCAAGCAGAGAACAAAGGGCCAAATACGGTCCCTTCGTTCTCTTGTCGGGCTCGGCCCAAACCCTTCCGCTGGGCAGAACAAACTGCGTGAACAGAGTCAATTTATAAATATTTCTGCATATAAAACTCACTCCGATATGTACCGTCTTTCAACTTAAACACATTCGGCCTCACACACACTACATGGAATCCACATTTTTCGTAAAGATGCTGTGCTCGATCATTACCTTCGATAAACTCTAATTCCATAATCTCAGTTCCCCGTCCTTTCGCTGCAGCAATAAGTTCTTCAAACATTGCAGACCCAATGCCAAGATTCCAAAATTCCCTGAGAATTGCGATGGCGATTGTGGCTCGATGAGAGGTTTTCATTCCTCCTCGAAAAGTGATCTCACAGTTTCCGGCAACTTCACCATCAATATAGCAGGCAATATCTAGTGTATCAGGAGCGGCAAGCAACCGCTTTACCCAAGCTTCCTCTTTCTCTATGCTGATATCCCACTCTTCCGGATAGCGTAAGAGAAACTCCGTTTCACCACATGCTTTTTTGATATAGTTCAGCATCTTTTCTGCGTCTTCCACGCACGGACTCTTTAAGATTGCTGTTTGTCCGTTCTTTAAGATTATTTTCTTTTCCTCAAATATCATTGTTATTCTCCCTTCAATTCAACTGTAAAAATCTCTTCTACTGGGAATGAGACTTTAACCAATCCAATTGCTGCGAATTTACCATTTATTTTCTCGAACTCACGTAAAACTAAATCACATGCCTTGTAATATGCTTCCTCATCGTCTTCCTTCATAAGAGCTATACCACAATGCGGCACCCACCGATCCGGCAAATACCACTCCCATCCTCGTGTATCGAAATCACTCAAATAATCATGGATTTCTCTTTGAATTTGGTACATCGAACTTGTCATAATAGGAGAGGCAAAAATCGTTTTTGTATCGGTAAACATCCCCAAAGAACCAATATATGCCGGTAGTTTTTTCTGTTTTTGTGCAAATAATGTCAATCTTTCAATACATGTCTTTTCATCCACGTCATTAAAGCAAGCCAGCGTAATGTGAGGTCTTGTTTTCCATTCAAGATATTTGGTACTGAGTTTTTCTTCAGCAATTCTTTGAGCATAATGAAAAAGCTCCTTTTCCATTTCTTCGTTAAAAAACAATTCAATTGCATACTGCATAATCTTACACTCTCCTTTCCATGTATCCACTTGTAAACGGCAGATGATCAAATTTCCTTGTTCCGGTATGTACAAAACCATTGTCTATGTACCAGTTCTTCAACACAGTACTTTCTTCGATAATACCAATTTTAATAGTACTACCACCCCAAGATTTCACAACTTTCTTTGCATGATCAAGCAAAAGCTTACCAAATCCCTTGTGTCGGTACTCCGGTAATACAGCAAGGTTATGAAGTTCGAAGGCGTTATCGCCTTCTTTAGACAGAGACATATATCCGATTATTTTCTTGCCGGCATACAGTGCGTACATATGCCATCCCCCGTTCATCTGGGTCTCAAGGAACGATAATGGAATGAAGCTGGTATGCTTTGGGCAGTTTTCCTGTGTCAGACTGAACTGTTCAGCCACGGTGCTGAAACTCTGATGAATGACATCAAGACACTCTTGTAATTCGTTTTTATCCACCTCATAGATCATCGGCAGCGTAACACCTGCAGGTTCTAACACATCACTTGCTGTCTTTTGAAACATAGCGAGTGCAGGAGCACCTTCCATACAGATTCTGTCATCAGTATCTTTGTAACCAGCTTTTTTGTAACACCTACGGTTTTTCTCCATATCCTCTGGAAAATCAACATAATAACATCTTGCATCGGGAAACTCTTTTTCGCACAGAAGGATTGCATCTCTTGCAATTCCCCTGTTCTGATACTCAGGATGTATGTAAATTCTTCCCAGATAGTACTCACCATCTTTTAATTCCATTCCATGTGGCCTTGTGCCGCTAACCCAATAAAAAATTCCACCAATAATTTTTTCTTTATAATATATTGTAAATTGTCGAAATCTTTTATTTAGTCGCCGCAAAATATCATCTTTTCCTCTTAGGTAGGGATTTCCTGCATCATGATATTTTTCATATAAAGGTTTAAATGCTGCTTTTTGTATTTGGGATAATTCCTCAACTTCTGATGGGCTCGTAATTCTAATTGATATACTCATTGTTCTATTCCTTTCTAAAAACATCTAACATATGTGCAGTTGCACCAACCATATCTTTGCGCTCACAGATGCAAAGATGATACTTCATATACATCTCAAAAGTCTTCGCATCCATTTCATCAACCGCATTGCCAATAAAGCGTGTCAGCATATCCGTTCCTACATAGTGCAATCTTTCAGTGTTGAAATGACTCATCAGCTCATTGACATCTTCCTGACGATAAAGAGCAAATATCTCTTTTGGCGTTGAATTAAGCTTGAATGTTTCAAAATCAATCAATTCGTTATGTCCTTCTAAGTTAAACCCACCACGTAAAAATCCAAAGTGATATACAGTAATATCATTATTGCAATAAGCTGCGAAAACAATGCCTCCCTTCTTTGTTACACGAATTGCCTCACTCATGGCCGCAAACTGATCCGCTTCGGTATAGAGATGATACATGGGCCCCAATAAAAGCGTAATGTCATACTGGTCAGAAACAATGTTTTGAAGATTTACCGCATCGCCCTGCTGAACAGTAATTCTTTCTCCATCCTTCGTATTAGCTTTGAATACTTCAATATTGCACTCCATCAGTTCCACAGCATCCACGTCATAACCATTCTGAGCAAAATAGTGAGAATATCGACCGGTACCTGCACCGACCTCAAGAATACGCATACCGGGTTCCAAATACTTTTCCACATAATGGATTGTGGTCAGAAACTCGACCATGCCACGCTTAGGTGCCAGACGTGCATCTTCGTTGTGTGTCGTGTAATAGTTTGTCAGCGCTTCCATTCTTTCCATGATTCTACCTCCATATAGATATAAAAAAACGATACAAATCGAAATATCCTTCGACTTGCATCGTCATTATCCTAATATCCTATAATCCAATGATAGACTATACCGAAATTTGGGTACGACAATCCAAGCCCGACGAATACCAATACATGGTATCTACGTCGTGCATAGTAACAGTATTAATATTAAGAGCAAAAATTCTAACTGTCATTGTCGTAGTTCCTTTCTAAATTTTCATTTAAATTATCACAGTTTTATAGTTTTGTCAACACAAAAAAGCACTTCATCAAGAAAAGGGAGGCAAAGCGTTCTGTTTCATCCGCATGTACCGACCTTTTACCAATCCTAGTTAACCTAAAAATGTATTCAAATCATCTGCATCAATCCAGCCTTCCCTGTCAGCACGTTCCTCCGCTCTCTTCAAGTCCAACACAAGCTTTGCCAATTCTTGTTCCTGAAGCGCTTCCTTACTGATTTGGGTAGATTTAAAAAGGTAACTCTCCATCCCAATATTCCTCATCATCAAACTCCGGAGACTCAAAATATTCTTCCAGATATTCCTCATACGTTTTCAACGCTTTTTCTACAATCTTTTTCTCTTTCTTCCTTCCAGTTACCTGATATAAGATAGATGCAGCTACAAACATCATATCATTTTCTTCTGAACACTGAGTTTTATCCGGGATAAACTGTTCCACTAATTTATCTGCTTCCTCAAATGCCTTTACTTCAATGAAAGCATACACACCAGCACATGCGGCAATCAAATTTTCCGGCTCTTTGTGCAGCCATTTTTTACAAAATTCTGCAGCCTCTTTCTTTTGACCAAGCCTCGCCATTACAGCAGCCTTTCGGAATTTAATATCTGAGTCTGTATACTCCGGCCATCCGAACATGTCCAATAGGCTGTTGCACATATTTAACAATGCCTTATAATTTTCGCGCATATCAATTTCATCCAGGCAGTCCTCCAACCACCCCTGAATATCATACGCATAATCGGTAGCATCATCCAACAGTTCCAACTCAGGTGCATAGTTTGGATTCTGTTCCCTTTCCTCACGGATAATTTCCATCAGAAGCTCAAATGCCTGTTCCCAACAGCTTCCGTCTTTTTCTGCCCCAATCATATTAAGGTAGCATTTTTCTGTTAACTTACCAAATTTATTCCACTTTTTATTTTTCATAATGTTATTACCTCATTTCCTTATAAAATTACGCCATATTCTTTCACACGCAAACGTATTAAATATATTGTATAATCGGGTAGGAGGCAGATAATTATTTTATCTACTTCCTACCCGATTTTAAAAATTTTATACTAATTAGTAATGGTCACTTTTTTCTTGGCAATAAATTGCAATGTTACAGTTGTTCCAACGAGCAAAAGACCGATTATATCAGTAGCAAGACCCGGATAGATTAATAACAAACCACCTACCAAAGAAAGAATTCTCTGATACCATGGCATATTGTGGAATAAATATCCTTCCAAAGCCGAGGATACACCAAAGATACCCACCAGAGAAGTAATACAAATCAAAATAACTTCCCCGGCTGTTGTATCTACAAATAGCATCGCAGGATTTAATGCAAATACATATGGAACGATGAAAGCACCAATTGCAAGCTTTGTTGCTGTTATAGCGGTCTTCATAGGATTTGCCTGAGCAATTGCTGCTCCTGCATAAGCGGCTAATGCAACAGGAGGCGTTAAGTCAGCTACGATACCAAAGTAGAATACGAAGAAGTGAGCTGCGATTAAAGGCACTCCCATTCTTACTAAAATTGGCGCACAAGTGGCTGCCATAATACAGTAGTTTGCTGTTGTTGGCACACCCATACCAAGTACGATACAGCAAAGCATGGTCAAGAAAAGTGCAATGATAATTTTATCGCCGGCTAACGTAACGATACCATTAATCATAATATTAGCAAGACCAGTCATCGTCAAAGTACCTGCAATGATACCAGCTACACCACAAGCAGCAGCAACGGTAATCATACCTTTACCACCCGCAGCGAGTGCCTCAAAAATACTCTTGAAACCGATACGGTTATCTTTATTTAAAATACCTACTACAATGGCTGCAACGATAGAAATAGCAGCAGCATATTGAATAGAACGTGTGCTGGTACCTACTAAGTAAATCAAAAGAGCCAACGGGAATAAAAGATAAATCTTCTTTAAAAGTGGTTTCAAGCGAGGTAATTCTTCTCTGGATAAACCACGAAGACCTTCTTTTTTGGCTTCTAAGTGAACTGCGATAAAGATACCTGCAAAATACAATACCGCAGGTAAAATGGCCTTTACAGCAATATTGCTATAAGGTACACCTACATAGTCTGCCAGAAGGAAAGCTGCAGCACCCATAATTGGAGGCATAATCTGTCCGCCAGTAGATGCACTAGCTTCTGCAGCTGCAGCAAATTCCGGCTTGTAGCCGGTCCTTTTCATAAGTGGAATGGTAACGGAACCGGAACCAACTGTATTGGCTACGGAAGAACCGGAAACCATACCTTCCAAAGCGCTGGCAACAACGGCTACTTTTGCAGGACCGCCTGAGAAACCGCCAACGATAGCATTGGAAATTTGAATAAAGAAATCTGCAACACCGGTTCTTTCTAAGAAAGCACCAAATATAATAAATACCACTATAAATTTCGAACATACATTAATCGGGGTAGACAAAATACCTTCTTTGCCATAGAAAAGGTAACGAACGGAATAGTTGATTTTGCCCCAAAGAGATGGGTTGTTCAGGCCCCAAACCAAAGCGTATACTATGAAAGCACTTGCCACAATCAGAATAGGAAGACCCACACTACGGCGACATAATTCCATCAATACCAAAATACCAACAATACCGATTACAATCTGATATATTTCAAAGCGACTGCCCTGCTGAATAATAGCTCTTGCGTTCACTGCATAGTAGAGAAAAGAACCTGTACCAAGTAACATCAGTACCACATCGTACCATGGCATATGATTAACTTTCTGCGTTCCCTTACGCGCCGGAAAAACGAGAAATCCAATGAAAATAATAAATGCCACGAAGGTTGTTAAACGAAGTTCCTCTAACCAAGTTGCAAATAAGGTTACATAAATACAGAACAGTGAAAAAACAACCAATACGGTACTTACTAAAACCTTTGGTGTACCTTCCCAAATCCTTACGTTGGATTCCTGGTCATACTTTTTCATAACTGCATCTAAGTCCATTGGTTCGATGACTTCCGGCTGTCTTTTCTTTTTAAATAAAGTCATGAATCTTCTCCTTTTTATAAAGCAGATTATTCTGTTACAACTTCCACGCCTGCTTCAGCAAAGTACTTAGCAGCACCCTTGTGGAATGGAGCTGTCATACCGCTTGTTGCGTTTTCAATACTAAGTTCTGCACCTTTTGCATTTTCAGCTTTGATTGCATCAATGTTATCAAAGATTGCTTTTGTAAGTGCGTAAACATCAGCTTCAGAAGCATTTGCATCTACAATTAAAGTAGCCTTAACAGTAACTGTAGTAACATCAGCTTCCTGACCCGGATATGTACCTGCCGGAATGGTGTATGCTGTGTAGAATGGACAATCAGCCATTAACTTTGTAGCAACATCGCCATCAATTGGAACTAAGTAAGCAGCATTTGTTGTGCAAAGTTCTGTGATTGCTGGAGTAGGAGCACCTGCAACGATGAATGCCGCATCAATCTTGCCATCCTTTAAAGCGTCAGCAGAGTCAGCGAAAGACTGATACTGAGCTTTGATGTCATCTTCTGTAAGACCAGCAGCTGTTAATACGTCAATTGCATTGAAGTAAACGCCAGAGCCCGGAGCACCGATAGAAACGGATTTGCCGGCTAAGTCAGCAACAGATTTGATTTCCGGATCCATAGTAACTAACTGAACGGATTCAGCATATAAACCAGCAACAACGCGGATAGACTTAAGTGCACCGTCAGATTCGAAAGAACGTGTGCCTTCCCAAGCATAAGCCATAACGTCAGACTGAACCGTACCCAACTGGTAGTCACCAGCATCGATACCCTGAATGTTTGCTTTAGAACCGTCTGTAGAAACAACAACAACATCAATACCTGCGTTGTTCTTAATGTACTGACCCAAAACACCGCCGTAGCCATAGTATGTACCGCTTGTACCACCAGTACCCATAGTCATCTTGGACGCTTTTGCAGTTTCTGTTGTGCTACCACCACAAGCTACTAAACTTAATACCATAAGAGTAGCTAAAACTAAAGATAATAATTTTTTCATAAGTATAACTCCTTCTTTATTAAAATTATTTATCATAAATTATACTATGCTTTTCCAATTATTTCAAGTTTTTTGTATTTATAAATACAATTATTTTTGTATCCATGAATACATTTGTACAATTCTTCGTGACATTCCATAAAAAAACGATACAAATCGAAATCTCCGTCGACTTGCACCGTCATTATCTCCGCTCCAATTGACGTCCTTGCCTCCTTTCCTAACAAAAGTTTTATCAACGTCGATTTTCCCACGCCACTCTTCCCAACTAATAGATATTTTTTACCATTTTCAAATTCGCAGGAGACATTTTCCAGCACATTACTCTCTGTAACATCGATCAAAATATCATTATCTGCCATCTGACGCATTCCCAATCTTGGATACATATCCTTCAGAATAGAACCTTTCAGCGGCATATACCAGATGCCCTGTTCCTCAAAATAAGCAAAAAGTGATTCTCTGGACAAATCCAGCATAGCATTCTTACGTATCGCCATATCCCGGGTCTGTTTCCATTTAGTCAGGAGTTCTGCTTCAATCTCCTGGTGCATTCCTTCCGAACTGCATAACCATTTCTCAAGACCATAACATGCCACTGCCGCCATAGACTGATATTTTACTATACGATACACTTCAGAAAGCTTCATCTTATCCATCATTTTCTTTTGCGGAGTCACATCCCACAAAGCACAGACGGTAAGATAGATCATATCTAGCCCATTTTGTAACATGTCTGACTTTGTACTACTTTTATTCTCTGTCTGGTTCATTTTCTAACATCCTCATCCTTCAATATCGATTCCAGCATGATGAATACACTGCAGCTTATGCCCTTGAATTCTAATTTCCCAATCTGCCAACGAAACTGCTGCAGGCCGATGTGTTACAGCAATACAGGTTTTACCCGGCAGCGATCTGATACGCTCCAGGACAAGTTCTTCTGTTGCTGCATCCAATGCTGAAGTAGCTTCATCAAGCAAAAGGATCGGCGCATCACCCAATATCGCTCTTGCAATAGCCAGGCGCTGAGATTGCCCTTCAGAAAGCCCTGCACTGTTTTCACCAAGAGTAGTATCCGGTCCCTGCGGAAGCTGATACAGATATTCATCCATCGCGCTAACATAAACTGCACGCTGAAGATCCTCTTCCGTAGCATCAGGCTTTACGACCAGCAAATTCTCTTTCAAAGTTCCGCTAAACAACAGATTTCCTTGCGGAACATAAGCAAACAATCTGCGTGTGCTGCGATCCAGGGATATCCTTTCTTCTTTACATTTCAAAAACACTCGCCCTTGTTTTGCCTTGAATACACCGAGCATTAATTTTAGCACTGTACTTTTCCCCACACCTGACGGACCGGTAACAACAGCAAAAGCGCCTTTTGGCAACGAGAACTCTGCGCTTGAAAGCACAATGTCACGATTATAAGAAAACGTCAAATCTTCCGCTCCGATATATTCCATACCGTTGTACTCAAGACGATACAAATGACTGCCTGCTGTAATGCGGCCGAAAGAAAAGCACTCTGATCGCCACTGACTGCGCTATCAATGACCTGCTGGGTTCCCAGTGCAAAGATAACCCAAAACAATGCATGGATCACATCTACCGACACCATCAGTATCAGATCTGGGATATGATTTCGAATGTGCTTCAACATCCAGGAGATTGCAGTTTTTTTCATCACACACGCTCCCCCAGAAGTTTTCTCAGGCACTTCTTTGCCAAACACTTTGTCAGTTTGTAACCCTTACGCATAGGACGCAGAGGTCTCCACAGACGGCAATACAACTGATATCCGGGATTTGAAACCTCAATGCGCTTCTCACCCCGCTTAAAAGCAGACACAACGCCAATCATCTGATCCGGATATATTTTTTCAAACATTTCTGTATTATCGCCTAAGCAAACATAATAATCTTCCTTTACCGCCACCACCCGGTGCATTACCAATTGTCCATCTTTTCTCTGATAGAGGGGCAAATCATAGGGTTTCAGCCGTTCCGGCAATGGAGATAATTCCACAGAATCCTTTTTCTGCCTCAGCATAGGCAACATACTGACACCACGAAACGGCAGATAGCGGACCTTTTGTCCTGCTCCCAGCCTTTCCTTGATCAATGCTACCAGCTCATCTCCGGCTATCATATATTCAGGCGAGGAATCCATTTGCTTTTACCTTCTGTACGAACTGTTCAATATACTCTACTGCCGTTTCCCGGGACACATCATATTCCTCCAGCATATCCTCTACCAGCTCTTCTATTTCTGTCCCTTTTTCCAGATGCTCCCATATAAAACGTCCGGTATCATTCAATTTGATCATCATACTTAAATCCAGATCTTCACCGGTAGGGATCACTACCGTCTGACCAGAGATGGTTCGTAATACAAAGCCTTCTTTTAATTTCATCGTTTTATCCTTTCATTCCTTCATAGGCAACCATAGCCGCCTGAGGATCCATATTACAGCCCAGACGGTACAGCTGCACCTTTTGGGTCAGTTTGTCCAAAATATTAAATAACAATATAGTTCCCTCCGTTGTGCCGGTGCGGAAGGACTGCTGTAACAGCATCGGCAGGGCTTCCGCTACATCTATCGAAGTGATACGGTTCTGCTCTGCCCTCTCCAGAATGCAGATGGCCTTTAGCGGAACCATCCTGTTGCAACCAAGACCGTGCTTACCATTCCAGGGGGTACCGCACACCAGCACTCCATCCGGCGTAAGCTTTAACAGCGGTTTATCATCATTGATCATAACCGCCCGTTCTCCAAATACCTGCCGCCACAAAGCCGCATGGGTAGACTTGCCAGTACCGCTTTTGGCGGTAAACAGATACGCCACACCGTCCACCGCAATGGCAGAGCCATGAAAGAGTAAGGTTTCCCGTTCTAACAGCTTTGCACAGATTTTCCGATATACTGCCAGAGTTTCCAGATACTCATCGGAAAACTGCCGCACCGGAATCCCTTCCATCAAATCTTCTTTTTCACTCTTTTCCCGCTCGAAGACGATATCCTCCGGGGAGATGGTTATGGAAAATTCCGGTACTCCTTCGCACAGATAATCGCGGCAGAAGGTACGGGTGGAGGGATATATTGCGTTTATTTCCACGCAGAAACCTGCGAGAGAAAGGGTTATAGTCGTCACAGCAAGTACTCCTTTATTGAATAAAAAAGTAGAGGTAAGTCTCCTCAGAAGAAGAGACTTACCACCTTATTAACCCGGAAACTATTCCTTAGTCTTCTTCACCGCCGCCACTCCATTCACCATCAGAGGAGGTAGTGATGACATCTTCTGCATCAAAGCGAACAATCTCCATTTCCGGAACTTCAGCATACTTCTTCATTAAATATTTTCTCCTTTCTATAAATTTAGTTAATATAATCAGCACGATATATAGTTACTGCATCGTACAGATTTACCATATCATCAAATAGCGCTTTTTCTTTTTCAGTAAATGAGCCACTGGTATCATCTCTTCTTGTCTTCATCAGCTCATATACATTACGTTCTTTTACTGCACCGAAATGATACCCCTCTGCGTCCTCTATGTAAAACATAACGTACACATTGGAATTTAACAAATAAGTATATATATCTTTTGTAAATGCTGCCGTGATTACAGTTCCATTTACTTGTGCCTCACCATTCGCCTTGCTAAAGACATACGCATCCGATCTCGCTAATAATTCCTCCGGCGTTGAAATGGATGTATTATTATCCATGACAATAACAACACCATAATCTACCAGTTCAGCGTAATCTATGCTTTCGGAGCTGGACATTCCTTTTGTGTATACCCGGGCATTTACCTTTAATCCCCACGGTTCGATTAGTCGAATTTGTACGGTATGGCCAAAAGAATACGTTCCAGTATTTGCTATTACCCCACTCAAAGGATTTTCGCTCAATGTAGGGGCATTTTGTTCAGGAGATACGCTTGGATTCTCAAAATCCGAACGATAATCCAAAATATCTGCTTCCAGCTTACTCATATAGGTAAATACAAGTCTTTCATTCGCCGTGAAATTAACGCTATCGTCCTTTCTTGTATTAATCAACTCGCTCATATTTCTTTCACGAATTGGTGCATATATCCTACTGTCACCTTCTGAAGGAACTATATAAAACAACACAAAGATAGAGTCCGAAAATTCATATGTATAAAGCTTTTTATCATAAATTGCCGTCAACATATTTCCTTCAACAGTAACGCCGCTATCCTTCGCCATATGCGTGACGTCACCATCTCTGATAATATTTTCTATCGTAAGTGTTTCTTGTGTAGCTCCTTCAACATCCAAATCACTTGCTCGAATAAAATATACTCCGTAGTCAAATAATTCAGAATAATCGATGTTTGCCGCAACACCGTCATGCACTCGCACATTTGCCTTCAATCCCCAAGGCTCAATTAATCGAATTTGAGCAGTTTGGCCAAATTTATACAGCTTCAACTCCACCGTCTCAACATGCACATCCTCCGACGCCACCGTAATTTCCTGCTCGTGGGTCAGATGATTCGCTTTACTGATTCTCAAGGTATACGTACCTGCTGCTACACCGTCAAAGGTATACGTAGGGCTATTACCTACTTTCGTCATCTCGTATTTCACTACATCGTCCTGAATCAACTGAATAGTAGTTTCATCATTGCTGTTGCCGGAACTGGTAATAACACCCCAGACTTTAACGCCGCCTTCTTCTACCACGGTAACGGTAAAGGTCTTGCTGGTTTCAAGATAGTTAGTTCCTTCCGAAACGGTTGCCCGAACCGTCACGGTGCCGAGTTCCTTTCCGGAGGTAAAGGTTGCACCGTTAATTTGACAGCCAAGTCTCTCCTCTTCAGGCGTTACAAATTCAAAGGTTACGGAATAGCCGAATTCTGTGGTGACACGGGTAGACAGGTCAATATTCTTATAACCGATTCCCACGATTGCATTGGTAACTTTCATCGGATGAGCCACCTTATTTACCGTTAAGGTGCCGTATTCGAATCCGCTGGCAGCCTCATAATTTTGGCCCCTATGTACGCCAAAGGTAATCTTGTGACTTCCGGCATTTATGATACCATTACCTCCTGTCAGATACACCTCTCCCATGCCGTCCCTTATAGAAGTAGGAAGTCCTACCGTAATCTCCTCTCCGGTATAATCCACGGCTATAAGCTCCGGTATGTCAAAGTCGGAACGCTGCGGTATTGCCTTTGCAATGGTATAATATGCACTCATCGTTCCGGTAAAATTGCCTTTACCGGTAAGCGTCAATATATATTGTCCCGCATTGGTCTGTACATTACCCGAGATATCATAATCCGCTTCCGTATAGGTATAATCTCCGGTTTGAACCTGGGCAATGGTCTGGGTCAGAGGTGCACCGGTATAGGTCAGCGCGTCACCCAGCGTTATATCGCCGGTGATCTTCTTTGGGTTAACCTTAAAGATAGTGCTGCCGGTATAGATGGTATCCTCTGATTCATAGGTTACCGTCACCGTATAAGTGCCGGCCTGGGTCGGTTTTGTTTCGCTACTTGCGTAAGAAGAACCGTTCCATAATGTACCCTCATATACCATAGTCTGGCTGACCAGGGTGCCCGCCTGACCATCAAAATCCGGGGAAAGATCCCATATCTCTTTACCAAAGTCGTACTCTACATCGTCCTGGGTTACCGTAAGAGACGCTGTATTCTTTGCCTTTACTGTAACGTTGAACGTCTTAACAGTAGCCTTATAGTTTTTGTTTCCCTCCAGGGTTACCTGAACCGTTACAGTGCAAGCTTCGCTTCCGGAGGTGAAAACGCCGTTGCTGATGCTGCATCCATGCTTCTCACCAACAATTTCATAGGCTTTTGCAGGGGATCCCTCTGTACTGACATAGTTATCCAGATTAATTTCATTGCCACCAAGAATTACCTCTGCATTAGTTATGGTTGTCGGGCGATCTATCTGATTTACCGTTAAGGTTCCGTAAACAAGACCTGTGGCAGCTGTATAGTTAACACCCTCGTATACTTTAAAGGTTACAGCATAAGTTCCGGCATCTCTTACGTATGTTTCAATATACGTGTCACCCATGCCAATCTTATTTGTGGTAGGCAGAGGAAGTATTACCTCTGCTCCGGTATAATCCACAGTGGCATCGTAGGGTGGAATCTCAAAGTCCCCCAATGTCGGGATGGCCTTTGCAATCGTGTAACTCACTGTCTTCGTTCCGGTAAAATTACCTTTGCCGCTAATGTCCAGACTATAGTAATTGCTGGCATCGGTTTGTTTATTACCTGTAATGTCGTACTCCGTTTCATCAAAGGTATAGTCTGCATTAGCATCATATACTTTCGCAACCGTCTGGGTTTGTTCTGTGCCATTATAGGTCAGTGCTTCGCCCAAGGTTACCGTTACCAAAGAAGAAATGTCCTTCGGCCGAATTACAAAGTCATCGCTGCCGGTGTAAATGGTGTCCTTCGTTTCGTAGGTTACATGCACCGTATAATTGCCGGCCTGAGTTGGCGGGGTGGTGCTTCTTGCGTATGTTGCACCGCTCCGTGTGGTGCCGGAATATTCTATGATATCCTCTTTGACCCTTGAACCCGGCTCGGAATGATATACTTGAGCAAGTTTGGTTTCGTCCTTGTATTTGTAGTCTGCATCTGCGAGAGATACCCCACTAAGCTCTGCCGTATTCTTGTCCGTTATCGTTACGGTGATGGTTCTAACTGCTTCGTTATATTGCTCACTTGCAGGGAAGGTCACTTTCACAGTTACCGTGCCCGCCGCATCACCGGAGGTCAAGGTTCCGTTCGTTATCGTACATCCCAAAGCATCCCCGTCAAAGGAATAGCTTGGAGTAGTACCGGCCTGATTATTGCTGTAATTCAAATTAACCCAATTGCCGCCACGGATTACCGTTACCGGTGTTGTTACCACTACCGGGTTTTCTACCTTTCCCACCGTGAAGGTGCCCATGACTGTACCATTCCAGTAATAATTACTGCCGTCTTTACTCTGAACTTCAACATAACCGGCATTCTCACCAACGGTGCTGGTGTAAGAAAAATATATTGTGTAATCCTTATCTAAAACCAACTCTGTTTCTCCGTATTTCACGATAACGTCAGACGGATCAATGGTGGATTTATAAGGATAGGAAGTTTCCTTTACTGTTACGACAGGTGTAATGCTCATTGGCTTCACGGTAAATTCCTTTGTGGCACTTCCTGTATAAAGAGACTCTTCCTTTGCTATTACCTTCAGGGAATAGGTACCCACGTCAGTTGCAATGTTATCGGTAACCGTTACAAAGCCGTTTGCCAACAGATCCACGCCTCCCAGCATTACGGAGGAAACCGTCATGGTTTGCCCGGAACCGTTATAGGTAAGAGTCGGTCCCAGATTGATTACTGCGTCGGAAATGTCTCTCTTGCCCGGTGTAACACCCAACTGACCGATGGTTCCCGCCTTCAGGTATTTATACTTCGTCAGGGAAGAAACCGAATGGCTTCCGCTTTGCAGTGTTACCGGATTTGTTCCATTCATATCGGTGCTTGCAACCATTGCTTCAGAATATACTAATTTATCATCGCCTCCAACAGCACTTGTGGCACCCGTTGCTGTAACAAGCGTTCCGTCCATCAGGAAATCATAATAATATATATATATACCAAGGCTTTCTGTTGTATATGATGCGCCGCCTGTTGCGGTCAGGGTTCCTCCTGCCAAAGAATTGCTGCTGCAGGAAAAATACATTCCTCTGCTGCTATCACCTTCACCTCCGTTACCGGTTACCTGAGCACTTGAGCCTTCGCTCATGGCAAAATCTCCACTTAATGAAATACCGGTGCTGTTGCCTGCCGATGCCTGACCACCGGTGCCTGTTACAATGGCGGAATCTGCAACGGACATATTCTTTCCAAAAATACCGATGGTGTTGCTACAGTCGGATATTCCTCCCTGCCCCATAAGCTTTGCATCCTTGCTGATGATGGCACTACTGGTAATGTAAACACCGATGCTAGAGCTGGACGCCTGGCCTGCAGTGCCGGTTACTGTACCGCCGGAAAGGGTCAGATTAGGTGCTTCAATACCATAGGACATAACGCCCAGAGTTTCACTGGATACACGTCCACCGGTGCCTGTAATGGTACCGCCGGATACGTTGGCGGAGCTCACTATCCTCACACCGTAACTAGCGCTTGTTGAGCTTTTTCCGCCTTGACCGGTAATACTTCCGCCTGTCATGGTAAGGGCACCGATTTGGATACCGGTGGAATCCACCACCAAGGTATCTTCCAAGGTGCTGTTTGCGGTACCTGTTATAACGCCTCCGGTAAGGTTCAGTTCATATGCATAAAATGCCATGGTTTTTGCAGTGGCATCAAATGTTCCGCCGGAAATGTTTGCGTTTATAAAATATGCACCGGCTTGATTATCATCCTTCGTTGGTGCAGATGCGACAACTGTGCCTCCGGTCTGTATAAATGTAATGTAGCCACTGTTAACGTAAATACCGGAAGTACCAAGTCTTGCTGCTTCTGCTACCGTAGCAGTTACACTGGCTGAACCTTCCACAGATATTGTCATAGCCATATCAGCATAGACTTCCTTTGCATAGATGCCATATCGGTAATCGTCGGTGCTTTCTGTCTTCGTTGATGCAGTAACCACTGCTGTTCCGGAAAAAGTACTGTCTTTATTGAGATAAATACCATAACTATTGCCGCCAATCGTATTTCCGCCGGTGACATTGATGGTTCCGCCGCCGGCTGTTATACCTCCGTAAATACCGTAACTATATCTTCCTCCTGTAGTACTGTCTTCCATCAATAAATTTCCGCCGGTGGCAGTTAAGGAGCCGGAGGTCATGGTGATATCACCGTAGCAGCCATAGCTGTAACGTAAACTTCTGGAAGCTCCCGAAACATGTCCTCCGCAGGTTCCGCCGATGGCAGTTACATTTGCACCGGAAAATGTCATAGTCTCCGCATAGATGCCATAGGTATTGGCCTCAAACTGAGTTCCGGTAAGGTTTTCATAGGATGCCGTTCCGCCGGTAGCTGCTATTTCACCGCCGGAAAAGGTTGCCGCACCAATACAATTAATGCCGTAGCTATTAGGGAATGCATATCCTTCTGCCTTGCCGCCGGTGGCATTTACAGTACCGCTGGAAACAGTAAGTATGGTACAGGAAATACCGGCAGAAGTGCTTGTTTCAGTTCCACCGGTGGTGTTGCCGGCGTTCGCCGTTACCGTGCCGCCGGTAATGACTACTTCTTTACCGACAATGCCATAGGACCCGCTCTTGGCAGTGCCGCCGGCAGCGGTTACGGTTGCTCCGGTAAATTCAAAATATAAATCAGTAGCATCATTGACCACACTATTTTTTATTCCATAGGATATACCATTACTTGCTTCTCCACCGGTGGCATAGAAGGTTCCTTTGTCAAAAACCGATTCATTCCAATTACCACCCTGAACCAAATCCATACCGGCACTGTAAGCACCTTCACCACTTACTGCTCCACCAATAGCATTTACTGTAAAATTACCATCTATATAGAGCATAGTGGTAGATTCTGCGCCTTCAGATGTATATACTGCTACATTGGTTGAATACTTTGAATTATTCTTTAATCCGTTAGTTACTTTTATACCACTGCTTTGATTGGTTGCCACTCCGCCAATTACCGTTAATGCATCAGCCGCATTATTCATACTTCCATCAATAAACAAATTGTTTGTATAATTGGTGTTAATAAAAATTCCATAGCTTTCTGTTGCATTTTCAGCAGTTATGGTAATCGAATTTTCAGATGCTATTCCATTTATATCGGTACCTAGAATAATATACAACGGATTATTGGCGGCATAATAAATACCGGCATAGCATCCTGTGTCGTATTCATAGCCGTCACCCTCATACACATAATTATCCAACACAAGAGCCGGACCGATCGAGGTAGCATACAGTGTTGCCTGGCCTCCGTTACCATCGCTGCTTTTTACAAAGTCGCCGATATTTTTTAACTCTTCTCCACCTACCCATACAGAACCTGACACCGCAGGCGCTGCAGCCTTTACTGTTATCGGCATCACTCCCACCAGCATAAGCAAAACCAATCCAATTGCTGCCATCCATTTTTTCATCGTCGGTCCCTCCTCTTCCTATAATTTGCTCCGCAGCCGCCTGGCACAGCTGCTGCATACTTCCATATCTCCCATTAAAACCATGCATTTTTTACATACCGGGGCTTCACACAGGCGACAGCCGGTAAAGGCTGTTGCAGCCTCCAGATAGGCCGCCTCCCTGGCACGGTTATATTCGTTTTGATACAGCCGCTTTACCGCCGTGGATACCTCCGGTTTCATTAAGGTACTTTTCCACACCGTGCCGCATATGGTACAGGTTAAGGAAAAGCAAAAGCCGTTTTTATCCGAACAGTCTACAAAATGCTCTTTTATCCGTTGTTTCATTCTCTCTTCCTCTACAAGGGAATATATTACCATTTTTTCTATTATCACTTTACCAAAATGTTTTTTTTCACACATCGTACTTTAGTGCATAATTTAAAAAAGGGACAAAAAAATGCCATCTTCCGATGACATTTTTCATGACTTTGCTTCCCTTACAGTTATTTGATATCATTGATCACCAGTCCGCTTTCTCTGACCCGGACCGCCAGCTCCGTGCGGTTGCGGAAACCAGTTTTTCCTTTCAGGGACTGGATGTGGTCTTTTACTGTCCGCAGGGACATACTCAGCTTTTCAGCTATAGCGGCATCAGTTTCTCCTGCCACTACTTCTCTTAATACCTCCAGCTCCCGGTGGGAAAAATCCTTGCTCACCGCAGCGCCAAGCTTCAGAATCGGTGTCTTGTCAGGATACACCTGCTCGCCCTCCATGGTGCGATCCATAACCACCAGAATTTCTTCTGCGGAAGCACTTTTATACCAGAAGCTGTCCACACCGACAGCCTTTGCCCGGTCAATAAAGGTATACTCCGGCTGGCTGGTAATAATAATAATTTTTATCCCCGGAAACATCTGTTTCATACGCTCTGCTGCCTCTAAGCCGCTGGCATTCATGGCTGTACACACATCCATCAGAATCAGGTCAATCTGGTTGGTACGGCAGCAAAACTCTGTCAGTGCCGCACTTTCCACCGATTGTACCAGGGTATATTTCTCGCTTTTGTTTATGTATATTTCCATGAGCTGACGAGCCATTGGGTCATCTTCCACTAACAATACATGTGTCATTTGTCCTCTTCCCTTTCTTTTACCAGTTCTATGATAAGCCTGTATTCCGGCTGCCATTCCACTGTCATAAAACCGCCTGTGCTTTCTATTTTTCTGCGCAGAGAACACAGACCTCCGCCTTCTGTAATCTCTTGTTTCGGAGTGGTTCCGTCATTGGTAAATATAATATGCGAACAGTTTTCCTGTTCTTTTACCGTAATCCGAAGCGTTTTCGCACCGGCATGCCGCACCGCATTGGTCATGGCCTCAATAGCCGCCACACAGAAAAGCTTTTTCGCGGTTTTCTGCTCCGGCACCGATCCGTCGATTTTTATGGTTATGCCGGAAGCTCCGGCAACACGCATCAGCATCTCAAAGGATGGTTCCTCGCTCTGCAGCTCTGCTTCCATCCGCAGACCGGAAATATTCTGCTTCCACAGGTCTACCGGCGGTTTCTGGCTGCTGTCCTGCTCCGCCAGGTAACGTCTGGTTGCCAGTAATGCCTGTCCCAGTTCGCTGTGAATACGGGCTTTGGTTTCCAGACGTTCTCTGGAACGGGTCAATTCCTCTACATTTTCTCTGTATTTTCTAAGACGTAAATTTAACGCCGCCAGATCGATATTTTTCTCCTTCAGCTCCTCTGTTAATGTGTGAAGCCGGGTGGTATCCGCAGCAGTAATCTGAATCAGTCCGTCCAGTACATCTTTGGTAAAGGTCCAGACACTGCCATCCGGCAGAAGAAATCTCGGGTAGCTGCCCCAGGTAAGACGTACTACTCCATCCTGTACCTCGCCACCGCTGACTGTATTCCAGAAGCTGTTAGCGTTTTGCAGGGACTGTCCGGTAATTTTATAACAAAGCCGATTCATACGGTGATTCATCAGGATAATTCTTCCCTCTTCATAAGCCACGCAAAGTCCGGTGGTCAGATGGTCCAGACTTTCATGAATAGAGAATCCGGTAATGGATTTTTTACTGTAATTCCAGTCTTTTACCCCATGGTAGAAGAAATAACCTGCAGAAGCCAGGGCAAGCAGTACCGCATACACTACCGGTTTTTCACAGAACCAGGTACTAAGCGGTTCTGCTGCCATTTCATATTTGATGATCCGCACATCCGCAGCATATAAAATCATGCAGATTCCATTGGCGATACAGCAAAGAACAACCAACAGGTTTTCTATGATGGACCTCTTTCTTGTCCGGGTGTGCAGCAAACAGACTCCGGCACAGGTTACCAGAAATAGCGTCAGCATAAGGGCAATCCGAACTAACGTAGCCAGTTCATAGTAGTTTTTCAAACTTCTGCACCCCCTTTCGGAACGGTATAGCTGATTATGGCATCCTCCTCCTGAATTTCATAGGAAAAGCAGCCAAAAGGCACGCTGATATTTGCCAGAGAATTCTGGGCAATCTCTTCTTCACACCCCACCTGAAGCTTTATGGTAATCTGCCCGTCCCGGCAACGCAGACGTATCATCATAGCTGTCACATTGTCTAAGAGACTCTCCACCAGGTTTTCATACAAATCATAAACCGCAATGATATGTGTCGGCAGTAATTCTCCTGCACACTCGCACTCAAAAGAGGTAAATACCTTTGCCAGTCGAAGGTTATCCAGGGACTCCCGGATGCAATATTCCAGCTCCCGAGCGTTGATCCGTTGATTTTCTTCCCATAGCAACAGCAGATTTCCGCGGCGTTTTATATACGAACCAATCACGCAAACCTTTGCCATCAGCTTTTCTTCATTCTCCGGCTCACTGCCTATGCGCTTTAAGATTCTCTCTACCTTTACCAGCTGCGGTGCAACCTCCTTGGAAATGCGATCATAAAGGCGGTTTTGCTCGTCTGCTTTTGCCTGATTCTCTTTCAGTTCCAGTTCCGCTTGCAAAAGATGATTGCTTTGATTTAGCTGTTCTCTGGTATCCCGCAATCGTTCCATTAGTTCATTTATCTGGGTAACATCATCCTGCCAGAGCACATGCCCCGCCGTAATCGGCTTGGAATGCAACAAAGTGTTTCCCATGTTTACGGTGTCGGTTTCTGCCTGCTTCATCTGTTCCACAGTCAGCGGGACAGCCACTGCAGACATAATGCGTGGCTGATAATCTTCGTCTACAATCTGGGCCGCCACCGTGGAGATCCGGAAAATTTCGTCATAGTTCGTATTGGATGGAATCAGTCCGCTTTGAATGGCACTCTCCAGCAGCAGGGAAATAATCAGGCAATCCACCACGGTTAAGTCACAGCTTCGGAAGATCCCCAGGCAATACAGCGTCCAGAAAAGCACTGCTCCTAACATAATAAATAATGGCAGCTTCTGCATGGTTTTACTGCCGGGAACACGACTCTTTTTTAAAAGCATCACCACAAAATATAGGCCGCCCACCACAAACCAAGCCATTGCAGCAAAATAAATTACACGGTATTTGTAAATACTGTCAAACCATTCGATTCCTTCCGGAAAGGAAAACGCCAGCTGATGCAGGTCATTGGTAAAGATACCGGCCAGTATCAGAACAGCGGGAATATACAAATAATACATTTTCTTTGGTATCCGATAATCTTCCGGTTTTCCAATGTGATTAATGATAAATACGCCCAGAAGCGGTATCAGAATCATCGGAATATAATAGCTGTACCAGATGTATCTTCCCAGGAAATATAACCGGCTGGAAATAAATTCATATTTAATCGCTTTTGCCGTCAGCCAAAAGGCCATCAGCAGTCCGTTGGCGATCATGTACTGTCTTACCTGTTTATTCAGGATACGCCGGTAAAGAGATGTACACCACATGATAATTAAAGAAATATGTATCAGATTCCGGATTGACAGAAACAATACCTGCACCACCGCATCCTCCACCATATTATCAAACTTGTCCATCATCCATGCAATCATAATCAGTATTGCCATTAAAAATGCACTTTTTACTGTTGTTATTTTGATTTTTAGCATAATACATCTCCCTATCACTGCTTGTACTTTACCGGACTATTCTTCCGCCTTTTTCAGATCCAGCATCAGCTTTGCCAATGCCTGCTCCTTGAGCGCTTCCTTACTGTTCTGAGTAACCAAAAACGGAAGGCCTTCTACATTGATTGACTGTTGAATGAATATATTGAAAGCATCCGTCAGTGTCATTCCGGTTCTTGCGTAGATTTCTTCAACTGTCTTTTTTATTTCAGAATTGATTCTTACCTGAAAAGTTGTATCCTTAGGTGCCATTGCTACACTTAAATTTCCTGCCATTTTGTTCCTCCTGACTGTTCTTTTCCAAAACTGTTTATATCTTCTCTTACACTTACTATAATACTCTTTTTTCTTCGTGTCAATACATTGTAATTACGCGCAATAATTATTTTACTTAAATTAACAAAAGCGATACACCATTCTCTGGCATACCGCTTCTTTTCCTATTATTTACTCTTTCGGTCTTTCCCCCAGTGTCACTTCTAACGTCACACTCACGTATTCGCTGCCTTCTGCACGCATTACGGTAACCTCCACAGTGGTACCTGCTGCGTAGTACTGGAGTGCTTCCTGTAAGTCCGCATAACTTTTAATCTGGAAGGTATCAAGCTGTACGATAATATCTCTCACTTTCATTCCGGCCTGCTTTGCGGCACTGTCTTCCATCAGCTCGCCAATGAAAACGCCCTGTGGCATGCCATACATCTGAGAGATGCTTGCGGTAACTTCCTGGATACCTACACCAAGGTAGCCACGTTTAGACTCTTCTACTTTTATCTTGGTGGCCTGCAAAGACAAATCACTGATAATCGGTTCTGCTGCACTGATTGGGATTGCAAAGCCCATTCCCTCGATAGTAGAACCACCAATCTTACTGGAATTGATACCAATTACCTGCCCCTGCAGATTTAAAAGTGCACCACCGGAGTTACCCGGATTAATTGCAGCATCTGTCTGAATAAAGCTTCCGGTTGTACCATCTTCCATATTGATTTCTCTGTCAATCGCAGAAACATAACCGCCTGTAACACTCTGTCCGTAACCAAGGGCATTACCAATGGCAATTACAGGCTGTCCTAATTTTAACTCTTCACTGTTTCCAAGGCTTGCTACTGCAATAGTCGCTTTTGTTTCAGGCGTTAATTCTTCCAACACCACAGAAACTACCGCAAGATCCATCTTAGGGTCTGTACCCTTAATATATGCATTGGCTGTAGAGCCATCAATAAAGGTAATTTCAATGGCATCACTGCCGCTGACTACATGGTAATTGGTTGCAATTAAAAGCTCCGTTTCATTCTCACCGATAATAATACCGCTGCCGCTGCTTGCTCCCTGCTGGGTGTAACTCTGACCCCAGAAGCTGTTAATGGTCTCCGTGTAGTTATTGATAACAGAAACCATAGCCGGCATTACTTTTTCCACCATATCGGAAACATCATATACGATGCCCGCTACAGACTGAGGTGGTGTCACAGGCTCCACTTTCTCGATTTCCGGCTCTTTCTGAACCACGACTTCGCTCTCTTCACTCGGGAAAGATACCGCTTCCTCTTCTTTATCAAATTTATCTATCAGCTGATTTACACCCACAAAGGCACATGCTGCACTGCCGCCTAATACAATGCCGCAAAGAAGCAATATCAAAATACGCTTGCCCCAGCCCATTTTCTTGCGTGGCTGAATATCCTTAGCATTGTATGCAGGTGCGCTTCCACTGAAAGCCCCCAAAGCAGCCTCGTGTGCTTCCTGTTGCGTTTCCACTTCCGTCATGCCTTCCGTCACTTCCGGAGCTTCTACCATTACAAACCCGGTTGAAACTACTTCCTCATTAGCAGTCTGCTTTGGTTGTACCCCCATCTCCTCTGTGACTTCTTCAACAGCTTCCGTAATAATCTCTTCTTTCTGCACTGTATTTGTTATATCTTCACTATCCTTCAAAAAAGAATTCAAATTGTCGTTTTCGTACATCTTCGTACCTCCCTATCGTGATAGACTAATCATAACTGGAATTTGTGTTTAAAATGTGACGAATTTCTATACATTTTATGAAAAAACCTAACAATTAAAATTTTTCATAAAACTTTCAGCCACGGTTAAGTCTTCCGGTGTTGTTATTTTAATATTCTCATAACTGCCCTCTACCAGCTTTACCCGACTACCCGTCAGAAGTTCTACTACCATGGCATCATCGGTAATGGCAACACCTTTTGCTAATAAGTTTTCTTCTTCTAAAATCAATTTATTATAAGCAGGCATAATTACTGAATATAAAAAACACTGCGGTGTCTGCACCTGCCACACCAAAGAACGCTTCGGTGTATTTACTGCAAACCCTTGCTCATCGACAATCTTAATGGTATCCTTCACCGGCATACCTACCACACCGGAACCATATTGCAATACACTTTTGCCGGCACGAATTAAAATCTCTTCGCTAATAAAAGGTCTTGCACCGTCATGAATATAGATACAATCTTCCTCGGACGCATCTGCCGCTACAAGCCCCTGATACACAGAATGATAACGCTCTTTGCCGCCTGCCACAACCTGGCGGACTTTGGATAAACCATATTTCTCTACGATTTCTTCCTTGCAAAAGGTAATATCATCGGCACCTGTTACCAAAATAATATCATCTATAAAACTGTCTTCAAACTGCTTTAATGCATAATAAAGAATGGGTTTGTCCTGTAACAGCAAATACTGCTTTGCTACGGCACTGTTCATACGTTTACCACGTCCTGCTGCCAACACAATTGCTATATGTTTCATACACTTCCTCACTTTTTTCAAGCGGTTTTATCTTTCTCCCAGCTTTAAATTCGGCACCGCATTTAAGTCCCAGCCATGGCGAGCACCCTTAATGTACTCATAATATCCCGCCACGCCAATCATTGCTGCATTGTCCGTGCAATAAATCGGACTTGGATGGTAAAATGCAATCCCTGCCTTATCACACGCTGCCTGCATGGCCGCACGCAAACTGGAATTGGATGCTACCCCACCTGCAATTGCAAGTTTTTTAAAATTATACTCCTTGGCTCCATGAATGGCATGTTCTACCAATACATCTGTAACCGCCTTTTGGAAAGAAGCTGCTACATCCGGTACGTTCACTTCCTCGCCCTTCATTTGAGCACCATTTAAATAGTTTAAAACCGCACTCTTTAAACCGCTGAAGCTAAAATCGTATATATTCTCGCCCACTTTAGCACGCGGAAATTTGATTGCCTCCGGATTGCCTTCCTTGGAAACACGGTCTATCTTTGGTCCTCCCGGATACCCCAGGCCAATAGCACGGGCTACCTTATCGAAAGCTTCTCCTGCTGCATCATCTCTGGTGCGGCCGATAATTTCATATTCTCCGTAGTCTTTTACCACTACCAAGTGAGAATGTCCGCCGCTGACAACCAGACTCATAAAAGGCGGTTCCAACTCTAAATTCTCAATATAGTTTGCACTGATATGGCCCTCAATATGATGCACACCTACTAAAGGCTTTCCCGTAGCAAAAGCCAGTGCCTTTGCCGCAGACACGCCGACAAGCAATGCACCAACCAGCCCCGGACCATAGGTCACAGCAATGGCATCAATATCATCCATGGTAACCTCAGCTTCTTTCATTGCCTCCTCGATAACCTGGTTAATCTTTTCAATATGCTTCCTAGATGCAATTTCCGGCACTACACCACCATACAAGGTGTGTAAATCAATCTGAGATGAAATAATATTAGATAGTACGGTACGGCCGTTTTTTACTACGGCAGCCGCTGTTTCATCACAGGAGCTTTCGATTGCCAGAATATAAATATCCTTGTTTGTTGTCATGTTCTATCTCCACATCTAATCTTCAAATTTAAGCTCTACACTCTGACCGTCCTTGGCCGTATAAGCATTGGCAAAAATGGCACGAACCGGCTTAATAAATTCCTCCGGCCACATGGTTGCAGGACTGTAATGGGTCAGCCACAACTCAGCAACACATGCTTTTTTTGCAAGCTCTGCTGCCTCATAAAAGGTCATGTGCTTGTATTCTTTGGCCTTAACAAGTTTGTCCGGCTCCCCATACATGCCTTCACAAATAAACAAATCGCTCTTATAGGCATGCTCTACAATACTATCAACCGGTCTGGTATCGGTACAATAAGTCACTTTTAAGCCCTTTCTGTCAGGTCCAAGCACCATATCCGGTGTATAGGTCACACCATTTGCTTCAATAACCTCGCCCTTTTGTAAACGAGACCAATATTTCATCTCGATTCCGCTTTCCTTGGCACGCTCCACATCAAACTTGCCTGTCCGCTTGATTTCCATAGTATACCCATAGCAGGTCACATTATGGCGCACACGAAAAGCAGTCAGTGTAAAATCTCCAAAGTCAATGGTTTCCTCTTCTCCATTTAACTCATGATACAAAATATCAAAAGGAAGCTCCGGCGCAATCATACGCAGTGCATTTACCGTCTTTTCCAAGCCTTTTGGTCCAATCATAAGTACCGGTTCGGTACGCTCTGCATTGCCCATGGTAAGTAAAAGTCCCGGCAGTCCGCTGATATGGTCTGCATGATAATGGGTAAAACAAATCACATCAATAGGCTTCGGACTCCAGCCCTTTTCTTTCATGGCAACCTGCGTGCCTTCCCCACAATCGATTAAAATACTTTTTCCATTGTATCTGGCCATCATAGAAGTCAGCCAACGATATGGAAGGGGCATCATGCCTCCGGTTCCCAATAAACAAATATCTAACATAAATTACTCTCTTTTCCACATAATTAACGCATCTTCCGTAGGCATTCGGTAAAAGCCCGGTCGGATGCCTTCGCCCACAAAGCCGTGAGCTTCATACACATGAATGGCAGCCAAATTACTCACGCGTACTTCCAAGGTATATTCCTTTACCCCTTGTGAAGCTCCCGCCTCCATAAGTGCACTCATAAGCTTCTGTGCAATGCCTTGTCCACGATAGTCCGGACGCACTGCCACGTTCATCACTTCTGCCTCAAACAGTCCGATAATCAGTCCACACATACCAACTGCATGTCCGGTCTCATCCACTGCTACAAGGTATAAATAATCTTCTTTGTCACAAGCTTCCAAGTAAGCCTGCTCGCTCCAAGGCTCACTGAAACAAACAGCCTCAACGGCAGCCACCTCCGGCACCAGTTCCTTTGTCAGCGGTACAATACGTATCATGCTTTCTTCGCAGCCTCCATACGCTCCCGCTCTGCCTGACTCATGCGGAAATATTCCGGTGCATGGTCTTTTGCCTCCGTGAAACGTTCCTTTTTGGCAAACTCTATTGCCAAGGCTCCTACACTTGCTGCACTCTGAAGTCTGCGATGGGCCGGGGCAAAATAAACCGGTACAGTGGCATGTTCACGAATGAGTGCCTCAAACACCGGTACACCATCTCCAAGAAACATGACCGGCATTTCAAAGCTATTGGCAATCTCTATGCATTCCATAATGTCGCATGCACAGCCTTCCTTTAAAGCCTCCATACGATATCCATTCTCATCCTCTACAAACTGATACAAACCGGTATACACCTGGTTTCTTCGGGCATCCATAATAGGACACACCAAAGCCTGACTGCCATACATCTGATATGCCATACCTTCTAAGGTAGGCACTTCGATAATCGGCTTTCCAAGCCCCATTGCAAGACCCTTGGCTGTGGCTGCACCAATACGAAGTCCGGTAAAAGAGCCCGGACCGGATGCAACTGCAATGGCATCCACGCTGTTTAAATCCAGCTCCACCATATTTTTTACTTCCTCCAACATCGGCATCAAAGTCTGAGAATGGGTCTTTTTGTGGTGAATGGTATATTCTGCAATTAAATTATGATCTTCTACAATGGCTACCGTAGCCACAAGTCCTGAACTGTCAATCGCTAATATCTTCATATATACATCCTATCTTGAAATTTCTTCTATGGTAATCAGGCGGTAATCGAAGCCTTTTTCTAAGTTCTTCTCAATGGTAATCTGCGTATAGGTGTCCGGCAAAATTTCTTCAATCAGATTTGCCCACTCAATCAGGCATAAACCTTCTCCGTAAAAATAATCCTCATACCCAATCTCATCCATTTCCTCTACGTCCCCTATGCGGTACACGTCAAAATGGTAAAACGGCATGCGTCCTTCCTCATACACTTGTACAATGGTAAAGGTAGGACTGTTTACCGGCTCCTCAATACCAAGGCCGTCCGCCATGCCCTGGGTAAGCACCGTTTTTCCAACTCCTAAGTCACCGATCAATGTATAAACTTGTCCAGCTTCTGCCTCCATGGCAAGAGTCTTACCTACCGCAAAGGTTTCCTCCGGACTGAATGTTTCAATTATTTTTTTCATAAATGCTCCTAAATTAATATCTGATATTTACCTTTTTCGGCTCCATATGAGTAGAAATATAAGCAAGTACCTGCTGCTCCATACCTCCCAATTGCTTACGTGGAAAAATACAGGCATTCACACGATTTGTGTATACAATAATACTTCTGCCGGTTGCAACCGCTCTGTACATGTCCTGCCATTTCTGACATTCTGTCAAGTCTCCCTGGCTCACATGAATTCCTTCCTCGTCCAACGTATAATGCAGCGGTTCCTTAAAAACGGGATTGTTCTGCACCTGCTGCCCGCTCTTTAAATACAATGTCCATGGTAAATACACAATGATTACGATGCCCATAATAAGGTATAAGGGCTGTAAATTATTGAAAAAAATAAAAATAGCAAGCGCTCCCACACAAGTTCCTAACAATCCTTGTGCACTATGGTAAGTGTGGCGGAGCATATAGTCGAACAAATCACCGCTTGTAATTTTTATATCGAATTCTAACTGATTCATAATGCCTCCGTTTTTAAAAATAACCTTAATTATATAAGTATATCATATTTTCTTGCACCTGCAAAGGTTTACATATCTATTTTGACATGTTAAAATATTATAAAACAACGAAAGGATTCTAAGATGGATAAATTCAAAAAATCATGTTCTTTTCTTTACGAACAATTTTATCATTATTTATTATATATTATCAAGCATCCGGTTTGTTCCCTTGTGATATTGGCAGGAGTCCTTATCAGTTATAAGGACTTTGCTTTTGCTACCGACTATTATGTAGACAGCGAAGTGGTTATCAACATCCCGGGTACCAATTATAACTGGCTGGAAATCGGCCGCTACGGGCTGGTTCTGACACGAAAACTTTTAGGCACCGGCTGGTACAACCCTTACTACACCGGTATTTTGATGCTTTTGTTTTTATGGTTGACCGGTATTTCCTTTTCTTATTTGGCTGGGAAGCTTTTCCCAAAGGTTGATACCCCGATTACCACACTTGGAAGTCTGGTTTTTATCACCTATCCGACTTTTACAGAGCAGTATTACTTCCACTTCCAGTCTGCAGAAATTGCCTTTGGATTATGGCTCAGCATGCTTGCCATGCTTCTATTTTATTTTTTTGCAAAGGAGCAAAATTTTCTTTGCTTTTTGCTGTCACTTCCAATTTATATTTTAACCTTTGCCATTTATCAATCCTTTATTCCAATGGCTTTGTGTGGATACCTGGCAATCTTTCTTGCAATTATAATGCAAACAGACACGGAAGCCTCTACGATTAAACGTAATATTTTTGGAAGTATACTGCATTTTACCATTGCTTTTGTAATTTCTCAAGGAATTAATAAACTTTGTTTCCCTGCCAGCGGATATTTAAATAACCAAGTTATCTGGACATCGGGAGCAACCGTTACAGACTCCTTTAGGAATGTAGCCGCAACCTGTCTTCGCATGCTTACCGGACAAGGACTTTTCTACACAGCCATTTTACTGTTTGCGGTTGTCGGTGCTTTTGTTTCCGTCTTCTATCTTCATGGATTGGAAGCGTACAAAATTATTTTGGGTGCTTTGTCTATAATAGGTATTACCATTACCCCATTTATTTTAACCTTGTTAATGGGCGAAAATACCGCCATCCGATCCCAGTTTACCTATTCTCTGGCAGCTATCTTCTTATTGTTATTTGCAGTGCAAACGGTATTAGATAAAAAGCCGGCATTCAAATACGGAAAATTACTGGTCGCCACCGTATTGTTGGCATTTACCATTACCCAAATTTCTACGGTACATTTTATTTGGAAAGCACACGAATATGTGGCAGACCATGACCGTGACACGGCTACGGATCTTATGAAAGTTATGTATGACTCCTTTATCGTCGATACAGGAGTAGCCGGCACGATTTTCTGGGGTTATTTACAGCCAGAGACTCCATATGATGAGGAATTGGAAGGCAGTCCGTCTTATTTGTTTACCTCCGTATTTAACCTGGAGCATAATATGGAGCCGTACTGCTTTTTCAGTACAAATCGAATTTTAGGTTATATGGAATCCATGGGGCACACCTTTACCTATCCCAATGGTCGCACCTTAACTATAAGCAGCTATATTATGGACCGTGAAAAATTACCTGCATTTCCTGATGCAAGATGCTCTTTTAATGATTTAGAAGCCTTTACCCTGAATCTTGGAAATTGCCCGGAATACTATTATAAATGAGGTACTTTATGTCTGAAACAAAAAAACGACTTCCGGTATGGCCGGTTTTCGTCGTACTAATTCTAATTATTATGTTATTTATATTGAATCCGGTGTGCCGCTACATTTACACCAAAGATTTTGTAGCTCGCGGCGACGAACAACTGGCAGAACTTTTTGCGGACAATTTAGAAGCCGCCGGAGTAACTGCACTGGATAAGCCTATGTTTTTTATCGGGGCAAGTAAAACCCGCACCAATGCTTCCTGCTTGGACTTATCCAGCGGCAAGTATCCTATTTATTCTATTTTTGCCGTTGCAGATGCTTTGGAACTGGAGACCGTGAAAGCCTCCCAATATATCGTCAAACATTTAAACGATATGGGATATACTTATACAGCACCTACCGCTGAGGATTGGATTAAATACGAAGCGGAAATGTCCGAGCACATCCCTCTTTGGAAAGCCTTTCCTTGGTATGACAGTGTCAAAGAAACGGAGCATTGTATTATTGTTCAGCTTACTCCTACGGAAGAATAATACTTCCTTCAAATACTATTACGGCAGGTCCGGTCATGTTTACCACATCGGCCTCTCGGTCCCACTCAATCTGCAAATCACCGCCAAGCAGCCTTACGGTCACTTTATCTTCCGTAAGACCATTTAACATAGCAGCCACTGCAGTAGCGCAGGCTCCGGTACCACACGCTAAGGTCTCTCCGGTGCCACGTTCCCACACACGCATTTCCAGTGTCTGTCTATCAATGACTTTTACAAACTCGGTGTTGGTTCTTCTTGGAAAACGTGCATGATGTTCAAAATATGGTCCTACTGATTCAATATCAAGGTCTGCCACATTATCCATAAATACTACCGCATGAGGGTTCCCCATAGAAACGCAGGTCATACGATATGCTTTACCCTGTACCAAAATTTCTTCATCAATAACCTGCTTATTGTCGCTGACAACCGGCACCTCCTCCGCTGTAAGAATCGGCTGACCCATATTTACCTTTACAAGCACCACTTTACCATCCTCTATGGTATAGTCCAGATACTTTAATTGACCGCCACTGACTACTTTGACATGCTCCTTCCGGGTAAGTCCCTTATCATACACGTACTTACCCACACAACGCATACCATTTCCACACATTTCAGAACGAGTGCCGTCTGCATTCCACATTTCCATCTCAAAATCCGCACTGCCGTCCGCTACCGGATTAATAAAAATCACGCCATCGGAGCCAATGCCAAAATTTCGGTTGCTAAGCCATCTTACCACATCCGGCTTCTTTTCCATCGGAATATGAAATCTGGCACCATCTATATATACATAATCATTACCACATCCCTGCATCTTGGTAAATTCTATCTTCATCTTCGTAACCTCCTGTAATAACAGTTTCCTTCCACATAAACTATTGCATTTATTTTGCACTAACCAACTCATTTTGTCAATTCAGTTTTAGTCATATTCTTTTTTATCTTTACATAAATTATATCAAACGCCACAGACCAAAAAAACAAAGTGAGGAATGCTATGAGTGGAAAAACCAAAATTCTTGTACTCCATATGAAAGAAGTCATTTATACCGGTATTTTTATCTTTCTGGGAATTATATTCCTGATATTGCTTGCCATTATGTTTTTACCAAATCGAACCTCTGTAGATTCCTCTTCTGTCAATACGGAAGGCTCTGCAGAAACCTCCGAAAACCAGTCTTCTATTTCCGGTGAATATACTCCCGGCATATACTCTGCTACACTGGAAGTTTCCGGAAACACGCTGGAGATGCAGGTTATTATCGAACAGACCGGTATTACCGATGTAAGCTTCACTCATCTGGACGAAGCCATTGAAACCATGTATCCTTTATTTACCCCTGTTTTGGGAAGCATCTCCGAACAGTTAAAAAACGGTGTCTCATTAGAGGATATTACCTACGAAGATAGTCAGAAATACACTGCCAATGTACTGCTTAGTGCCATAGAACAAGTATTAGAAAAGGCGGCCAAATAACAGCCGCCTTGTTTTATCGCCAATATGCCTGATTCATGGTTATTTTTCTAACCAGGAGCTCTGGCAGCTTCTGATAATGCTTCCCCAGAAAATATCCTATATATTTGGCACCACTTTGCCATACAAGGTGTATGATTTCAAAAGGCTTTCCTATCTCAATGAAATGCCTACAGGCTGTCAATATCATGCGCTTTCCTTCCTTTTCAGAAGAAATTCCTGCAAACACCTCCGGATGTTCTGCCTGTGAAACACCCAGGTCAAAATTTCTGCGAAGCTGCTGCATAAATCCGTACTCGTGGGAATGCAGCACTTTTGCATCTGCCGCATAATACACATGATAGCCTGCCTTTAAGGCACCGCTTGCAAAAATCATATCTTCATTAAATATAGTATGTCTGATAAAGCCGCCAAGTGCCATATATGTCTCACGGTTATATGCTGCACATACATCGGAGCAGAAAAAGGCTTTTATGCCCATAGCTTCTATATCTGCTGCCGTCTTCCTCTTAGAAGCATCCGGATAATTAAAGCTACGGCTAAATTGCTCCAACGGACCTGCATCCGCCTTTGGAAGCTGTCTGGCATAGCTCACTGCTACCTGTTTATCCTCTAACGGTGCAATCAGTTTCTCAATCAGATATTCATCAACCGGGACGGCATCCTGTGTCATACAGATACATACTTCCGCCTGAGAATACAGCATTCCTTTATGTCTTGTGCCGCCGTGGTCAAATTCATTTTGTGACAAATGGTGCACTTCCAGATTATGAAACTGCTGCATTTCTTTATTTTCATACACCAGTCGGTCCCAGCACGCCTCTTCTGTATTCATAACAATAATTTTATGAACCGAAATGGTCTGTACCTGTAAAAGCTTTAGAAGTTCTGCAAACTCGCTGCCCGGTTTATATGTAGGAATGATTACGTCTACCACCATTTCTTCTTCCTCAAACCTTTCTTAAAGCAAATCGAGTAGGTTTCCCTACTCGATTATTTATTAACGCACGTATGCATCTGTATTAGCATGAATGGTCTGGCTAATACCCTTTAACGTATCAGAAACAACATATTCCTCATCTTGGAAAAATCTCTTATGGAAATCCATTACTGCTTTTTCTAAGTCTGTACAAATAACACTGTCACCAATACCGCCGATAGTCGCACCGGTACGGAAGTCGTTACTTGGGAAACCACCTTCATCAATAATGGTATAAGATGGTAAATCACTCAAAAGAGAAATAACCTCTTGTAAATCTACAGATGTGTAGAAGTTGCCAAATACATTATTGGCAATCTTGGTAAGGCTTGCTACGTCTAAATCCTTTGCTTCTTCCATAATAGCCTGCAGTACTTCTCTCTGGCGCTCCGTACGCTTAAAGTCATCTCCTGCTGTATAACGAATACGACAGTAAGCAGTTGCCTGAAGACCATTTAATTTCTGCAAACCGGTTGTTTTAACAGGAGTATAGCTTGTCTTTAAATTTTCGGAAATACTAATCTGATAGTTGTTAATGTGCTCTAATTCCGCACTGTCTACTTCAATCCAAATACCGCCAACTGCATCTACTACATCAATAACGCCCTTGAATCCTACTGCAGCAAAGTCTGTAATATCCAAGTCAAGGTTCATATTTAACATGTTAATAGCCTGCTTCGGACCACCCTTTGCATATGCCGCGTTACACTTGTTGTAGGTGTCATTACCGAGATTCAGGTATGTATCACGGTAAACACTCATCAAACGTACTTCCTTGGTTTCGCTATTGATAGAAGCAATCATAATAGTATCACTTCGTGTATTCTGCTTTAATTCGCCCACGGTAGAGTCCAAACCAAACAAAGCAACGGTACGATACTTTTCTAAGTTTTCGTTTTCCTCCACGCCTTCATTTACTTCAATCTCTTCTTCCGGAATTTCCACACGCTGAATACCGGTATCCTCATCGGTTGCCTTAGTAACAAACCACAATACGCCCAGCATCATTGCCAGCACCAGTACTTCAATTACTAAAATTACAATATTACGTGTTTTCTTTGCCTTATTCTTCCCGTTTCCTGCTTTTCTGCTTGTATTTTGGGTAGCCATGACTTTGTTTTCTCCTTAACATGCATATATTTTTGTTTAATAAGCGTTTTTATTTATAAAACCTTTTACAAAGGTTAATATAATAATTTTGATATCCAATCCCAACGTCCAGTTCTCAATGTAGTAAATATCATGCTCAATACGTTTCCTAATAGAAGTATCGCCACGATAGCCATTTACCTGTGCCCAACCGGTAAGTCCCGGTCGTACCTGATGCTTAATCATATAACGTGGAATTTCTTCTTTAAACTTTTCTACAAACTGTGGTCTCTCCGGTCTCGGACCAATCAGACTCATGTCGCCTTTTAAAATATTAATAAGCTGCGGCAGCTCGTCTATACTGGTTTTTCTCATAAACTTGCCGATACCCGTAACACGGGGGTCATTTTTGACCGTCCAGCCTTTTGCCTCATCCTCCGCGGTCTGCAAACGCATGGAGCGAAATTTATACATATAAAACGGTCTGTTGTGAAGACCGATTCTTTCCTGTTTAAATAAAATCGGACCGGGACTTGTAAGCTTCACAAGTAATGCACACAAAAGCATTACCGGGGAAAATATAATCAGTGCAAAGGCTGCACCAAACAAATCCACAGAGCGTTTCACAAACTGGTTCCAACCGCTTGTCAGTGGTACGTTACGAATGTTGATAACCGGAAGTCCATCCAAATCCTCTGTATAAGGCTTGGTTGGAATGACTGCATTATAATCCGGAATAAACTTTGTATGAACACCACTCTTTTCACAAAACGACACAATTTCTTCCAAACGGTCGTAATCACTTAAAGACAGTGTGATGGCAATTTCATCCAAATTGTTTTCAGGAAGAAGCTTATAAATTTCATCCACTTCCCCGATGACCTGAATCCCTTTAAATTCCACATATTTCCCCACATGGTCGTCTAACACTCCCATAATGTGATAACCCCACGCAGGATTTTGCTTGATGCGCTCTATATACTGCTCTGCCGCTCTGGAATACCCCACCAAAAGCACATGCTTTAAATTGTAGCCTTTTTTGCGGAAATGCCTGAGCATATCTCGAAGCAACACACGATATCCGCTTGCCAATGCAATGTTAAATACATAAAACAGGGCAATCATGCTTCGGGAGTAGTCTTCCTGATGCATCACATACAAGGCTGCAAGATATCCAAATACACCTACCGTATTGGCCTTAATTACGGTGTATATTTCAATCTTTGTACGGGTAGTCCGCTTTGGCGTATATAACTGAAAAGCAGAATACAACAGCAGATATCCCGGAATCAAAGCCAAGAGTGCTGAAAAATAATCTTCCTTTGGCAGTACACCGCCGGAAACCTTGTTTATCTCGAATCGTACAATCCAAGCCAGCACATACGCAATTACAATCACAACCGCATCCATCAGTAAATGAATTTTATTTAATAGTTTTTGATTATCCTTAATCATAAAATCCTCTACCAAAAAGTACTTTATTTAATGTTCAAGTCTGAACAAATTTTTCCATAAAAGATATTGAATATGGCAATATGCTTTAAAATGTCTAAAAAAGCCGCCAACCTTATGCTTCCTGCCCTGGGCACTTCTGCAAAGCTTAAAGCCTTCCAAAATACCCTTTCGGTATTCCTTTCCCAGACCTTTTCGCACAAAAAAAACATATTTGGTCAAATAACCAATCATAAGAAACGGAGCATTTAATACAAGCTGCACAAAGGGCATATTCTTCCACGGAAGATACACGCTGTTTCGGCTGGATAAACCGACCTTAAACGCATTATATCTGGAACCACTGAAGCCACTGCCAAAATGAAGCACCTTGGCTTTAGGCACATATACATTATGGTAACCAAAAATTCTGGCTCGGTACCCGATATCAATGTCTTCTAAATACGCAAAATGCTGCTCGTCAAAGTAACCGATTTGTTCAAACACTTCTCTGCGGTAAATACTTGCGCCGCCACATGCTGCAAACACTTGTGCCGATTCCTCATACCGGTCTGTCGCTTTACCTTTTCCTCTGGCAAAAGCCCAGCCAAGAGCACAATATTCATCTCCCGCATCATCTATACGATCCGGTGCATGCATCTGAAGCATTCTGGCACTGCCGGAAAAAATCCGTTCATCCTGCTCCATGGCATTTACCAGATTGTCCACATACCCGTGCAAAACCTTCGTATCATTGTTTAATAAAATAACATATTTGGTACGACTGGCCTTGATTCCTGTATTCACAGCCCCACAGAAACCGGTATTCTCTGAGAGAAAAATGGTCTGTATCCCTTCATAACTTTGTAAAAATCTAACGGACTCATCGGTAGAACCATTGTCCACCACCAACACATGCATATCTTCATTAAGCTGAGGTATCAGTGCTTCCAGACAATCTTTTAAAAAAGCATATCCGTTAAAATTTGGTATAATAATCGTAACCATTCTGTGTTACTCCATCTGTGGATTGTACAAAATAATCATGGCTCTGTCATGTACATATTTTGCCCATGCTGCTCGCAATCTATCCCTACACTCACCATTGTGGCTTAAAAGCTCTTCGCGACTGCTTACTCCCTGGCTTTTTAAAAATTCCAAAAGCAAATCTTCTCTAAAAATTGCATTTGTAAAATCAGCCTGACCACACTGCTGCCATACACTGGCTCTATGCAAATGACCACCACTGAAGCCTTTTCTCAACCCGCCATACAAAAGCTTGCCATGCTCATCCCTGGCTCCGCCTACCATACGCCCCTTTTCAAAAACCGGTCCTGCTACCATTGCCACCTGTGGTCTGTCACGGAAAATATCTGCAAAATGCACTTCATAAAAACCAAGGTGCTTACTATGCGTAACGCTAGCCTCAATACCACGTACCTTTAAGTCCTCTTCCACGGCACGTTTTCCGGCTTCATAAGCATATAATTTGCTTTGTGGATTCACTGCTGTGGAATCCATATGGCATCGCCAATGGTATGATACCCCGGAAATGTTAACAACTTGTGAATCCTTGCAACAATTTTCGTTTTCTTCTGCAATTTTTCTGGCCGCACGCAAGAAAATATCAAAATCCTGGGCTCCGTCAAACTCCGGTCTGAATTTAAGTTCCTTCATAAGCCCGGCTTCCATTACCGTAAAATGACATATGTAATTATTAGACCATAAATAATCCTGATCGAATGCAGGTTTCTTATTCACATCATAAAAAAACTGCATTTGACCATCGCCTTTATCCTCATCTGTATAAAGCATTCTTGCAATTTTTCCTGCATTTTCACTTTTTTTAATTGCATGATATACCTGAAACAACGCATCCGGAGTCAACGTATCATCATGGTCCAATAACCCAATATATGAACCTTGTGCCATTTCCAAAATGACATTGGTGTTGGCGGAAATTCCTTTATTCTCCGCTATTTTCACATACCTGACACGACTGTCACTCATGTTTTCTGCCAATTTTCTTAAAGATTCATCCGGACTGGCATCCCCAAGCAGCAATTCCCAGTTGCAATACGTCTGTTCTAACACAGACTGAATCATCTCCAGAAAGTACTGCTCTGGAGTACGGTAAACTGGCACCAGGATGCTGAAAAGGATTTCTCCGTCTTTACTAAACTGACGCTGTTTTGCAAGTTCTCCTTCAGATGGCTGCACATATCGATACCCGTCATTTTCGTTTTTTTCCAAACGCTCCATAGCTGCCAATACCGCAGACTTTAACCCATTTTTCTTTAAATAATAATATGTTTTTTTCCAATTAGCTGGCGTCAGAATTTTTTTAATCATACTTACTGTTCCTGTATCTTCAGTGAAAAATCACTTCTGTCGAGGCTGAAGTTTTTATTATAATAAGGGTCTCCGGCCTCTAAAACGTCCTTCCATTTTGCTCTGAACTGCTCAGATTCACGATTGTAACGCTCTGCTTTTTCTCCCTGGTCATCTAGCCCTCTGGAGATGGACTCATAATGGAAGCACTCCGCAAATGGGGTAAATACATTTAAGTAGCCTTTTTCACGCAATTTCAGACAGAAGTCCACATCATTCAAGGAAATGGCAAAGCCTTCGTCTAAGCCTCCCACTTCATCAAATAATGCTTTTTTTACCATGAGGCAGGCGCCGGTAACCGCACTGACATTCTGCGTATAGCAAAGTCTGCCCATGTAACCTAAATTTGCCTTTGGCTGCTTGTAATGACTGTGTCCTGCGGTACGATGCGCTCCTAAAGCCAGCACTACACCCGCATGCTGAATAGTCTTGTCCGGATAATAAAGCTTCGCCCCAACGGCACCAACATCCTCACGCTGTGCGTACATCAAAAGCTCTTCCAGCCAATTTACGGTAATTACTTCCGTATCGTTGTTTAAAAGTAATATATATTCACCGCTTGCAAAGCTTGCACCGAAATTATTTACTGCGGAATAATTGAAGCTTCCGTTAGTCTCATATACTACTACACGCACCTTGCCGTCTTCGCTAAGAGAATTACCCTCATTTTTCACATCTTTACCGGTCAGTTCCTTATAGTATGCCCAAATGCTGTCCTCGGTACTGTTATTTTCTACTACAATAATTTCCCAATTTTCATACGTAGATTTCTCATAAATAGAGCTGATACAGCGCTTTAAGTCCACAGCATGGTCTTTGTTGGTAATTACAATGGAAACCTTCGGATTTCCTATAATTTCATAACGGATTTTGAAAATCGTTTCAAAAGCTCTGGTAGAAGTAATTTTGAAGTTATCATAGCCATGACTGCGTAAATGATCCGCCACAGCTCCTCTTGCTGCATCAATTGCATAGGTTTTTGCACCGATATTGCTTGCTACGCTGGCCGGATGACATCTCCAATAATACATCAATCTCGGAATATGCACTACCTTCTTTGCCCTGTCCGTCAGTCTCAAAATCATGTCATGGTCCTGACTGCCGTCAAACTGAGAACGGAACAGCTCAGTACCTTCCAAAAGTGTACGCTTAAATACACTGAAATGACAAATATAATTGTTGGCACGCAGGTTGTCCGGTGCATAATCCGGCTTAAAATGCATGGTCAACATATGATTGATGTCACCACTCTGGAAGGTAGTTTCATCACAATACAAATAATCTGCACCCTGTTCATTTATTGCTTTTACATATTCAAACAATACGCTTGGATGTAAAATGTCATCATGATCAAACAACCCGATATACTCGCCATCGGCAAGTTTGTAACACTGATTGGTGTTGCCGGAAATACCCTCATTGCGCTCCAATCTGCGATAAACAATTCGTGCTCTTTCACCTTCTGCTTCCATATACTTGCGACACACCTCTTCCACATATGCATGAGCTGCATCAGAACCGTCTGCCAGACAAAGCTGCCAGTTTTCGTAGGTCTGATATAATACAGAGTCTATCATTTCCTTTAACATAGTCTCATCCGTATTATATAATGGCACCAAAATACTAATCTTCGGCATATAAGCAAACCTGGTCTCACGCTCAACCTTAGCCTGTTCCTCACTCGGGAAGCTGGCGGTACCAAACTGCTTCATGGCCTCTTTCTCACGCTTTTTGTAGTCCAGCTTGGCAAAGAAACCTCGCACACCACCACAGTTGCGTACACGGTCTGCCTGACGAATAGCTGCATGCATTACCTTTCTGGCAGGCCCTGAAGCCTTCCAAAGAGGATTGTTTTTAATGCGGTCTATTTTAAACTGCAAATCACCATTTGCATCCTCTAAGGCCGCCACGCGCTCTGCCAATGCCGCATTTTTCTGATGTTCTTTCTCATATAACTCTTTGTAATCGATTTCCATAATTTGTTTCCTAAATCATTTTATATTTCATGCTGATACAATCAGCCGATATTCATATACACATTAGAATTTTGTTTTAAGCGCAAACCGGAGGCTTTGTCCTTGGCGTAAATTTCCACACGGTATCTTCCTTTTTGCAAGTTTGCCACAGGTATCTCCACGTGAAATCCCGCAAGTCCCACATGAATCTGATCCGGCATATTACGCTCCAAATCATTTCTGCGCACACGACTAAGCTCTATACCATAAAGCATGTCCTCCCCGCGAAGCACCAGGGTATACACAAATCTGCAATTATCACTACCAATAACAAAACTATAGCCTGCCACATGAATACTTTCTGTCTGTTCCTGATACAACTGCTCCACTTGCAACTTCAGACAAGGATTTAACTTCTCATGCTCCGGCTTTTGGCCAAACACCTGCTGCTCCCTGGCTTTTGGAACCCGCCTTACTTCCTGCACCTTTTGCACTACTACCATTCCATCCTCATAAGCCGGACGAATAGCAGTATCCAAATACGCATGACATAACCCATAACCGGTATCGGTATCGTATGGATAAAACGCATCAAAAGAGACAAACCTTGGATGCATTTCATAAAGCTTCCCACGCTCTCTAAGAAGACGCCCACGCTTTTCTTCGGTATTGTCCTGACCACGGCTGATGGACTCATGATGTACCATAAAAGTATCACAGCAAACCACATTACAATAGCCGGCTTCCATAGCATGAAAGCAAAGCTCCACATCATTAAATGCCACCGGAAGTTCCTCGCTCATACCGCCCAACTGTAAGAACAGGTCCTTTCGCATCATCAGACATGCTCCGGTTACCGCACAGACATTATGTACGCCCCGGTTTCGCTTATCATAATACACCTGAAAGTCATCCGCAAACTGCAGTTTGTGTACGGGTCCCATAGGCAGATTCACAATTCCGGCATGCTGAATTCTTTTTCGGTCCGGGTATAAAAGCTTCATGCCTACTGCACCGGTATATGGTTTTAACGCTTCTGAAAGCATAGTCTCAAGCCACCCTGCTTCCACAGCTTCCACGTCATCATTTAAAAACAGAAGAATTTCTCCTGTAGCCTGCTCTGCTCCTATATTGCACATCTTGGAAAAATGAAACTTCATAGGCTCATATATATAATGACAGTCCAAACGGCTCTTTGTGCCCTCGGTAGTAAATTTGCACATAGCCTCCACCCGAACTCTGTGCTCTTTACAGGAACCATTGTCTACAATAATAATTTCTAGCGGCATATCTCCTGTGGTCTGCTCAATGGACTCTAAACACTTGTCTAATATATCGGGATTGTCCTTAGAAGGAATAATGATGGACACTCCCCGTGCCGCACAAGCCTTTATATCGTCTTTTTCGACCTGCTCAAAAGTGCCCTTTCCCGGACGCCTATCCAGCTTCACAAACCCCGGTATCGGCCCTGTCAATATGCTTCTCACATGTTTTGCCGGTTCACATCCCACTTGCTTAGCCATATTCATAATCTTCTTTAAACCGGAACGCCTGCTGGTCTTTTCCCAATCAATTTGTTTATACAAATCCTCGCGGATATAAACCGCTCCTCCAAGATAATCCTCGTAATCCCACCGATTTGGACTAAAATCAGGTAAAAAGACAGGCACCTGAGAGTCTTTCCCCTCAGAGTCCTGTCCCATATAATCCCCATACAAAACGGCAACATCAGAAAGCCTGTTGTCTAACGTAAACACAGGCTGGGCTGCTTCCCACTGTTCTAACGTATAGGACTGTGCGGAAAGCTCTTTTTCATATTCTTTTAAGCATTGTTTCTGTATCATCGTAGAAAGGATGCTCATGTAATGTTACCTCAAATAATTCGTTTTATACTTTTTGTAAGCGCATTTGCAAGCTGCAAAGAAAGCTTATGAATCTCCAAATGAAGCTTTAATTCGTTAAAGCTGCCATCGCCTTCCTGCATTTTATCTAAAGAGAGCGTAAAATTAGGATCCTTCGTTGCAAAAATATATTCGGGATAACTGTTTTTGCCACCCTTACCCTTTATACCATTTACCTCTATCTGCTTGTCTAAATACTGTTCTTCCCCATTCCACCAAAGTCTCTTAATCTGTACCAGACATGGTTCTTCGCATGGGTCCACCCGCAGTGCCTTCATTCCCACTGCAACCTTAAGTGTCAGCTCCATTTCATCATGGTGGGTTAAAACATGCTCCACAAAGTAAGACTGTTCTTCACGAAAGCCCTTGCCACTATCTTCATAAATCTGAGCTCTATGGTCCGTGGTACTGATTTCCAGTGCACGCAAAAGTGCATCCTTGGTGTATACATCTCCGCCGTATTTTTCACACAAAGTACCCAAAGCCTCCCCGCCTCCGGTAATACTCTGCTGGTACGCGGTTTCGCGGTTGATTAACTGCTGCACCTTCTGATTGTCAAAATTTAAAATACGGCAAATATCCTCAAACGGAAAATCCTTATGCTCTAAGGAAAAGCAATAAGCTGCACGAAATGCAAGTTCCTCCGCCGGAACCGGCTTATCTATCGTCCACTCATAATCGATAACCTGCCAGTTATCTCCATCTATCAAAATATTACTGAAAATAAAATCGTAATTGGAAAATGCCAGGTCTTCCCCCTGACGAAGCTTATTTAAAAAGGTATGAAACAAGGTAAATACGGTTTCCTCGTCTCCCTTTGCCATTGCCGCCTTCATACGTTCTGACAAAGTTACCCCCTTTACAAATGGGGAAACCAGACTTACTCCATTCCAAGTGCAAGGAACCATGGTAAACACAGAGCTCTCATACTGCTGACAAAGCTTCTGATAATTCTCTGCCATCTTCACAAGATGGTCTACGCCCTGCGGATGCAGCGCCGTTTTGCAAACCTCCATACCATGCTCCGTCATGTATATCTCGGTCTTTATCTGGTATGCAGCCGCTCTGTCATTGGAATAACGCACCATTGCCTGCTTTAGCTCCGGTCCTGTTACCAACAGATAGTCATTGGCAAAAATCGGATACATATCCTCCTGTGCCACCTGATTCCACGCCGCCGTTTCCTCAAACATAGCCAGCCTGTCATAGGTAAAATTACGCGGCTTTACACTGCTGTCACCATTCCTTGGCAAATACTTATCACTGTAAATATTGGTCACAAAATCCCCGTCCGGGTCTAGATAAAACCTGGAAAACTCACCAATTCCCGCCTCTTTACAGAGCTTCTCCATGCCTTTTAAACTGCTGAAAGCACTTTTCCCTGCATGGTTCTCCATTAAAGAAGCATAGTATTGTTCCCCAAATGCAGGCTTTCCTGCCAAATAACTCATTCCATATTTATTGTGTAAAAGCACTACCAGATGCCCTTCCGGTTTTACCTTACGATATAATCCCGCCAGAAATTTTGCATCCACTTCCATACCAAGCACAATCACATAGTCCAAGCTGCCTTTGCCCGGATTTGCGGCGAGCTTCTCCACCTGTGTATCACTAAGCACCTGCAGCTGCACCCCTTTATCACGCAACATAGAAGTCACTGCACTTGGTGCACTGCTGTGAATTACAACAGACTGCCCCTTTTCAAACGAAAGCCACTCTATTACATTGGCTCTTTGTGGACAAGTATCTGCAAAATTTGCTCTGTCAAACATACGCTTCTCCCAACTATTTCACGGTTATTTCACTAAACATATCATAATATCCTACAGTATCCTTATCAGAAATAACCGTAATATTTAAAACATCATATAATCTGTGATAAGCCTGGAACACATCCCCCTCAAAGCCGGTACAGCCTAAAGAAAGAAGGTACTCTCCGCCCTGTAAGCTCATCACCTGTGTAAAGGTCACTTCCTTTACCTCTCCTGCACAAACGCTTTCTAAAAATGCCTTTTCGTACATGGTATTGGTGCCGGTAATCTCCGTTCCACGGGCATTTTTGAATTTATACGTAAAAATCGGTGCCGGCTTGTCTACGTTAAACTTCACTTTATAGTGAATGGTAAACCTGGTGCCCTTTACGATTGCAGTGGTTCTGACTCCTTTTTCATCGGTAACATAATAATCAAAAATCTCTGCTTCCTTAGTTCCGTACTCTAAAAGCTGCGGATTGTGACCCGCTGCCTCTGCTGCCAGTGCTCTAATATCTTCATCATCCAGAAGAGAGCTTTCTTCCTCAGCAACCTGATATTGACCAACCAACACCTGTTTGTAGGCATCAATCATATCCCTTGCCAGACCTTCGCCCAGCTTTTCACCCTTATTAAGCAAAATAACACGGTCACAATACTTCTGAATACTGGACAAATCATGACTTACAAACACAATGGTCTTGCCCATTTTCTTGAATTCTTCAAATTTATGATAACACTTCGCCTGGAAAAATACATCCCCAACGCTCAGTGCTTCATCGACAATTAATATTTCCGGGTCGATATTGATAGCAACCGCAAATGCAAGTCGCACAAACATACCGGAAGAATAGGTCTTACAAGGCTGATATACATAATCCCCAATATCAGCAAAGGCCAAAATATCATCCAGCTTTGCTGTAATTTCCTCCTCGGTAAAGCCCATCATGGTACCGTTTAAATATACATTCTCGATACCATTATATTCCATATTAAAGCCTGCACCCAGTTCTAAAAGCGCGGAGATACGGCCGTTTACCGTCACCTTACCTGCACTGGGATTTACCACACCGGTAATAATTTTTAAAATCGTTGATTTACCGGAACCATTGGTACCGATAATACCTACACACTCGCCCTGATGAATCTTAAAATCCACACCCTTTAGGGCTTCATGCTCTCTGTAGTTATGTTTGCCTACACCCAGTGCATCTAACACTCTGTGAAAAGGCTTTTGATATAATTTGTATACTTTTTTTACGCCTTCTACGGAGATGGCAATCTTTTTCTCGCTCATAAACACCCTTATATGCTTTACAATACATCTGCAAAGTGGAATTTTAATTTATCAAACAGCTTGCGTCCTACCAATAACAGTCCGAAAGAAACCACCCAAAAATACAACGTATAGCCCGGTCTTTCAAAAAACCATTGCTCACCATAAATTGCACTGCGGTATCCCGTTACTACATAACACACCGGATTCAGCTTAATAATAAAAGCAATTACAGGACTCCAGCTATTTGCCATGGAAATATCCCAAAGCACCGGAGTAGCCCACACGCCAAGCTGCAAACCGATAGAAATAATCTGGGTCAAATCCCGGAAAAACACCACAATGGCACTGGTAATATAACTGACTCCCAGGGAAAATACGTAGAGTCCCAAGCTATAATACAAGATTTGAATCATATACAGACTCGGTCTATACCCATACAATAACGATACCACCAAAAGAACCAGTGCAAAAAAAGCATGGATAAACACTGCCGCCGTCACACGTACTATGGGCAGAATATTAATATTAAATACTACTTTTTTTACCAGATACTGATATTCCAAAAGACTGGCGGTACCATTGTTTAAGGATTCACTAAAGAAAAACCATGGCACCAGCCCTGCCGTCAGAAACAGTACATACGGAACATTTACTCCTTCTGCAATGCTTTGATACTTCTGGTTCATAATGCCCTGAAATACAAACCAGTACATCAGCACAGTGATAACCGGCTGAATCATGGCCCATACCGCGCCTAAGGAAGAACCTGCATAACGATTTTTAAAGTCATTCTTTGCCAGCTTCCAAATCAGATGTCTATTTACTAACATTTCTTTCATAAAGATATAGGTCCTTTGTATTATCTACGGCCTGCCTTATATTCGCTAAGCCCGCCCCATTTGGTGTCCTTCTCGCTCATAATAAGCTCCATCCCTTCCGGAATCGGCCATTCCACACCGATTTCAGGATCATTGTAAAGAAGTCCGCCTTCATCGTTTGGATGATAAAAATCCGTACACTTATAAGCAAATTCCGCAAAATCGCTGAGCACCAAAAATCCATGTGCAAAGCCTTTTGGAATAAAGAACTGCTTTTTGTTTTCTTCGGATAAAAGTACGCCATACCACTGTCCAAAGGTAGCAGAGCCTTCTCGTAAGTCTACTGCCACATCGAACACTTCTCCACGCACCACGCGCACCAGTTTATCCTGCGGATATTCTTTCTGAAAATGCAACCCACGAAGTACCCCCTTCTTGGATGCGGACTGATTATCCTGCACGAATACTTCCGGAATACCTGCTGCCTTGTAATCATTATAATTATAAGTTTCCATGAAATAGCCTCTGCTATCTCCAAATACCGTTGGTGTAATTACCTTTAAGCCTTCAATATGGCAGGTTTCTACTGTAATCTTGCCCATTTTCTAACTCCTATAAACCATTTGCAACATCTACTAAATATTTACCGTAATCGGTCTTCATAAGCGGTTCAGCAAGCTTTAACAACTGCTCCCTGTCAATAAAGCCTCTCTTGTAAGCAATCTCTTCAATACAAGATACATACAAGCCCTGTCTCTTCTGGAACGCCGCAACAAAATCTGCTGCCTCTAAAAGTGCATCATGGTTGCCCGTATCTAACCATGCAAAGCCTCTGCCCATGGTTTCTACACGCAAGGTACCTCTGCGTAAATATTCGTTATTAATACTGGTAATTTCGATTTCGCCGCGTGCACTTGGCTTTACATTCTTTGCAATTTCTACAACATCATTGTCATAGAAATAAAGACCCGGCACTGCATAATTACTCTTTGGATGCTCCGGTTTTTCTTCGATAGAAATAGCCATGCCATTTTCATCAAATTCTACTACACCGTATTCTCTAGGGTCACGAACATAGTAACCAAAAATGGTTGCACCGCTTTCTCTGGAAGCTACTGCCTTTAACAATTTTGAAAAGCTCTGTCCATAGAAAATATTGTCCCCCAAAACCAAAGCTACATTATCATCCCCAATAAACTCCTCACCGATAATAAAGGCATCTGCAAGGCCTCTCGGCTTGTCCTGTACTGCATAAGAGAACTTCATGCCAAGCTGGCTGCCGTCTCCTAAAAGCTCCTCAAATACCGGCAAATCTCTCGGTGTAGAAATAATCAGAATTTCACGGATGCCTGCAAGCATCAGAGTAGATAACGGATAATAAATCATCGGTTTGTCGTATACCGGCATAATCTGCTTAGAGATTGCCTTGGTTAATGGATAAAGTCTGGTTCCTGAACCACCTGCTAAAATAATTCCTTTCATGGTAAACTCCTTTGTTTTTCGTATTTTAATAACCTAAATAACTCATATTTAAATCTACATTACCCTTAATGCCGGAGATAGAACCGGTACAAGAATACTGCCACATTTCATATCTTCCGGAATAATTTGGTGCTTTTGCATACTGTGCAAGCCAGATTTTGGTACTGCTTGGAAACTGACTGGTATCAATATGATTATATAGCCAGTCCTTATTGGCATATACACCTGCTCTGTAGCCTGCATTGGTAATGGTCTTGCAGAATGCATTACATACTATAGTTCTCTGACTGACGCTAAGACCGTCAGCTCGTCCGTTCTTGGACGTATTGGAATACTCTACATCCAGAAAAATCGGGAAGGTAATCTGGTAGCCGCTGATTGCATTCAGTACCATGGACGCTTCTTCTACGGCTTCAATTTCGTCTAATGCCTGGGAGAAGAAATATACACCTACCTTTAAACCGGCATTCAACGCTCCCTTGATATTGGTACGGTATCTGGAATCTTCTACCAATACACCGGAACCATAACCACGATAACCACATCGAATAATAACATATTCCACACCGGACTGTGCCACTGCATTCCAGTCAATAGAACCATTATGGCTGGATACGTCAATACCAAACACGCTGTTGCCATTAGACAACTTACCGTCGTCATCAAACGTATAAATAACGCCTCTGATTACCTGCTCTCCGGTAACCACCTTACCATTGGCATCAAAATAATATAATTCACCGTCAATGGTATTCCAGCCGGTATATTTGTACCCTTGTTCCTTTACATAGAACTTCACATCATTCTGACCGTAATCCAAAGAAGTGGCTGCCTTATAACTGTCACCATCTTTTACGAAAACTTCTCTGCCATCTTTGGTCTTTAACGCAACCGGGGCCGGAGTCGGTGTAATAGTTGGACTTGGACTTGGTGTCAGCGTTGGAGTCGGGCTTGGACTCGGTGTTGGCGTTGGTGTCGGCGTTGGTGTCGGCGTTGGTGTTGGCATCGGACTTGGTGTCGGTGTCGGAGTCGGCTCCACGGTCGGAGTCGGCGTCGGTTCCACGGTCGGGGTCGGAGTCGGTTCCTCGGTCGGGGTCGGAGTCGGCTCCTCGGTCGGGGTCGGTGTCGGTTCCTCAGTCGGTACCGGTGTTTCCACCTCCGATGTCACTTCACTATTTTGCTCTGAAGCAACTTCGCTGCCCGGTTCCGTACCAGGATTTAACTGCTCCGTTCTCACAAACCTTAATGCTGCCACACTTGCAGATGGTGCCTGAATATCAGACTTACTGATTTCTTTGTAGTTGTCACCAATGTATGTTTTGGTACTTTCTACCCATACAACCGTGTCCTCAATTACCTCTTCTACCGGAGTCTGAGGAACGTTCTGCTCCTCTTTGCTGACATTAATCTCACTTTCATTCTTGACTTCAGCAGAAACGTCAACCTTCTCATACGTAATTTCTTCTTTGACATTGACCTTTTCCGCCGTAGCTGTCATCAAATATTTCTCATACTTAGCATCTTCAAGCGGCTTTAACGTCACCTTATATATACCGCCTTCAATATTTTTCATATAAATAATACCATCCATGTCCTCATCGATCCATGTACTGGTCTTGCCGCTTGGACTTTTTACCTCAACTTCAAAAGGTATATTTGCAATCAGCTTCCCGGTTTTTTTGTTGGTAAATTTAATCTTTAAATCCTTCTGAACGGATGTCATAACCAATTTCACCTGCACATCCGCCTTGGTATTGGTTTCCTGATATTCACTGCTCTCAGAGCTTTCTTCTGTGGCCTTTTCTGCAAGCATAGCATCCTTTAATGCCAAAAGACCATCTCCACCCAAAACCTCTACATCCAATAAGCCATTGCCAATCAACTGATAATTAGCCGCAACCTGCTGTTCTTTTTCCTTCATGGATGAATATGCAAAAATACCACATATACCGGCAAGAAAAAGACAAATAAAAACCAGCGCCAACTGAAGTACCTTCATACTTATGATACCACCGATTTTATCATCCTCTTCCTCTTCTTCGTCCTCTTCATCCTCTATATATGCTTCTCGCTTTTTACTTATGTATTCCTTGATAGAATCCAGTTCAAAAAACTCCGTATCTCTATCTTCGATTGGTTCCTCCGGAACCTGCTTCTCCGGAATGTGTTCCTCTAAAACCGGTTCCTTCGGAAACTCGCCCTCGAAAATCGGCTCATCAAAAATCTCTTGCTCAATAGGCTGCTGCTCAAAATCTTCCTCCCAGATTTCCGGTTCCTCAAATTCTTTCAATATATCATCATAGCGTTTATTGCTAAAAAATTTACCCATTTATTTCTCCTAATAATATTCATAATTTTACAGTTTATTATTATAACATCTTTTGGGGTACTATTTCAACCCATAACCCTAATCTTGTCGATATTTTGAAATCCATTTTTGTTGACTTTTGCGACGTCGGATGTCAGAATTAACCATGCAAAGCAAATCAAAAGGGGTAATAAAACATGATGTATATTCACTATTGTCAGGCCTGTCACAGAATTCACATTCTAAACGGCCACAAATCCATCTGTCCTACCTGCGAACGCAGACTGATGGAATTAAAAATCTCCTACATGGAATACATAGAACTGGGGCTGGAAGAGCGCAACCAGTTAAAAAACAAATTGAAGAATCCAAACCATCTGACGATTTCAAAAAACTAAATAGCCATAACAGATTCGTAACATGTACATGTTAAAAAAATGTTAACATATGATAAAGACATGTTTTGGAAAGGAATCTTTTATGGACAAATTAAGAGAAATATTATCTAAGCTCAATTTTCATTACGTATTTTTAGGATTAATGGCTCTTATTATCTTAGTTGTAGTAGTAAGACTTACTGCCTGGAACAATCGTGCTCATGTGATTGAGTCCGAAAATCCAAACAGCACCGAATTTGATACAGAACCCTTGGACAACCTGGTTCCTTACACCTATGAAATTGAAGCAAAAGATCCGGAAGATATGATTATTGCATGCTTTGGAAATGCACCATTTTCCGATGACTTTGGCAAAGAAAATAATCTCGCCAACATCATTGCTGACAAAACCGGAGCAACCGTTTACAATTTTGCATTTGAAGACTCTTACTTATCCTGTGAAAATCCAACCTTGGAAAGCGGACACAACGATCTTTTCAGTTTATACTGGCTTACCACTATTTTTACACTGGATAATGATACGATTGTAAACCAGTACCTTAAGGCAATGCCCAACGCCTCCATTGAAAGAAAAGCCACCCTGTCTCTCCTGCAGAATCTGGACTTTAATACAGTAGACGTTATCACAATTATGTATGACGGCAGCGACTACCTCGCAGAACGGGGCATGTACAACCGAGATGATTCCACCAATATCCGTCACTTTGGCGGTGCTTTGGAGGCTTCCATCCAACTGATTAAACAAACGTTCCCACATATCCAGATTATTGTATTGTCAGCTCCTTATGCTTACGGGCTGGAAGCAGACGGCACTTTAGTAGACTCCACCATCAAAACCTATGGTGATGAAGGTCCTTTGGCTTCCTATGTGCAGTATGAGTCTGAGGTATGCTACAAATCCTTTACAACATTTATTGATACCTTTTATGGTTCTGTTTCCTTCTTTACGGCTGAGGAGCTTTTAAAGGATCATATCCACTTAACTCCCAAAGCACGGGAATTGGTTGCTGAAGAATTCATGGAAGGCTTCAACTACTATGTGAAATACCGCAACAAAAACAAATAACAAGCAAAAAAACGTCCGGTTGAAACCGCTGACAGCAATAAGCTGATGCGGCCGAACCGGACGATTTTGTTTAATTTTCTTGCTCCTGCAATGCCTTTTTCCAGCATTTATGACACATGGCAATATAGCTTTCATTTCCCCCGATAAATACCTGCTCCCCTTCGGAAAGTACCTTGCCCTCACTATTAATTCTGGCATTCACAATAGCTTTGTTGCCACAGCTGCAAATGGTTTTCATCTCTGAAATGGAATCTGCCACCTCAAAAAGCCTAAGAGAACCCGGAAATAGTTTTGTTCGAAAATCCGTACGAAGCCCAAAACAAAGCACCGGAATATCATAATTATCTACAATATAACGTAAATCATCAATCTGCTCTTCCGTAAAAAACTGACTTTCATCTGTTATCACTACATCCACACGCTGTAACGCCTTAAACCTCGTGAGTAAGGAGTCTTCCGGCTTCAATGCATCCGCTTCTTCCCTAAGGCCTATACGGGATTGGATAACCTCTACGCCATCGCGATTATCGGTTGCAGGCTTCAGCAACCATACCTTCATTCCACGCTCTTCATAATTAAATTTAGTAATCAACGCCTGCGCAGATTTGGAGCTGCCCATAGCACCATATTTAAAATATAATTTTGCCATAGTATCCTCTAACCCTTTGTCCGTTCTTTTAATTTCTGTTCCAGGAAACTTCTTAAAATACCAATTCCTACGTGATTTTCTCCGCCTCGCGGAATAATGACATCTGCATAGGCCTTGGTAGGCTCTACAAACTGCTCATGCATCGGACGCACTGTGTCCTGATATTGGCTAAGTACAGAATGCAGACTGCGCTCACGCTCTGCCATATCACGTTTAATACGCCGAACCAGTCTTTCATCCGCAGGTGCATCCACGAAAATTTTTACATCCATTAAGTCGCGAAGCTGCGCATCATATAAAAGCAAAATTCCTTCCAACACAACCACTCTCTGAGGCATAATAGTCTGTGTTTTGTGAGAACGATTATGTGCACCATAATCATACACCGGAATATCTACGATTTCGCCGGCTTTTATTTTCTTGACATCTTCAATCATGCGCTCCGTATCAAAAGCATTGGGATGGTCATAATTTAAATGTGTACGTTCTTCATAGGTCATATCGTCATGTGCCTTGTAATAATTATCATGACCAATGACCGTAATGCCATCCCCAAAAAATTCCTTAATTCTATTTACTACGGTAGTTTTGCCGGAAGCGCTTCCACCTGCAATCCCTACAATCAAAATATCTTTCACTCTCTTTTGTCCCTTCTGCTATTTAATCCAGCACTTCGTAATCAAATGCAACTCTGGAAATACGGATGGACTTGCACAAATCCGCTACGGCCACATGCTTTGGATTTACTTTATATGCGTTCAAAGCCTCCAAGGATGCAAATTTGGACACTAAAATGGCATCATAATCGCTGTTTGGCACCGCACTCGTTGCTACTTCCATCTCTAAAATTTCAGGAATCACACCATTTAATGCCTTTAATCCTTCGAGGAACTCATTCATCTGCGCCTCGGTACCTTCTTTAAACTTCCACATAACCACATGCTTAATCATATTATTCGCCTCCTAAGATTTCTTTTGCTTCTTCTAATCGCGCCAAAAATTCTTTGTAAAAATTCCCCTCTGCATAAGGCTTTCTGAAAAACAGCTGCAGCACATACATCATCAGTTGACGATGATAATTCTCGTCTTCGATTTCTGCAAGCTTTGCCATACACAATTTTTTGAACTCATGCCACTGCACTAAAAACGTTTCGTGTTCTTTAAATTCCAGTCGTTCCACCCATTTAGAAATCTTAACCTTGGTTTTAACCGGTGCAGGGCATGCCCCTTCCAGCACAAAATACTTAATACCATCCTCGGTATACTGTCTCCCCAAAGGAAACAACCTGCAAATACTCGGTCGGAATGCATGAATACTGCATCGGCCCTCCGAATCCAGTGCATGGCACTTCTCCCCTTCTCCATTCATAGCCATACCGGGCTGAATGAGACCATCCACCACCGAAAGCGAAAGCCACTCCTGAAACAAATTGTCCACCGGCATTTGTAATTTCACAGATAATACATGCACATCATAGGGCGTCAATACTACACTGTCACCCATGCCCTGACAACAAGAAAAACACCCCTTACAGTCATTGCAACCAATACGTGCCATGTCATGTATATTTAATAACCTTGATACTTCCATATTAATACACATCCCACTTATCTGCAAGATTTAAAATCTGACTTTCGAACTTTGCCAAATCTTTATTGGACAGCCCATCATTTTTGAGTACCACTTCCATAAGTCTCTTGGCCGCAGCCACCACACGATTAAATACTGCATTTTTCTTGGCAGTAGATGCTTTCTCCGCTTTCTTAATCGGTGTACGAATGCCTGCAGAAAGAATTTCCCCGGTTGCCAAATCCACGCATCCGCCGGAGTATGGTGCAAAGGCCGGAATATGGAAGGTTTCCGCAACGGTCTCTGCGAAACGGTCCGTTACCGTATCTTCTCCATGCACTACAAATACCTGCTGTGGTTTTTGTGTAAAACCACCCAGCCATCCAAGCAGCCCGTTCATATCTGCATGACCACTGATGCCCTTCAACGTCACAATATTTGCATTCACTTCAATATTTTCCCCAAAAAGCTTCACACTCTCAGCACCCTCAATTAATTTACGTCCAAGGGTACCTACCGCCTGATATCCTACAAAGCAAATGGTACTGTCCGCACGCCACAAATTGTGCTTTAAATGATGGCGGATACGGCCTGCTTCACACATACCGGATGCTGAAATAATCACCTTTGGATTTTCATTAAAATTAATTAATTTGGATTCGTCCGCTGTAGTAGCTGTTTTGAGTCCCGGGAAAATCAGTGGATTGATTCCCTCTTTAATCAAGGCCAGTGCCTCCTCATCAAAACATGACCACACATTTTTATTAAATACCGTTGTTGCCTCAATTGCCAGCGGGCTATCTACATACACCTCAAAATTCGGAAATTCCGGAATTAAATTATCGCGCTTAATTTCCCTTATAAAATAAAGCATTTCCTGGGTACGCCCCACCGCAAAGGAGGGGATTACCACATTGCCGCCCTTTGTAAAAGTATCACGCAAAATCTTCGTAAACTCGCCTACATAATCCGGTCGTTCCTCCCCATGCACACGGTCTCCATAGGTTGACTCAATCACTACATAGTCCGCTTCTTCTACCGATAACGGATTCTTTAAAATCGGCTGCTCGATATTACCCACATCTCCGGAAAATACAATTTTCTTGGTTACATCCCCTTCCGTAATCCACACTTCAATAGCTGCAGAACCAAGTAAATGTCCTACATCTGTAAACCGTACATCAATTCCCTCACATAAGGTAATGCGCTGATTATAATCCACCGGTGCAAACATACGGATTGCTGCCTCCGCATGCTCCATGGTATATAATGGCTCATAAACCGGAGCCCCGCTTCTTTTTGCCTTACGATTTCGCCACTCTGCCTCAAACTCCTGAATGTGAGCACTGTCGCGAAGCATAATATTGCACAAATCTGCTGTCGCAAAGGTAGATACAATATCCCCTTGAAATCCTTCTTTACACAAAAGAGGTACTTTTCCCGTATGGTCAATATGTGCATGTGTCAAAAGCACAAAATCAATGTCACTGGATTTTACCGGAATCTGCTGATTTTCAAACAAATCCGGACCCTGCTCCATACCACAATCCACTAAAATTCTTTTGCCACAGGCTTCTATCAGATGACAGCTTCCCGTTACCTCATGGTCTGCTCCTATAAATGTAAGTCTCATATTGCCCTCCTTGCTACGCTTGCCTGATTAATTTTTATATGTCAATTCAAATATGCTTTCCAAATAAAATCATAATAGTCTTCCGGACGATATATCAACTCCGGTGTAGACACCAACTGCTCCTTGAGCCCACTGTCTGTAGCCACTACTAAAGCAGCATCCTCAAACCATGCAGAAATATGCTCCTTAAATGCCTCTAACTGTTGTTTTTGCTCTGTGGTCAGGCTCTGGTTTTCTTGACTATGATTATCAAAATGCAAGCCTTCCTCTTCCACAATGTATTCCCGACCCAAGTTGTCTAATGACAGCACTTCGTACCAGAAGGAAAAAGTGCCCTGCAACGCTTCGGTATCACTAATTAACAAATAATCCTTACCATCCCGATGCACCAGACTGACCTGCACATTTCCGGGGAGTGCCGCCGCAAACTCTTGCTCCCATATTGGCGTTGCCGAGGTATTTTCCGGGTCATAATCATGACGACCATCAAATACTTCCACGTAACCTATTCCGTCACTCATTAACATTTCCCCGGGCGTTTTTACGTCTAAACCAGGTGCTGTCCAAATCACAGTTCTAATATAATCCTGTGTTCCATCATGAGTCACATCTGCCGTCTGCAAGTTAACGGTTCTCCTGTTATAGCCCAATTCTCGCAATTTTTCCTGCGGATTGGTACCGGAAGCATAGTAGGTCTTTGCATAAAATTCACCTAAAATAACCTTGCCTTTTTCATCTCTTGTGACCGGAATCATCAACTCCAGCGCACTGTCATTGTAGGTAAATGTATTTTCTCCCTGCTTGAAAAGTGCTCGCACCGTCACACTAAGCCAGTTTCTTCCATCGTGCTCCAGTGGCTCAATATACCGCTGTGTATCAATCCCCACAAATTCATAGCCTTTTTCCCAGAAATCCTTGCTGATAATCAGCGTACCAAGATATTCACCTTCGCCAATCTGGTCCAACCACAATTCCAATGTGCCTACATCCCCGCTAGGTTGTTTATAAACAATACGTTCTGCCAATTCCTTTTTTATGGCATCGCTCTCTGCTTCCGTATATCCCCAAATCGGCGCCCAGTTAACATTCGGGTCTCCATAACCCGTTACAGGCTCTTCCTTTGCACATCCGGTCAGCAGCATAATACAAATTACTAAAAATATAAATCCCCTTCTCACCAAAATCCCTCCGGTCTTACACATCAAATAGTCAATCTCTTTAATCAAATTATACTATTCTTTCCAAATCTTTGCAACAACATGAGCCTGAATCCAGGAAATAGTCGGTCCAAAAGCAAATGCCATAATAAAGGTTACCACCCCCGCCTTAGAACCCAACAATAACCCCGTTACACACATACCAAAATCCCAGCCGATTCTCCACACCTTGAAAGGTACCTTGTTATTTAGTTTATGCAATAAATACGGCATAGCGTCATAAGGTGATGTACCCACCTGCAGCGCCACGTAAACAGATACCGCCACAATAAATAAAACCAAAATAGGAACCGCCACCAACACACGGTGAAGCATGGAGTCAAAAAAATCCTCCGGAATCCAAAAACCATTCAGCCAGGTAAAAAAATCAAAACTATAACCCACCAGAAACATACTGGCAAGCGTCCCCCAGCCAATCTGCTCCTTGGCAAAAAACCACACAAATACAACCAACACACAATTAAACAACGCCTGCCAGTTTCCTAAAGAAATACCCAATTTCGTGGCCATTCCCAAATTAAACATGGTACAAGGGTCTGTACCAAAATTTACTTCATTTAAAAAGGATATACAAAAGCCCATAACAATTACACAAATAACCACCAGGGCAAGCTGTTTTTTATTTACATGCAAAAATTTCATACCGGTTAATACATCTCCTAAAAAATTATATCTTGTTTGCAATTAGTATACCACAAAGCTATGCATTTAGAAATAATGCTATTGTAATTGACATTTTTGAAACCGATGGTTGAGTCATAATCCATTTCATGATATAATACCATCCGTACGATAATTTACATATTGGGGAAATTTTGACATGAATCAGAAAAAAACTTTTATTACAACAGCCTTAGGCATCGGCCTATTGGCTTGTCTTTGCTGTCTGTTATGGGGCAGTGCAACCCCTGCCATTAAGATTGGCTACGAATGGTTCGGCATCGGTGCCGGAGATGTGGCATCCCGAATTCTTTTTGCCGGCGTACGCTTTATTCTTGCTGGTATACTTACTGCTATTTTCGGCAGTCTTATTGCCGGAAAACCGTTATTTCCACAGAAAAGTTCCTGGGGAATGATTTGCAAGCTTGGTCTGGTACAGACTGTATTCCAGTACATCTTTTTCTACATGGGTCTTGCATACACCACCGGTGTAAAATCTGCTATTATTAATGGTTCCCAGACCTTTATTACTATTGTTTTGGCTTGTCTGGTATTCCGCTATGAAAAATTAACCATGCAGAAGTTTCTGGGATGTCTCATTGGTTTTGCCGGAGTTATTGTTATCAACTTTGATCCAAGCGGTCTGACCGGTGGATTTACCTTCCGAGGCGAAGGCGCCATTTTGATTGCTGCCATTGCTTACGCACTTTCTTCCGCACTGGTCAAAAATTATTCCCAGAAAGAGAATCCGGTAGTCCTCAGCGGTTATCAGTTTATTTTCGGTGGTATTATTATGACAATCGTAGGAGTCCTGATGGGTGGAAAGCTAACCGGCTGGTGCTTCCGTTCTATCTTACTGCTGCTTTACCTGGCTTTAATTTCTTCCGTTGCATACTCCGTATGGGGCATCCTCTTAAAGCACAATCCGGTTGGAAAGGTTGCTATTTATTCCTTTACCAATCCGATTTTCAGCGTACTTTTGTCTTTTGTATTTTTACGCGAAACCTCTTCCTTTGGACTTGAACTAGTAGTAGCACTTGGTCTTGTTTGCTGCGGTATCTGGCTAGTTAATAGGGTTAAGGAGTAAACTAGAGGGAGCCGAGTGGCTCCCTTCTGTTTTATCTATTTTCACTTTTAGAACAAAAAATTCTTTTAATTAGTATAATCCCACAAATTATCAATACAACTAAAACACTACAACCAATCATAATCCAAGTATTGTCACTTTCCATGGCCGTATTAATATCATTTGTTTGTTCGCGAAATTCTTCTGTTTTTTCTTCATCAAGCTCCGTTTTTATCTCAGAGGTCTCATCTTTGTCCATTTCTGTTTTAGAACTTTCATTACTATCACTCGGTGTACTATCTGTTTGCATCTCTTCAGATTTATCTACTAGCGATACATTTAGCTTCTGTCCTGTATACTCCACATCAGTAATAGCAATTACATAATCAGAGGCATGAGTAAATATAAAGGATGCCACACCATTTTCTCCAACGACAGTGCCCCCTACATATTCAAAGCTTCCATCTCCCACTACATAAAACAGATTTGCATATTTTCCGGCATATTGTTCACCAATCTTGTAATCCAAAATCGCCCGAAAACCAAACTCCCCATTGTGCTCAATATTCATTTTCACAGCCAATGTGTCCCCAAAATAATCATCAACTCCTATATTCTGAAACGCTTCCGGATTTGCTATGATTTTTAAAGAAACATTATTTTCTGGAACATTAACAATATCCTTACCATAAATGCTCCATGTATATTCCGCCTCCTCAATTTTGATTGTCGTATCTTTTCCTTTTATTTGTCCTAAATCATAAACTTCCACAGTCGTGTTTGGAAGTCCCGGTCCCCAGTTTGTACTTTCATCCTTCTTATGCAGGGTAATAGAAATTGTCGTCTTGGGACCACTTTCTTCTACCATTTTCCCTTGTGCATCCTTATATCTTGCAGTAACATAGGTTGTAAATTTGTACTCACCCGTACACGGCAGAAAACGCTCTTTATCACCGGACCAATTAAATATGTAAGCCATTTTATCAGCGACATCATATGCCCTAACATTTGGTGCATAGCAAAAGGTATCTATGCGTTCGCTTTCATAATTCAAATACCCCTCCAATTGATACTCTACCAAACCATCAGAGCTACCTGCAGGAATACCATCTACTATAACAGACTCATCAGCGGTATCAAAACTCACATTAATATTAGGAAAATCTACTGCTTTCACTTCCAACTTAGTAAAAGTCAAAGACGCCATCATTAAAATTAATGTGCCAAATATATAAATATGTTTCTTAAGTATACTATTTTAACATTTTCATTTCCTCATTCTATTATTTCAAAACTGCTTCAAACTTATGTTGCATAACACTTATTATATATAATAACACATCAATTTTGAAAATTAAATCTAATTCGACATATTCTTTTTTCGTAGTGCAAAAAATATACATAAAAAGACTCCCAGAGAAATCTCTGGAAGCCTTGAATTTACTGAATATTTTTCAATTATTCAATGATAGTAGCTACTCTGCCTGAACCTACGATTCTACCACCTTCACGGTCCGATTTCGTTCTGTACAGAAACCTATTTGTTACTGTTTTTGTCGCTTTTCAACTCTTCTTATGGATATTTTACCTTTTATTTTTCTTTTTTCAGGAGAAAGTGTATCAAAAACGTATCACGGGAAATCATTGAAAGATCATCTTCTCCGTCCACCTGACAATTATTGTAACATTGACAAACCATGTTGTATAGAGGAAACAATATCTTTTTCATACTATTTGTACGGATTTTTACTTCCTGCCACAGCACTTTTTATACTTTTTTCCGGATCCACATGGACATGGATCGTTAGGATATATCCTCTTTTCCACACTTACAACTTTTCCATCTAGGCCATTAGGATAGAGTGCTGTAGGAATAATATCCGCATTTCCTTCAAGATCAACTGGTATCCCCATCTCTTTTAATTGTGGTGCAGCATCTCTTAACATTGCAGCCGCATGAGAACTTCCCGGCACGATTGTAGGCATTCCACCGGCGAATTCTCTTTTTATCAGTTCATTAGGCTTATGACCTCTGTTTTCTTTCATTCTTGTGTTGTTGTGGGCATCCATAAGCAATCCTACAAACTCATTCATTTGCTTTTCGCTCTTAAACACCACGTCTGCATCTGTCATTTTACTAATTACATCTGCCGGAGATTCCCCTTCATAGCTGTTTGCCCATACCTGTAGACACCACGAAACAGCCTGCTCATATGGTAAATCCAATTTTTTCATAAAAAACGTTTTTAATTTACCATATGCCGGCGAACTTTCCTCATATCCGATTCTACATATTTCTTCAATCTGCTGTATTGAGGGTACATAAAAAGGTTTATCCATTTGGCTTTCTAACAGATATCCCACTTCATCATTCTCCAGTATCGGTATATGTATAAACAATCCTTTTTCAGAATAAATCGGATCATCCTTCGGCCAATCCTGTAATCCCAGGCTACGCATCGGGAAAATGCACGATTCCACTATATCAACCGGCATTTCCCATAGCATAGCAATCATTTCATCTATAGAATCCTTAACCTTTAATTTGTATAACTCGTAGACAACTTCCACTGGTGCAATTCCATAATAGTTTACAAAAAAATGCACACATTTCATCATCCATCCCTTTTTGCATTGCTCAGACTTAAAGGCTTCATCATCAATCCGTTTGAAAACAGCAGACACTTCTTCAAACACACAGAATCTGTCTGATGCTTCTTCAAAAGCCCCAAGCCAATACATATGCAGCTGCATACTATCCATTACCTCATTAATAGATATATCCTGTGGTTCATCGCACGCCTTACGAAAAAGAATCATTTGCTCTTTTGTCAAACACGCCAGTCTGCTTCTAAGCATATCCTCCGCACAGAAACATTCAAGAATTCGTTCTATCAGTACAGTTTTACGAAGTCCCGAACATTTTCTTAATTCAAAACTTCTTGCCTGATCCAACAGCTGTTCTTTTGTATATTCTTCTAAATGCTCTCTCAATAACATATCGTATCCTCCAATGAGTCTATTATTCGCTTTTGCTCCTTAGCATTCATGTACATATTCCGTGCCTGATCCGCCATATTTTTTCCAAGACAAACTCTATACGGCATTACAATTCCATCATGAATAATTACATTCTGAAAAGGGATAAGAGAGGTCTCCACAATCTGAGGCATTGGCAATGTTCCCATTAACTCTCTCCAGCTGGAATATATCCCTCGCACTCTATATACACTTCCGTCCTCATCGCAGGATACCAGAATCGAACCGTTTTTCAGATGTCTTTCTACTACAAACTTTCCATGTACTACCTTTTTCCATCCTCTTACGATGAAAATATGTTCTGCACTCATATTCTGTTCATTTTTAGTAATATACTCATCAATAACGGATGTATCTTCCCAAAGCTTTTCACTAATAATTCTAACCACATCCAACGGCAATCCTTGTGGCGAATCCATTCCATAAAAATCCTTACGCAACTTATATTTTCGGTTAACAAAGTCTAATAGCGGAATCCACAAATTATAAAATAATTTTGCCTGTGCTTCTGTCAACACCATAATCTCTCATCTCTTTTCTTTTTCGTATCTCGGACTAAACATAGCATCACTCAAAGTCAGCTCAATTTATATCTTCGGTCTTTATTCTTGCCAAGCACAATAATCTTCCCTTCTGATATAAGTGGCTTCAAAATTTCTTTTGTCCGGGTATCTTTCACCCCTAGCAAATCGCAAAAATCCTGCAAACGATACTCCTTACCGGCTTCCATATGATTCAAAATCATTTCTTGCTGTTTACCTGATTTTAAGCATTTTTTATCGTCGGTTTTTATCGTCGGTTTTTTATCGTCGGTTTTTATCGTCGGTTTTTTATCGTCGGTTTTTTTGCCGTCCTTCTCCTTATTTCTCCAAACTCCATCTGCGCCAACTTGTCCGTACTGTCCATACCGCAATATTAACATATACTGCTCACATCCCGTCGCACTGACAGAGACACCGCCATTTCCTGCATCTATAATCGGAAGCGGCGCATTTATAGTTTTACATTCTGCTTTGATCCTTAAAAAGCCTCTGCCCCAAGACTCTACATCCCCGGAACGGAAGGAAACGTCTGCAATCTTCGGATTATTGGGTACAGATTCATGCTTTTCATATACCCTTTCATCTGTAGGCACACGCTTCGACCAAGAACCCATATTAAATATGACCATCTTGTCTTCATATACTGATATTTGAATCGGAACACCTGTCGCATAGTCCTTGTGGTTAATGGCATTAAGCAATAATTCACGTACAATGCCTCTGGTCAGCATATTGGTTTCGGTCCGCTGGATGCCTTCATAATCTACCAAAGCTTTAAAATATTTTGTAAATATCAAGTCTATCGCCTTGTCTACCTGCAAAATCAGCGGTCCCTCCACAACATCTTGATATTGTAAATCCTCTATCGGCTCCGCATCTTCTCCAAAGGCTCCCACCAATGAAAAATAACCAATTTTAATATATGAACCAGTTACATAAGAATCCGGCGTAGGGTGAAATAATAAAATTGCAGCTCTGGTCAAATATTCACCATCGAACAATTTCAGATTTCTCAGCAACAATTCATCAGAAATATTCACTTCACTTTCTGTCATTCTATTGCTTTTTATCGCCTTTTTTCTAAAAGCCTCTAATGCGTCTTTACTCAAATCAGATACTTTCACTGCTGGAATCGGAACAGCATCCCATGTTTTTCCGGCACGTTCCAAGAGAAAATTCTGTAATTCAAATCCATTCAATTCATGTAATGTTGAACCAGATCGTTTATAATATTTTCCCTCACAAGAAACCGCAAACGGATACTCTATAATTCCAATGGAAATATATTCTCGTATACCATCTTCTGATTCCCAAATTTTATTTTCTCTTTCAATTCTCTCAAGAGCTTTATAACGTTTATCGGTACTATCTAACATCCCTGTATAAATTATGCCGCATGCATATTGATTAATCATCTTACTCGAAATGTCTTCGGGTACATAATCACCATAACGCACATTTTCAGCCCCATTTGCCTTGTGAATATTTATGCTGGCTATGATACCAAGTTTGTCATTAATCTTATTAGGCAATCCTTCCAGCATCCTTTTAGAATCTTCGATCCCCACCACATAGCCGTCATCATTGACTCCAATATATAAAGTCCCGCCTTCTGTATTGGCATAACCGCATAGCCATTTCAGATATTCGTCTTGCCATGACCATTTCCATTCGGTTTGTTGTGACTCCTGTTCTCTTTCTCGACTTATATTATTGCTATTCATATTTCACATCCTTTACAGATTAGTATAATACTGAAATTACCTTTCCACCTTAATTATTACCTGCATCGCAAACAAATAAAACACCTCTTTTATGCATGATGAACTATGTTCCAGTGAGGCTCTCTTATTGATGACGATTTTATCTCTAACAAACAATATATTATAATTATCCTTCTTTAAATATATCCCCTTAACAAAATTGAGAATTTAGTTATATTGTACCAAGTCGCTGGCGCGACGGCTAGCGTTACGTACAATAAGGTCACTACTTTTTTGTAAAAATAAAAGTAGCAGTTTTTGAATATATGTTGTATTGTTGAGATACCCCTACCTTAACAAAATAAACATACATCAA
>JAFXAZ010000044.1 GCA_017521985.1 Lachnospiraceae bacterium
GAAAATACCTTCTTCTTCGGAATCAATATTTAAAAATCTGCGTCCCTTAATGTCACTGATATCAATTGCTTTGGCACCAAACAGTCCGGTTTCCTCATCTACGGTAATAATCAATTCTACTTCCGGATGCTCCAAATCCTTTGCATCCATCACTGCCAGACCATATGCTACTGCAATACCGTCATCACCGCCAAGACTAGTGTTAACCGCATAAACATAATCTCCATCTACCGCCAAATCAAGGCCTTCGTTTGCCATATCCTTCATAGACTCCGGAGTTTTTACCGCAACCATATCCATATGTCCCTGGATAATCACTCCCGGAACCGCTTCATATCCCGGTGTAGCCGGCTTACGCATTACTACATTGCCAATCTCATCACGTCTTGCCCAGATGCCTCTGTCAGCCGCAAATTTCATCAGGTAATCCGTCATCCGTGCCGTGTTGCCGCTGCCATGAGGAATACCACAGATTTCTTCGAAATACTTAAAAACGCCCTTCGGCTCTAAATGTCCTAAAATACTCATAGAATAAACTCCTAAAAATAAAATCATACTATTTTAGTATATATTTTTACCACCAAAAGGTCAATATTATAGCAAAAAAATCCTAAAGGCATTAAAACCTTTAGGATTTTATCATCTAAATAAATTAAGCCAGCTTGCTCTTTGCGATTTCAGCTAATGCAGCGAAACCAGCAGCATCGTTAACTGCCATTTCAGCTAACATCTTTCTGTTCATATCGATTTCAGCTAACTTTAAGCCGTACATAAACTTGCTGTAAGATAAACCATTTAATCTAGCAGCAGCGTTGATACGAGCGATCCATAACTGTCTGAACTGACGCTTTCTTTCCTTACGACCTGCATAAGAGCTTGTTAATGCTCTCATAACAGACTGCTTTGCAATTCTATACTGTTTGCTTCTAGCGCCTCTGTAGCCCTTTGCAAGCTTTAATACTCTATTGTGTTTCTTCTTTGCGTTTAAGCCGCCTTTAATTCTTGCCATCTCTTTACTCCTCCTCTACCGATTATAAGTATGGTAAAATCTTCTTCATATTCTTAACATTAGTTGCATCTGTGATTGCAGGCTTTCTAAGATTACGTTTTCTCTTAGTAGATTTCTTAGTTAAGATATGGCTCTTGTAAGCTTTAGCTCTTTTTAATTTACCTGTTCCTGTTACTTTAAAACGTTTTGCAGCTGCTCTGCTTGTTTTCATTTTTGGCATGTCGAGTTCCTCCTAAAATCTTTTTCGTATTAGCACTTATTTCTTAGACTTTGGTGCTAAAAACATAGTCATGCTTCTGCCTTCCACTTTTGGTGCTTTCTCAATGTTGGCAACCTCCGCTAAACTGGCAGCGAAATCATCTAAGATATGTTTACTATTGTTCATATGAGCCATTTCACGGCCTCGGAAACGAAGTGTTACCTTAACCTTATCACCCTTTGTAATGAACTTGTTGGCAGCATTAATCTTAGTATTCAAGTCATTAGTGTCAATGTTTGGAGATAAACGAATTTCCTTAACTTCGATTACCTTCTGCTTCTTCTTTGCTTCTTTTTCCTTACGGATCATCTCATAGCGATACTTACCGTAATCCACAATCTTGCATACAGGTGGTTTCGCGTTTGGCGCAATCTTAACCAAGTCCAGACCGGCTTCCTCAGCAAGTCTAAGCGCATCACGTGAAGACATGATACCTAACTGTTCGCCTTCTGTACCAATGAGACGGATTTCCTTGTCTCTGATTTGTTCGTTGATCATTAATTCGTTACTAATGGCTTTGCCCTCCAAATAAGAAAAACTAAAAAAGTGGATAGTCAGACTATCCACTTAGTAACTCACGATACCTCACAATTATCCTGTGATCGTTAAGAACTATTGACGCCTATAAGCACCTAAAGGCCATAGGGTGAGAGTGGATACTCTGCTTGTTTGTTCTTCGTGCTAAGCTCTCGCTCGCACACTCAAATAATTTACCACAGTATTCTCTCGTTGTCAATAGAAATATTAAATTTTTTACAAAAAATTACGCTTCTGTAAACGTAGCACAAATAGTACCTTCGCTGCTGTTTGCACCATTACCGCGAATGTCTACATGCTCTGCCACACAACGCATGCTGTGATTGTACTTGCAGTTTTCTGCTTCACAATCAATACTGATATTTTTGTATGGTTTGCCTGTACTGTTGGAAAAGCTGTCTGTTTTTCTGTCTACAAAGCTTTCACAGCAAGTATCGTCTTCTTTTCTTGCCTGACGACCGCCCACAAAAATATCACCCTTACAGCAATACTCCTCTTTGTTGTATACGCAGTTTCTTACACCGCATCCTAATTCTGCCATGTCACATACCTCCTTTGACTACATAGTCAAACTTAGTATGCGACACAACATATAAAATATTCAAAATTATGCTTCTACTGTTACTTCACGACGTGCCTTTGTACGAATTTCCTTGGAAATCATATCGATGAAAGCATCTAACGTCATCTGACCTTCATCACCTGCAAAGCGGCTTCTTACGGAAACCAGTCCCTGCTCTTCTTCCTGCTGTCCTACCACAAGCATGTATGGAAGTCTTGCTTTTCTTGTTTCACGAATCTTGAAACCAATCTTTTCAGAACGGTTGTCTGTTGTTGCAAGAATGCCGTTTTCTTTCAATGCAGCTTCTACCTTTGCAGCGTAATCCGCATATTTTTCAGAAATCGGTAATACTCTTACCTGTTCCGGACATAACCAAGTTGGGAATTTACCCTCATACTTCTCAATTAACCATGCAAGTGTTCTCTCATAGCAACCCATAGATGTTCTGTGGATAATATAAGGACGAACCTTATCACCATTCTGGTCAATATAGTACATATCAAACTGTTCAGCCAGAACCGCATCCCACTGAATCGTAATCATAGTATCTTCTTTGCCGTAAACATTCTTTGCCTGAATATCAACCTTAGGACCATAGAATGCTGCTTCGCCTTCTTCCTCAAAGAATGGAATATCTAATTCTGTAAGGACCTGGCGAATGTGTCCCTGTGTTTCTTCCCAAACCTCTTCGGAACCAACATATTTTTCTTTATTGTTCGGATCCCATTTAGAAAGACGATATCTTACATCATCACCAACACCTAATGTATCTAAGCAATACTTGGCAAGTGCAAGACAGCCCTTGAATTCTTCTACCATCTGGTCCGGACGAACGATTAAATGGCCTTCAGAAATAGTAAACTGGCGTACACGTGTCAGACCATGCATTTCACCGGAATCTTCGTTACGGAATAATGTAGATGTTTCACCATAACGGATTGGTAAATCTCTGTAGGATTTCTGGCTTGCTTTGTATACATAGTACTGGAATGGACATGTCATTGGACGAAGTGCAAATACTTCTTTGTCTTTTTCTTCATCGCCAAGAACAAACATCCCCTCTTTGTAGTGATCCCAGTGACCGGAAATCTTATACAGGTCACTCTTTGCCATAAGCGGTGTCTTCGTACGAACGTAGCCGCGTTTTTCTTCTTCATCCTCAATCCATCTCTGCATCGTCTGAATCATCTTTGCGCCCTTTGGCATAAGAAGCGGCAAGCCCTGACCGATAACGTCAACGGTTGTAAATAGTTCCATTTCACGGCCTAATTTATTGTGGTCACGTAATTTGATATTTTCTAAATACTCTAAGTATTCCGCAAGCTCTTCTTTTTTATTAAATGCTGTACCGTAAATACGCTGTAACATGGCATTTTCAGACTTGCCTCTCCAGTAAGCACCTGAAGAAGAAATAAGCTTAAATGCTTTAATACCCTTTGTACTCATAAGGTGTGGACCTGCACAAAGGTCTACGAAATCACCTTGGCTGTAGAAACTGATGACTGCATCTTCCGGAAGGTCACGGATAAGTTCTACCTTGTATGGTTCACCTTTTTCTTCCATGAACTTCATAGCATCTTCTCTAGGCATAGTAAATTTTTCTAATTTAGCGCCTTCCTTGATGATTTTCTTCATCTCAGCTTCTAATTTATCCAAATCCTCTCTGGAAAATGGCTCATGTTCAAAATCATAGTAAAAACCAGTGTCGATGCTTGGTCCGATTGCAAGCTTCGCATCCGGAAATACTCTCTTTACTGCCTCTGCAAGCACATGAGAACATGTATGTCTGATAGTAGAAAGCCCTTCTTTGTCATTTGCGGTCAAAATATTTAACGCAGCATCCTCTTCTACTATGGTTCTTAAATCCACCACTTCACCATTTAATTCGCCTGCGCAAGCTACTCTGGCTAAACCTTCACTGATATCCAATGCAATATCATAAATACTCATCGCCTGGCCATACTCTTTTACACTGCCATCTTTTAATGTGATTTTCATCGTTTTTTCCTCCTAAACATAAATAATCCCTTGAGAAATTACACTTAGTGTAATTTCTCAAGGGACGTAAAATACGCGGTTCCACCCTTGTTGTCTGAGCATAGCTCAAACCACTTCATTCTCCTTAACGCGGAAAAACGGACTGTATTAAAGTCACTCCGAGGCGGTCTTCCCAGTGAATATTCTAAAATGCTCTCAGCAACTGCACTTCTCTCTGTAAGAATAAAAACAAAGGTACTGTCCTCATCAACGTTTTCAATATATATTCAACTATAATACTTTTTTGCTTAAATGTAAAGATTTTTTTATTCTAACAAATACACATAGTAATATTCATCATGGCGAATCAGCCTATATGTATCCAAATTAGGATTTATAGCCACAAGCTTCTGCACTGCATCAACAGGTGCATCCATGAAAACTACCAGCTTATCCGCAGATTGAATGGTTGGTTCATCAAATGTATCCACCATAATATGTTCGTAATCGGTATAAAAAATATTATGAAATGACCAAATTTGATCCGCTCTGAACCAGGTACGATACATGTTATCTCTGTCACATAAAAGCACCAGCGGGTATTCCTTGTACTCTTCCGCAAACGCTATTTTTTCCGCTTCACTTTCATAAAGGAATTTAACTTCACCTTTCACGTGACCTGTGAAATATGGCACCATCAGTACAACCACTGCCAGAATACCAAGCACTGCTCCCTGTTTCGAAGATATATTACATTTTGCATACTTCATAGCAAACCGTGTAACTTTTATTACAAAACAACCTGCCAACGGTATAAATAATGCCAGAACCGGATAAAAATACCTGCACCCATCATTTAAAAATAAGGAAATCTTTATTAATACTAATGCAGAAATCACACAGGAAACTATTAAACTGCCATACACATACCAAACACTGCGCTCTTCACAGGTCAACAATTTCCAGCGGCGTACTATTAATACAATTGCAACCATTATGGCAAGCATGAGTACTATACATATAACAGGTAACATCCCGCCAAAAGCTTCTTTATTCAATATCCCGCTAAAGAAATCAGCACGATGTGCAAAATCATTGGTATGCAGCGCATCTATTACTTCATTTCCTCTGTAATCACCTGAGATATCCCTAATAACCTCCGGATATGACAAAACCGCCAACCCGATTCCTGCAAGCATAGACATTCCATATAACGCCATCTGTAATATATCTTTCCGTTTTAACAAGACATAGATACAAGCAAATATAGTCAAAAATCCCGGAAGCAACAAACAGAAATAATGTGTCAGCAATGACATATAACAAATTGCTGCTCCTAATATAGTCCACAATGCAAATTTTTTCTTATTTTTACCCAGATTCTTTACTGCCATAAGCAATGCACATGCATACCAAACATTTAACATAGAGGTCATAGCATACATTCTGATAAACATTACACTGCTGATGACAGATGGACCGATTGCATATAGTGCTGCTGCTATTAACGCATTTTGCGACTTATGCTTATCATCTCCTATGTGATAAAAGAAAAAGGTTACTCCCAACAAAGAAGTCAGGGAATACAATGTATTCAGACCAATCCCCAACCACTTATAAAGTCTCCCCGGGAACAAACTCATTATAACATTCATACTCAAATGATATAATGGAGGGTGAGAATCGAGAATTTGATTATAAATCACTGCCCCAAAATTAAATTCATCTCCCGGTCTTACATAGAACTGTTTCATTAATTCCGGCCCTGTGCGCCAATCATAGTACCCATTCGGCATTAAATCTGCATATCCTGCACTTGACCAAAAAGAATAATACTCATCTTCATGATAGCCTTCTTTCTTCATGCCATATGCCAAAATCAAAATCATATGTACAAGCACAATCAAAGCAAATACAAATCCAAATTTTTTCTTTTGCCTACTATTCATATCTTCCTCCCACTTTGTTCTTACATTTTAATGCTAACATTTCTAATTTGCTGTGCAATTCCCATATACCTATATTTGCAGCACTAAAAATTATTGGAATATGATTATACAATTGCCTATTATTTGCTTCAAAAATCATTACATACATCATAATGCCACACACAGACATGATAGGCACAAAAACAAACGGACTTTCCTTTTTCGAATTATTTTTAACAAATGTACGTAGCACACACGCTATCACTATAAACTCCAATAACATATACCAATATGCTGCAACATAAGTTCGGTATGTTCTTCGATATGCACCGGTATAAGAAACACAATTATATACAAATCCCTCATGTTCTACTATTTGCATAAAATCGTCAGCTTTCATTTTACCACTGGCAAAATTCACTCTGGCTTTAGCAATCATATGCTCCGGATTCCAGAATTGACTAATATTTTCCATGATAAACTCTCTGGCATATGCTTTCTTTTCTTCCATTCCCCATACACCGCTTAATGTATTAAAAAATTCCGAATCTAACTGAAAGCTACCATCTGCCTCCAAGCCAAGACCTATAAAATATTCGACAACCGGAAAAGCCCATGTATCCTGATGTTCCATAATAGGCAATGTCTTCATGTAATTACTGCATATGAAACCAATCACTAAAACAGGGCATACTACGGCTACGACATTTTTAAGTATCAATTTCCAATGTTCAAACAAAACAATATATATGACAACTGCAATCAATGAAATTACCGAGGTGGCTTTTATTTGGAACCCAATCCCCCAAATAACACCAACAATAATATTAATCAGCCAATACTTCCAGCCGTTTTTTCTTTTCTCATAATTTTGAAGCCATATATAGAAAGCAATAATACCAAAACCAAAACTAAAGGCATCCGTATACAAAGATTGGGTATGTGCCCAAATTGGCACATAAATAGCCATCATTCCCATTACAAGCCATCCGGATACGCTTCCGTGCTTTGAAACTCTCTTTCCCAACTTATATACGCAATATAAAGTACACAACACCTGTACAATATTCAAAGCCCACGGCAAATAATAAACATCTGAAAACTTTAACCAGGCTGCAATCCGAAACAGAATACTTAAGAACACCATTGGCATAGTATTATTACTAAATCTTGCAAAATATTGCCAATTCGCTTCATCACTTAATCCTGCCATATAATAAGCACCACTCACAAGACTTTCAGAATCATTTGTAGGAATACCTCGGGAATGTAATGTAAATCTCACGGTAGCAATAGTATACAGTACAAAAAAAGCAAATAGTAACTTTTTTTCATGTTTGTCAAGAAAATGTTCTATCTTAACTCCAAAAAAAGTCATTCCTATAATAATTACTATCCCTATCAACGGATAAATTATCATTAAAGTAGCCGGAACTCTTTCTTGTGTTTCCATAACGCATATTGTGATAATAAACATCATTACAATTGTATACGTCACAAGAAAGGCTTTCCACCCTTTCCACGTCAAATTCACTTTATTTTTCATCTTTTGTTAATCTCTTTCTTAGTTTTACTCTATTTGTTATTTACTGCTATACGCAAAACATACATTGAGAATATATTGGTCTATAAGATGTAAATTTTGCATCTCATATCCCGGTATTTCACCATTATATTTACTATATATCTCTTGTCCTCTTGCAATTCCCTCTCCTATGCACTTCACAAATGCTTCCATTCTGCTGAACGCTTTATACCCTCCCGGAAAACGTTTCACCGGTCTGGCTTCCTGAATATCTACGCCAACCTCCACATCTGATACCACTAACACCACGTAATCACCGGAATGTGATAAATTAAAATGCCAAAGTTTTTTCTCTGGTTTTATACATTCCAGCTCGTCTTTATCCCAAGCCGGTTTTCCCTGGCTACCTATTTTATACTTCAAAGGAATCGGTAATTCAGCATTTGAAACCTTTAAAAGCCAATTTATCGTAGCTCTGGCCTGCATTTTGTAACAAATACCTTTTTCTATTTCTTCACAGACACAGACTAAAGCTGTAGGCTCCAACTCTTGAAATCCCACCTGTAACAAAAGACCGGCTGCAATCGCTCGCAGTCGGTCTTTCTCTTTACAATACTTATTAGCAATTTCTCTGCGTCTATCATCTATGAGAGCCATTGCCTCTTCGGAAAGACTCTTATCTTCCAAATCACGAATATCCAGAAGATACATTTTATACGTCATACAAGCCTCCGTCAGACTATTCCTCTGCTTCTTCCTGCAAAGCAAGTGCAATATAAAGCTCTTCTAACTGCTTATTATCTACCACGTCAGGCGCATTAGTCATTAAGCAGCTTGCATCTTTTACCTTAGGGAATGCAATAACTTCTCTAATAGAGTCTGCTTTAACCAATAACATAACCAGTCTGTCCAAACCATACGCAAGACCTGCATGTGGCGGTACACCATACTTGAATGCATTTAATAAGAATCCAAATCTGTCGTATGCAGCTTCCTTGGTAAAGCCTAATACTTCAAACATCTTTTCCTGAACATCTGTCTGGAAAATACGAACACTACCGCCGCCAAGCTCTGTACCGTTTAATACGATATCGTATGCTTTTGCGCGAACCTTGCCCGGGTCTGTATCCAACAATGGAAGGTCTTCATCCATAGGCATGGTAAATGGATGGTGCATTGCTACGAAACGGTTATCATCTTCGCTCCACTCAAGTAATGGAAACTCTGTAACCCACAAGAAGTTAAATTTATTATCATCGATGAGACCCATCTGACGACCTAACTCCAGACGCAAACCACCTAACACATTCCATACAACGGAATTCTTGTCTGCAGCAAAGAGTAATAAGTCACCCGGTTCACCTTGCATAGCATCTACTAAATTCTTTAATTCTTCTTCTGTCATGAACTTTGCAAAAGAAGACTTATAGCTTCCGTCCGGCATTACACAAAGGTATGCAAGACCTTTTGCACCATAGCCCTTTGCAAAATCAACTAAAGCGTCAATTTTCTTTCTTGGCATTTCAGCCTGTCCCTTGGCATTGATACCACGAACACTGCCGCCACTTGCCAAAGCAGAAGTAAATACGCCAAAACCACAATTAGCAACCACTTCGGAAACATCCGTGAGTTCCATACCAAAACGGGTATCAGGCTTATCAGAACCAAAACGATTCATAGCTTCCTTCCATGTCATTCTAGGAATTGGGAGCTGAACGTCTAAACCGATTGCTTCCTTACATACAAACTGAAGCATTCTTTCGTTTACGGAAATAACATCTTCTACGTCTACAAAGGATAATTCCATGTCTACCTGAGTAAATTCAGGTTGTCTGTCAGCACGTAAATCTTCGTCACGGAAGCAGCGTGCAATCTGGAAATATCTGTCATAACCGGAGCACATTAACAACTGTTTGAAAATCTGTGGAGACTGTGGCAACGCATAAAAGCTGCCCGGATGTACACGGCTTGGTACTAAGTAGTCTCTTGCACCTTCCGGTGTGGACTTAGTTAAAATAGGTGTTTCAATTTCTAAGAAACCTTCGTTTACTAAAAATGCTCTGATGTTAGCCGCAATTTTACTTCTTAAAATAATATTCTGCTGTAAGTCAGGTCTTCTTAAATCCAAGTAACGATATTTTAAACGTAACTCTTCCTTGGTCTTAGAATCTGCTTCAATTGGGAAAGGTGGTGTTTCTGCTTCAGATAACACGCGAACTTCCTTTGCCACAATTTCAATATCACCGGTAGCAAGGTTTTCATTCGCTGCACCGGCACGCTTATTTACGGTACCAACTACTGCTACTACGAACTCGCTGCGAAGCTTCTCTGCCTTTGCAAATGCTTCACTGCCACATTCGCTTTCTTCAAAAATAATCTGTAAAATACCGGAACGGTCACGTAAGTCTACGAAAATAATACCGCCTTTATTTCTCTGCTTCTGAACCCAGCCCATTACGGTAACGGTCTGACCTATTAATGCATTAGATACTTCACCACATCTGTGGGAACGATTTAAGCCCTTCATGGATTCTGCCATGCTTTTGTCCTCTTTTCTATAGTTTAATATCTGTTTTATAATCTGTAATTAGTTCTTAAAGGAATCCTTGTAGAACTCTACAAAGTCCTGATATCCTTCTTTCATAAGGTTGTCTTTTTGGAACTTTTTATTCTTGTTCATGCGGGCAACCAGCACTTGTGTGCCGTCTTTACGCGCTTCCTGTGCCTTTGCAATAATCTCGCAGAGTCTCTCACCTGCCACACCTTTTTCAATCAGGTATGCCACCTTACCCGGTGCGTTTGGAACGGTAAAGCCACGCTCCATCAAGAGTAGGATAATACGCTCAAATCCGATACTGAAACCACATGCAGGAACATCATTGCCTGTGAACTTGCCAACCATCTTGTCATAACGACCGCCGCCACCGCAGCTGCCACCAAACTCCGGCATTGCAATTTCAAAAATAGTACCGGTGTAGTAACTCATACCACGTACCAAAGTTGGGTCAAAAACAATTTCAAAGGTATCTTCCTTGGTTGCCTGTACACTGTCGATGATTTCCATAAAGGATGACATAACGCCTGCCGGAAGGTAATCTGCAAGCACTTCTGCCAGGTATGCAGGACCATTGTCAGCTGATTCAACAGCAGTAAATAAGTCCATATACTTCTGACAAACTTCTTCGCTGTAGCCCATTTCCACAAGCTCATCCTTCACGCCGCTGATTCCAATCTTATCCATCTTGTCCAAAACAATAAATACGCTGTCATAAGATTCCTCCGTGAACCCTGCATATGCAGCCATCGCCTTTAAAATCTGACGGTCATTAATACGAATCTGGAAATTTCTAAACTCCAACTTACTAAGTGTGGTAGTGGTAGCAAGAATCAACTCAATTTCAGCTAAATTACTTGGTTCACCCAAAATATCAATATCGCACTGCATAAACTGGCGGTATCTGCCTCGCTGCGGTCTGTCTGCACGCCATACATTGCCCATCTGAAGCGCCTTAAAAGGACTTGGAAGATTGTTGGCATTATTACTATAAAAACGTACAAGCGGTACAGTTAAGTCATAGCGAAGACCTCCGTCCACCAAATCAGCCTCTGTCTGTGCAGTCTCTAAATTCAGCTTTTCCCCTCTTTTTAAAATTTTGAAAATTAACTTTTCATTTTCGCCACCCTGTTTATTGGAAAGGTTGGAGATATTTTCCACACATGGAGTTTCAATTGGTGTAAAACCGAACTTACCGTAAGTTTCTTTAATTACACCTATCACATAATCTCGCACTACCATTTCCTGTGGCAGTATATCCTTCATGCCGGTAACCGGCTTTTTGCTAAGTGCCATAATTCATAGCCTTTCTGTCCTGTTTTTTTGTAATAAAGCAATATGCTGCTTCTTTTCTGCCATTCATTTTATCGCAAACTAAGCGCTTATGCAAGAATTTTCTCAATATATAACACTTTTATTTCTTAGCAACAGCCTGCTTTCCACGGAATGCAATGCCTATTTTTACGATATCTTTAACACCACAGTCCAACAACTCTGTTTCATACTTCATATCTTCTATCTGTCTCAAAGCTTCCTCAGCAAGCAAATTCAAATCAACCTTTTTATCCTTGGAAAATTTAAACTCATAAATAAAGCCAGGCATAGTTTTATCTCTTGGAATCAGCATGATGTCAAATCGTCCCAGACCGGACTCTCTATTGGAGCGTACCTGATAGCGGTTGCTTAGTACTGCACAAAGCCCAAGCATCATACCATGATAAAACCCTTCATTAGCACCATCCAAAGAAGCAATTGATTGTAGCATGAATTGTTCAATAAGCTCCTGCAGTCTTTCTGTATCCCCCGAGAAAATTGCTTGCTGAATAGAAATAGCAACACCATTCTGTTTTGTCTTGTTCAATACTTCCTTCTCATAGACAAAGGAAATTTCCTTATTGGGAATACCCACTTCACACATGAAATTCCCATCATGCTGCGGATAAATTGCAGATACCCGCAAATAACCGGCAATTAGTAAAAAACTGTAAATACTATAAGGATTACTTTGTACCTCCGGATAAATGACGCTGGTATCTACATAAGTGGTAATATTTTCACCACGCAAAAGCTTGTGGAGATTTTCGGTTACTTCAGGTGTAGCTGCTGCTATGATTTCTCCGATAATCTCATTACTTCCCGTAGACTGCCAAAAAGCTTTAGGAAAACATTTGTCAGAAATATAATTAATTACTGACCACGGATTAAAGATTTCGGTATTTCCAAACAAATACCCATCGTACCATTCACAGACTTCATCAAACTTCTTACTAACATTATAATAGTCCAGCATCTCCATTACCTCACCCTTGGTAAATCCAAAATACTGACTATATGCCTCATCTAACAAGGAATTGATTTTCAAATTATTCAATCCACTGAAAATGCTTTCTTTAGCCACTCGAAGAATTCCTGTCAGAAATCCGTAAGCGAGATGGGAATTGTCTTTTAATCCACCCGAAAAGAAATTTCGCATAAAATTCACAATATCAGAATAAAAGCCGCAGGTATGCCCCTGCTGAATCGGTGTATCATATTCGTCAATAATGATAATCGCTTCCTTTTCATGATGCTTGTGCAAAAGCAAAGAAAGCAGCTGTAGGGACATCTGATAATCAATTTCACCTGCTTTTCCGTTGGCAATATAGGAAAACTGTTCTCTTTCATATACATTCAACTTGGAACTACTCTCTAATTCCATATGGCGCAAATACTCCAACGAAATAAGCTTGCCGATTTTCTTTAAAGTTTCTTCCCACGAAGAACACTTTACATCTTTAAAACTTAGAAATATAACCGGATATTTCCCCTGATATGCAGCATACTCATTGCCACACTGCCAAATCATCTTGTCTTGAAAATATACAGAAGTATCTTCCTCTGATTTCTCAAAAAATACACGCAGCATATCCATATTCAATGTCTTGCCAAAACGTCTGGGACGAGTAAACAAGGAAACCATTGGCTTATTATCAATGAAATCACGAATCAGCAGCGTTTTATCCACATAATAATACGCTGTTGTTGCCACCTTAAAGTCAGAAATACCGATTGGAAGAGGTTTTTTCTTTTCATTTATAGGAATCATCCAGGAATGTCCCTGCTTGACAGCTCCGGCAATCTCTCCTGCTTTACACATTTGTTGAACCCTGCGAACAGTAAGCCTCATTTTTTCCGCTGCTTCCATACAAGTCATATATCTCATTATGCACATCCTCCTCGTCTTATTGCGTATATTATACTACCATTAGCGAAATAAATCAATTTAAATTTCGTTCATTTCGCTGCAAACAAAACGGACGAACTCATCTTTCAAATGAATTCGCCCTTCAAGGCATAATATTAGGTTGTTTTACTCTGCATCATCCAAAAGTCTACGTTTTCGCTCTATCATTTCCTCAATCTGTTCAATATAAAGCTCTACATCCTTCACATTGTCACACCGCTCAATACGTCCGTCCTGACATACACGCTTTGTAATACTGCCGGCTCCCAGTGCCACAATGGTCTGGAGCTCCTCCATAATAAGAATATTGTAAATGCCGTACTTGCCTTCGCGGGCATAACCCACGTTTTCAAAATTACCGGACATATTTTTCTGACGGTATAAATAATAAGGCTGCATATTAAGCGCCTTAGCACCTTCCATAGCAATTTCCATAGTCTCGTCGGTGTTGTTAATGCAGGAAATATCATGCTTCTGAATCCACTGTGCCAATTTGCTTGCACGCTTAATTGCCAGAGAATGTACGGTCAGGCTGTCCGGATTTAATTTCTTTACTTCATCGATGGTATGTGTCACTTCTGCCACATCTTCTCCCGGAAGACCCAAAATCAAATCCATATTAATATTGGAGAATCCGATTTCACGCGCCATATTATAGGCTTCCACAACCTGCTCTACGGTATGTCTGCGACCAATAGCATCCAAGGTAAATTGGTTCATGGTCTGCGGATTTACGCTAATGCGGTCTACGCCATGCCTATACAATACTTCCAGCTTCTCGCGGGTAATGGAATCTGCTCGTCCGGCTTCTACCGTAAACTCCTGCACCGTATTAAAATCAAAGCGCTCCTTCAATGCCATAATCAGTCGGTCTAACTGGTCAGCCTCTAAGGTGGTTGGCGTACCGCCGCCAATATAAACAGTATCTAAAATCTTGTCCTTGTACACTTCTCGCACATAATCCATTTCCCGAATCAGACAATCTATGTAGCTTTCCACCCTCTTACGATGCACTACAATCGGATAGGATGTAAAAGAACAGTACAAGCAGGTAGTCGGACAGAACGGAATTCCAATGTATAGGCTGTAGCCATCTTCATAGTGCAAAGTACTTAAAAGCTTGCGCTCTCGTTCCGCGATATCAACACTAAGTAATGCCTTTTCATCACTTATATAATGCTTTTCCTTATAATATTTTAAAATTTCTTCATGACCCTTGCCTTCTAAGAGCTGCGACATAGCAATCTTGGTCGGTCGGATACCGGTCATATTGCCCCAAGGAAGCTCTTTGCCGGTGTGTGCACAAAGGCTTTTGTACAAAAACCCTTTAAATGCATCTTTAAACTCATGAGAAAACGCCTCTGTGCATTCCTCTTTCCATTCCCAGTTATATTCTTTTTCTTCCAGTTTAAGA
>JAFXAZ010000045.1 GCA_017521985.1 Lachnospiraceae bacterium
AAAACCTTCCGTGGCAATGATTGGTGCAAGAGCTTGCTCAGAATACGGCAAAAAAGTTGCAAAAGAATTTGCAGAGAAATTGGCTACATATCAGGTGCAGGTAATCAGTGGAATGGCCAGGGGGATTGACTCCGTCAGTCAGAGAGCCTGCTTAAGGGCAGGAGGAAGTACCTTTGCTGTACTTGGAAATGGGGTAGATATTTGCTATCCGGAAGAATTGGTGGATTTATATAACCAAATTGCGGTTGGTGGTGGGCTAATTTCTACTTATGCACCGGGAACACCTCCGGTTTCTGCAAATTTTCCGCCAAGAAACCGTATTATAAGTGGATTGTCCGATGTGGTATTGGTGGTGGAAGCACGAAAAAAAAGCGGAACTCTTATTACCGTGGATATGGCGCTGGAGCAAGGCAGAGAAGTAGGGGTTATTCCGGGGCGGATTACAGACAGCTTAAGCCAAGGGGGTCACGAATTGATTAAGCAGGGTGCTACAGTGATTGTAGATGTGGAACAGCTTTTGGAAATTTTACAACATTCTTTCAAATTGCAGACTTCTGCGAATAAAGAAATTTATAAACAATATAATGGTATAGAAAACAGGACAGACATTACCAAACATATGAAAAGTATTTTGGAGGTGCTAATAGAAGACTCTTCCGAACCCATGGGTGCAGAACTCATTTACCGAAAATGGTTAGAGCATGGTAATCAGGGAACCTTTCAAGAGGTCATGGAAGGTTTGTTAGATTTGGAGCTTATGGATTTGTGCAAATCCAATAAAAATTCTTTTGTAATTCGTTAAAATTTAATGAAGTCTCAAAAATTGGTTGCAATATATTTTTTTTTGTTGTATAGTTTGGTAGATTTTAAAAATGTTTTTCCGTTTTAGGATTGATATAAAAGAGGAAATGTAATGGCAAAGTATTTAGTAATTGTGGAATCACCGGCAAAAGTGAATACGATTAAGAAATTTTTAGGTTCTAATTATGAAGTTGTGGCAAGTAATGGTCACGTAAGAGATTTACCAAAGAGCAGTTTGGGAATTGAAGTAGAGAACGACTATGAGCCGCACTATATTACCATTCGTGGTAAGGGAGATTTACTGGCAAGTCTTCGTAAAGAAGTAAAGAAGGCGGAAAAGATTTATCTTGCAACTGACCCTGACCGTGAAGGAGAGGCTATCAGCTGGCATTTAATGAGTGCCTTGAAGCTGGAAGGCAAAAAAGTATATCGTATTACCTTTAATGAAATCACCAAAAATGCAGTAAAGGAATCTTTGAAAAATGCCCGTGAAATTGATATGGATCGTGTAGATGCACAACAGGCAAGAAGATGTCTTGATCGTATGGTGGGGTATCGTATATCACCGGTTCTTTGGGCGAAGATAAAGCGTGGCTTAAGTGCAGGCCGTGTGCAGTCTGTAGCACTTCGTATTATATGTGACAGAGAAGAACAGATTGAATGCTTTGTTCCTAGTGAATATTGGTCCATGGATGCAGAGGTAGTATTTGCCGGCGAGAAAAAAGCTGTTAAAGCAAAGTACTATGGTGACGAAACCGGCAAAGTGGAATTAAAGACCGGTGAGCAGGTGGAGGCTATAAAAGCGGAATTGGAAGATAGTGATTTTACGGTAAAGCAGGTAAAAAAGGGCGAACGCGTTCGTAAGGCTCCATTGCCTTTTACCACATCTACTCTGCAGCAGGAAGCCAGTAAAGTACTGAATTTCTCCACACAAAAGACCATGCGTCTTGCTCAGCAGTTGTATGAAGGCGTGGAAATCAAGGGACAGGGTACCGTGGCTTTAATTACCTATCTTCGTACCGATTCTACACGTATTTCAGACGAAGCTCTGGCACAGGCAAGAAGCTTTATCAGCAGCACCTATGGTATGGGATATGTAGGCAACGTGAGTAATACAGGCAATAAAAACACGAAAAAAGTTCAGGATGCTCACGAAGCCATTCGTCCTACGGACATCAGCCGTATTCCTGTAAGCTTAAAGGACTTGATTTCCAGAGATTTGTTTAGGTTATATCAGCTTATCTGGAAGCGCTTTGTGGCAGCAACCATGGCTGCGGCAAAATATGAAACAACCTCTGTTCAGGTGGGAGCAGGCAGGCATGTATTTACCGTTTCAGCATCCAGACAGGTGTTTGATGGTTTCATGGCAGTTTACAGCTCAGATGATATGAAGGAAGACAGCGTGGTATTAAAGAGTGCAGTAGAAGAAGGTAGTGTGGTTCAAGTGAATGCATTAAATGGCGAACAGCATTTTACACAACCTCCTGCACACTATACGGAGGCAAGCTTAGTACATGCCTTGGAGGAGCTTGGTATCGGACGACCTAGTACCTATGCACCGACCATTACGTTGATTTTGGCACGCAGATATGTGATTAAGGAAAACAAAAACCTATATGTAACGGAACTGGGTGAAGTGGTAAATAATTTAATGAAGGAATCCTTCCCATCCATTGTAGATGTAAATTTCACCGCTATGATGGAAGGATTGCTTGACCAGGTTGAGGAGGGCAACGTAAACTGGAAGAGTATTCTCAGAAATTTCTATCCGGATTTAAATGAAGCGGTAGTGAACGCAGAAAAAGAATTGGAAAAAATAGAAATTCGGGATGAAGTTTCCGATGTGGAATGTGAAAACTGCGGACGTATGATGGTATACAAATATGGTCCTCACGGCAAGTTTTTAGCTTGTCCGGGCTTCCCGGAATGTAAAAACACCAAGCCATATTTTGAAAAGCTGGATGTTGCTTGTCCAAAATGCGGCGGAGATATTTTGGTTCGCAAGACAAAAAAGGGACGTCGCTATTACGGATGTGCCAATAATCCGGAATGTGATTATATGGTTTGGCAGAAACCAACGAAGAAATAATGCTAAAATGTTAGAAAAAGTCGGAAAATTTAAAGAATTTGCGTTGCAATTCGCAAATTGTCATGCTATACTATCTATAAATGATGAAAAGTGTTTCTTTTTGTGTTTCAGATAGGAGGAGCGTATGAGCAGCGTTCAGTTATTAGACAAAACAAGAAAAATAGGAAAATTGTTACACAACAATAATTCCAGTAAAGTTGTATTTAATGACATTTGTAAAGTTATGAAGGAAATCATGGCTTCTAACGTGCTTGTTATCAGTAAGAAGGGTAAAGTCCTGGGCATTGGATATGCAGAGGAAGTGGACTGCATTCATGAACTTATTGATGAAAGTGTTGGTGGTTTCATTGATAATATGTTAAATGAACGTTTTCTGGGTGTTTTGTCTACAAAAGAGAATGTAAATCTTGCAACGCTGGGATTTGAAAGCAAAGATATCCGTAAGTTTCAGGCAATCATTTCTCCTATTGAAATTGCAGGCGAAAGACTTGGTACACTTTTCATTTATAAAAACGGCGAGCAGTATGATATTGATGACATTATTCTTTGTGAATACGGTTCTACCGTTGTAGGACTTGAAATGCTTCGCGCCGTGAATGAAGAAAGTGCAGAAGAGCAGCGAAAAGTAAACGTAGTCAAATCTGCTATTAATACTCTTTCTTTCTCTGAAATGGAAGCAATCGTTCATATTTTTGATGAATTGAATGGAATGGAAGGTATTTTGGTTGCAAGTAAAATCGCTGACCGTGTAGGCATTACCCGCTCCGTTATTGTAAATGCTCTTCGTAAATTTGAAAGTGCAGGCGTTATCGAATCCCGTTCTTCCGGTATGAAGGGAACCTACATTAAAGTATTAAATGATGTGGTGTTCGACGAAGTGAAGGAACTTAAGAAGCAGACGATATATAAGTAATGGCCAATTTTTTTAAATATATCTATGAAAAAGCAAAAACACCTATTGCAAAATGGGTGTTTTTATGTTATGATTCGAATGTTGCAAAAAAATCACGCATATCGATTTCTCACTGGTGATGTGCAAGGCATGGGTGGTGAGGGAGTTAACCACATAGACGCTTGTGTGGCGGAAAAGATATGACGGAAGTTTAACCAAATGGAGGTAAATTATGAGCGTTATTTCAATGAAACAGTTATTAGAAGCAGGTGTTCATTTCGGACATCAGACTAGAAGATGGAACCCTAAGATGGCTCCATACATCTTCACAGAGAGAAATGGTATTCACATCATCGACTTACAGAAGTCTGTAGGTAAGGTTGACGAAGCTTATAAGGCAATTGCTGATATTGCTGCAGAAGGCGGCACCATTCTTTTTGTTGGTACAAAGAAGCAAGCTCAGGACGCTGTTAAGACAGAAGCAGAGCGTTGCGGTATGTTCTATGTAAACGAAAGATGGTTAGGCGGTATGCTTACAAACTTCAAGACCATCCAGAGCCGTATTGTTAGATTAAAAGCAATCGAGACTATGGCTGAAGACGGTACTTTCGATGTATTACCAAAGAAGGAAGTTATCGCATTAAAGAAGGAATGGGAAAAGTTAGAGAAGAACCTTGGCGGTATCAAGAACATGGACAGACTTCCGGATGCTATCTTTGTTGTTGACCCTAAGAAGGAAAGAATCTGTATTCAGGAAGCTCATTCTTTAGGTATCAAGTTAATTGGTATCGGTGATACTAACTGTGATCCGGAAGAATTAGATCACATCATCCCAGGTAACGATGATGCTATCAGAGCTGTTAAGTTAATCGTTTCCAAGATGGCAGATGCTGTTATCGAAGCTAACCAGGGCGAAGCTGTTTACACAGAAGCTGATGTAGAAGCAGAAGCAACTGATATCGAAGAAGTAGCAGTAGAAGAATAAGAGTATTGTTTAAAATATAATTATCAAAAATTCGGAGGGTTGAATCATGGCTATTACAGCAGGTATGGTTAAAGAATTGCGTGAACTTACAGGCGCAGGTATGATGGACTGCAAGAAAGCATTAGCTGAAACAAACGGCGATATGGATGCAGCAGTTGAATTCTTAAGAAAGAATGGTCAGGCTAAAGCTGAAAAGAAGGCTAGCCGTATTGCAGCAGAAGGTTTATGTGCAGTAGTAGTTGCTGACGACAAGACAGCAGCTGTTGTAGAAGTAAATTCTGAAACAGACTTTGTAGCAAAGAATGATGAATTCAGAACATTCGTAGCAGGTGTAGCAAAGCAGGCTGTAGCATCTGATGCAGCTGATATGGATGCTTTCATGGCAGAGGCTTGGAATGAAGATACAGCTATTACAGTTAGCGAAGCTTTAGTTGCTAAGGTTGCTCGTATTGGTGAAAAATTATCTATCAGAAGATTTGAAAAAGTTGTTGCTGAAAATGGTTGTGTAGTATCTTATGTACATGGCGGCGGCAGAATTGGTGTTATTGTAGAAGCTCAGTCAGACGTTGTAAATGACGCTGTTAAGGAAGCTATGACAAACATCGCTATGCAGGTTGCTGCTTTAAATCCTGAGTATACAAGCAGAAATGACATTTCAGCAGATAAGCTTGCTAAAATGAGAGAAATCACAGTTGACAGTGCATTAAATGATACATTTACACTTCCTATGCCTATCTTAAAGGGATTACTTGAGAAGGCTGTTAACAGCAACGTATGGAGTGAGGAAGATATTGCTGTTTATGCAGAAAAGAAAGACAATATGAAGTATTTACCTAACTTCCTTTCTAAAGAAGCAAAGGCAGCATTAGCAGGTTTAGCTTTAGCTGATAAGGAAGAAATTGCACAGAATAAGATTTTTGCCGGTCTTGTTGATGGACGAGTTTCTAAGCAGCTCAAAGAGATCTGCTTGCTTGATCAGGTATACGTAAAAGCAGAAGATGGCAAGCAGACAGTTGCTCAGTATTTAGCAGCAGTTGGTAAAGAAAATGGTGCAAACCTTGCAATCAAGAAATTTGTTCGTTTTGAAACAGGCGAAGGTCTTGAAAAGAAGGTTGACGATTTCGCAGCAGAAGTTGCAGCTCAGGCTGGCTTATAAGAAGTTTCTTATAACTTAAATTAACGTTCAGAACCACTTGGATTACGTCATAAAAAGGTGTAATTCGAGTGGTTTTCTAGTCTGAAAAGGAAGTTATTATGTATCAGGTATATTTTAAAGATTTTTTTGAAAGATTTTCTTATCCGGAAGAAGCGTGCACTGCTTTAGAAGATGCATTTGAGAAAATCAAGCATAATGAAAGTTTATATCAGAGATTTTTAGAACTTGTTAAATGCTATGAGAATGACATGAACTGTGATTTTAAGTCTATAAGAGCACGTATCAAAGAGGTGTCTTCCGAAGCAGGTGTTCAGGAATACGTGGGAAATACGGTACTTATCATTTGTTTATCAAAATCTTTGCTGAAGTACTATTTGGCGGCTGGTTATGATGAAGAATTCTGGTATACCACTATGTATGATTTAAAGTGGAAGATTGAAGAATGTAAAGAAATGTATAATGTTTGGGGCGTTTTTGCACCGGAATGGTATGACCGCTTTTTTAAGTTGGATCGGTTTTGCTTTGGTAAATTACAATTTGAATTAAATTCATTTGGTAAAGTATATGAAAAGGACAGTATTTCTTTGACGCCGGACAGCCCGGTTTTGAATGTTCATATTCCCCGTACCGGTGGTAAGCTTGACAGAGAAAGTATGTTGAGTGCTTACCATCAGGCAAGTGAATTTTTTAAAGATAAGTTTGGAGCAAATCCAATCGTATTTGTATGCAAGTCTTGGCTTTTGTATCCTCGCAATAAAGAGGTTCTCTCAGAAAAATCTAATTTGTATGCCTTTATATCTGATTATGATGTAATCTGGCAGGAAGAATATGAAGATTATAGTCAGGCATGGAGACTTTTTTCTGTACCGTATGATGGTAATGTGGACCATTTGCCACAGAATACCTCTTTGCGACGAGCTTATGCAGAGTGGATTAGAAAGGGCGAAAAAATGGGCTGGGGCTATGGCGTTTATATATATAAGGAGGAAACATAATGCAAACCAATTATTTTAAATATCAGGAAGAAAAAGCACAGAATCCATATATTGGGTTTACCAGTTTTCAGCATTTCAGAGGTGAGGCATTGTACTCTGACATCGTTGTAAAGCCGGAAAATAATATGAGAGAAACCGAAAATGTAGAGCCTTATCCGGTTCCGGATTATGTGCCTCAAAATGGAAGAGAAGAAGGTTACTATCCGGATACTACCGTTGCATATATTCGAATTTTATGGAAGGAATTCGAACCGGTACAGGGGGAATACCATTATGAAGTAATTGAAGATGTTTTGAAAAAAGCAGATGAATGCGGTCAGACAGTAATGTTTCGTCTGATGCCACACAGCACCAGAGCAGAAGATGATGTACCGGAATGGTTAAAAGAGATTGTAGATTGTCCTAAGCGTCCGGAAGGAGCACGTATGAAGGATTCTCCAACGGACCCTTTGTATTTGGAGCTTTTTGGAAAAGCAATGGAAAAGATTGCAGAGCGCTTTGATGATGACCCGCGATTGGACATTGTGGATATTTGTCTGCCGGGAGCATGGGGAGAGGGACACAAAATTGACCAATATCCGATAGATGTACTAAAGGCACATATGGATGTGTATACCCGCGCCTTTAAAAAGACTCATTTACTGGGTCAGGTACTGGAGCCTCATCTTGCCAAGTATGCCAATGAGGCCAGACCGGTAGGTTGGAGAGGGGATGGAATCGGTCAGGAAAATCTGATGAGAGTGAAGTTTCCTTATGCAGTCAGCATTTTGCCGGACCTTTGGGAAAAGTCACCGGTTTCCTTTGAAGCTTATTGGTGGATGGGAGAATGGTACAGACAGGGCTGGAATTTGGATCAGATTATTGAGTCCACTTTGGAGTGGCATGTCAGTACCTTCAATGCAAAATCCCTACCGATACCTTATGAATGGACGGATAAAGTAAAGTACTGGAACAGCAGGATGGGATATCATTATGTAATTGACTACTTTAAGTGTCCACAGTCTGCGAAAGTATCTGAGGAAGTAAATGTAGAGTTTGGCATTGATAATGTGGGCGTAGCACCGATTTATCGTCCGATACCGCTTAAAATCAGACTGACGGATGGGGAGAATGCATATGTGTTTGATACCGATATTGATATCCGTGAATGGATGCCGGGCAAGCATATTAACCATGTGATTATTACAATGCCGGAAGATATAAAGGTCGGGGATTATAAGGTTGAAATCGGTATTATGAATGAATCTATTTCACAAATATATTTTGCAACGGATGCAGAGAGCGACGGTGCATATTATGTTGTTGGACGAATAAATATTAAATTGTATTGAAGTTTCCTCTGAATTGTGGTATGTTAAACGTATTATTTCTTTTTGTTTGATAAATATCAAACAAAGTTTTGAGAGGGATATAATTTATGTCGCCTTTACGGCAGAAATGGAGGAGAGTATGAAAAAAGTATTGGTTTGTAAAGAAAAAGACCAATTAGAAACAAGAGTTGCACTGATACCGGACGATATCAAGAAGCTTACCGCTATGGGCTTTGAGTTTTTGGTTGTTTCCGGGGCAGGCTTAAAAAGCGGATTTTCGGATGAAGCTTATAAGGCTGCGGGTGCCGGGATTGTGGAAAAGGAAGAGGATGCATATAAGGACAGCGAGATTGTTGTTCGTATTATGAAGCCGGAAAGTACAAGGGGATTAAAGAAAGACACCTTACATATCAGTTATTTTGACCCTTTTCATGAAAAAGAATTGCTGCAGGAAGTTGCGGAGCAAGGCATTCAGTTAGTATCTTTGGAAATGATTCCAAGAACTACCCTGGCACAGAAGATGGACGTACAATCCTCTCAGACTTCTTTGGCCGGTTATGTGGCGGTATTAAACGCAGCAGCACGCCTTCCAAAGATTTTACCTATGATGATGACACCGGCGGGTACCATCTCCCCGGCAAGAGTGTTTATTTTAGGTGTTGGTGTTGCAGGCTTACAGGCAATTGCAACCGCAAAAAGATTAGGTGCAAGGGTAGATGCTTTTGATACGAGACCTGTAGTAGAGGAACAGGTTAAGTCTCTTGGAGCAAATTTTGTAAAAATAGATTTAGGCGAAATGGGTCAGACCGAACAGGGATATGCGAAGGAATTAACACCGGAGCAGATTGCAAAGCAGCAGGAAGCGCAGGCAAAGGTGTGCGAGCGAAGCAATATTGTTGTTACAACAGCCAAGGTTTTCGGCAGAAAAGCACCGAGACTCATTACAAAGGATATGCTTGACAGAATGATGCCCGGAAGTATTGTGGTAGACATGGCAGTTGCCGGTGGCGGTAATGTGGAAGGCTCTAAGCTTGGTGAAACAGTTGTTACAGACAATGGTGTTATCATTATGTCAGGTGATATGTTGGAAAGACAGGTTCCTTACGATGCATCTAAGATGTTTTCCGGTAATATTTCTGCATTCCTTGCGCATTTCTACAACAAGGAACAGAAAGAGTTCTTGGTAAATACTGAGGATGAAATTATGCAAGGATGTCTCTTGACACAGGGCGGTCAAGTTGTGCATGAAAGATTCAAATAGGAGGAGTTAGACATGGTATTAGGAGAAATTATGCTTCTTGTTTTTGTGTTTGTTATAGCAGGATTTTTGGGTGTGGAACTGATTTCAAAGGTTCCGTCCCAGTTACATACACCGCTTATGTCAGGAACCAATGCTATCTCAGGCATTACGATAGTAGGTGCTATTTTGGCAACTGCAGCTGCAGTAAATGTGGATGGCATTGCTGCTCAGAT
>JAFXAZ010000046.1 GCA_017521985.1 Lachnospiraceae bacterium
ACTGGCAGAGGTGATTGACAGTGATGTGAAAACGACCAAATCCCTTCTTGGAGAGATGCAGCAGGAATATGCAGAGCGTGATGGCGGCATTCAATTATTGATTTTGGATGACGCGGTGCAGCTTTGTACCCGTAAGGAATTGTATGAGTATATTATCCGTATTGCCAAAGCTCCGAGAAAAATTACCTTGTCTGAGGCTGCATTAGAAACCCTTGCCATTGTAGCATACAAGCAGCCCATTACCCGTGTGGAAATCGAGAAAATCCGCGGTGTGTCCTCTCATCATTCCATTGACCGCCTTTTGGAGTATGATTTTATTCAGGAGCTGGGTCGACTGGATGCACCGGGGCGACCGATTCTTTTCGGTACCACAGAGCAGTTCTTAAGAAGCTTCGGACTGGAAAGCTTAGCTCAGATGCCGGAGATGGACATGAACAAGATGGAAGAGTTTAAGGAAGAGGCTGAAAGAGAAATCGGGCTGCCGACAGGAGTGCAGTTGACACTGGATATTTAAACCAAATTAGAATATGTGACTGAAAGGTCGTGGCGTATGTATGTCACGGCCTGTTTTAATTTATAAGTTTGCTACATACACATAAAAATCATCCATATACTTTTTAGGAAATATTATAGTAAAATATAATTATAATTGTAGAGATATTGGATAAATTTAAATCATTAAGTGGGGTACAATATGCAAAAACGAAAGAGAAGCTTTTTTATAACCGTATTAATGAGTTTTTTATTATTACTATGTATACCGTTATTTACAATTTTAGTTATTTCATGGCACGCGAATACAGTTGTGAAAGAACAAACTGTAAATTTGGAAAGCCAGAATATGCAATTATATGTTGAATTGATGGATGAGATTGTAAAGGATTTGCAGGATACGTGTATTAATATATTCAGTACGGCGGAGTGCCGTTTATACTCATACCGAAGTGTAGACAATAGTGTTTGGGAAAGCACTTTACAGGGTAAAATAGTGAAGATGCTGCAAAGCCAGACAAAGCAGAAGTATTATGATGTATTTGTTTATTATTATCGTGATGATAGAATTTTTTCCGGTAAAAATACCTCTTTAAAGATAGATGAGTATTATGATGCGTATTATTCCAATTTCTGGGAAATCGACTGTAAAGATGCGTTTGTAGACATGCTAAAAAGTGAACATAAAAAGCCTACATGTCACGTTATAAATAATGGGAGTGAGAAGCCATACTTATGCATGACTATGGGAGCAAAAGATTTTATTAATTCAGGCTTGAGTTATACCATTTGTGTTGTACTTGACCCAGAATATGTAAATAGTCTCATTTTGATGGATGCCAAGGAAGATAGCACCTTCCTCGTATATAATAAAAATAAAGAACTTTTGCTTACGAATAATAAACATTTGGAAGAAATATCCTCTACAGAATTTTCAAATTGGGAAAAACAAGAGAGAGATGTATGGATAGAAAACGGTAATTATTTAGTAAAAATATCTGAATCACAGTTTGCAGATAATATTTATGTTGATGTGATTTCTTCAAGTATGTTTTGGAACACTTTGAAACAATTACGATATTATTGTTATGTTGGTGTAGCATTATGTATAGTGATAAGTGGTGCTTTCTCTTATTGGAGTGCGGTGCGGGTATATCGTCCGGTAAGTAAAGTAATGCACTTTTTGAGCACCAAAAATAAAAATGCAACTTCCGAAAGAAATAAAGAAGAATTCTCACATATTATGTCATTCTTAGAAAAGCAGGAAGAAAATTTAAAAAAAGAAAAAAAGAACAATCAGGAATGGTTTCTTAATGGATTGCTGGAAGGAAAATATAAACATGCAAACCCAGCGCTTTGTGAAGAAAACAATATATTGTTTGAGGCAAGCCAGTTTATGGTATGTATTGTTTACACAGAAATTTCCAATGCAGAAATAGAAGATATGTGTGATTTTGTGACGCAAAATATTCTCAAAGAATTATGCAGTTCAAAAGGAAATGCTTGGTTTGTAAATCTCTCTAAAGATAAGTATGCCATGCTTATTAATACAAATTGTGTCGAAGAAGATGTGTATACGGTTCTTGAGAAAGGCCAAAGATTTTGTCGCGAGGAATTGCAAATTGTTTTAACTTTGGGGTGCAGTGCAAGACATGAGGGTATTGACGGTATTACATTTGCTTATAAGGAAGCTCAGGAAGCTATGAGATACCGTTTCCTTATGGAAAAAGAAAAAATGATTCTGTACAACAAAATTCAATACAGATATAGTTATTTCCCAAACAATGAAAAATCGAAAGTTTTTATGTTGTTACTGGAATATGTCGAAAGCAAAAAGAAAAGTGACAGTATTGATGATTTTGTAGAACAATTAATAAGCATATATCAGATAAACGAAGAAATCTCCGTGGATGCCGCTTTAGCTTTAAAAAATGAGATTATCGGGGCATTAGGAAGAATTATGGCCTTATTTGGTTATGAGGAAACATCCTGCTTAAGCGCAATGAAGAAACTCAGAGAATCCGTTACATTATCTGATTTTAAACAAAATCTATCAGCTCAAATCATGGACTTATGTAACAGGAAAATAAGCAGAAGAGACAACGAAGATATTTTGGCAGAGGCGAAAGAGTATATCGAAAATAATTATAGGGATAATAAATTGTCCGTAACTATGCTGGGCAATGAGATGGGTATGCAGTCTGCTTATTTGTCAAAGTTGTTTAAAGAGAGATATGGGATTTCTATTTTGGATTATATCGCTTTAGTAAGAGTAAATAATGCAAAGAAAAGCATTCGTGAAAAAGGTGGTACTATTCAGGAAATTGCAGAGCGGACCGGTTTTTTAAGCAGTCATGTTTTTATTAGAACGTTTAAGAAGGTAGAAGGTATAACACCGGGAAGATATAAGGATATGGTAGAAGAAGGACAAATTACGGATTGATATGTGCATAAAAATTATCCATTCCTAAAAATATTATTTTCATCCATGAATTTAAAAATAGTACATTTACTATCTGGCTTTTCGTGTGATAACGTGAAACTACAAAAACACAGCGTTGCATACTGAACGGCGCGCAACATATGCAGGCAGTAGTTTGTAATAAAAAAGGAGAAGAAATTGTTATGAAAAACAAAAACTTAAAACATTTATTAGTTTTAACAATGTCTCTGTCTATGGTAGCTGGTTTGGCGGCTTGCGGTAATACCGATACTCCATCAGCAAATGTAGAAGAAACACAGCAGACAGTAGTGGAAAGCACATCTACATCTACCCAGGAGAGTGAAACACCTGTGGAACCAGAAGAAATTACTTATCCATTGGATACAGATGTAACTCTTAGTGTTTGGACAAATCGTCTTGCCCTTAATAGTGAATACAGTGATTACACGGAATCTCCATTCCACACTGGTTTAGCAGAACATACCGGTGTAGACCTGGAATTCCAGTTTCCTGCAAAAGGTTTAAGTGCAAAGGAAGCATACAACCTGTTATTAACAGAAGATGTTCTTCCAGACATTATCTTCAGAAACTTCTCAAATGGTACTGCAGAATTAGAACAGTTATATAACGATGGTGTTATTTATGACCTAACAGAGTACCTTCCTGTTTATGCTCCTGATTACTGGGCAGTTTTAACAAGTGAAGAGTATGAAGATGTTTATAAGTGTCTTGCTTCTGATGAAGGAAGAATCTATGGCTTTGCTGCCATTTATGAAGGTGATTACAACAAGACATACAGAGGTCCAATCATCCGTCAAGACTGGTTAGATGAATGTGGTCTTGAAGCACCTGTAACTATTGAAGATTGGGAAAATGTGCTTACAACATTTAAAGACAAATATGGTGCAGCCCTTGCTTTAACATCTGACAGACTTCTCCATGACTGGGATGGTTTAAACGCCGGTGTTGGAGCGTATTCAGGTGGTGTTGCTAACTGGTATCTGGATGACAATAATGAGATTCAGTTTGCACAGTTACAGCCTGAATGGGTTGAATATATGAAGGTATTGAATAGATGGTATAAGAATGGATTGATTGATCCGGACTCTATCACAATGGATGCTAATGCCCTCAGAACAAAGGCTGTTAATAACCAGGTGGGTGCTACAATTGTTCCAATGTCACAGATGACAAATATCGTGACAGATGCTGAAAATACAGGAAATGGTGCTGATTGGGTTGGCGTAAGCTATGCAAGAACAGCAGCAGGCGAGCCAACTTGTGCAATTAATACATCTTCTACAAACTGGATTAGTAAGACAACAGGCGTTGTTACAACATCTTGCCCAGAAGAAGAATTGATTACAGCATTGCAGTTTTTAAACTATGGTTATACAGAAGAAGGTCATATGTACTATAACTTTGGTGAGGAAGGTGAAACTTATACACTTAATGCAGCAGGCGAACCGGAATGGACAGACCTGATTACAGGTGATGCGCAGGGACTTAACTGTGTAACTAAGTATACAGGTGCTACATCCAGCCCAATTGCTGTTCAGGCAAGCAGATTCGTTCAGATGAAGAATAACGAAGCTGCAGCAGAGGCTGTATATACATGGATTGACAATACAGAAGTTGGCAAGCATGTTGTACCGGAATTAGCTCTTACAGAAGAAGAAAACCTTACTTATTCTGATTATTTTGCTGCAATTCAGACATATGTTCAGGAAACTACTCAGAAGTTTATCACAGGTGAACTTTCTGTTGATGATTACATCGACGATTTCTATGCTCAGTTAGAAAACATGGGTATCAAAGAATGTCAGGCAATCCGTCAGGCGGCTTACGAAAGATATTTGGCGAAATAGTAACAAAAATTTGCATATCAAAAAAACGTGGGCTGAAGTAAAAAACTTCAGCCCACATTAGTAAAAAGATGAAAGGCTAAAGGTGTTTGCATGAAAGAAAAATCTTTTAAATCTAAGATAAAAAAAGATTTCACAAGAAATAAATGGAAATACTTTATTGTAATTCCGGTTATTATTTATTTGCTTATTTTTGCATATAAGCCGATGTATGGCTTGATTATCGCATTCAAGCGGTTCAGACCACAGTTGGGTATTATGGACAGTCCATGGGTAGGATTACAGAATTTCAAGAGTTTGTTTAGGGATTTTTATTTTACTCGAAGCTTACGAAATACATTTACAATCAGTTTACTTTCTATATTATTAAGTTTTCCAGCACCGGTTTTGTTAGCGTTACTTTTAAATGAAGTTAAGGTTAAATGGTTCAAAAAAACCGTTCAGACCATTACATATATGCCACATTTTATTTCTATGGTCGTAATTTGTGGTATGATTATCAGTTTTACCCAGACAAATGGTATTATTACTGATATTGTAGTTTTCTTTGGTGGAGAACGTGCAAATTTATTGGCACAAACGAAATTCTTTTATCCAATATATATTATTTCCGGTATCTGGCAGCAGGTAGGTTGGGATTCCATTATTTATCTTGCAGCATTATCTGGTATTGATCAGGAACAGTACGAGGCGGCAAAAGTTGATGGTGCAGGAAGACTTAAGCAGATGATTTACATTACACTTCCTGGATTAATCCCAACTATTTCTATGCTTCTTGTGTTAAAACTTGGTAAGGTTCTTGGCGTAGGATATGAGAAGATTTTACTTTTATATCAGCCAATTACATATGAAGTTGCAGACGTAATTTCTACATATTCTTATAGAAAAGCGTTTGTTAATGCAGATTATGGTTTCTCTACAGCTATCGGTTTATTTAACTCAGTTGTTAACATCGTCTTCTTGCTTGCAAGTAACAAGTTGAGCAAAAAAATGGGACAGAGCGGCTTGTTCTAAGGAAAGGAAACGTTATGAAGAAATTTAAATTTGAAGATTTTATTTTTGATTTTCTTATATATGGTTTTTTGATAGCCATGGCTATGGTAACCATTTTGCCGGTTTGGCACATTATTGTAGCGTCTTTTAGTACCAGTACGGATATTGCTACCAATTCCGGTCTTATGCTTTGGACTAAAAATATTGACTTTGGTGCGTATGAAATGGTTTTCAGTGACAAAGCATTAATTGGTGGATTTAAAAATACATTATTATATTTAGGTGGATCTTTACCACTCAATTTGTTTTTGACTGTATTATGTGGATATTTTTTAGCATGTACCAATATGTACTGGAAAAAACCAATTGCAGGCTTGATTATGTTTACTATGTTTTTTAATGGCGGTATGATTCCAAACTACTTAAATATTAAGGACTTAGGTCTTATGGACAGTCTCTGGTCTTTAATTCTTTCAGGTGCTCTTAGCGTTTATAATGCTGTTATTTGTAAAACAGCTATTGAAGCAATTCCGGAAAGTTTAAAGGAGTCTGCATACATTGATGGCGCAAATGATTTTAAAGTTATTTTCAAAATAATTTTACCATTAATAAAACCTACATTAGCTGTACTTACTTTATATTATGGTGTTTCTCATTGGAACAGTTGGTTTAATGCATCCATTTATATCAAAGATGCTGATTTACTTCCGGTACAGAACGTTCTTCGTTCCATTTTGGTTGCAAACAGCAGTACAGAGAATATAGATGCAGACGTATTTAACAGTTATGCTGAAACGATTAAATATGCAGCAATTGTAGTTAGTACAGCACCGATTATGTGTGTATATCCATTCTTACAGAAATATTTTAATAAGGGTGTAATGATTGGAGCGGTTAAAGGCTGATAAGGAGATTCACAAATTGAAGATTCATTTTTTTGGAACTTGTGCAGGAACAGAACCAATGTCGGGCAGAAATCATGCATCACTTGCCGTGGAAAGCGAAAAAACTATATATTGGTTTGATGCAGGAGAGGGATGTTCCCGTACAGCTCATCTCATGGGAATTGATTTGCTTAATGTTAGTAAAATAATCATTTCACATACACATTTGGATCACGTAGGCGGTTTATGTAATCTGCTGTGGAATATTAGAAAACTGTCTGTAATGAGAAAACAGCAGCCTATTCGGGGGAAGCTGGATGTATATATTCCAAACATGGAGACATGGAAAGGTATGGAGATGATTCTTCACAACACAGAAGGAAATTTCAAAAAAGATTTTTCTTTAGATGTATGTGAGGTAAGAGAAGGTGTGTTATTTGAAGACGAAAATATGAGAGTAACCGCTTTTCATAACAGCCATATGACTAGATTTGAATCGGATAATTGCTTGTCTTTTTCTTATCTGATTGAATGTGAAGGCAAAAAGATAATATATTCCGGTGATGTGGGAGAGTACAAAGACCTTGATATGATGTTAGAACAAGGATGTGATGCTTTGATTATCGAAACCGGACATTTTGGTATAGATGAAGTTTATAAATATGTTTCTGACAAGAAAATAGGGAAATTACTTTTTAGTCACAATGGTCGGGAGATTTTAAATTATCCAAAAGAAGCCAAAGAAAAAGTAAAAAAATATTTTGCTGATAGTGCTGTTATCTGTGAAGATGGTATGACCATTGAAGTTTAGGGAGGTTATAGAGAATGTCCAAATACAGAATAGGTGTTTTATGCGACATGCATTTGCCTGATGATATGAATTCACCACAATATTTATTTTTAATAGAAGCTTTACGGCACATGAAGCAAGATAAAGTAAATACGGTGATCTGCTTAGGCGATATAACCGGCTATGGTGAGATAGAATCATGGAATTTGTACAACGATGCTGTTAAGGGATTTACACATTATGAGGTGCTTGGTAATTCTGATGTTAGGAATTTAGGTACAAGAGATATTTTGAAGGACTTTGTACAAAATGTTAATTTTTCGGTTGGAGCCAGGCAGGTAATCGGTATCAATACCCCGGATGGAGAAATTACCGACGAAGACAGGGTTCGTCTTGAAAATGTAAAAGCGGGTGACATTATTTTTCTGCATCATTATATTCAGTCACTAAAGGAGGAAAGTCGAAACTGGCTTGTTTCCCTGGCTGAAGAGATGGCATTAGTTATCGTTCATGGTCATGGTCATAGAGTCTTTGATTACTATATAAACCAGACACATGTACTGGGGTTTAGAGGCTTGGATCCGGACAAAGCTATTGGAAATTTCCCTTCTTTTAATTATTTAGATGTCGATGATGAATCTGTATGTATGGAAGAATGTCTTGTGAAAATTCCGAAAGAGTTTTTGATTGAAACCAGTAAATATTTCGGCATTGCTTGTGCAGACAATGCTGCAGATATTTGCTATGCTGCAGAACATGGTATTAAATATGCGGAAGTTCGATGTAAAGGCGACAAGGGAACGGAATGGACGCCTGATAAAACATTAATACCAATTGTTGAAGCATGGCGACAAAAGACAGAAGGTTATTTATCTGTACATATGCCAAATCTTAAATTTAAGAATGGTACTGTGACCGGTAAGAAGCAATGGCTTCAGGCACTGGATTATGCCATAGAACTTGGTGCAGACAGTATTACCATGCATCCTCCGAGGGTTCCTGTATGTGATATGGAACCAGGTGGTGCAGTATGGCAGGAATTTCTAGAGATGTATCTTGCGGTTGTAAAAAAGGCTCCAGAAACCACAAAACTTGGCGTGGAAAATATGCATAAAAATACGGATGAGGTGCTAGATGAAACGAGAGGATTTGGATATTGTCCGGAAGAAATTTCCGATTGGATTGATGCAATCAATGACGCTTTAGGATATGACCGGGTGGGACATGTCTTGGATGTGGGACACGCACGAAATAATGGAACTTTTGCGAAAAAATATCCGGTCGGTAGATGGTACGATATCATGGGCAATAAAACCATTGCGTATCATATTCATCAGGTGGTTCCGTTAAATGATGGATTGAAAAATCATCGCGCGATTGAAAGCTGGTTCGGACCGATGATTAATTATACATCCTTTTTCTATGAATGGAAACGAGGCAGATTAAATCGTGCTCCTGTATTTCTTGAAGTCAGAGGATGGGAACATTTTGAAAAAAGCATGATCGCTTTTCAGAAAATATTAGAAAGTTATGATAGTGAATAACAATAAAAATATAGAGAGGTATATTTATCTTGCAATCGATTTAGGAACTACTGGTTGCCGCAGCATTTTATTTGATAATAAGCTGCAGCAGTTGGCGGTTGCCTATGAAGAATATGGGCTGATTACACCCAGAGAAAAGTGGACGGAACAGGATGCGGAAGACTGGTGGAACTTAACGCTAAGGACTGCAAAGGCCGCCATTGAAAAGGCAGGAATTTCAGGCAGGGATATCCGAGGTATTTCTATCAGCTCGCAGGGGATTACCATTGTGCCGGTGGACAGGAATTTAAAGCCTTTGTGTAATGCCATAAGCTGGCTGGATGTCAGGGCAGAAGCACAGACCAGGCAGATAGAACAGGACTTTGGACAGGAGATGGTGTATGCCTTGACTGGAAAACCTATAGATGCTGCCTATTCTCTGCCCAAAATTATGTGGCTTAAGCAGGAGAGACCACAAATTTATAAAGATGCATGGAAAATTTTGATGCCGCTGGATTATCTGACTGCAAAATTTACAGGGCGATGTGTTACGGATTACAGTATGGCTTCCGGAACATTGATGTACGATATCCAAAATCAATGTTGGAGTAGGGATGTTCTAGAGCATTATCAGATAAAAGAAACATTGTTGCCTGAGGTCTTAAGCAGCGGTGAGCCGGCAGGGTATGTTCTGCCGGAGGTGGCAAAGCTGTTGGGTTTGCGAGAAGACTGTATGGTTGCTGTAGGAGCGCAGGATCAGAAGTGTGCGGCGTATGGAGCCGGACTGGAAGAGGGCGTCATGACCATCTCCCTTGGAACCGCAGCTGCCGTTACCAAGTGCTGGACAAAGCCGGATACTGCCGTGAACCGGGGCGTTGGCTGGGGCGGATATGTAGACGTCCATACCTGGGTTACGGAAGGGGTTATTAATACGGCCGGAACGTGTCTGCGATGGACAAGAGATATGCTGTTTAAAGGGGAAGCATATGAGGTAATGAATGAGGAAGCAAAAGAAGCCATGGAGCGTGGCAGTTCGCTGTTATTTTATCCATATCTCAACGGACCTTCTTCACCGGATTTTTATCCGGACTCAGAAGGAACTTTTTACGGAGTGAACCTGGCAACAAAGCGTGGGGATTTTGCACTGGCAGTCATGGAAGGCATTGCATTCCAGATTCGTATCCTTTTGGAAACCATGGAGGCTTATGGAAATGTACATACGCTGATATTGTTTGGTGGCGGTGCTAACAGCAGGATATGGTGTCAGATAATCGCAGACGTAACGGGCATGGAACTCCGTGTTCCGAAGACGCCGGAAGCTGCCGGAGCAGGTGCAGCCAGACTGGCGGCAAAAGCCGCTGGACAGGAAATAGAGCCGTTAAGCTGTGATGCTTCTTATCAGCCGTCCGAAAGGGCATATACATATCAGGAAAAATATAAAAAATACAGAGATATAGAAAAAAAGCTCTGGAAGCAGGAGGGCTTGGCATGATTGCAATTGAACATGCACACATTGTGCTGGAACAAGGAATTCTTTGGAATGGTGTGTTACTGGTGGAGGATGACCGGATTGTGGCAGTAGGCAGATCGGAAGACATCAAAATTCCCGAAGGAGCAGAGCGAATGGATGCGGAAGGTGCCTATGTAGGTCCCGGCTTTGTGGATATTCATGTGCATGGTGGAAATGGTCATTTTCTGTATGCAGAGCCGGAACTTGCCGCAGAGCATTTTCTGCGCCATGGTGAGACCACGGTGCTTGCCACACTTTATTACGACTTAAGCAAACAGGAGTTTCTGGAAGCAATCGAACGGGTAAAGCACGCCATGCAGCATGGCAGGGCGGCCAAGGCAATCGGTGGCTTTTATATGGAAGGTCCTTACATGAATCCAAAGTATGGAGCCTGTCCGGATAAAAATAAGTGGCTGGGACCAATCTTGGCAGAAGACTATACCGAGATGGTGGAGCAGGCAGGAGACCTTGCAAAGGTCTGGGCTGTGGCACCGGAACGGCAGGGGCTGGAGCCTTTTATGAGGAAAGCCAAGGAAGGAAATCCAAAGGTTATGTTCAGTGTTGGCCATAGTGAGGCAACCCCGGAACAGATAAAAAGTTTAAAGAAATATGGTATTGGTTTGCAGACTCACTGTATGAATGCTACAGGACGTCCGAAATGTACCGAAGGAACCAGAAGCTGTGGACCGGATGAAGCCTGTCTTCAAGACAGGGATATGTATGCCGAGGTGATATGTGATTCCTGTGGAATCCATGTGCAGCCGGACATGCTGCGCATGATACTGCAGGTAAAAGGTGTGGACCGGATGGTACTTATTACAGACAGCTTTGTCAGTGCAGAAAAATCACCGGAGCATCTGCGTCATATAGAGGATCTGGTGTTTGACTCTAATGGTTTTTTAAACGGAAGTAAGTTAACCATGGATGTTGCCTGCAGAAATATCATGTCCCATACCAACTGCGGCATCGCACAGGCCTTTTTGATGGCCTCCTTAAATCCGGCCCGTGTGATTGGCATGGAACAGGAGATAGGATCCATTGAGGCCGGTAAGAAGGCAAACCTGGTATTTGTGGACCATATGTTCCATGTAAAAAAGGTGATGTTTGAAGGGAAAATGTTAGATGCCTGAGGTTTTAAAACCATCTGATTACAGGCATTTGAAAGGAGTATCGAGATGTTAAAAGCAGGAATAAGTCGGGCAGATATTACACCACCCCAGGGATTGGAGCTGGCAGGATATCCGCATTATCCAAGATATAATACTGGTGCACATGACCCATTATATGCGGCATGTATGTACCTGGAGAATGACGGTCAGGAAGTGGCTATGGTTACCCTGGATTTATTGTTTTTCTCCAAAAAGCACGTAAAGGAAGTACGCCGCAGAGTGGAAGAGCAGTGTGGCATACCGGGCAGCAATGTAATGATCAGCTGTTCCCATACCCATTCTGGACCATGGGCATCCGGAAGACTGGACATTGAAAGTCTGGAAGCAGGGAAGGAGCAGCCAAAGGAGTATGTGGAGGCTTTAATTGAAACAATAACCTATATCATTGCCGAGGCAAAGGAGCAGGCATTCCCTGCATTCTTTGGAGCAGGATATGCTCTCTGTGGTGCAGAATCCGGTATCGGCGGCAACCGTCGTCTTCCGGGAGGTCCACACGACCCATTGGTAAGCGTAATGGCTGTAAAAGATGAGCAGGATGCGGTTCGCGGCATGTTTGTAAACTACACCCTGCATCCGACGTTTATCCATGAGTGGAGCAATGTTTGTACCGCAGACTATCCTTGTTACTTAAAAATGCAGCTGGAGGAAATGGAACCGGGTGTAATCGTTGGGTTCTCCCAGGGTGCTTCCGGAAATCAGTCCAGTCGTTATTACCGTCAGGGAGAGAGCTACGATGAAGCGGAGCGCGTAGGCCGTACCTTAGGCAAGGCAGCACATACTGTTTTGGATAAGATACAGTGGCAGAATGATATCAAGATTCAGACTGCAGATGCAGAAGTAGAACTGGAACTGCGTGACTTTGGAACAGAAGAAGCGCTTATGGCACAGGTTGAACAGGACGAAGCGGTTTACAAGGAACTGTATGCAAAATATGGCACCTCTACAAACAGGGAAGAATATTACCTGTGGCAGAATGCTAACTTAAAGCTTCTGGGCTCCGAGGATCAGTTAGGCTACGTACGTATGCAGAAAAAGGGCATTAAGGTGGAGCTTTTAGAGGATGAGGCACCGGCAGAAATTCAGGTATTTGTACTTGGTGGAGCCTGCGTTATCGGTATTCCTGGGGAAGCCTTTGTGGAATACGGTTTATACCTCAAGGCATCCGCAGGATATGGCGTGGTTGTGGTAAATGAGCTGACAAACGGCTGTCTGCCGGGATATCTGTATACACCGGAATCTCTTGTGACTGGTGGGTATGAAACGGATACCTCCATGCTGGGAGAGCAGTTTGGCAGACATTTGATAGACAAGGTACTGGATACCATAGAGTTACTAAAAAGCAGGGAGGCATAACCATGATTTACGGAGAAGATAATTTTACTTTTAAAACAGCAGATTTTTATCCGTTTAAGGATACCGCAGAGATAGACAGAGTTCGTGCCATTACCAAGGAAGATATTCTGGCACTGAATGGGAAGCATCCATCCAATCCGAATATTACCCTTGAAGTATTACGAAATGATGAATTTGAAATGGTCATGATAACGGATATGGTAAAGCGTATTATGGATTCTGATAGGCTGGATCAGAAATGCGTTATGATTATGTGTAATCCATGTCCTACTTATCGTAAGGTTGCGTACATGTTGCGCCAGCTGGGTGTAAACTGCCGTAACGTAAAGTTTTATATGATGGACGAATGGGCTGATGATGCAGGAAATGTTGCACCACTTAGTTATAAAGCAGGTTTTGGTAATGCTTTTTACCGCTATATGGTTTCCAATATTTTAGACTTAGGATTTAAAGAAGAAAACTTTATTTACCACAGCAATAAGGTGACCCCTGATTTCTCCAAGATGTTAGAAGCAGACGGTGAAGCAGATATTGTATATTCTGGTCCGGGCTGGCCGGGACATTTGGCATTTATTGACCCGGTGGACGATTGGTTTAAGCCTACCATGGAAGAGTACTGTGCACAGGGAGCAAAGGTTGCAAAGCTGCACCCGCTGACCATTGCGCAGAATTCCCTCCATGGAGCTTTTGGATGTTCTGGTGATATTTCCAAAGTACCGCCTATGGGAGCTATGATGGGTCCTAGAGATGCCATGAAAGCAAAAAACGTACTGGATATGCATGGCATTACCACAGCAGGCAGTCATGTGACCTGGCAGCGCCTGACTTCCAGACTGGCTATCTTCGGAAAGCCTACTCAGGAGGTTCCGGCATCTATTTTACAGCTGCGTGAAAACCCGACCCATATGATTATCAGTGAAAATCTGGCATCTACCATTAAGCCGGATGCGGATTTCCAGTATTAATCCGAGGAATAGAAAGGGTGTACTTATGACACTAACGATAGAATGAAAGAGGAAAATGGTATGAAAAAAGTTCGTTTAGGTATTATCGGAGTTGGTAATATCGGAACAAAACATTACGATAAAATTATGTGTGGTGCGACACCAGAGATTGAATTGACTGCAGTAGCAGATTTACGAGAAGTTAGAAGAACTGTAGCAAAGGAAAAACTTCCGGAAAGCATTGCTATTTTTGAAACTGCAGAAGAATTGATTGAAAGTGGCCTGTGTGATGCTGTATTAATTGCGACACCACATTACGATCATCCTAAATACACCATGATGGCATTAAAGAATGGGCTTCATGTTCTTTGTGAAAAGCCTGCAGGTGTTTACACCAAACAGGTGCGCGAGATGAATGAATTTGCAGCTACAAAAGATTTGGTTTTTGCTATGATGTTTAACCAGAGGACTAATCACATATACCGTAAAATGCATGAAATGGTTCACAGCGGAAAATATGGTCAAATAAAACGTGTAAACTGGATTATCACAGATTGGTATCGCTCTCAGGCTTACTATAATTCCGGTGGTTGGAGGGCAACCTGGGAAGGCGAAGGCGGTGGCGTATTATTAAATCAGTGCCCACACAACTTAGACCTTCTTCAGTGGATTTGCGGTATGCCTAGCAGGGTGACTGCATTCTGTCATGAAGGAAAGTGGCATGATATAGAAGTGGAAGATGACGTGACTGCATATTTAGAATATCCAAATGGAGCTACCGGTGTGTTTGTTACCACAACTGCTGATCTGCCAGGAACAAACCGTTTTGAAATTACTTTGGATAAGGCAAAAATGGTTTGTGAAAATGGAGAATTAAAAGTATTTGAACTAAATGTTCCGGAACGCGAATTTTGTTTTAATACTCCTGAGGGATTTCCTAAAGCAGAAGGAAAGTGGATAGACATTGAAACGGATGGTTTGAATCCGGAGCATGCAGGAGTCATGAATGCATTTGCGGCAAGAATTTTACGTGGTGAGCCATTGGTAGCAGAAGGTTATGAAGGTATTAATGGTCTGACACTTTCTAATGCGATGCATTTATCCAGCTGGCTTGGTAGAGCTGTAGAATTACCATTTGACGAGGATTTATTCTTAAATGAATTAAATAAGAAACGTCAGAATTCTAAAAAGAAGGACAATGTGGTTGAAACTACCTTTAATACAGAAGGTACATATTAAGATTCAATTATTGGAAAGAGGAGGCTTTATGTTAAACAAGTGCAGTATTTCTGGTTTCGCAGACGAAATCGATAAAAGTTTAGATGTTCAGATTGATGTACTTCACAAATTAGGTCAGAAGTATATTGAATTCCGTGGTGCAGATGGCTATACCGTAGGAAAGTATACCATAGAGCAGGCCAAGGATACAAAGGCTCGTTTAGATGAAGCTGGGATCAAGGTTTCTGCAATTGGTTCTCCGGTTGGCAAGATTCAGATTACGGATGATTTTACTCCACACTTTGAAGATTACAAGCGTATTGTAGAAATCGCAAAGATTATGGATACCAAGTATATTCGTATGTTCAGCTTCTTTATTCCGGAAGGCGAAGATGCAGACCAGTATAAGACAGAAGTTTGTGCACGTCTTGAAAAATTTATTGAATATGCAAAAGAACAGAATGTCGTACTTCTTCATGAAAATGAAAAGGATATCTACGGAGATGTTGCATATCGCTGCTTAAATTTAATGAAGAAATATTATGGTGACCACTTCAAGTGTGTATTTGACTTTGCAAACTTTGTACAGTGCAAGCAGAACACTTTAGAGGCTTATGAAATATTAAAGGATTATGTTTCATATATCCACGTTAAGGATGCAATCTGGGAGACCGGTGAGGTAGTAGTTCCTGGTACAGGCGATGGTGACTTAAAGAAAATCTTCGCATTACTGGATAAAGCCGGTTACGAAGGTTTCCTGAGCTTAGAGCCACACCTTGTAAACTTTGGAGCATTAGGTTCTTTGGAAAAGAATGCAGCAGTGAGAAAGCTAACAGATGGCGCAGCTGCATATGCAGCTGCACATAACGCACTGATAGATATGCTGGCATAGACAAGGAGGAATGAAATTGCAACTAGGATCTTTATTTGATAGCCAAGTAAAAGAAAAGGTGATTTATTCTTATCATCATCGTGGATTGAATACCCTGTATCTTCCTGATGATATACAGGAGGCAGAAGAACATACGTATTATACGAAGGAAAACGGCAATCTTTTCTTTGAAAGGCCTGTTTCTTGGAAAAATACGGGGTTGTTGCAAGGTGGTGTTGACATTCGGGTATGTTTAGCCGAGAAATGTTTTATAGACCACATTTTTTTAGAACAGAGTGATGAGTCTAGAATTGTTAACGTTGAAATTTTCACTTTGCTTGATATGAAAATGAAAAAAATCGGAGCCTATTTGCCGGAAACAGGAAAAATGATTGCTTCCAAAAAGCTCTCAGTTCCGGTTGGCTGGTATTGTGATAATATTGTCATCCGATTAAACGCAGACTGCATGCCAATCACGCTCACCAAACTGGATGTTTTAGGTGCTTGGGATATGGAAAATGCAGTATGGCCAACACCGTACAAATCAGTTTATCACAAAGATGTTTGCTCCATTAAAAACTTAAAATCTATAAAAGTAAGTGATGAACATGAAAAGTTTGCGGCAGAATATCTTTGTGAAAAGTTAAAAGAAAAAACTGGCTATGCTCCTGTTATTTCGGAAGTTGAAGGTGATATTGTATTTCATATAACAGAAAAAGAAAGCAAAAAAATCGACACTTTTGAATTAAAAATTGAAAAAGCGGGATGTCTGCTTCAAGCACCTCATAGAAGAGGTTTGCTGTATGCAGTTGATGCCATGCTTCAGTGTATCGAAAGCGATTTTCTAAGATGTTGTCATATTGAAGATGAAGCTTTTATGGAAATAAGAGGTATTCATGTGGCACTTCCGGACAAAGCGCAGATTCCGTTTCTTAAAAAGTTAATAAAATATGTGCTTGTTCCAATGCGTTATAACACTATTTATGTAGAAATAGCCAGTGCTTTACGCTATGACAATTTTCCCGAAATCAATGAGGCATGGTTAAATGCAATTGAAAAATATGAAAAAGGCGAGTGGCCAAAACCACCTCATTACGGTTATGTAGGAAGAGATATATGGGAAAAATCCGAGGTGCAAGAACTTTGTAAATACATGGAGTCCTATGGTATTGAAGTAGTTCCGGAGGTGCAGTCATTTTCTCATTCCCAATATATCACAATGGCATATCCTGATTTGGCGGAAAAGATTGCAATCAAAAAATCAGATGGTGATACAGACTTAAACGAAGAAGATGCGTTGCCTAGCAAATTCTATCCACCATCTTTGTGTCCTTCACATCCGGATTACTATAAAATAATTTTTGGTATTATGGATGAAGTAATAGAAGCATTCAAACCAAAAAGATTTCTTCATATTGGACATGATGAACTTTGGGATTTGGGGAAATGTTCGAAATGCTCCAAAATTCCACGAGCAGATATCTTTGCAGAAGAAGTAACGAAAGTCAATGAATATGTAAAGTCTAAGAATCTTAAGACAATTATGTGGTCTGATATGCTCCAACCACGTAGTCATTGTGTACCAAATGCCATTAACAAAATACCGAAAGATATTATTATGATGGATTTTGTATGGTACTTTTTCCTGGACAAAGAACCGGAAGTAAAGTTACTTGAGCATGGATTTGATGTGATTATGGGAAATATGTATTCCAGTCACTATCCACGGTTCGAGGCAAGGGCACACAGAAAAGGAATACTTGGAGCGGAAGTTTCTGCATGGGTTTCCTGTGATGAACTTACTTATTCCTATGAAGGGAAATTGTTTGACTTCGTATATTCTTCAGAATGTATGTGGAACAGCAATTACAGAAGTGATATGCGGCTGTCTTGTAATGAACGGATAAAACCGATTTTAAAAGATATCAGACACCATATTGGAGAATTACATAGTAATGGTTTAGAAAGAAGTGTTTCCATATGTGACAAGCGTGAGAACATTCCTTTTGATATCCGAGATATCGTTCCATATTCAGGAGCATATTTGGTAAATGCAGACCAAACGACGGCAGAAATTATGGTGAGAGATTATGCCGAAATTATATCTTTTGTTCATGCAACGGATAGAAGCAGTGAGCGCGTTATGTGGGCAAAACCATTTAAGATTGGCCGATATATCATATGCTACGAGGATGGTACGGAATATACAGAAGATATTTTGTATGCAGCTAATATTTATAAATATTTGGCTCCTTTTGGTGACCGCATCACATCACCGCTTTTTAGACATGAAGGTTATGTAGGCACATATTTGACCATGCCGGAATGTGGCAAAACATATAATGGACAAGATTACACCTTAGGAAGATACAGTATTAAAAATCCATATCCAAACAAGAAGATTACATCTATTATACTGGAGCATTCCGGTAATACCGATGCAGAAATATTACTGTTTGACGTCACGGTGTGCATTTCAAAACGCTAGTATGGAGGCTAAAATGGTAACAGAAAACATTATTTTACAAAATGAGCAACGTTTTGTAAAGGAACATAAAATTCCACAGGAGAAACTAGAAAAAGCAATAGATGATGCTGTCATGAAGCTGGAAAAGCAAATCATAGAGCATGGAACAGATTTCATGGCAACGTTTTCTGTTGATAACAAGTATGATTTTGGAGCAAATGATAATTGGATTTGCGGCATGCAGACCGGTACCTATTGGCTTGCCTATGAGCTTACCGGAAAAGAAATTTTTCGTGATGTGGCAGAAAAACAATTAAAAAGTTATCGTGAAAGATTGGATAACAGAATCAAAGTAGATGACCATGATGTAGGCTTTGTATATTCTCCTTCCTGCGTAGCAACGTATAAAATTACAGGAGATAAAGAAGCATATCAGACAGCACTGGATGCTGCGGAATATTTTTATAACAGAAGCTATTCCGTGAAAGGTGGGTTTATTCTTCGTTCTGCTATTAAGGCACAGACGAATCCGAGGGGCTGTCGCACCATGATGGATACCTTGCTTAATATTCCGTTACTTTTCTGGGCAGGAAAGGAAACCGGTGAGCAAAAATATATTGATGCAGCTATCTCTCAAGCAAAAATTACTGAAAAATACCTGATTAGAGAAGATGCGTCCTCTTTCCATCATTATCAGTTTGATGTGGAAACTCACAAGCCTATGCACGGACTTACTTTCCAGGGATATTCGGATGATTCCTGTTGGTCAAGAGGTCATTCATGGGGCGTATATGGTTTTCCAATCGCTTATTCATACACAAAAGATGAAAGCATGATAGCGCTCCAAAAAAACCTTACCTATTATTTTCTAAATCATTTGCCTGAGGATTTGATTCCTAACTGGGATTTGATTTTCACAAAAAAGGATGAAGCACCTCGCGATAGTTCTGCCGGTCTTGTTACCGTTTGCGGTATGCTGGAAATGTGTAAATATCTGCCGGAGGATGCACCTCAGAAGAAGATTTATGAAAGTGCAGCATCCCAGATGTTAGAAGCAGTTATCGATAAATGCACAGGAGATATGGGCGTAGATTATGATGGTCTCGTGTACCATGTTACTGCAGCATTGCCACAAGGAAAAGGTATTGATGAATGTGCTGCATATGGTGACTACTTCTATTTGGAGGCGCTGATGAGATATCAGAATCCTGATTGGAACAGATATTGGTAAGAATACCATAACGTTTGTGGGAGAAATCAAATGAGATATACAAAAAAAGAAATTTTGGAATTAATAAAAGGGCAGTTGATTGTTTCATGTCAGGCATTGCCGGGTGAGCCTCTTTACGTAGAGGAAAAATCCATCATGTATTTAATGGCAAGAGCAGCCAAACAGGCTGGTGCAAAATGTATTCGTACAAGCAGTGTAAGAGACGTAATTGCAATTAAAGAAGAAACCAATCTGCCTGTAATCGGAATCATTAAAATCCAGTATGAAAACTATGATTCCTATATTACCCCGACTATGCGGGAAATCGGCCAGCTTGTTGATGCGGATGCGGATATTATTGCATTGGATTGTACTATGCGTACGCGAGGAGATGGGACAACAATAAATGAATTTATTACTGCAATTAAAGAAAAATATCCGGACATTGTGTTAATGGCTGATATTTCGACTTATGAGGAAGGCGTTAACGCATGGAAATGTGGTGTGGATTTTGTGGGTACCACACTTAGCGGATATACACCATATTCACCAAAAGTGGATGGGCCGGATTATGAATTAGTTGAAAAACTGGTTTCCACGTTAGATATTCCGGTGATTGCAGAAGGCAAAGTTCATACACCACAGCAAGCCGTGCAAATGCTTGAACTAGGCGCTTACGCAGTAGTGGTTGGTGGTGCAATTACAAGACCGCTGGAAATCACACAGCGTTTTATAAAAGAAATGGAGGTTAAGAAAAATGGCTAAAGGAAAAAGATTAAAAATTAGATTACTTTCATGGCTGTTAATTGCCGTAATGTTTTGCGACACATTTATGAGTAGTGGACCTCTAGTTGTGTTTGCTGAAGATACAAATACTACTCAAACAAATTTAGTGATAAATGGAGATTTTAGTAGTGGAGAAGAAACAGCTGCTTCAATCACTAAGGACAGTGTTTCCACAACCATTGGAGGTTGGGCCGTAGCGAATACGTCTGTGGTTCCGATGGATTTTGCTATTGCGGATGGGGCACTTACGATTTCAGAAACTGCCACGACCGGAAGCAGTGTACTGCAGCAGAAAATTAGCCTTGAAAAAGGAAAGACCTACATTTTCTCTGTGAATGTTAAGCCGGTGGACATACAGACAGCCAGCGGTAAAGCATATGTACAGTTAAATACTAATGTGAATTCGTGTAAGTTTTCAGACACAAACGGAAAAACAAAGATTGCCTATCTTGAAGATGCAGAAAATGCTTTAAAGGAAAATGAATGGAATACCATTCAAGGTGAATTTACTCCGACAGATAATGTAAGCAGCAAAAATTTTCAGATTCGTTTCTGTAATATAAGCGATGGTTATTGGCTCGTAGACAATATATCCATTGTTGAAAAAGATGCGACAGATGCGGTGAATGCATTTTCTGACGGTGGTTTTACTGGCATGGCAGGAACTAAAATTACCTCTGATACAAGTAGCACATCTACAGCATTAGGAGAAAAGTGGAAATGTATTGGCAAGTATGATGACTCTACGGCATCTTCTGATTTTGAAATTTTGACGGTAACAGAAAATGATACTTCGACCGAAGTCTTAAAAATTTCCAAAACTCCTTTCGATGGCATCGTTACCATCAGCAGAAGTGATTTGTCTCTTGTAACAGGCGGTACTTACACATTCTCTGTGGATGTGACTACAAGTGATATCGTGAGCAAGTCTGACACAGAAGAAGCTTACGTCACTGTTACAGCAGGCGGAGAGAGCGTAACCCAAAAAGTTTCAGAGCTGACGGATGGTAAAATTACCGGAGAAATCACTATTCCGGAAAATGCAGCTGATTTGACTGGCTTCTCTGTTTCCATGGGTAATTTTATGGGCGGAAGCTTTACTGTTGATAATATTGCACTCTATAGAAAAGAGGATAGCGGAAACACCGAGACAATTGAACCTACACTTTCTGTTACCCCAAGTGAGGTGAATGTAAAGCAGGGAGAAAGCACCGAACTTACGGTGTCAGTATATGATCCAAGCACAGTGGTAACAGACATCATCTGGACAAGCAGTGTAGAAGGCGTAACCATCTCAAAAGATATCTCTGATTTTAAGAAGGCTATTGTAACCGTTGCAGATACCATTGTAGCAGACACGACCGTTACCATTACAGCAACGGCAGTACGCAGTGATGATGGCGCAGCTGTTACAGGTACGTGTACACTGACTGTAGAAGCAGCGGATCCGGTAATAAGTAATTTTGTTACAAATGGTGATTTTGAGCTTGGTTTAGGAAGTCAGTTGATTGAGTTTAAGACTGCGACAAATACTGATATTACGCTTAATGGTGAATTGAGTGGCTGGAGAGGATATTGGACTTCCGATTCAAACAATGCCGCGGCAAACTATGAAATCGTGGCAAATGAAGGTCGTAATGGAAGTCAGGCGATGAAGTTGTGGAGAACTGCACCGGAGGGTAATACAGATGCACTTATTACATCTGTTCTTCAGTCAGGTATCGGTGGTCTTGAAGTAGGTGAGAACTATATTTTCACGGCGTATGTAAAGGCTGTTGGAGTAAACTCTGACGCAACATGCCGCTTACAGGTGAAAAATCAGGATAATACAGAATTTAAAGGAAGTAAAATTCCTGTATCTGATTTTGCAGAAGAGGAATGGAAAGAATATACGTACGAGTTTACTGCCGGTTCAGATAGTAAGAAGGGACGTGTTATGTTCCAAGTTGCAGGTGTAACAACCGGTTACTGGTTATTTGATGACATTTCTCTTGTGAAAAAGCCGACCGAACCAACTATTACTCTTGATAAGGAAAGTATTAATTTAGAATTAGGAAAGACGTCTTCTTTAACAGTTACATTAAGCGATCCGGACAATGTTCTTATGAATGAATCAAATATTATTTTATGGTCTAGTGATGATGAAACTGTTGCAACAGTAGATGAAAATGGTGTGGTTACAGCAAAGCGCGTGGGGACAGCCTATATCAAAGCTTCTATTGCAGAAGGGAAATATATGGCACAATGTAAGATTGCTGTAACGGAACCGGTTATAGCGTTGGCCGGAATTTCCATGACAGAATCTTCACTGTCTTTGACGTCAGGTGCTCAGAAGACACTAGAGGCTATTCTTACACCGGCAGATGCTACCGAAACAATTACATGGACAAGCAGCGACGAAAGTGTCGTTCAGGTAACTGCAGACAGTACCGCTGCAAATAAAGCAGTGGTAACCGCTATGAAAGAAGGAACAGCTACCATTACAGCGGCTGCATCAAGCAATCCGGAAGTGAAAGCAGAGTGTACCGTAACTGTGACTGCAAGTAGTGCGCTTATCACAAGCACAGTTAGTTTGGAAACGGATTTTGGTACAACCATATCCTTAGATAAAGAGAATGGTTTGACAAAATATATAACAAATAATACCGGAGAAAATGTAACGTTCAAACTTTATGAAGCACCAACTCGTGGCTACATGGAAGTAGCGGAAGATGGTTCCTTGGTATATGCACCGGGTATTATTCCTGACACTGCAGCAGAATTCAAAGGAGATGGCGCTATTGGCGGTACATATACATTCAAAGTTCTGATAATGGCCGGAGAAGAAACTGCTCTGATAGATGGTACGGTAACCGTAAAACCATTGTCAGAACTTCTGAATAATATCAGTACGGATGGTAGCCTTAAACTGTTCTTCTCTGAAGACGCGCTTAATGAAGCCAAAGAAGCTATTCAGGAAGAAGGTAGTTTAAAAAACAGGCTTTATGTAGATTTTATAGAAGCAGTAGAGCTGTTCTTGGATACAACACCTCCTGCTTATACTGATTATACGGATTCACAAAACGATCAATGCTCATGGCAGCAAAAATTTGCAGAGATGACCAAGAGTTTACTTGCTGCTTATCTCTTTACAGATGATGTAAGATATAAAGAAAAATGTATTGAATATGCAGTGGCTATTGCAGAATATGATTACTGGGCTGCAAAAGCCAGTTATCATGAAGGCGATTTAAGTGCTTCATACAATGCATATGCTTTAGCACTGGTATACAATTGGTTAAAGGATGATTTGACAGTAGAACAGCGAACTACTATTTTGAATCGATTGTACTATGCATCACAGTGTATTTATTATCGCAGATGGTACAGAAATCGTGATGGTGGTATGTATTGCAACACCTCATATATATTTAGTTCGGCTATTTTAGCTACAACACTTGCATTATACATGGATGCGGATTATGCTTCAACTGTTCTCAAAATTGACGAGGATATGAGAACATATGCTTTGGAATTATTAGCAGGAAAAGAAAATCCAACGCCGGACAATATTGAAAAGAATTTTGAAACTTCTATTTCAGCGGAAGATTTGAAGAGCGATTGTAAGGCTTTACTTACATGGGTAATGGATGACCTTGGACAGAGCTATTATTGGCTGCCTGACGACGGCGTATCATTTGAAAGTCCTGCTTACAATATTTATGGAGGTTATCATCTGTTGCACGCTTCCTTAATGTTGGAATCTGATCTAGGTATTGATGTTTTTACCGGTAATAGTTATTACCAGAACAACAGTGAATTTTTCTTAAATAATTTGGTTCCTCTTGATAGCTTTACTGTGGGAAATTATTTCCTGGATTGGGCGGATACCAGACGTGGTGTTGACAACCCTGGTGAAGTAGAGATTTACAGTATTTTGGCATCAAAATATAATGATAAGATAGCCAGCTATATTGTGGATGCATATCTCAATGCCGAAGCAGGTGACCCGGATTGTTTCTGGATTCCGATTATTTTCGTGGAAAACGAAGTGGAACCGGCAATAGAAGAAAATAAAGATACTTTATGGTACAGTGAAAATCTTGGCATGGTTATTTCACGCTCTGACTGGTCAGGAAACGAATCTCTTCTTTGGGCAAAATGTGGTTTACCTATGGGTAAAAATGCAAACAGCCTGATGCCTCTCGGAGCAAGTGAATACCATGCTGACCCGGATGCGAACTCCTTGATTTTGTATGCAAACGGAGAATTTTTAATAAAGACCGACGGATATGGCTATAAGCATACCGGAAATCTTTCTACTTTGTTGATAAACGGTACCGGTCAGATCGGTGAACATGAAAAAAATCTTGCCGGGGAAGGTAACGGAAACCGTGGTCTTATTGGTGATGATTATACAGAGCTCGGATTGGAACCGACTATGACGGTAATTGAGAGCACGGATTCCTACGATTATTTTGTAGGTGCCGGCGAAGAAGCCTACGACCCTGCATTGTTATTAAACAAGTTCGAACGTAACTTTGTCTATTTGAAAGAAGAAAATGTATTACTTATTGTGGATGATATCAAAACAGGTACAGACCAGGCTTTAGAGTTAAGGTGGTTCCCGGAAAGTAAGACCGTAGTAGAAAGTTATGGTATTTACTCTGTGTATGGTACAAATACGGTCATGAATTTCTATCCATTTACAACGGAAAATGTAACGACCTCATTTACTGATGCAGATGTTTTTGAGCCTGAGGATATTGTAGCTACCACAGAAAAAGCGTTTTTACAGAGTTATACAGGTAGCAAATGGCAGAATGCAGTAGCTTTCAGCTGGGCACCTAACGGTGAAGCGCAGAAACAGGTAAAATATCAGGTCGGTGATAATGCAAATGAACATATATTTGAAGTAAATGGAAAACTGTACACACTGAATGTAGCGGATAATACATTGAATGTATCCGAAGGAAGCCTGAATCAGACAAACGAATATGCATCTGACAGTGCTTTATCCACCATTCTTTTTAATGGTGAAGCAATGGAAGGCTTTGACAGTGAAACGACAGAGTATACGCTGGAAAGATTCTGGAAGACTATAGAAGTGGAAATCTTGCCTATAGCAAGTGCACCGACAGCGAAAGTAACCACAGATTGGAATGGTGAATGTCCGGGTACAGTAACGATTACCTGTACATCAGAAGACGAAAGCAGTACGACTATTTACACACTGAATTTGACAAACGATAATGGTATGCTTGGAATCGCTTCTGCATCTGCAAATCCGGATGATATGGGTCGCGATATTACCCATACGTATGACAATTATGTGGCGCCGGATGGTTCTACCAAAACTTGGGCAACTGCGTCCTCAGCAACTACGGGTAAAGCCGCGCTGAACTATGATATGGGTCAATTGGTGGATATTACTAAAATTGATGTTGCGTTTAATGCATCCAGCATTCGCGGTAGCTACTATGACCTTGAAGTAAGTGAAGATGGTGAAATATGGACTACTATCCAAGAAGGTTATAAATCAGAACAGACTGCTGCGGATGGTCCATACAACGATTATCGTACCATTTACACCGGTGAGGCGTTACGTGCGCGTTATGTTCGCTTGATTCTTCGTGGAAATGACTATAAGAACAATTATATTGATAAACCGGGTACTACCTGCAGTATTCAGGAAATTAGTATCTATGGTAAATATGTAGTTGCTTCCATTGACGGCACGAAATATGCAAGCCTGGAGGACGCAATGGAGAATGCTAATGATGGGGATACCATTACGCTGCTTGATGACATTGTATATAACAAACAATTAGCGATTGGAAAAGGGATTACCCTTGATCTGAATGGAAAGACGTTGACTGCATCTGGCGCGGCTACTTTTGGAGGATATGTGGTTGACAATTCTGATGATAAAACCGGACTCTTGAAGGTTGCAGAGGATCAGTTTAAATTTATTACAGAAACTAATAATCCCCAGATGCCTGTATATAATGGCAAAGACGGATATGTTTTTGCAACCATAAAACCGCAGGAGACGTTTAGCAGTGAGGGAGCAGGTGATTCAACATTATATAATCTTATTTTCAGACCTTACTTCGGGTCAGAAACAACCATCCAAAATGCGTTATCAATAGATGGTAACGATATTGAAGATCAGTTTAGTGTCATCATTCGTTTAACTTGGAAAGAGGGTACCGAACAAAAAACGCAGGATCTCGTTTATACGGACGCGATGGTTCAACAGGTTTATGATAACAAGAAGGCGTTTTACATTAATGCTTCTGGTGTTACAAGCTTTGAAGGTTTGACAATTACTCCTATGGTAATATCCAAAGTCAATGGTGTAGCATGGAGCGGCAACAGTTTTCCAGGAAGTACAATTACTGAATGATAGAGAGGATATATTGAGATGAAAAGAGAATATATAAAACCGGAAGCAGAGATGATGAAATTTGTGGAAACGGAAGAGCTAATGACAGACCCTGGGAGTGTAGGAGGTCCTCCAACAACACACGGTGTTTGGGAGGGAACTATTGATTCAAATTGGAACTAATCCATACACTCCCGTAAAATGGTGACGGTGGATAGAAGACCATATGTTACCATATATCTGGTAGATAATGTAATAAAATTTTTTGATTATAAAAATATTCTGTTGTTTATCAAAAACCTGAAAATAAAAGCGGATGATAATAGAGGGATGATGTTATTATTCGTTTCTCTAAGTGTTTGTGGAGTTGTGTTCTTCAGAATGAAAAAAAATAAATAGTTTGTAAAGAGGTCTGTTTGTATTTTTTCGAATATCAATGCAAAACGCAAGAAACAGTAGCATTTATTTAAATCAGTAAGCGAAAGGGAGGAGGGCACACCAAAGGATGTGCCTTTCTCCTTTTTGTTTGCGCGCCATGGGCGCGCTCTAACGGGTGAAAGTCCCGAACACGCCTACATTGATTTACAGCGGAAAGGGACGAACTTGAGGTTACCACAAGAAGAGCAGGAATACATGGCACCGCCGAAAGAAGGGTTACCGCAATGAAGCATCTTGTCAACATTTTCGATAACAGATGGGCGGGGATGTAAAAATAAAGCATTTGTTCGTAATAATCATTAAAAATGGATTGAAGTATATTCATAAGATTATTATGACGCAAAAAGAGACAAAAAGGAAGCCCCAACCCCTCAAAGATTGAGGGGTTGGGAAGCTGAAGTGTCGAAGACACTTTTTTTAGAATGACCCAATGCCTTTTCATAGCAGAACAAAAGAAATCATATAAATTAGTAATTGTATTTTATATGGTAGAAAATATATGAAAAAATGGCTTGTGATGTTGTGTGTGTGGTGCCTGCTTGGGTGCAGTTTAGTCTATACAAATGCGGAGGAACAAGCTGGGCAGGTTAGCGGCACAGAAGAAATGGCTGAGTCGGTAACTATAAAAGAAGGGGAACTGTTTTCTCAAGGTGCTGTTTTAATGGATGCTTCCTCCGGCAGGGTACTCTATGGAAAAAATCCGGATTTGCAGCTTGCTATGGCAAGTACAACGAAAATCATGACTTGCATTGTGGCACTTGAGCTTGGTGAGTTGGATGATGTAGTCACGGCCTCCGGATATGCTGCAGCACAGCCAAAAGTAAAATTATATTTGCGAAAAGGAGAGCAGGTTACGTTAAAGGATTTGCTCTATTCTTTGATGTTGGAATCTCACAACGATTCTGCGGTGGCAATTGCTGAGCATATAGGTGCGGAGCTTTTAGGGCTGCCTACAGATGCGGAAAGTGTAACAGGAAGGACCGATGCCCAGTCCAAGGAAGCCATGGGTGCTTTTATTTCGCAGATGAATCAAAAGGCCAGGGAATTACAGTGTTATAATACCTGGTTTATTACGCCTAATGGATTGGACGGCACAGAGACCTTTTCTTCTGAGGAAGGTGTGGTGG
>JAFXAZ010000008.1 GCA_017521985.1 Lachnospiraceae bacterium
GTTTAGAAACATTTTATGATATTTTGGTTTCCCCATCAGGGAGTGCAAAACCGAGTGGTGCGTGGCAAATGGATAATGTGGCAATCTACCAAAACGATGAGTATGTAGATTTGTTTGAATCATCAAGTAGTCCGGACCCAGAGCCAACACCGGATCCAACACCGGATCCAACACCGGATCCAACACCGGACCCGGATCCAACACCAGATCCAACACCGGATCCAACACCAGATCCAGATCCAACGCCAACACCGGACCCAGATCCGACTCCAACACTAGACCCGGACCCAACGCCAACGCCGGAAGTGACTTATGATATTTTTAAATATAACATAGAAGACGGAAATGTACCAGGTTCACCAAGTACAAAGAATGGTCTTACATTTGGCACGGGGACAGAGGGAGACGGAACAAATGTAACTAATACATACCTGACATTAACTCGTTCCGGAACTGACGAGTCACATATACGTTTTTATCGAGCTTCAAGTGTCTGTGAAAATACGACCCCATTATGGTTTACTTTTGATGTAGCAAAAGGTACAACTGCTCTTTCTAATGCAGTAATTAGAGTTGTAAATACTGGAAAAGCCAAAACAACTGTATTAACTATAAATGATGTTGTAAAGGATACAGATTCCGAAACTGTAGCAACATTAAGTGAAACCGAGTGGGTGAAACTGGCTATAAAAGTTGAAAGTACAGGAGAAGCGAGTAAGATTTCTTCTTACATTGTAAATTCAGATGAAACACTCACATTATGTGCAGAACTTGCTTCTGATTTTAAAATAGAAGAATTTTACTATTTCGAGGTATATACCGGTAAAGATGCAAGCTTAGCAAATGCCGGAGGTGTATTAAAGCTTGACAATATAGCAGCATATCAGGCAACTGGTTATGTAGACATTTTTGAATATGTCGTTGATGACCCGTTTGTTCCGGAAATTGATGATACTGCTAAGGTAGGAACAGATGTAGAAATTGTTCATCCGGACTTAGATAACTTTACGAGTGGTATTGTAGTTATTGCAGGTTTAGATAATGCTTATATAAATGGTCAAAAGGTAGCCGTTAATCCAACACCGGTATTGGCTGATTCCGGGAACGATGTAATGGTTTCTGGCGCATTTATTGAAACATATCTGGGTACGGATGTTGCTGATGAAACAGCAATGTATGCATTTGGAGAAGCTGCATCAAATGCGGGAAAAACTGCGACATGGGATGACAGAGGAATGGTGATAGTTACAGACGCAAATGTTACAGTAGACCCAAAACTTATTACATTATTGGCGGGATATATGCTTACTGGCAATGAAGTTAGTAACTATGCAGTTGTGCCTGCATTTACTCAGTCAATTATTGATGAGGCAGTTGCACTGGAAAATGCCAGATGGTTGGCTGATGCAGGAAATGATAATGCTGCAGAAAAGTGTGCTGATGCGTTATATTATCTGACATTAGCAACATATTTAAATCCACAGGCTGCTGCATCAGACGGAACACTTTGTAAAGATGCTGCATTAAGCAAATTACGTTATTTGATTGCAGGCGGTAATGAACCATATGCAAGTGTAGGTGCTTACTGGGGACATGCTGTTGTTTCATCAGCTTTGACACTTATTAAAAATACTCCGGTTATATATAATGAGTTAACAGCAGATGAAAAGGATAGAATGGACTGGCTCATGAAGGGTCTTGCAATTGCCGGAAATTGGGGCTTTAATGATGCTAATAGATATACAACCGGCTTTGATATGAAAGGAAACTTTAATAAAGGCTGGAATCCTAACTTTAGAAATACATATCTTAATGTTGTATTGAATGCATCTTTGTATTTCGGTGCACAGGAGTTAGATAATATCTTTTTATCTTTTGAGTATGATGATTATATTGCTAAGTATACGGAATTAGGATTTACAAATATTTTAACAACGTGGACAACAGTTGATAATAAAGGAACTCCTGTTGGTCAGTTGATGGAAAACGGTGGTGACTGTTATCTCATAGGTACTCAGGGCTTAACTAACCAACAGGCTGGACAGCAAGCTGGTACTGGTGCCGGTGTAAAAGTTGCATTTTCATATAACGGCTACGGAGCAGATGACATACTTGATATATTTATGATGTCACTTGATTATACCTATGCGTGGGAGGTTATGAATACATACAATTATTCAGATGCTAACCTTCCTGATTGCTACATAATTTCCGGAAAAGAATCTCCATATACCGGTCAGATGGGCATGTTAAGAGAGTTTGCAGCGGCAGATGGTAGAAGTCGTATTTCTTATACATATGATAGCTATATGATTATTAATACGGTTCTTGCTAATCTGAAGCTGTTAGGATTATGGGATTCATCTACAGAACAAATGCGTAAACTTGATAATAGAATTTACGTAGGTAATGAAGACTTTATATTCAAGACACAAGAGGGATATCATTCTTATTCATCTGGTGTAGAACATAATGAATTTGAATTTAGTATTGAAGCCAGAGGTAATCTTTTTATTAAAGATATTTGGAGAAACTTCCACTGTATGTTAAATGAGGAAGTTTCTACAATACCACGAGAAGATGTTGTAATAAATGGTGCAGTTTTAGATGCCGCCCCAAAAGATGGCATAATTACTGCTCCGGAAGGTGCGTTTGAAGCAGTAACAAAGGAAGCGGTTACACCAATTTTCCCAACCACATCTTATTACGATATAGGTAAAGACTTGAAAAACGGTATTGTAGAGTTTGATATTGTAATTGGCAATCAATTCAATGCACTCGACTATGACGTATGTGTTATGCCAATTAAACAACAGGAAGGAATTACTTTCTCAAATACCAATATGGCAATCCAGTTCAAGAGTGGTGATATTAATATAAGAAATGCAAAAAAATATATAAATACCGAACTGAACTTTGCTGCAAATTATCGTTACCATGTAGTTGTTGAATTTGATGTGACTACGGACAAATATTCTGTAGAACTGGTACAAACTTGGCCAGAGACAAGAAATGAATTATCCTATAAGGCAGAGGATTTTGATTTCAGATATAATGGAAATGAGATTGATTTTGTAGATTCTATTGCTTTGGTAAAAGCTAGTGATGCAAATGGCATGTGGATGGAAAACTTTAAAGTAGTTGAAGGTGAAGAAATTAGTCCGGAACCAAGTGAGCCAACAGAACCAAGTGAACCAAGTAACAGTCTTGAAATTTTTGAGACTGAAACGGATACAGAATATAAGGCTGGAACAAATGATAGCGTAACAATCCATTGTGCCGGAAACCATAATGAACTTGATGAAGTAAAGGTGGACGGTAATGTGGTTGATAATTCTAATTACATTGTAAAAGAAGGGTCTACTATTGTAGAATTTAAGCCAGCATATCTGAATAGTCTTACACCAGGAGAGCATTCAGTTGTACTTGTATATACAGGTAACAGAACGACAGAACCAATTAAAATAAATATTGAAGCAGCAACGAATGTGCCTGATGAAGATGAAAGTGGTGAAGATGAAGCAGATGAAGTTGTAGATACAAATGTGAATAACACAGAGAACTCAGGAAGTAGTGCTACAATAACATCAACAGCAGCACCAACAGGTGACAATAGTAATTTAGCACTTTGGATAATGATGATAGTGATTTCTGTGACGGGCTTAGGACTTGTCTTGATGAAAAAGAAAAGCAGATAGTTAATAAGCGATATGGACTGGAGAGCTTTGCTTTCCAGTCCATATTTTGTGTAAAGGAGACTTACGAATATGCAACAGGTAGATACGCAGTTTTATCCCGGATGGACAAGGAAGGCAATTACATTTTCTATTGACGATGGAGTTATACCAAACGATAGAAAATTTATAGAAATTGTTCGACCTGCAGGCATCAAAGGTACTTTTAACTTATGTACTCATAATATGACATACATACCAAAGGAGGAGTACAGAGAATTCTATCGAGGTTATGAAATTGCAAATCATACAAAGCATCATCCATATGCTTTTGAAGATGGTGTGACGTATCAGATTAGCAATTTATTGTTTGATAGAGAACATGCAGAGCCGGAATTTATTTATCCCACAGAAACAGAGCATTTATTTTATATTTATAAGTCGCCAAAGGGATGGAGATTAATTGCGGATACAGAAGGCTATATTACATTTATTGACAAGTGTCACGAAGAGCTGGAAGAAATCTTTGGAAAAGGAAGTGTCAGAAGTTTTGTATGGCCTTTTGATCAGCAGTCTAATGCAGTAATAGAAGAGCACCTTAAACATATGGGATATTATGGTGTCAGACGTAGTGGTGCCAGATGTATAGATGGAGATTTTAACTTAGAAGAAGAGCGAATGCCATGGCATTATACGGCTAATCATATTAATTTGCTGGAATTAGCTGATTTATACGAAAAGCAAGCAGACGATGGGAACTTAAAGATATTTTGTTTTGGTGTGCATTCAAATGATTTTGAGAGAGATAAAAAGTGGGACGAGTTGAAGGAATTCGCCAAGAAATATGGAAATCGTCCACAGGATTATTATTATGCAACAGTAGGCGAAATATTTGATTATGCGGATGCATTAAAAGAATTAATTATTACAGAGAATGTAGTGAGTAATCCTACTGATTTAGACTTATACATTGCTGTTGATGGTAAAAATATAATGATAAAAGCCGGGACAGATTATCTAAGAAATTTAGAATAACTAATTTTTGTTGTGCGGTAAAAATTTTTGGAGGAATTATGTATACAAAGCATAAATGGGAATCAAATAAGTATTATAATTTTGCGTATGTGCAATATTTACCACCAGATTTTGACGAAACTAAGAAATATCCATTGATTGTATTTTTGCATGGTGCAGGAGAATGGGGGGAGGATCTTGATGTGGCTATGAGGCACGGCTTCATGAAGCACGTTCGAGAAGATGGTATAGAGTATCCATTTATTTTTATTGGACCACAGTGCCCCCGTGAAAAATATTGGGGATGCTATACGGAATCTTTAATAGCTTTTGTGGACGAAATGATAGAAAAATTACCTATTGATCCAAACAGAGTTTATCTGACTGGACTCAGTATGGGAGGTACAGGAACTTGGATGCTTGCAATGGCTTGCCCTGAAAAGTGGGCTGCTATAGCTCCTGTATGCGGCACGGGAATTTATTGGTTTGGACGTATTTTAAAAGATATACCGATACATGTTTTTCATGGAGATTGCGATTCCACGGTTCCGATAACAGAAAGTATTCAGATGGTTTCAAAAGTGAATAGTTGTGGTGGAAATGCTCAAATTACCATCGTTTACGGAAAAGGACATGATTCTTGGGAAGAGGCTTACAAAGGAGATGTTTTATGGAAATGGCTACTTTCTCATGAAAAAGTTTAATAATCATTTTTGAAAATTGAGCACGCGGAGTGCCGCAGAAGTTTGATAAGGAGAAAGTGTCAGTTAAAATGGAAAGTATAATAAAAACTAATCAAAATTGGATTGATAGTGTTTGGGAAAAAGTAGATAAGAAATTAAGCAGAATTGCAGTAAAAAGTCGCAATAAATTGCCATATACTACTATAAATGGTGAACATGATAACAGAGCAGGAGCTGCTGTTGCAGCGTGGACAAATGGTTTCTGGGGCGGTACGATGTGGCTAATGTACGAAGCCACCGGTAATGAAGAATATAAAAAGACCGCAGAGCGTTCTGAAGAATTATTGGATGATGCATTACGTCAGTACAAGAAATTACATCATGATGTGGGTTTTATGTGGCATTTGACCAGTAGTGCTAATTATCGATTAACAGGAAATGAGCCTTCTGCTGTTAGAAGTTTTTTTGCAGCAACAAGTTTATTTTCACGTTATAATGTTTCCGGTGATTATATTCGTGCGTGGAATGATACGGGTAAAAAGGATAATTCCGGCTTTTCTATTATTGATTGTCTTATGAATCTGCCATTATTATATTGGGCTTCAGACGAAATTGGTGATAATCGTTTTAAGAAAATTGCTATGAGACATATGGATATGGCAATGCGTGACCATATTCGTCCGGATGGTAGTGTAAATCACATTGTTAATCATGAAGTAGATAAGATTGGTGTTCAAAATGTTCTTGCAGGTCAGGGATATAGTGCAACTTCTTGTTGGTCTCGTGGATTAGCATGGGCAGTATATGGTTCGGTTATTTCTTATATTCATACCGGAAAAGAAGAGTATTTGGTAACTGCCAAGAAAACGGCTGATTATTTTATCGAACATTGCCAAAAAACAGACTATCTTCCGCTAATAGACTTTGTTGCACCGGAGACCCCGGTGTATTATGATAGTACAGCAGGTGTATGTACTGCATGTGGGTTGTTAGAAATTGCAAAATATGTTTCCGAAGAAGAATCCAGATATTACACAGAGGAAGCGATTAAGATTTTGAAAGCTTGTGATGAGCATTTTTGTAATTATGAAGAGAATGAAGATGCGCTTGTATTGATGGGTAGCGAACGATACCCTCATTCAGAAACTGCTATGCAGGGAGTTCATATTCCTATTATTTATGGTGACTTTTTCTTTGTAGAGGCATTGTGTAAGCTGAAAGGCCGAGAATTTTTAATTTGGTAGTAAAAAATGAAGCGTCAAAAATAGGAGGAATCTTTATTGATTCCTCCTAAAAATTTTATTTTACACCACAGCATTTGAGAATGGTCTTATAAAGTTGCAACTCATAATCATATGTATAAGGGTTTTCCTGGTCTCCTCTAACGAAAGAAGCAAAAGATGCCATCATAGAATCATATCGATCAAAAAGTGTACTTTCGGTCGTCTCACCTCTGTCTCCCCATTCGCTTGATTCATAAACAGTCTTGGTTGAGAACAATACGTCTTTTTCTTTAGACATCTCCAATGGGCAAATTACAACCGTTTTTTTGCTTCCGGTAACAACGAGTGAACGTCTTACAAAACCACCAAGTTGAGTATCATTTGTTTTGGCAAGAGATACTCCGTTTTCATATTTCATGACTACCATACCAAAGTCATTTGCGGTCACACCATCTAAATTAGTGGAACAGCTAAGAGGAATAATCTCTTTTGGCTCGCCCTGAATAGAATAAATCATGTCAATCAGATGACAGCCCAGGAAGAAGAGCATACCGGAAGGTAAGTTATGCAGCCATTCACGTACTGCTTTTGGATGATTACAGTTCATCTGAGCTTCTACGCTGATAATTTCGCCTAATTCACCGTTTTTAATCTGCTGTAACAACTCTTTTACATATGGATTATATCGGTACATATATCCCGTATGAAAAACTGTTTTATTTTTCTTAACAGTAGCTATTAATTCCTCAAACTCTGCAAGTTGAATACCACCCGGCTTTTCCATATGTATATGTTTGCCTGCTTTGGCTGCCATTAAGGCATATTTCGTAAGATAGACTTCATCTGTTTCTACAACAATTGCATCAATGGAAGGGTCATTGAGCAGTTCTTTAACTGAAAATTCCGGATATCCATCAAAATATTTAACTTGTTCTGGAAGACGTTCTCTTTCATTTTCAGGCAGAGCATATCCTACCAGTTCAAAAATATCGCTCTGTTTCTTCATGGAGTCCCAGATAAAAGGACCATGGCTGTAAAAATTCGTACCAATTTGTGCTACTCTAATTTTTTTCATAATGTTCTCCAATCAAATTGTACTATAGGGAAAGATTTTTCACTGCTTAAACGTGCATATACTTCCGGCGCTTCTAAAGGTGAATGAATTTCGTCGATTAGAGCGGACAAATCAATTCTACCCATTTCGGTAAGCTTTATAAGCGTTTCGATATCATCTTTTTGTGTCCACCATCCTTTGGAAGACTCGAATTTTGGTCTTGCCATAGTATGGGCACCAACTAACGTAATTCCCGGTGCATGAACCTTGCCATAATAATCTATGGTAAAGTTTTTGTTTCTTGTGCAGCCAAGTAATGCTACTCGTCCAAATTGTGCCATACAATCCAGAATTCCCTCAAGCCCAGCACCTATACCGGTTACTTCGATTCCAACATTGGCACCACCACCTGTTAGTTCTTTTACCTTTTGGGCGAAATCCGGCATGTATGGATCAAGAGCAAAATCTGCACCTGCTGAAAGGGCTTTTTCACGTTTCTCCGGTACTGGATCGACTGCAATAATTGGTGCTGCACCTGCCGCTTTCAAAAGAGGAATTGCAAAAAGACCCAAAATACCCATGCCCATAACAATAGCACTTTCACCTATTTCCAATCCACATTTTCTGATGGCTGCCAGCGGGAAAATTCCTATGTGAAAAAGTGCAGCATTTTCAAAAGAAATCTTGTCGCTAATTGGATAAACATTTGCTCTTTCATAAATATCTGTGTGATTAATATTTATGAGTTCTCGATGGGTAGTCCATGACATGGCAACTCTGTCTCCGACTTTTAAGTCTTTCACGTCCTCGCCAACCGCTTCAATCACACCGGCACTGCTATATCCCAATACTCTTGGCCATACAACATTACATTTGTTTCCCGCAGCTACATTGGGGTCACCTACTAAATTAGCTCTTTCTGTACCACTACTGATTGTAGATGCAGCCAGCCTTACCTGCACTTCATTTGCTTTAGGTTTTCCGATTTCGTCCTCCACTATTGCAGCAACAGAAGGACCTGTAAAAAAAATATTCCTGCTTTTCATTGATATTACCTCTTTCAAAGTTAGTTTGTTATCTTATTATATTATAGTGAATTGACTTGAAGCCAACAATATGCTATTCTTTAAGAAATGAGGTAATATACTGTGAATAATGAGGTGTATTTGATATGATTGATACATTTTTATCCAAAGAGTGTTGTTTCTTAAAGGTAAGATTTGCGAAAAAGCACTATACAGATAACCGTAGAGGATCACCTTATCATTATGTTGCAAGGCTGATGAAAGGCAGTGCCAGATTGCGCAGTCAAGGAGAGATCATTTACTTGAACGCAGGCGATGTTTTTTATATTCCTAAGAATATTCCTTATGAATCTTTTTGGTCCGGCAGTGAGATTGAATGGTACTCCTTTGGTTTTTCATATTTTCCGGAAGCCGACAAGACCGATTTCAAGATTCAGAAAATTTTATGCGATGAATCTTTAAAGGATGAACTTTCTTCTATTTCTATGCCACCGAATATTACCAGTAAGGCATTGGCAGATTTTTACGGCATACTTGCGAGGTTGATACCATTTATGACCGGCGATGAAGGCTATAGCGATGAAAGGATATTTCAAAAATCAAAATTACTCATGGAAAATCATATTGAGTGGAGTATCAGTGAAATTGCGCAGGAGTGTCACATCAGTTATTCTACTTTATATTTGATTTATAGAAAAGTGTGTGGTAAAACGCCCAATACTATCAGACAGGAGATTCTGGTTCAAAGGGCTGTGTTATTGCTTTCTACTACGGATCAATCTGTGCAGGAGATTAGTGACAAACTGGGATTTTCCTCAACGTCTTATTTTAGGAAAATATTAAAAAAGTATACGTCCCTCACGCCTACTCAGATAAAGCAGATGTCCTCTGCAAAGATTTAGTACTGTATACACAGAAATCAAAAGAGTGTCGGAATTCATATCCGACACTCTTTTGATTGGAAAAATAAAAATATTAATTATGGTTCTGGGACGGAACGCATTGTTCGATATTCCTTTGGGGACACCTGATATTTTTGCTTAAAGCTTTTGCTTAGATGAAACTCATCGTAAAAGCCTAATGTATTTGCAATCTCTCTAAGTTGCAAATCAGGATCTGTTTCTAATAATGATGCTGCCATCTCAAGCTTACGCTCCTTTTGATACGAATGAAAGGACAGCCCGGTTTTGTGGAGCATGGATTTATCTAATGTTTTGGTGCTGGTGCATAACATATCAGCAACATCTTTGCTGGTATAGTGCATATGTGGTGCAGATGTAATGATTGCGATTGCCTGTTCTGCGAGATCCCCTTTTTGCGATTGGGCGGATTCTGTTAAAAAAAGGAGTTCTAAAAGTAGTAAATCTAATAGTGCGGACATCTGCCTTTCTTTATAATTACCTTGTTGCCAGAAAGCAGTGGTTATTTCACTGAAATATTTCTTTATTTTAGGATTATTATGTGCATGAATCAATGTGGGAAGTTGAATAAAATTGTTGCATCCGCTATTGTTTTCTGTGTTGCAAGAAACATGAATGCAAAATGTCCTGGTTCCCGGAGCACAAGGAAATCGAGTGTAGTGGTGACGTCCGGCGGATAGCAAAAGGACGTCATCTTTCTGCAAGGGATAATCTTGTTCGTTTTCTGTAATAGACCAGCTGCCTTCAGCGAGATATATTAAATCATGGTTCGGAAGTGTTCTGTCAATATAGCGCTCTTCTGTAGGAGTTTTATAATAATGAGCATTTGCGGCTACAACATGGTGTGGTGTGTTTAAATTCACATGAATAGACATAATAAATTTCCTTTTTATACATGTTTCGATTCCGTTTTTATCCATGTAAATATATCATGGAAAGTGGTATAATTCAAGTGTTATAGATTATATTTTTAAAAAAAATATATATGATAAGGAGAAAATTACATGCGAGCAGTTTTAAATGGAGCGGATGGACATCTTCATTGGACAGAGGTACCTGATCCGCAGATTAAAGAAGATGAAGTGTTGTTAGAGGTAGAGGCAGCAGCTCTGAACAGAGCAGATCTATTGCAGAGAGCAGGACAGTATCCACCACCGCCGGGATGGCCGGATTGGTTCGGATTAGAGGCCGCAGGTGAAATTAAGGCCTTGGGTAAAAAAGTAGAAGAAGAAGGAAAGTGGCATGTGGGTGATAAAGTCTGTGCATTGCTGGGAAGTGGCGGTTATGCAGAGTATGTTGCGGTTCCGGAAGGAATGCTTATGCCTATTCCGAAAGGATTGTCAATGATTGAGGCTGCGGCTTTACCGGAAGTTTATGGTGCAGCTTATCTGTTCCTCTTTATGGAAGGTGGCTTAAAATCAGGAGATACGCTTTTGATTACGGCAGGAGCAAGTGGATTAGCAAGTGTAATGATTCCGATGGCGAAGTCCTTTGGAGTAAGAGTGCTTACCACTGTTTTAAATGATGAGCAGGAAGCTGCAATCAAACATCTTGAGGCAGATTATGTAGTGAACACTTCTAAAGAATCTTTAGTGGATGTAATGAAAAGAGAATTAGAGGCGGGAACACCTGTGGACATAACGGTAGACTGTCTTGGTGGTGATATGGTAGGTGAATGTATGCCATACATGAACTTTGACGGTCGTTGGATTATGATTGCAACATTAGCTGGCGATCCTTCAAACATTAATTTGAAAAGTATGTATGTGCGCAGAACTCGTGTGATTGGTACAAACTTGAGAAGCCGTACACCTGAGCAGAAGAAAAAGTTGCTTTCCGATATGGTGGATTTAATTTGGCCAAAAGTAGAAAGCGGAGAGGTTCGTCCTACAATCTTTAAAGTATATCCTATTACACAGGCAGAAGAGGCACAGGATTTGATGCAGTCCGGAAAGAGTGCGGGTAAAATTGTGCTGGTGGTAAAAGAAAATCACTGAGAGGCATAGTATGGAGCACACAAAAATAATAACAATTAAGTATGCAGAATCCACATTACCGGAATCGGCTGTATTTCAAGGAGGCCGAACAGAAAAAAAGGTGCCTATTACATTTGTTATTTATCTTATAGTTACAAAGAATAGACGTATTTTGGTGGATGCCGGATGCGATACCATGCCCGGATTTGAAATGATAAATTATGAGAGACCTGTTGATGTTCTTGGCAGGTATGGATATGAGCCGGAAGATATTACAGATGTCGTTATTACGCATGCGCATCACGATCATATTGCTGCTGTTGGGTATTACAAAAATGCTGTTATTTATGTCCAAGAAGATGAATATATGAGAGGAAGGAAATATATACCGAAAGATTTTCGGGTACAGACATTTAAAGACATGTTTTTCGTGGATAATTCAATACTCGTTAAAACAATAGGCGGTCATTCTTTAGGATCTTGCATTGTTGAGTTTAGATATGGAGAAGCTTGTTATGTGATTTCCGGAGATGAATGTTATGCAAGAGAGTGCTTGACGCAAAAAAAACCTACAGGTAGCACTTGCAATTTAAAACAAAGTGAATTCTTTGTTCATGAATACAGCAAAGACTGTTATCAAGTATTAATGTGCCATGAGCAGGGCATTGAGTCGGGTGTAAAAATATTAGACTAGGAGAAAATTATGATTAGAAAGAAGTTTATTAAAGCAACTGATACATATAGTAGCTTTGACAATCATGTAAATGCACCGTACTTAAGACGTAGTTTTGATTTGGATTTTGTATCAGAAATCGCACAAGTTTCCATATGTGGCTTAGGGTTCTATCGTCTATGGATTAACGGCAAGGAGATTACAAAGGGAGCGCTGGCTCCTTATATCAGCAATCCGGATCATTATTGTTATTACGATGTATATGATGTGGCAGAATGGTTGGTACAGGGAGAAAATGTAATCGGTGTCCTTTTGGGAAATGGATTTATGAATTCTTTTGGCGGAGCAGTCTGGGATTTTGATAAGGCAGACTGGAAGGGTGCACCCAGAATTGCGCTGGAGTTAAGTGTACAAGGAAAGGGAAAAGAACTTGTTATAGAGGCGGATCAAAGTTTTAAGGTACATCCATCTCCAATTATATTCGATGAATTACGTATGGGTGAGCATTATGATGCCAATTTGGAAGTAGTCGGCTGGAATATACCGGGCTTTGATGACTGTACTTGGGAAAATGCAATGCTTGCGGAGACGCCTAGAGGTGAATTGAAGAAATGTGATGCAGAACCTATATGTGTTCAGAAGATAATAAAACCTGTGTCTGTTACAAAATGTGAGGATGGATACCTGTATGATTTTGGAGTGAATACGGCAGGTGTTACTGAGTTGAATGTGAGCGCTGAAAAGGGGCAAGAAATTGTTCTGTGGCATGGAGAACTTTTAGATGAAGGTAAGTTCTACAATGGAAATATCATTTTTGATAGACCGGAATTTAGCTATTATCACGAATATAACCAAAAAACGGTTTACATTACAAGCGGAGGAAAAAAGGAACGTTATATACCAAGCTTTACATACTATGGATTCCGATATGTCTTGGTTCAGGGAATTACGGAGGAACAAGCGACTTTGGAATTATTGACTGCTTTGGTGATGAATTCTGATCTTCGACAGATTGGAAATTTTGAGTGTTCGGATGAAACAGCCAATACATTATTTGAGATGGTAAAAAGATCTGATTTGTCGAATTTATATTATTTTCCAACCGATTGTCCTCATAGAGAAAAGAATGGGTGGACCGGGGATGCTTCTTTGTCGGCGGATCATATGGTGCTTCTGTTTGATGTGGAAAAGAGCTGGAGAGAATGGCTTAATAATATCAGAAAGAGTCAGAATGATGTAGGTGCTCTTCCGGGTATCGTGCCGACTGCAGGTTGGGGATATGATTGGGGAAATGGCCCGTGCTGGGACAGTGTATTGTTCAATCTACCTTACATGTTGTACAAGTATCGCGGAAATAAAGAAGTGATTGTTGAGAATGCTCACGCTATGATGAGATATCTGGAATATATTCTGACCAGAAGGAATTCCGATGGTACGGTATCCATTGGATTAGGTGATTGGGTACCGGTAGGAAAGGCTCCTGATCAGTATGATGCTCCGTTGGCATTGACAGACAGTATTATGGTCATGGATATTGCGGGAAAAGCTGCGGAAATGTTTGAAGCAGTTGGTTATGAGAGATCAGCTCGATTTGCTGAAGGTGTGTATCAAGATATGAGAAACGCCATCCGAAGCAATCTGTTAGATCACGAAACAATGGAAATGGCAGGAAAATGCCAAAGTAGTCAGGCATTGTCTCTGTATTACGGAGTATTTGAAGAGGGCGAAAAGGAGAAAGCATTCCAGCATCTGTTGAAATATATTCATCAAAATGATGACAGCTTTGATTGTGGTATTCAAGGGATGCATGTACTGTTCCATGTACTTTCTGATTTTGGGCAGGGAGACTTAGCGTATCGAATGATTACCAAGAAAGAATATCCTTCCTATGGTTATTTTTTAGAATGCGGTGAGACGACTTTACCGGAAAGCTTTGTGCGAAAAGGTGTGTTAGAAGGCGCGTCACATAATCATCATTTCCAGGGAGATATCGGAAGATGGTTTATGACAAGAGTAGCAGGTCTTTGTGTGGTGGATGCTACACATGTGGAGATTAGACCCGATTTTATCAGTGGTTTGACATATGCAAAGGCACATTACGATTTGCCGGCAGGCAGAGTGGAAGTATACTGGGAGAAGCTGGGAGAGACGTACCAGGTAAAGGTATCCTGTGCAGAAGGTATTGAATATAAGACCTTTTTCTCATAAGGAGAAAAAAGGCAAAAGTATGAAAGCTATTAGTGGATTACATTTAAGTAGAGGAAGGAGTTCTGCTATGAACAAATACGGACACTTTAACGAAAAAGGAAATGAATTTATTGTAACCAGATACGACACACCGCTTCCTTGGACCAACTATTTGACCAATGGAGATTATTGTGCAATTGTATCTTCTACGGGTGGTGGCTTTAGTTTTTATAAGAGCCATCATGCAAATATGGTTCTCAGAAGAGAACAGAGAAATCTGATATCCGACAGACCGGGCAGGTATGTGTATATTAGGGATAACGATACTAAAGAGGTATTTACCATTAATGTAATGCCTGTTCAGGCTGGCTTCGATAAGTTTGAAGCAGTGCATGGACTGGGCTATACGAAAGTGAAGTCTGAAAGCCACGGAATTGAGGGCGAAATTACCTTCTTTGTTCCTATGGGAGTAGATGCGGAAGTTGCAGGGATACGTATTAAAAATGTAAGTGGCAAGAAGAGAAATCTTTCTGTTTACTTTTACGAAGAACTGCAGCTTGGAAACTTTGAGTTTAATGAGCATGAAAGAGCCATTGCTTCCATGTTCCAACAGGTAAAAATCGATGATGGTAAGATTTATGGTAACTATTCCCTTTGGAGTACTTCCAAAGAGGCCGGAGATAATTTTAAATCAGACAAGGTTTGGCCGTATACGGTTATGGTAGGAGCTACCAAGACGCCGGATAGTCTGGAAACTTCTCAGGAGCGCTTTGTTGGCGTGCACAGGGACGTACATAATCCGAAAGTCTTGGAAGAGGACAAGCTTAGCAACACAGATACCTTCGGTATGCCTGCAGTAGCAGCTATGCAGTGGAATGTGTTGTTGGAAGAGCAGGGTGAATATTCTGTAAATGTGTATACGTCTATTTCAGAAAAACCGGAAGCACTTGCTGAAAAGTTAAATTCTGATGAAAAGATTGCAGAATTATTTGAAAAGACGCTGAAATATTGGGAGGATTATACTGATTTTATTCGTATAAAGACTCCTGATGAGGAGATTAACAGAAACTTTAACTACTGGAATAAGTATCAGATTTTTATGAATTTCAGTTTTGGACGTGCGCCTTCTTACTACCACTTAGAACAGGGCATGGGTATGCGCGACAGCTTCCAGGATGCTTTTGGTATGATTCCATTAAATCATACAGCAGCAAAAGAGCAGATTTTACGAGTAGCAAGTTTTATTTTCCGTGATGGTTCCCCTTGTGATGTTACAAGCAGAATCGAATATAAAGCAAATAAAGGTATTAAGGTGGATGTTCCCCTTTGGATGGCACTTGCGACCTGTAATTACATTAAAGAAACAGCAGATTGGGCTGTTTTGGATGAAACCATTCCTTATCTGGATGGTGGAGACGGAAGCTTGTATGAGCATATTCTCTTAGGACTTAAGAGAATAGCCTGCGATAAAGGTAGTCATGGTTTGCCGTTATTTGGTGGCGGTGACTGGAACGACAGTCTCAATCGTATGGGGGATAAAGGCATTGGTGAAAGTGTATGGCTGGCACAGTTTATTTACTATTGCATCAATGAGATTAAACCGTTGTTAAAGTACAAGAAAGATGAAAAGGAACTTGCGGAACTGACAGCTATTGCGGAAGAATTTAAGAAAGCCCACGAGCAGTATGCATGGGATGAAGACTGGTACATTATCGGTTACAACGATTTGCAGGAAGCGGTAGGAACCAAGAAAGACAGAGTTGGTAATACATACTTAAATACCCAGACATGGGCAGTTATCAGTGGGATTGGCAGTCAGGAGAGATTAGAAAAGGCAATGGATGCCGTGGATGATTATCTGGAGACTCCGTACGGCTTATCTCTTGTAATGCCGGCATATGACGGATTGGATGAAAACATTGGTGTATCCAGTGCATTTGCAAGAGGTATGAAGGAAAATGGTGCTGTGTTCTCTCACGCAACAGCCTTTAATTTAGTAGCAAAGGCATTACTTGGCAGAGGTAATGACTTGTACAGAGTTTACAAGAAGGTGTTGCCGGCATGCAAAGACCAGGATATTCACAAGACAGAACCTTATATTTATTCCCAGTTTTCTCATGGTCCAAACTCTCCGGAATACGGAAGAGGTGCATATCACTGGATGACCGGAACAGCAGCCTGGATGTTCAGAGCGGTACTTGACTACATGCTCGGCATACAGCCTGATGTGGAAGGTTTGAAAATTAATCCATGTATTCATGAAGAATGGGACAGCTATCAGGTAGAGAGAGCATTCCGTAATAATTTATATAAGATTCATGTTTATAATCCAAACCACAAACAGACAGGTGTTTCCTATATGGTTGTAGATGGAGAACGAGTAGACGGCAATTTTGTCAAGTATGTGGAGGATGGAATGACGCATATGGTTGAGGTTTATATGTAGTTATGATGTATGTATTAGAAAATGATTTGGCAAGGGTTACTATCTCAACACGGGGTGCGGAAGTTCAGTCATTTATCTTAAAAGAAGATCAGACAGAGTATATCTGGCAGGGCAATCCGGAAATATGGGCAGGTCGCGCACCGCTGGTATTTCCGGTGGTTGGCCGGTTAAAAGAGGATGAGTATACTTTTGAAGGAAAGACCTATCATATGGGGCAGCATGGTTTTGGCAGTGTTAGTGAGTTTGTCGTGACAGAGCAGGAACGGGATGAAATTGTCTTTTCCTTAAAGTATAACGACATTACGTTGCAGATGTATCCATTTAAGTTTGAACTTCAGATTCGGTATTCTTTAAAAGAGACTACGTTGACTAAAACGCATACCATGATAAATCTGGATGATAAGGTGCTGTACTATGCAATCGGCGGGCATGATGGATATAACTTATGTCTTGATGATGGAGAAGTGTTTGAGGATTATTATCTGGACTTTGGTGGTTTAGAGAAGTTAAATCCTTTGGAAGTGGATGAGCATTATCATATTTTAAGGGAAACTTATGATTTGCCTTTGCACGAAGGAAAACTGCCGTTAACTATGAAGGTATTTCAAAAGGGTGCCTTGGTGTGCCATGATTTTCCCGTGAAAAATATTAGCATCCGAAGCAGAAAATCTGGCCGTGCCCTTCAGCTGGAATTTGGGGATTTTAAGACGATTGGTATTTGGACAAAATATTTGCCAAAAGCAGCAAATTACATTTGCCTGGAGCCTTGGAGTACCCTTCCGGATTGTGCATATTTGGGAAAAACGTTGGAAGAGAAGGTAGACATTAGGAATGTACTGCCGGGTACGATGGATAGGCTTGCTTTTTCAGTTACAATTTAAGTATGGAGTAGGTTATGGCACTAATTGATATTAAACTTTATAGTGAAGCACTAGGTATGCAGACAGAAGTCTATGTGGTAATTCCACAGAAAAGTACACAAGGCGAAATTGGTATTACAAATAATGTGGGTGATACAAAATACAAATGTTTATATTTATTGCATGGTCTAAGTGATGACCATAGTATTTGGCTACGAAGAACCAGTGTTGAGCGTTATGCCTCCGATTATGGAATTTGCGTGGTAATGCCTTGCGGTCATAAAAGTTTTTATACTGATATGAAGTATGGCAATAAGTACTATACATATATTGCAAAAGAACTACCGTGTATTATTCAGGAACTTTTTAAGGTTTCTAACCGACAAGAAGATAATTTTATAGCTGGACTTTCCATGGGTGGATATGGGGCGTTAAAGATTGCACTTAAAGAACGTGGCAAATTTTGTGCTGCGGCAGGGTTATCTTCTGTAGCTGACATTAGAAGAAAGGACTTTGAAAAAGTACAGATTCCAATTTGGGGAGAAAATAGAGAAATTCCTGCAGAGGATGACTTATTTAGTTTGGTGGAACAGTGCAATGAATATTATGATAAGCCAAGGTTATTTATGGCAATTGGAACAGAAGATTTTATGTATCAGGATAATGTAAGACTGAAAGAAAAAATTAAAAGCTTAGATTATGATTATACTTATTATGAAGCGCCGGGAACACATTGTTGGGAGTTTTGGGATGAATATATACAGTATGTGTTGGAGTGGATGTTTAAGCTTTAGTGTGCCACAATAGAAACCAGGGAAAAAGAGTATGTTACCTTTCGGGTTACTATTCAATAACGAAAATAGTAAGGGGGCTTATTCACTGGAACTTCTATATTTGGCTGGTGTCTGACCGGTAAATTTTTTGAATGTTTTAATAAAATGAGGAATATCGGTAAAACCTACCATAGTTGCAACTTCGTTTATTGGTGCTGCATGGGAGCGTAATAGTTCCATGGCAATATTCAGACGATAATCCAGGAGGAAAGCGTGGAGGGATTTACCGGTATTTTTTTTGAATACCCTGTTAATATGTGAGGCATTAAAGTGTAATATTTCAGATAACACTTCATAAGAAATATCCTCTGCGTAATGATTTTGTATATATTGAATAATATTTTGCGTAAGTATAAAACCCTTATTACCATAAGGGTTATTTTTTTTGTTTGAGGTACGAACCATGCTAATAATTATAGATTTTAGGTTAGATGACAGTAGTTCGTCACAGTAATCATCTCCTAAGAAAAATTCCGTAGATAAAAGTTTTATAAGTGGTTCTAAAGGTAATGCGTCTTTTAAAACGATGGGAGCATTTAATTCTGTACAGTCTGAAAACACAATATTTTCCAAAATATCCGAAGGATGAAAAATATTACTATGTACTGGGTGGAAAGATTTCCTTATATGGGTATGGTTATGGGTATAATCGAAATTAATGGCGATATAGTGAACTCCTTCCATACGGTCAACTTGCCATTCATATTTGGTGCCTGATTGAAAAAGAATGGCACATCCGGGTCTTAAATCAAACAGTTCTCCTTCTATAATCATACTTCCGCTTCCGGATAAAATGTAAAACAATCTACAATCGGAGGTTTGTAATTCATTAAATACATCGGCTTTAATATTTACGGTTAGTGTGTTAGTTATTGCTTTTCTTACGAAAGGATCGATATCTTTTAACAACATGCTGAAATCTCCAATCTCAAACAATTAAATGATTGCAAAAAATATTATAACAAATAATGCATGATATAGCAATTGAGAATTAGAACAAAATGCACGGAAAACACAATTTTAAGTCTCTTTTTCACATTTACCGGAATTAATATAAAAAGTATAATCGATAATGAGAAAGGATGGCAGACTATGAGAAACGTATGCATTGTAGGATATGGTGCAGTAGGCCCTGTTCATGCGGCTGCACTGGAAGGGATAGAGAATGTACGGCTATATGCGGTATGTGATATTAATCCGCAGAAATTAGAAATTTGTCGTACTCAATACGGCTGTAAGGTGTTTTCAGACTTTGATGAAATGCTTCTTGACACGAGCATAGATGCCGTACATATATGCACACCACATTATTTACATAAAGAAATGGCTGTAAAGGCACTGTCTGCAGGAAAGGCAGTTGTTTTGGAAAAGCCGGTGGGTATTAATCTCACAGAGATAGAGGAGTTGCATACTATCTCCAAAGAACAGACGAAATTGCCATTGTGTGTGATGATGCAGAATCGCACCAATGCCTGTGTTGTGAAATTAAAAGAGCGGATTGAGAGCCGGGATGTAGGAGCACTGCAAGGCATTATTGCCAATTTAAACTGGCACAGGGATGAGTCTTATTATGCACAGGATGCATGGCGGGGGAAATGGCAGACAGAAGGCGGTGGACTTCTTATTAATCAGGCTGTACATCTTGTGGATTTAATGCTGTATTTTGGTGGGCCTGTAAAAAACTTTGAATCTGAGATTCACAGATGGGGTGTTACCGGAATCGAAGTGGAAGATACGGCAAGCGCAATCGTACAGTTTGAAAACGGTGCAAAAGGCATTTTTCATGCCACAAACTGTTATGTAACAGATGAAGCATTCCAGGTGGAATTACGGTTTGAAAAAGCGCATTTTCGATATGCGGATGGTTTGTTGTATGAGATTCTGGATGGAGATGTCAGAGTTCTTGCAAAGGATGAAAAACTGCAAATCGGAAAATCATACTGGGGCTGTGGTCATCAAACGGTTATTCGAAACTTTTATGAGGGAAAGGATTATCCGGGCATTGAGGATGCGTATGGCGCTATGAAGTTTGTTTTTGAAATTTATGATAAAAAGAAAAGTGGGATATAGGAAAGGATAAATGATGAAAGGTATTGTAACAGATATTCAAAGATTTTCACTAAACGATGGTGCCGGAATCCGCACCACGGTATTTTTAAAGGGCTGCAACATGAGATGCAGCTGGTGCCATAATCCGGAGACAATTTCAGCACACAGCCAGTTGATGTTTTATGAAAATAAATGTATCGGATGTGGAAAATGTTTTCAGGTATGTCCACAGGGAGCGCACAAGATGGTGGATGGCAAGCATGTGATAGACCGTGACTTATGTGTGAATTGCGGTAAGTGTACGGAAAGCTGTTATGCAGAGGCACTGGTAATGTGTGGCAAGTTTATGAGTACCGACGACGTGATGAAACAAGTCCGCCAGGACAAAGCATATTACGATGCGTCTCATGGCGGGGTAACGATTTCCGGAGGGGAAGTGCTTTGCAACAGTGCATTTGCAGAGGAGCTGACAGACAAGTGTCATAAAGAGGGCATCGAAGTTGCCATCGAGACCAATTTAAGCATCCCATTTGAAAAGGTGCAGAGTCTGTTTGAAAAAGTAGATTTTGTTATGTGTGACCTTAAGATTTTTGAGGATGAGCTTCATAAGGAATATACCGGTATTTCCAATAAAGTGGTTTTGGAGAATATGAAGAAGCTGGATACACTGAATAAACCGGTAATTGTAAGAACACCTTTGATTCCGGGAGTTACGGATACAAAAGAAAATATTTGTGCTATTGCGGAATACATAAAAGACATGAAGAATTTACAGCGTTATGAGCTGTTGAATTTCAATCCTTTGGGAGAAGGAAAATACAGAAGTCTGGATAAAGAAAATGTATTTGAGAAGGCACGTCCGCTTTCAGCAGAGGCATTGCAGGAATTGCAAAGCGTTTTGGCAGATATGGGAATCGAATATAAGATAGTGTAGGGGAACAGAGGAGTATGAAGAGTTTTAATTGGGACCCGAATCTTTTCGTAAACAGTGAAGTAGTTCAGGAAGATGTGGTTTGGTATGATGCATCCGAGAAACCATTTTGCGTTTATGGATTTGACCGAGGAGAAAAGGACTTGTTCAGTTGTAGAATCCCGGAAGGAATTGCGAAAGATATCAGGCCTGGTATCTTGGGAATGCGGGCTTATGCAGCTGGTGGACGTATCCGGTTTGGAACCGATTCCTCTTACATCTTGATTCGAGCAGAGTATGGAAATGGGAATGTTCCTAGTATTTGCAGTTGTTGCTTGACTCACGGTTTTGATTTATATTGCTGTGACATGCAAGGACATGAAAGGTTTTGTCATCTATTTCGAGTGCCTAGTTTGTTTGATCAGGAAAGTTTTACTTCTTTATACAAAAGACGGGATAAATCCGAAACGGCCTACTACACGTTGAATTTTCCGTGCTTTTCAGAAGTATCCAAGTTGTATATTGGGTTGCAAAAGGGAAGCATTCTTACACAAGGTATCGATTACATAAATGCAAAGCCGGTTGTTTTTTATGGTTCCTCTCTTACACATGGGGCAGCTGCCAGTCGTCCCGGAAATACGTATACAGCCTTCATTTCACAGAAATATAATTTGAATTATGTGAATTTGGGATTTGCAGGAAATGCTAAGGGCGATGAACTTATGGCAAAGTATATCGCAGGAAAAGAAATGTCCGCTTTTGTGTGTGAGTATGATCACAATGCAAAAAGTGTAGAAGAGTTAAGAAATACCCATTATCACTTTTATGAAGTGTTCAGAGAGTATCAAAAGGATGTTCCATTCATCATGATGTCCAGACCGTCTTTTCACCATAACCCGGAAGGAATTGGTAAGATGAGAAGCATCATTAAAGAATCTTATGAAAAAGCCAAAGCAAATGGGGATAAAAATGTTTATTTCATAGATGGAGAGACACTTTTTGAAGGTGATTACGTGCTAAGCTGTACGTCAGATGGTGTACATCCAAATGATTTGGGCTTTTATCGCATGGCAAAGGGAATCAGTCAAGTTTTAGAGGATATTTTAAAAATTTCAGGAGGAGTAGTATGAGTGCAATAAAATTTATCAATCAGTTTCCGGCAGAGGAAACCTTTGATTATGACAAGCGAATCAAGCTTTTAAGAAAACGAAAAGTAGAACAGACCGAAGAAAAAGCCAGAAACGGTGGTGCCAATGAGGATGATTATGGTCTGATCGTGCAGGATGAGTTTCAGTATAAATTAAAGCCAAATCATGAAAACGGCTCTATTTATGGATATAAGGCATGGACAGAAAACTATTGTGCTATTTTGGACAGCCATCCACTGTACTGTGATCCGTTGGATGCTTTTGTAGGTAAGGGTTTCCTGTTCTTAGAAAGACTTCGTCCGGTAACCTGCAAGTGGAATCCTGCATATCCGTTTGATGAATTAAAAGTATTGTTTGACAAGTACAATGTTATTTCCGGTATTGACAACTGTCATCACTTTACACCGGACCTTCAGATTGGTTTTGACTTAGGATGGGGCGGTATTTTACAGAAGTTAAAAGAGCAGAGAGCGCTTCATGACGAGAGTCATTATGAATTTTATGATAGCGAGATTGCGGTAGTAGAAGCAATCATCCGTTTCTTAAAAAGATGTGCTGCGGAATTAAAAGAGCTTGGCGACCAGGAGCAGAATCTTTATCTAAAAGAAAATCTTTATGAAATGTCCAGAGTGAATAAAAAAGTAGCAGACGGTAAGCCGGAAACCTTCCGTGAGGCTGTTCAGTGGATGTGCTGGTTCAGTATGTTATCCAGAACTTATAACCGAGGCAGTGCCGGCGGTCAGTTGGATGAGATGTTAAGACCATACTATGAAAAGGACATCGCAGAAGGTATTTTGACAGACGAGGAAGCAGTATTTTATCTGGCGTGTCTGTTTTTGCAGGACAGCAGATACTTCCAGTTGGGTGGACCGGACATTAACGGTGAGGACATGACTTCCAAAATTTCTTACCTTTGTCTAGATGCAGCAGACAAGATTAATATTGCCTGCAACCTGACCATTCGTGTACATGACAAGCTGGATGAGAAATTTTTCAAAAAATCGGTAGCATATTTATTCAAAAACAAACAGGGCTGGCCAAGATATTCTTCCGACAGTGCACTGGCAGAAGGCTTTATGAAGTGTGGCTATTCTCTGGAGATGGCAAGAAAGCGTGTAGCTGCAGGCTGCCACTGGATGTGTATTCCGGGCATGGAATATACCATGAACGATACCGTAAAAATCAACTTATTAAAGGTATTTGAAGTGGCTTATCAGGAAATGATGGCAGATAAATCCGAAGCACCATCCAGTGAAAATTTGTGGAAACGCTATGAAAAGCATTTGAAGGTGGCTGTGGATGCAACCGGTAACGGTATTATGCACCACTTAAAATACCAGTCCAAGTCCCAGCCGGAATTGATCTTAAACCTGTTCCAGCATGGTCTGATTGAAAAAGGTGTAAATATTACCGATGGCGGTGCCAACTATTACAACATGTGCGTGGACGGCAGCGGTCTGGCAGTGGTTGCAGACAGCTTTGCAGCATGTGAACAGCGTATTGAGAAGGAAAAGAAGCTTACATATGAGGCATTGACTAAACATATTGCTAATAATTTCGAAGACGAAGATGGGGAATATATCAGACAGTTAATGCAGCACAGTGAAAAATATTGTGGCGGTGACTCTCTGGGGGATATCTGGGCAAAGAGAGTCAGTAAGCTTTATACCGAACTGGTGCGTGACTTAAATGTACAGCACCCTGGCATTAACTTTATTCCGGGCTTCTTCTCCTGGTCCAACACCCTTGGCCTTGGTTCTACCGTAGGTGCTACACCAAACGGAAGAAAAGCAGGAGAAGCAATCAACCACGGAGCAAATCCAAATGGCGGATTCCGTAAGGACGGTGCAGTTTCTTCCATGTGTAACTCCATCGGCGCTATCCAGCCGGGCTATGGTAACTGCGCACCGGTACAGTTAGAGTTTGACCCGGGTATTGTAAATGATGCAGAAGGTGTTGATAAAATGGCGGCAATGATTAAGACCATTATGAATACAGGTAACACATTGTTAAATATCAACATCATTGATGCCAATAAAATTTTAGAAGCACATAAAGATCCATTCAAATATCCGGATCTGGTAGTCCGCGTAACCGGATTTACCGCATTCTTTGCAATGCTTACTCCGGAGTTCAGACAATTAGTAGTGGATCGTGTTACTTCTGTAAATGGAAATAAAATAAACGTAGAGTAAAGGAGAAAACAAAAAATGGCAGAAAAAGTAGTTATGGAGTATGTTGTAAAAAATAAGGAAGGAAATCAGTCTGTAGAGCTTTGTCAGGGTGAAATCAATGGTGCAAGACCGGTTCATCACCAGATTAAAAGCGACAGCGAAATGGTATTTGATGCAAATGTCGGCTATTATCATATCCTTATTTTGATTACAGGTGAGGCAGTATTTGTTACAGACGAGAAGGAATACAACTTTGTTAACAGAACAACCTTCGTGCCTGCAACAGACAAAAAGCTTGTTGTAAAGGCAAATACAGATGTGGAAATTTTGGAAATTCAGTGGGATGAAGAAGATGGCGATGCCGAAGATTTAAAAGAATACGGCACACAGTTCCCGGTTGTTGTACCTTACCAGGATTCTATTCAGTACATAGATCCGAATAAAAGTGAGAAGACCATCAGTAGAATGATGATTCCTCATGAAATCATTCCTAGATTTACCATCGGTTCTGTAGAATCTTATGGATATGATTTGGTTAGACCTCATGCGCATCCGATGCTGGATCAGTTCTTTTTCAGCTTCCCTGAAAATGACATGGAAGTAATCATTGATGACGAAAAATATAATATGAAGGGTAATGTGATCATGCACATTCCTTTAGGTTCTAATCATGGTGTTGAAGTAACCGGTGACAGACATATGCATTATATGTGGGTTGACTTTATGCCGGACAAGGAAGCAGGCCTTAAGAGACTGAATTTCAGCCATCGTCCAACCGGTACTGTTCGTGACTTTGCAAATGAGGACAAGACCAGATAATGGTTTTTACGAATGAGGATGGACGAAATGATTGATATAACAAGACCGGTAAAGCTTAAACGTGCGGGAGCGTGGCGTACCTATACCGGGGGCAGCTTGATTGATAAGCTGCATGGCAAGGAAAATACACCTGATACCAACTTCCCGGAGGAGTGGATTATGTCCACGGTGGCTGCCAGAAACAGTGGCAGAGAGCATATCGTGGAAGGCTTAAGCATGGTAGAGGGGACAGAAACCTCCCTTGCACAGCTTATAGATGAAAATCCGGAAGAAATCCTTGGAAAGAAGCATTATGCAAAGTATGGCAATAAGCTGGGCGTATTGGTAAAGCTTATCGATTCCGCAGAGCGACTGACCATTCAGGTGCACCCGACCCGTGAAAAAGCAAGAGAACTGTTTGATTCCCAGTTTGGCAAAACAGAATGCTGGCATATTTTAGGCGGCAGGGAAGTAAATGGGGAAAAACCTTGTATTTACTTTGGGTTTAAAGAAGGCATTACCAGAGAGCATTGGAAGGCTGTTTTTGACAGACAGGACATCCCTGAAATGCTGAATTGCCTGCACCGTTTTGAAGTAAAGCCGGGAGATACTTTCTTAATTGAGGGAGGTATTCCACATGCCATCGGAGCAGGCTGTTTTTTGGTAGAAATCCAAGAGCCTACAGACTACACCGTAAGAACGGAAAGAGTAACACCGGCAGGACTTCAGGTGGCAGATTTTATGTGTCATCAGGGACTTGGCTTTGACCGGATGTTTGACTGCTTTGATTACATCAGTTATTCCAGAGACGACGTGCGAAAGCGTTGGTATAAAAAGCCGGTAGGAAAGACACTGATTGGCTATGAGGATACCGAGATGTTCCGATTGGAGTTGGTGCAATTGTCAGCATCTGGGCAGGCGGCAGCAACTGAGTTGATAGAGCCTGGCAGTACCTTCAGCGGAATTTATATTCTGGAGGGTGAAGGAGTTTTGGATGGTGTTCCGGTAAAGGCCGGGTCACAGTTTTTTATCCCGGCATGCTGTAAGCCATTTAGGATAGAAGGTAATATAAAATATATCCGATATTACGGACCAAAGGAGGAGTAAGGGATGAGATATGGTTTTTGTAAGGAGTTTTCCACTCCGTTAAAAACAGAAGTGGATTACGAACTGATTAAGATGATCAAAGAAGCAGGCTTTGATTTTGTGGAAATGCGTGCAATGTTAGTTTCTGCACTTTCTGAGGAAGAATTTCAGAAACTGGCAGAAACCTTAAAGGAATTGGAGCTGGATTGCGACTGCTGTTGTGCATTGTTCCCAAGAACCATCCGTGTAACAGGAGCACAGATAAACTACGAAGAAATTGAAGAGTATATCGAACGCACCTTTTCACGCTGCAGTAAGTTAGGTGCAAAGAAGATTGTATTCGGCAGTGCACCGGCAAGAGCTCTGGACGAGGAAACAACCGAAGAAATGGGCTATGAGCAGATTTCAGAAGTCATTCGCAGAGTGGTAGTGCCTGCCTGTGAAAAGTACGATATTACTGTAGTAATGGAGCCGTTACGTGCAGATGCATGTAACTTTATCCACACACTTGCAGATGGTATGAAGGTTGTGGATATGGTAAAATCTGACCGCATTCAGCTTTTGGGCGATACCATCCATATGATGAGCAACCATGATAATGCAGAGGATGTAGTAAAGTATGCGGACAGCTTAAAGCATGTACATATTGCAGAAATGCAGCGTATGTTACCGGAAGACGATTACAGCCCGTTTGTAAAGCAGGTAATTGGTAATTTGAAAGAGATTGGTTATAACGGAACCATTTCTTTTGAGACCAAGAATGGAGAAGGGCTTGGCAGTATGAAGAAGGCTTTGAAACTGTTGAAAGCGCAGTTTTAAAAAATTTAAAAACTAATTAGTAATGGAGCAGCAGCTCTTAAAAAAGAAAAGGAGATTACAAAAATGGCTTTTAAGACAGCAGTTATTGGATGCGGAAGAACCGCAAATGAATTACACGGACCGGTATTGGAGAGACATCCGGAATTTGAAGTGACAGCAATCTGTGACATCAACATGGAAGCGCTGGAGAAATATTCTCAGAGATTCCCGGATGCAAAGAAGTATACCGATTATCACACCATGTTAAACAGCGATGAATTTGATTTTGCAATTATTTTAACTTACAGCTATACTCATACTGCAATTGCATTAGACTTTCTGAATGCAGGTAAGAACGTATTGATTACCAAGCCTTGGGCAATTACTACAGACGAAGCGGATGCCATCATCGCTGCAGCAGAAAAGAATAAGGCAATCGTTATGCCGTTTGTACCATGCCATGATGGTGTGGATGTAGTAAAATTGAAAGAACTTATCGCAGCAGGTACCATCGGTGATGTATTCCGTGTTTATCGTGCCCAGATGACCTTTGGAAAAAGAAGCGACTGGCAGACTCTTAAGGCATATGCAGGCGGTTATTTAAACAACTGGGGTCCTCATATCGTAGAGCAGGTAATGCATTTAGTAGAGGAACCAATTAAGAGTGTATATGCACAGAAGAGACAGATTATCAATCCAGGTGATGCAGATGATATGTTCTGCTCTACTTTGATTACCGAAAGTGGTATTATCTGCCAGGTAGACCACAATATTATCTCTGATTACCTTCCAAACTGGGTAGTACAGGGCAGCAAGGGCACCATTTATGTAAAGGGTAACGAAATGGAAATCCACCAGATTTCTTATCCGGAAAGCAATGATCCGAACGTATACAGAAGCGTGACTCATACTGAAAAGACACATATTACTTTAGAAGGTAAGATTTTCGGTGATCACTACGCTATTTACAGTATGATTGCAGAAACATTAGGTGGGGCACCTTATGTAGTTTCTTTAGATTACGCAAGACATTTAACAGAGATTATGCAGTCTATTCACAAATCTGCAGATGAAAATGTGCTGGTGACTTTATAAGGGAAGTATTCCTCCTGATGGAGTGTATCTTATTAAGTGAAGATAAGATTCACGAAGTTGGGAGGATTTTATATATAATAGGAGAATACAAGCATATGGTTATTGAAGGAAAAAGTAAGAAAACTGGTTTTAGTCTTGTTTGTAAAAATGATGATTATAAATGTGCTTTTATTACTTATAGTCCGCAGTATAAATATGGAAAAGTAACTGAATTAAAGCGCCATAGAGAATCTGATGAGGTATTCGTTTTGATTTCTGGTAAGGGTACTCTTCTTACCATGGAATCGGAATGTGGTGAGTACGAAACTGCGGAGTTACAAAAGGGCATATCCTATTGTGTGCCAGCAGGAACTTGGCATTACCTGGCGGTAACTGAGGAGACTCTTGTGTTTGTGGTTGAAAATACAGCAGTGTCTGCCGAGAACACGGATGTGGTTTCCATAGAAGAGGATAAAGCTATCGAAATACTATGTGAGGAATAATTACACGATATTGGTATATTTTATTAGAAGATTGTTATTTAAAGTTGTGTCGGCTAATAATAAATATAAAAATATTTTAGCCGATTAAGTCTTGACTGTTATATGGATTTCGGCTAATATTAAATTGTAATAAATAATAGCCGAAAAGGGGCGCTTATGAAATATATATCAAGAAATTTAGAGAATGTAGTAAATCAGGTTACAAAAGAATATCCGGTTGTCCTTGTTACCGGTCCAAGACAGGTAGGAAAAACAACGATGTTGCAGAAACTGATGGAAGGAACCAATAGAGGGTATGTAACATTAGATGATTTAAATGAAAGAAATCTTGCCAAGACAGATCCGGAGTTGTTTTTACAGTTGCATAAACCACCTGTATTGATTGATGAAGTTCAGTATGCACCGGAGTTATTTACGTATATTAAAGTGCATGTAGATAAAAAACATGAGCCAGGAGCATTTTGGCTTACGGGTTCACAGGTATTTAAATTAATGAAGGGTGTACAGGAGTCCCTGGCTGGAAGAGTGGCTGTGCTTTCCTTAACATCCTTATCACAGGCAGAGATATGTGGTGGAACAATGCAGCCGTTCATGGTAGATATGGAAGCGTTGCAAGCAAGAAAAGAAGGCAGGGTAGAGGCTGATACCAGAGATATTTTTGATAGAATTTATCGGGGATCTATGCCAGCAATTGTCAGTGGGGCAAATAGCAACAGCCAGATTTTTTACAGCAGTTATTTGAGTACGTATATTGAACGCGATGTAAGGGAATTGTCTGATGCAATAGATTCCTTGAAATTCTTACGTTTTATTACTGCTGTGGCGGCAAGATGTGGTCAGATGTTAAATATTGCAGAAATTTCCAGAGATGCTGATATTAATCAGGTACAGGCGAAAAGTTGGCTTGGAATTCTGGAGACATTGGGCATTATCTTTTATTTGCATCCATATTCCAATAATTTGCTTAAGCGCTTGGTAAAAACACCAAAGTTGTATTTTTATGATACGGGACTGGTGTGTTATTTGACAAAGTGGAGCAGTGCAGAAACTCTTGAAAGTGGAGCAATGAACGGTGCCATTTTGGAAAACTATGTTGTGGCTGAGATTATGAAAACTTATCTCAATTGTGGAAAGGAACCATATTTATATTACTATCGCGATAAAGATGCGAAAGAAATTGATATTGTGTTAGAACATGACGGAGTGTTGAATCCGATTGAGATTAAGAAGACTTCTAATCCGGGAACGGAGTTGATAAAAGTATTTGATCTGTTGGATAGATCATCAACACCACGCTCAAAAGGAGCTGTTATCTGCATGAAGCCTGGACTTAGTGCCATTGACAGAGATAATTATATTGTGCCTATTTGGATGATATAATATCGATTGGATAAATATAAAAGTATGTTTGAGAAAAAAACTGAAGTGATTTGGTAAGAGGTGAAAGAAGAGTATAATAAGATAGAGGATGTTGAACGCTGCGAATACGCGGCAGGGTGTAAAGCTTTTGGCTCGTAGGAAAGTTGTCTTTGTCATTGTAGAAGGTGCATTACACAAAATATCAGTTAGATAGAAATGAAAAGGAGCTCACTTCAAGACCGAAGAGCTCCTTTTTTCAATCTATTTTCCCTTACACCATAATAAAATTCTGTACCACTTCCTTTAGCTGTTCCGCGTCTTCCGCAACAGAAGGGTGGTGGTTGGTAATAATATAATCGGCAGTATCAATGTCTGCAATTTTAGCAAATGCGGTTCTCCCCAGTTTGGTGGAGTCTGCGGCGATAATCTTGGTGGCTGCACGGGACAACATCATGCGTGCTAGTTCTACTTCCTGGCTGTAATAGGTAGTCAGGCCGTTATCTTGGGAAATACCGTCTACGGATAAAATCAGCTTGTCAGCGTGATATTTCTCTAACTGTGTAATGGCATCATCACCATAAGTAAACTGGTGCTTGGAATTGATAAAACCGCCAAGGAGAATTACGTTAAAATTCGGATTGGAGCCGGCCTCCAAAGCAATGGCAACGGAATTGGTTACAATACACAAATTAAGCTTAGGCGGTATCATGCGAAACAAGGTCAGGGTCGTGGTGCCGGCATTCAGCATAATAGTATCATTTTCATCAATCATATCTACAATTCGCTGGGCAATAGCCTGCTTTTCCGGCTGGTTGGCACCAAGGCGCTGCTGCATATCCATGTTGTAGTAAGTCTTGTAGGAGCTTACGGCACCGCCATGTACTCTGGAGAGTAACCCTTTGGCTTCTAAGTCCGCCAGGTCCATACGGATGGTTACATCGGATATATCAAATAAGGAGCTCAGTTCATTAACCCGCACCTTTCCTTCTCTGTTTAGAATCTCTAAAATTTTTTGTTTTCTTTCAAAAATATCCATAACCAAAACCTCTCTTCTGACAACTATTTCCATTATAGCACAGTGTATATGAAAATGCCAGTTTCGTTTGCTTTCGATATGCACAATAAAATATTTTGATTATATTCCGAATGGTTATATTTTTCTTGACAACAAAAAAATGCAATAATAAAATAAGATTAATGAGACAAATGTTTAAAGGGCATAATTACAGCCCGACAGAAAGGATTTTAGATTATGTATATCGGAGTGGATCTTGGAAGTACCAATATAAAAGCAGCTATATATGATGCAGAGTTAAAGTTGATGGACCGCCGTTCAAAACCGGTAGAGTATATACGTGAACATGGATTTGTGGAGTTTGATACGAAAAGTTATTGTGAGACGTTAGTAGGATTGCTTGGACAGATGTTGAAGGAGAATGATATCCATTGTATAAAGCAGATTGCGTTTACGGGACAGGCAGAGAGCTTGGTGGTGTTGGACAGAGACGGCAAGCCTCTTATGAACGCCATATCCTGGATGGACGAGCGCTCTGTGGAGGAATGTACCGCTTTGGCGGCACAGTTTACACAGGCAGAGTGTGAGGCAGTGACCGGGCAGCAGGCAGTTTTGCCCACCTGGCCTGCTACCAAAATTTTGTGGCTGAAAAATAATCAGCCGGATATTTACCATAAAGCAGCGACTTATATGCTGTTAAAGGATTATGTGGTGTATTATCTGACAGGTACCATGTGGTCAGATATGTCCATAGCTACTTTTTCTTTTTATTTTGATATTTACGAAAAATGTTACTGGAAAAAGATGTTAGATGCCATTGGTATCGGGGAGGAGAAGCTTCCGCCTCTTGCAGAGCCGTGTACGGTAGCAGGAAAGATGAAGGACATGTTTTCTGAGAGCCTTGGGCTGGACAGTCCACCGGAGATTAACATTGGTACGTTAGACCATTTTACGGGAATGATTGGAACCGGCAATATTGCTCCGGGCGGCATTACGTTGTCTACAGGTACGGTTATGGCAATGACTGCCATGGCAGAGGAGCCGGTTGCAAAAGATACCGGTATTGCCATGCATTATGGCTTCCGTCCGGATACCCATATTATGCTTCCGGTTGTAGAAAGCGGAGGCGTAAGTCTCGAATGGTTCCGCAGAACCTGTATGCCGGAAGTAAGCTATGATGAAATGAATAAGGTGTTGGCAGAACGAGGACGCAATGAATTGCTGTTTTTGCCGTATCTGGTAGGCACCAATGCTCCGGAGTTTGATGCCGATGCTACCGGCGTGTTCTGGGGGCTTAGGCAGGAGCATGATGTATTTGATATGGCTCATGCAGTTATGGAGGGCGTGGCTTTTGTGCTGCGAAAAAATTGTGAGGCTATTACGGCAAAGGGAACGAAGCTTACATCCATTATTGCAACCGGAGGGGGAGCGAAGAGTGATATTTGGTGTCAGCTTCAGGCGGACATTACAGGGCTTCCGATTTTGATTCCGGAGGAAAAGGAAGCGGCTTGCCTGGGAGCTGCAATGATAGCGGCTGTGGCAGACGGAGCGGTTGCTTCCTTGGAAGCTGTTGCAAAGGCTATTCGTATGAAAAAGACATTTACGCCGCATTATAGTGGAGCTATGGAAACGAAATATCGCAGATTTTGCGCGTTGTACGAAATGTCTTTAGAGCTTTTTAAAAAGTAAGATGAGTTAAATTTACGAAATATGTTGACTTATTTACAAAAAGTTTCTATAATTACATATAAACGCAAATTGACGAAACCAAAAGAAAGTCAATGCGAAAAAAATAAAAAGAAAAGAGGTTTTTACTATGAACAAAAATTGGGCAACTATGGACCTTAGTATGGTTCCTAACATGGTAACTGCAACAGTACCTGGTCCAAAATCCGTTGAGTATCATGAGAGATGTGCTGCGTACATGAAGGGCTACTCCAGTCAGGTAAAGCTTTTCCCGGTAACTTTTGAATCCGGTTATGGCTATACACTTACAGACGTTGATGGCAATACATATCTTGATTTTTCATCCGGTATTTATGTAACCGGTCTCGGACATTGTCATCCGAAGATTAGCGAGGCAGTTGCTGAGCAGGCAAAGAAGCTTATGAACTGCCATGACTTTACTACTAGAGTAAAGATGGAATTAGTAGAAAAAATGCATGAAATTACAGGCGGCCGTTTTGGTGGATTCCAGTTCTATGATTCCGGTACTACTGCAGTAGAAGCAGGTTTACGTTGTGCACGTGCAGCTACAGGCAAGCAGGAATTTATCTCTTTCTTCAGAGATTTCCACGGCAAGACCTATGGTGCAAATTCTCTTGCAGTAGTTGGTGCTGACACCCACATGAGAGCTCCGGGCTTTATGTTAGTTCCTAGACCAAATCCATATCGTGACTTCTTCGGCAGAAGCGAAGAAGAGGCTTGGAAGGATTCTTCACCATATATTCATATGATTGAAGGTATGCTTGACAATGCTTGTGCAAACGGCGGCAAGAACGTTGCAGCTATCGTATTAGAGCCAGTTCAGGGTTGGGGCGGTTCTATTATTCCTCCTGCAGACTTTATCCCTGCTCTTCGTGAATTATGTAACAAGAGAGGCATCCTTCTCTTTGCAGACGAAGTTCTTAACTGTATGGCAAGAACCGGTAAGTACCTTGCTATGGATCACTGGGATGTTACTGCTGATATTACCACCCTTGGTAAGGGCTTTGGTAATGGTTTCCCTGTAACAGCATTGGCAGTTTCTAAGGATCTTGCTCCGGCAATTGAAAAGATTTCTGCTTCTTCCAGCTACGGCGGCAATCCAATGGCTTGTATCGCAGCTTTAGAGTCTATCAAGGTTATCGAAGAAGAAAACTTAAATGAACGTTCCGCACATTTGGGCGAAATTATGTTAGCTAGAATGGAACAGATGAAGGCTGCTCATCCGATTATCGGTGATGTACGTGCTATCGGCTGTCTCCAGGCTATCGAAGTTGTTAAGGATCGTGAGACAAAGGAACCATTTGCAGAGGCAGGTACTATGATTTACCAGAAGGCATTCGAAAAGGGTCTGGCTTGGGTACCATCAGGTCATATCTTACGTATGTCTCCTCCAATGATTTTAGACGACGCTGCTGCACTTAAGGGTCTCGACATTATTGAAGAGGCTGTTGCAGAAACAGAAAAGCATTTCGGTTATTAATTTGAAAGGATACATTTATGAAAACTGTTAAATTTGGTTTGATCGGCTGCGGTCTTATGGCAAGAGAGTTTGCTTCCGCTGCTGCACGCTGGTGTCACCTGACAGCAGATGTTCCGAAACCGGAAATCGTTGGTATCTGTTCCGTTAATCCAAAGGAAATGGAGTGGTTTCAGAGCAACTTTCCTGAAATAAAATATGCTGTTTCCGATTATAAGGAACTTCTTAATAAAGAGGATATCGATGCCATTTATTGCGCGGTTCCTCACAATCTTCATGAGCAGTTCTATATTGATATTATTAAGAGTGGTAAGGCTTTATTGGGCGAGAAGCCATTTGGTATCGATAAAAAGGCAAATGAAAATATTTTAAAGGCACTGGAAGAAAATCCGGATACCTTTGTACGTTGCTGCAGCGAGTTCCCTTATTATCCGGCTATGCAGACCATGATTAACTGGTATAAGGAAGGCAAATTCGGCAAGGTTTTAGAGGTGAAGTGTGGCTTCTGTCACTGTAGTGATATGGACGTTGCAAAGGCTATCAACTGGAAGCGTATGGTAAAGTTTAATGGCGAATATGGATGTCTGGGTGACCTTGGTATTCACACACAGCACGTTCCGTTCCGTTTAGGCTTTAAGCCAAAGACGGTAAGTGCTCATTTTAGTAATATTGTAAAGGAACGTCCGGACGGTAAGGGCGGAGTGGCAGTATGTGATACCTTTGATAACTGTACTCTTTTCTGTACCACGGTAAATGCGGACGGAGATGAGATTCCGATTACCTTTGAGACCAAGCGTATGGAGCCGGGCTCAACCAATCGTTGGTTCTTTGAAATTTACGGTATGGATTGCAGCGCTCGTTTCTCCAGTGATGATGCCAATGCATTCCATTATACCTCTTCCTGGGGTAAGGAACAGTCCTGGAACCGCATTATTATCGGTTACAAGCCTATGATTTCTACGATTACCGGACCAATCTTCGAATTTGGTTTTACGGACGCGATTCAGCAGCAGATTGCAGCATTTATGTTGGAGTATTCAGGCGTAGAAGTTCCTTTCGGTCTCTTTACACCGGAAGAAACGGCCTTGTCCCATACTCTGGCAACGGCAGCATTAAAGTCTCACTACAACAAAACCGTTGAGGTTATTGAATAATACAAAAAAACGGGAGACACAATTATGTTAGTTAATTTAAATGAGGTTTTAAGACCGGCAAAGAAGAACAAATATGCGGTAGGTTTGTTTAATGCAGTAAATTTAGATTTGGCACGTGGTATTATTAATGCTGCGGAAGCAACCAGATCTCCTGTTATTATGGGTACCGCAGAGGTGTTATTGCCTTACGGACCGTTGGAAGAGGTTTCTTACTACCTGATTCCGATGGCAAAGAAGGCATCTGTTCCGGTTGTAGTACATTTTGACCATGGCTTAAATTATGATACTTGTATCAAGGCATTGGAGCTTGGTTTTACTTCTATTATGTATGATTGCTCCACAGATTCCTACGAGGAAAATATACGTAAGGTAAAGGAAATGGCAGATATTGCACATTCCTATGGAGCAACGATTGAAGGAGAATTGGGTCATGTAGGTGACAATGAGGGCAGTGCAGAGGGCAGCTCTCATTTGGCAGACCCATCTAAATTCTTCACGGACCCGAAGCAGGCAAAGGACTATGTCCAGAAGACGGGCGTAGACGCGCTTGCTATTGCGGTTGGCAATGCACATGGTGCGTATAAGCTTCCTCCTAAGCTGGATTTCAACAGAATACGCACCATTGCCAATACCATAGATGTACCGCTTGTACTTCATGGCGGTTCCGGCCTTACGGATGATGATTTCAGACAGGCTATTAAGGAAGGTATCAGCAAGGTAAATATCTTTACCGATATCAATGTGGCAGCGGTAAAGGCTGAATTCCGGAGATTTTCCAGCATGGATAAGGGGCTTATCGACCTGATTCCTGCAGCAGTGGAAGCTGTTAAGCAGGAAAGTATGAAGAAGATGAAGCTCTTTAGCAGCGACGGCAAGGCAGGTCTTGGCGGCGGTGTATCCGGTAACATGTCAGCGGACGATATTGACAGACTGACCCGACTGGTAACGGCGGAAGTGTTGAAGTATTATAACAAAAAGTAATAAATAAAGTGAGTTGAACTGCTCCTGTGCTTATGTTACAATAAATTACAAACATAGGTCAGGAGCAGTATCATGGAAATCAGAAAAACCAAAATAGAAGAATTGGATAAGGTGATGGCAATTTATGCACATGCCAGACAGTTTATGGCCGAAACGGGCAATCCAAATCAGTGGGGCAATATAAAGCCGCGCCGGGAATGGATTGCTGCAGATATTAAGAACGGCAATAGCTATGTCTGTGTAGAGAAGGACGAAATTGCTGCCACCTTTTTTTATAGTAATGAGCCGGACCCTACTTATGCACAAATTTATGATGGTGCATGGGTAAATGACAGAGCCTATGGTGTGGTGCACCGCATTGCATCGGCAGGAACGATAAAGGGCGCAGGTTCTTTTTGTCTGAATTGGGCTTTTGCGCAGTGCGGTAATTTGAAAATTGATACCCACCATGACAATATCGTAATGCAGAATACGTTAAAGAAAAACGGATTTGTATATTGTGGAATTATTTATCTGGAAGATGGCGATGAACGCATGGCGTTCCAGAAGGAAGCGTAGCATGCGGCTATGCTTCAAGAGATAGATAATAGTGCAAGAGAGAAGGAAATAATCATGGTAGAAATTTACGGAACCTTGGGACCGGCATGTGCCAATCAGAGCACACTGGAGCAGATGTTTCAGGCCGGGCTTACCGGGATGCGACTAAATTTGTCACATACAGGGCTTAAGGAAAGTGCAACGCTGGTCCATAATTTTAAGAAAGCAGCAGAGCGGGCCGGTGTGATACCGCAGCTTTTGATTGACATGCAGGGACCGGAGCTTCGCATTGGTAAGCTGGAAGAGGTGAAGCTGAAAGAGGGAATGCAGGTTATATTGACGGATGGCGAGGGAGTATTCATAGGTGGGGCAAAGCATTCAAATTCAGATACTGCCCCAAAGAATGCAGCTTTAACTCAAAACGTGATAATACCGGTTCAAACAGAAGTGTTGGCGGCAGTAGAAGTCGGCGACGAGGTGCTGTTAAACGATGGTCGTGTTGCCCTGAGTGTATTGGGAAAAAGTGTAGACGGTGCAAGTGCTGTGGTAATGCGAGGCGGCACGCTTTCCAGCCACAAGTCTATTAAAATTGTAGGGAAACAGGTGCAATTGCCGGTATTGACGGCACATGATGTGGAAAATATTTGTCTGGCAAGAGAATATGGTGTGACCGGACTCATGCAGCCCTTTGTAAAAAATGGAGAAGATTTGGCACAGGTTCGTGAAGTGTTAAAGACACATGCAGCAGACCATATCAAAATTTTTGCCAAAATAGAAAACCGTTTGGCGGTGGAACATTTGGATAGTATTTTAAAAGAAGCGGACGTGATTATTATTGCCAGAGGGGATTTGGGTAATGACATGGAACTGTGGGAATTACCGGCGGTACAAAAAGACATTGCATTCGCGTGTGCCCGGGCAGGCAAACCATTTATCGTAGTAACCCAGATGCTTGCCAGCATGGAAGCAAGTCCCGTGCCTACCAGAGCAGAGGTGAGTGACATTTTTAATGCGGTGCTGGACGGAGCCTATGGAGTGATGATTACCGGGGAGTCTGCGGTAGGGCAGTATCCGGTGGAAGCAGTGAGGTATTTGGCGAATACGGCAAGGGAAGCGGTGGAGTATCTGGGGAAATAGTAGGCGATGTAAAAGAAAATTCCTTGCAACCCAATCTTTAATATGCTACAATAATACAAAATATGGATTATTTTACCGTTTTACATTTGGAGGTTTTTATATGGAACAGTACAAGCAGGAATTTATTGAATTTATGGTGGACTCCCGTGTGCTTAAGTTTGGTGATTTCACGTTAAAGAGTGGCAGAAAGAGCCCATTTTTCATGAATGCAGGCGGTTATGTGACAGGAAGCCAGTTGAAGAAGCTTGGTGAATATTATGCCAAGGCTATTCATGATAGATATGGCGATGATTTCGATGTGTTATTCGGACCGGCTTACAAGGGTATTCCAATCAGTGTTGTAACTGCAATTGCTTACAGTGAATTATATGGAAAAGAGGTTCGTTACTGTTCTGACCGCAAGGAAGAAAAGGACCATGGAGCAGATAAGGGAAGCTTTCTCGGCAGTAAGCTTCAGGATGGCGACAGAGTGGTTATGATTGAAGACGTTACAACATCCGGCAAATCTATGGAAGAAACCGTTCCAAAGGTACGTGGTGCTGCAGATGTTGAAATTGTCGGTTTAATGGTATCTTTAAATCGTATGGAAGTAGGTCTTGGCGGGGAAAAGAGTGCATTAGAGGAAATTAAAGAAAGATATGGATTTGATGCACATGCAATTGTAGATATGGCAGAAGTTACCGAATATTTGCATAACAGACCTTATAATGGGGAAATTATTATTGATGATGCTATGAAGGCAAGCATCGATGCTTATTATGAGCAGTATGGCTGCAAATAAATCTGATTTTTAGAAAGGGCGAGGAATTTTTCTATGGAAGAAAGAGTACACAAAACCATGACTTGGACAGGCGCATTAAATATTACAGTAGGTGTTATTGGCATTGTTGTAGGCCTTGCTGGCGGCATTCTGTTGATTGTAAGCGGTAGCAAGCTTTTGGCAGACAGAAAGAAATTATTGTTTTAAAAAGTGTGGGCATTCTCTAACAAATTAGAGGTGCCCATTTGAGGTGTATTATATGGCGAGGCGGTCTAAGAGACCAAAAGTAAAATCCAAGTTTACAGTCAAGGAAACCAAGCTTTCTACTATTTTCGGAGCGTCATTAGGTGTGATTAGCATGGTTACCGTGCTATTGCTGTTGTATCTGACGTTTGCAAGAGGTGGAGAGGCAACGCTTTCTTATGGTTTTGCCGGAATTCTGGCAAGTATTTTTTCTGTGACGGGCTTGATTTTATCTATTTTATGTATCAATGACCATTATCAGCCACATACGCTTGGCTGGCTTGGCTTGGTAACAAATGGCATTGCAGCGTTATCTATGGCAAGTATTTTGTATTTGGGGATGCTGTAGGCCGTAAAGGAGTTTTTTATTTATGATGGAAAGATTTGAACTGGCTAAAGAGCGTTTGGACGAATGCTTAAAAGAGCAGTTTCCGATAGAGGCATTTGACCGCTATTTTAAAGAAGCGGGAAGCTTTTTGCAGAAGATGTGCGAGCAGTATTTAGAGATTGCTTCCGGGGAGTTTGACGTAAGTAAATGTTCCATGGAGGAACTGGAAGCAAAAAACCGAAGCTTTTACGAAAATGTGCTTCCGAAGCAGTATGAGACAAGCTTTTTAAATCCGGCTTATGCGGTGAAGGAGCTTGGGGAAGAGTTTGGCAGACTGTTATCTTTTTTATTTACGGAGTTTCGTAAAACTATACCCTTTGCATATGAGCAAAAGGCAGAGTTATTTATGATTCGTCCGGAGCTGTTTTTGGAGGTATACAGTGCTTTTGTATATGAGATGGAGGAGAACGGGAAGCTGCCTTCTTATGAGACCATCCGTCAGAGTGTTTACTGGTTTGTCAGTGATTATTCCGATATTGAGACGTTAGACCGAATTACCGGGCAAGTTTGTCCGGAAAATAATTTCTACGTAGATATTATTATGAATAGCGACTTGAGTGATTTGCGTTATTTGTATCGTTATGGTGTATATATTTCCGATAATGAGATGCGTATTGCAGCATTTTTAAATGCACAGTCAGAGGACAAAATTAAGCTGATGGCACATACCTATGTAGAGGGCTATCGTAAGGGCTTTGAGATGGCGGGCAAGGATTTGTCCAAGAAAAAGACGGTAGGTATTTATTATCACGTGGGTTTTGAACGGATGCTTCGGGAGGCCATAAAGGAATTCCGTGGATTGGGGCTGGAACCGACCATTTACAGAGCGCTGGTAGAGGGTGCACCGTTTAATCGTCAGTATGCTTTTGACCACAGAGATGACATGGGACTGTTTTGGGACAAGCATTTACTGCATAGATATGTGGACGTATTAAAGAATGCTTATGAAGAATTAAAAGAAGCAGCCGGCGGATATGCAGGTCCAGCAGTGGTGGAAGTGTTTGGTGAGACACCATTTGCACCGGCAAGCAAGCCGGAATGTGTTTCTATGAGTGAGGAAGCCCAGAAGATTTTTGTGGAATACCGCAGTCAGAATGGCGAAATTACCAATCAGTATATAAAAGGCGAGGAAAGAAGCTTTACCATTATTGCATTCCCGCTTCCGGAGATTGGTGAGCCGTTTGAAGAAATTTTTGATGAAATTATTCGTATCAATACCTTGGATTACGAGCTTTACAAAGGCATTCAGCAGACCATTATTGATGCCTTGGATGAAGCAGAATATGTGGAAATCAAAGGCATGGGTGTAAACGAAACGGACCTACGAATTCACTTGCATAAGCTTCAGGACAAAGCAAAAGAAACCAATTTTGAAAACTGTGTGGCAGATGTCAATATTCCGGTAGGCGAGGTGTTTACGTCACCGGTGCTTAAAGGTACCAATGGGGTGCTGCATGTTTCCAAGGTGTTTTTAAATGAACTGGAATACCGGAATCTTCGTATGGAGTTTAAAGATGGTATGATTGTGGGTTATGGCTGTACCAATTTTGAGAGTCAGGCCGACAATGAAAAATATATCAAGGACAATGTATTGTTTAGGCATGACACCTTGCCAATGGGTGAGTTTGCAATCGGTACCAATACTACAGCCTATGTGGTGGCACAAAAGTATGAGATTGGTCATAAACTGCCTATTTTAATTGCAGAGAAAATGGGACCTCATTTTGCAGTAGGTGATACTTGTTATTCCCATCAGGAAGATGTGAAGATGTTCAATCCGGATGGCAAAGAGGTTATAGCAAGGGATAATGAAGTGAGTCTTTTAAGGCGCACGGACCGCAGCAAAGCATATTTTAATTGTCACACGGATATTACCATTCCATATGATGAACTGGGCAGTATTGTGGCGGTATGCGAAGACGGACGAAGGATTTCTATCATCGAGCAGGGCAGATTTGTATTGCCGGGCTGTGAGATGTTAAATAAACCATTTGAAGAATAATTTTTACATGAGGAGGACTTTAAAAATGGCAAAAGTAGGTATTGTAATGGGCAGCGATTCAGATATGCCGGTAATGGCAAAGGCTGCAGATATTTTAGAGGAACTTGGTATTTCTTATGAAATGACTATTATTTCCGCACACAGAGAACCGGATGTATTCTTTGAATATGCAAAGAGTGCAGAGGAAAAAGGCTTTAAGGTTATTATTGCAGGTGCAGGTATGGCAGCACATTTACCGGGTATGTGTGCAGCAATTTTCCCAATGCCTGTTATCGGTATTCCAATGCATACAACCAGCTTGGGCGGCAGAGATTCTTTATACTCTATCGTCCAAATGCCAAGTGGTATCCCGGTTGCTACCGTAGCAATTAACGGCGGTGCAAATGCAGGTTTACTTGCAGCAAAAATTTTAGCAACTTCTGATGAAGCATTATTGCAGAAAGTAAAAGATTATGCACAGAACTTAAAAGAACAAGTTCAGGCAAAAGATGCAAAATTACAAGAAGTGGGCTACAAAAATTATAATAAATAAGGTATAATAAAAACAATCTAACAATTTCGGAGGATAAAAAAATGGATTACAAGAAAGCTGGCGTAGATATTGAAGCTGGTTACAAAGCAGTGGAATTAATGAAGGAACATGTAAAGAAGACTATGAGACCGGAAGTTATGGGTGGTCTTGGAGGTTTTGCAGGTGCTTTTTCTTTAGCAGGTATTAAGGAAATGGAAAATCCGGTATTATTATCCGGTACAGACGGATGCGGTACCAAGGTTAAGCTTGCAATTGTTATGGACAAGCACGACACTATCGGTATTGATGCGGTTGCAATGTGTGTAAACGACGTTGCATGCTCCGGTGGTGAACCTTTATTCTTCTTGGACTACATTGCATGCGGCAAGAACTATCCGGAAAAAATTGCAACTATCGTTAAAGGTGTTGCAGAAGGATGTTTACAGAGTGGTGCTGCTTTAGTAGGCGGTGAAACGGCAGAGCATCCGGGTATGATGCCGGAAGAAGATTACGATTTGGCAGGTTTTGCTGTAGGTGTGGTAGATGCAAAGGATATTATCACAGGTGAAAATATCTGTGCAGGCGATACATTAATTGGTATTGCATCTTCCGGTGTACATAGCAATGGATTCTCTTTGGTTCGTAAAGTATTTGACATTACTAAAGAAGGCTTAAGCACATATTATGATGAATTAGGTACTACTCTTGGAGAAGCATTACTTGCTCCAACCAAGATTTATGTAAAGACGATGAAGTCTATCAAAGAAGCAGGCGTTACCGTAAAGGGCTGCAGTCACATTACAGGCGGTGGCTTCCAGGAAAATATCCCGCGTATGCTTCCGGAAGGCGCTCATGCAGTCATTAAAAAGGACAGCTATCCGGTTCTTCCTATCTTTAAGTTATTACAGGAAAAGGGCGGCATTGCAGAGGATATGATGTACAATACATACAATATGGGTCTTGGTATGGTGCTTGCTATTGACCCTGCTGACGTAGACAAGACGATGGAAGCAATCAAGGCAGCAGGCGAGACTCCATACATCGTTGGTCATGTAGAAGCAGGCGAAAAAGGAGTAACCTTATGCTAAAGGTGGTTGTTTGTGTATCCGGCGGCGGTACTAATCTGCAGGCTATTATTGATGCTATCGAAGCCGGCAAGGTTACCAATGCCGAAATTAAAGCTGTTATCAGCAACAATGCCGGTGCAAAGGCATTAGATAGAGCAGCAAAGCATGGTATTGAAGGTATTTGCTTTTCACCAAAGACTTTTGAATCCAGAGAAGCTTTTAATGAGGCTTTTACTGCAAAAATGAAAGAGCTTGCTCCGGATTTAATTGTACTTGCAGGATTTCTTGTAAAAATTCCGGGAGCTATGGTTGAGGCTTTTCCGGGCAAGATTATTAATATTCACCCATCGTTGATTCCATCTTTCTGCGGCGTAGGCTACTATGGTTTAAAGGTGCATGAAAAAGCTTTGGAGCGTGGCGTAAAGGTGACCGGTGCTACGGTACATTTCGTAGACGGCGGTATGGATACCGGCCCGATTATTGCACAGAAGGCAGTATATGTTCAGCCGGGAGATACACCGGAGGTGTTACAGCGCCGTGTCATGGAAGAAGCAGAGTGGATTTTATTGCCACAGGCGATTGACGATATTGCAAACGGCAGGATTTAAAAATAAGGAGTACATTTATGAAAATATTAATTGTTGGCGGCGGCGGTCGTGAGCATGCGATTGCAGCAACCGTTGCAAAGAGCAAAAAGGTATCCAAGATTTACTGTGCACCGGGCAATGCAGGTATTGGCATGGTGGCAGAGTGTGTGGCAATCGGTGCCATGGAATTTGATAAATTAGTTGCTTTTGCATTAGAAAAGCAGATTGACTTAGCTATTGTTGGTATGGATGACCCATTGGTGGGCGGTCTGGTAGATGCATTTGAAGCTGCCGGAATCCGTGCATTCGGTCCTAGAAAGAATGCTGCTATCTTGGAAGGCAGCAAGGCTTTCAGCAAGGATTTAATGAAGAAATATAATATTCCAACGGCTGCTTATGAGAATTTTGACAGTGCAGAAGATGCACTTGCTTATTTGGAAACCGCGAATATGCCTATCGTTTTAAAGGCAGATGGTTTGGCTTTGGGTAAGGGTGTACTTATTTGCAATACCTTAGAAGAAGCAAAAGAAGGCGTTAAGAGTATTATGATGGACAAGCAATTTGGTACTGCAGGGAATCGTATGGTTATAGAGGAGTTCATGACCGGTCGTGAAGTATCCGTTCTGTCCTTTGTAGATGGCAAGACCATCAAGACTATGACCAGCGCACAGGACCACAAGCGTGCAGGCGATGGGGATACCGGTTTAAATACCGGCGGTATGGGTACCTTCTCTCCAAGTCCATTTTACACAGAAGAGGTGGATGATTTTTGTAAGAAATATATTTACCAGGCTACCGTAGATGCTATGGCTGCAGAAGGCAGAGAGTTCAAAGGCATTATTTTCTTCGGTTTGATGCTTACACCAAACGGTCCGCGTGTATTGGAATACAATGCACGTTTCGGTGACCCGGAAGCTCAGGTAGTTCTTCCGCGTATGAAGAATGATATTATTGAAGTAATGGAAGCTTGTATCGATGGTACTTTGGACCAGATTGATTTACAGTTTGAAGATAATGCAGCAGTTTGTGTTGTACTTGCAAGTGCAGGTTATCCGGTTGCATACGAAAAAGGCAAGCTGATGACAGGCTTTGAAGCATTTGAAGGCAAGGATGATGTATTCTGCTTCCATGCAGGCACCAAGCTTACCGATGCAGGTATCGTAACAAACGGCGGTCGTGTGCTTGGCATTACTGCTAAAGGCGCAGATTTAAAGGAAGCAAGAGCAAAGGCTTATGCTGCTACAGAGTGGATTTCTTTTGAAGGCAAGTATAAGAGAAATGATATCGGCGCTGCCATTGATGAAGCGCAAGGATAATTAAATAATTGGTAAAGAAATCGGAGTTGTTATAAAGCAGAAGAAAAGTCTGTTTTGTAGCAACTCCTTTTTGTGTTAGTCAATTTTTTCTTGACTCTCGACCTGGTTCATGGTTTACAGTAAAGGCAAACAGATGCAAAGGAGATTAGGAAAGATGGACTTAATCAGAATATATTATGATGAATTTGGAGAGGGTGAGGAAGAGCAACGTGTAGACGAGGTAACATGGAACGATTTGGAGATGGACAAGGTGTTTGCTCATGTAAATCATACCAGGTCTTACATCGGAGAACAGGTATTGTATAGGAGACTTCGTGAGCCAAAGTCCGATAGAGATTGGGAGGCTTATGAAAGGAAAGTAAGATATTTACAACAAAATGAGCAGGCAAGGATGAAGATAGAAAAGGTGTTAAGCAGAATAGGAAAGCGGTCTGAAAATTACTATCTGCCGGGTTTTTTGCATGATACAGATTTGTGGACAATAAGAAATGGGTGCCTATATCATATTTTGCAATTTTTTCTGCTTTTCTTTGGAGTGTTGGCGGTATTTGCAGAGAAAAGTATATTTGCTGCAGGATTTCTTGCAGTTATCTGTATTAATCTGGTAATTTACATGCGCACCAAATGGAAATACGAGGTATATTTGTATTCTTTGGGCAGTGTACGGAAGCTGGTTGATTTTTGTAAAGGAGTTCTGGCAGATAAAGAGCTGTGCAAGGTTTTTGAAGAGGAAGAAGTTATAGAAGCAACCAAAGAATTAAACAGGGTGACGAAAGGAATTGCCGGTTTTGAGATGCGTAAAAGGATGAGTTGGACCGGAGATACTATGGCGCTGTTGCGGGATTATATGTTGGGCATTACCCTGTATGATATTTCCGTGTTTAATCACATTATGAAAGTGCTGGATAAAAAACAGGACAAGGTAATGTGTTTGTATCAGTTTGCAGGCGAGATTGATATGATAAATGCAGTGACTTATTTCCGGAGAGAACATGAGAAAAAAGTGTGTATACCGGAATTTTGCAGAGAACAGAAAATATCTGCGCAAGGTCTGTACCATCCGCTTTTAAAGGATGCTGTAAGTAATGATTTTGTTACAAGTGGGAGGACATTGCTTTCAGGGGCAAATGCTTCTGGAAAATCTACTTTTATGAAAGCGATGGCAATCAATGTAATTCTGGCTCAGACGATTCATACCTGCGCGGCTCAATACATACAACTGCCGGGAATGCAGGTGATGACCTCCATGGCATTAAGGGATGACATTTTAAGCGGTGAGAGTTATTATATAAGGGAAGTAAAATATTTAAAGCGCATGCTGGACAGGGTGGAAACAGGAAAAACGGTAATGTGTGTGATTGATGAAATGTTAAAGGGCACTAATACAGTGGAGCGACAGGCTGCATCAGAAGCAATTCTGAGATATTTTGCAAATAAGCAATGTTTTGTGCTGGTAGCAAGTCATGATCTGGAGCTGCTTAATAAGCTACAGAACGAATATAACTGCTATTACTTTGACAGTCTGGTGGGTGAGAAGGATATTTATTTTGACTATCGCCTACATAAAGGTATTGGTGGCAGGTCTAATGCCATTGCATTGTTAAAACTGCTACAGTATCCGGAGAGCATTGTGGAGTATGCCGGAGAGCTGACAGGCATGCCATATATTTCAGGAAGGAGTGACCGGTAGGTTATTAGAATATGAGAATTGGTGAAATTGCAGAAATAACAGGGCTTAGCATAAGCAATATCCGGTTTTACGAAAAGAAAGGGTTGATTGAACCGGCTAGAGGTGTAGAAAATCAGTATAGAGAATATACAGAGTTTGATTTACAGCGTTTGCAGCAAATTGTACTGTACCGGAAAATGAATATGTCTATTGAGCATATCGCCATGATTTTGGACGGGATAATATCTCTGGAGGAGGCTATAGGGCAGCAGTTAACCAGACTGGAGCAGGAAAAGGAGATGCTGGAGGGCTCCATTGCATTGTGTAGGAAGGTACTGGAGATACCAGAACTTTCCGCATCGGAGATGGAGTATTGCCTGAATTATGTGGAGGAGGAAGAGGCGAAAGGTACCAGATTTGCGGAAATGAACGAGGTGTTGGAGGATTTTGCCGATTTTGTGCAGATAAAGCGCTTTTTGGGCGATCCTTACGTGGGGAGGTTTTTAGTGAATAGAACAGTGTATCGCTTGCTTGCCGGTGTGGTTGCTTTTTGGATGGCTGTCTTGCCCATTCTAATAGTATGGGATAGCTACAAGGACCACGGCTTCGTGCAGGGCAAAGCAATTGCTTTTTGTTTTGTCTGGATAATTGGGTTGTGTATTCCATTCATACATTTCAGGCGCAAAAGCAAAAGCCACCGGTGAGTGAAAGTGCCTTGCTATTTAAATTCCGCTGTGGTAAACTGTAAAGGTAATTGATAGAATGATATGCAACAAAAAGAAGTATTATAATATTTTAGGGACCGAACATGGTAAAATGTTCGGTTTTCTCGCGGGAGGAAATAATGAAGTACGAAAGTTATAAAAGGGGCGTAGTGGCTGGTATTCCCATTGCCCTGGGATATTTTGCGGTTTCCTTTACCTTTGGTATGGCAGCGGTGACCGGGGGGCTTAGTATTGGACAGGCAGTGTTGATTTCTTTGACTAACCTTACCAGTGCAGGCCAATTTGCAGGACTGAATATTATTTTGGCAGGAGGTTCTTATTGGGAAATTGCCATGACCCAGTTAATTATCAATCTACGTTATTGCTTGATGAGTTTTTCTTTGTCACAGAAATTAGTAAAAGAAGGAAGTCCAATTCACCGATTTGTGGTGGCATTTGGTGTGACCGATGAGATTTTTGGTGTCAGTGCCAGTCAGGAAGGCAGAGTAAGCCCATATTATAATTATGGTGCCATGAGTGTGGCAATTCCGGGCTGGACCATTGGTACATTGGCGGGCGCAGTGCTCGGTAATATTTTGCCGGATTTTGTAACCAGTGCCCTGGGTGTGGCGATTTATGGTATGTTCCTTGCTATTATTATTCCGCCGGCAAAGACGAATAAGGCAGTTTTAAAAGTGGTAATTGGGGCAATGCTTGTTAGTAGTTTGTTTGCAATAGTTCCGGTGTTAAATAAGGTATCCGGTGGCTTTGTAATTATTATTACTACGTTGTTAGTAGCAGGTCTTGCGGCATATTTCTGCCCGATAGAAGAAAAGGAGGAGAAGCATGCAGAATAATATTTATATTTACATTCTGGTGATGGCAGTGGTAACGTACCTGATTCGTATGCTCCCGCTTGCTATTTGGCGTAAGGAGATTACCAGTCCTTTTGTAAAATCCTTTTTATTTTATGTGCCTTATGCATGCCTGGCCGCTATGACGTTTCCGGCAATTTTAAGTGCAACCATGAGCGTTATCAGCGGAGCAGTTGGTTTTGTGGTGGCATTGTATCTGGCGTATAAGGAGAGGAGCTTATTGACCGTGGCATTGATTGCATGTGCTGCAGTGTTTGTAGTGGAGCGCGTGATGGTATTTTTCGGGTAAATGTTGTGTGTAGTTCAACGACTAGTAACCAGACTGAAACTATAACAAGGAGACTAACATGAGTACACAAAACATAGACAATGTTTTAGAACAACAACGTAAATTTTTCCAGAGTGGCGTAACGCTTCCGGTTACTTTTCGCATTGAGATGTTAAAGAAAATGCGTAACGCCGTTAAAAAGTACGAAGACGAGATTGCGGATGCGTTGAAATCCGATTTGGGTAAAAGTCCGTCCGAAAGTTACATGTGTGAAATTGGCATGGTGTTAAGTGAAATCACGTATATGCTTCGTCATGTCAGAAAGTTTGCGGCAAAGCAGTATGTAGCGACACCGCTTGCCCAGTTTGCGGCAGTAAGTTATAAGCAGCCTACGCCATACGGTAATACCTTGATTATGAGTCCGTGGAATTATCCGTTTCTTTTGACCATTGATCCATTGGTAAATGCCATTGCGGCCGGCAATACTGCCATTGTGAAGCCAAGCGCGTATTCTCCGGCAACCGGAGAAGTGGTAAAAAAGCTTTTAGAGGAGTGCTTTTCCGCGGAGTATGTAGCAGTGGTGACCGGTGGACGTAAGGAAAATGAAGCTCTTTTGGATAAAAAGTTTGATTTTATTTTTTTTACCGGAAGTACAACCGTAGGAAAGGAAGTGCTTCGACGTGCTGCGGAATATGTAACGCCGGTAGTGCTTGAACTGGGCGGCAAAAGTCCTTGTATTGTAGACAATTCTGCTAAAATCAAGCTGGCGGCAAGGCGCATTGTGTTTGGCAAATATTTAAATTGCGGGCAGACTTGTGTGGCTCCCGACTATGTTCTGTGCGATGCATCCGTGAAGGATGAGCTTGTAAAAGAGATTTGTGCAGAGATTACAAAGCAGTTTGGAGCGAATCCTTTGGGGAACCCGGATTATGGAAAGATTATAAACGAAAAGCATTTTGAGCGTTTATGTGGTTTAATAAAGGCTTTTGAAGGGGCACGTGAAAGCACAGTACATGACGAGGAAAAAGTAATGTTTGGCGGTGAGGTAAAGCGTGAAACCTTGCAGATTGCACCTACGGTATTAGATAATGCTACATGGTCTGATGCCGTAATGCAGGAAGAAATTTTCGGACCGGTTCTGCCAATAATCACCTTTACTAAGTTTGATGAGATATTTGATATGTTAAAAGACAAGGCAAAACCACTGGCTTTGTACCTGTTTTCAGAGGACAAGGCACATGTAAAGGCCGTGACGGAGCGTATTCCATACGGTGGCGGTTGTATCAATGATACCATTATTCACCTGGCTACTAGCGAGATGGGCTTTGGCGGTGTGGGTGAAAGCGGCATGGGCTCTTATCATGGAAGAGAAGGATTTATGGCATTTTCCCATACCAAGAGTATCGTGGATAAGAAAACATGGATGGATTTGCCTATGAGATACCAGCCATATATAAAGGGATTTGATAAGTTAATCAGGAAGTTTTTGAGATGACACAAATTCATAATGACTTTGCGATTGCCCTAGGGTTTGGGTTTATCCTAAGTATCTGTTGCAATTGTCTGTCAAAATGTTTATAATGGAAGTAATTATCAAACTTACGGAAAGGAAGCGTGGCTTATGGGGTCTTATTTGGATAGTACAATTGCATATACCTTGTACAAGGATGAAACTGTCAAGCCATATTTTGTAGATAAGACAGGGCTTTTAGAAGAATTGATTCCGCTTGTGAATCAAGGCAGCAGTTATGTATGCATTACCAGGCCGAGACGTTTCGGTAAAACAGTCATGGCAAACATGATTGCTTCTTTCTTTTCAAGGGTCTGCGATGCTTCTGGTATCTTTGATAGTTTGCGGATTGCAGCCTGTGAATCATATTATTCAAATTTGAATAAATATCCGGTAATTCATATTTCCTTTAATGAGCTTCCGAGAAAATGTAAGACCTATGATCAATATATAGAGCGAATTGAGAGAAAGCTTATAAAAGATTTAGTTCGGTCATATCCTGATTTGATGACAGATGAAACAGAGGCAGTATGGGATATCCTAAGCGATATAAATCTTAGAGAGCCCGATGTTCGTTTTGTTTTCGTATTAGATGAGTGGGATTACATTTTTCACAGGGATTTTATCAGTGAGCAGGATAAAATGGCCTATTTAGAGTTTTTGAGCAATTTGCTTAAGGGCAAGGCCTATGTAGCATTAGCATATATGACGGGTATTTTGCCTATTGCCAAGTATTCCAGTGGTTCTGAGTTAAACATGTTTTTGGAATACACCATGGCTTCTGAGGAGAAATTTAGTGATGCCTTTGGCTTTACTGATACAGAGGTCGATACATTATATCAGCGCTATATTCTATCATGTGCAACTCCGAAGGTTACAAGAGAAGGGCTGCAGATATGGTATGACGGTTATCATACACGCTCCGGGGAGAGAGTTTATAATCCACGCTCTGTAGTTGCTTCTTTGCAAAATAATAATCTTGGTAATTATTGGACCAGTTCGGGACCATATGATGAGATATATTATTATATTGAAAAGAATGTGGATGATGTGCGCGATGATCTTGCGCTAATGGTATCAGGTAAGCCGGTAGCAGTCAAAGTTCGTGAATATGCAGCTACAGCCATGAATTTATCGACTAAGGACGAAATTTTCTCTGCAATGGTGGTATATGGCTTCTTAAGCTATGAAAACGGTTATGCCTTTATACCTAATAAGGAGCTTATGGACACGTGCTGTGATATGTTGCTGTAAGATAGAAGAGCTATAATAGTATGATAATTAAAAAGGGTTATGCAAGCGCGGATTACTGCATTGCATAACTCTTTTTTTTAAACCGCCTTCACCTGTTCTTTTAACGTAATATAAAATAATCTGCTGTACAAAAGCATAGAAGCAAAAATAACCATGCCGCAGAGTATAATTAGGGCATTGGCAAAGAACTGCGGTATATTCGGAAACAGGAATAATATTACCATGACCCCGTAAAGAACTGCGGTAGTAACCTTGCCATACCACTTGGCGCTGTTTACAATACCGGTTTTCTTAAAAGTAATATAGCTCAAGATAAACAGAAAGCTTTCCTTGAGCACCATCAAAATAACCAGCCCTAACATACCTGCATACTTGGAAAGCAGGCAGAGAATCATGGCAAGCTGAGTTAATTTGTCTGCAACCGGGTCAATAAATTTGCCAAAGTCGGAAGTCATATTAAATTTGCGGGCAATCTTACCATCGGCAATGTCAGTCAATCCGGACAAAGCAATTACGACTATGGTAGCAATGTAATGGTTAAAATGATTATAAACCAGTACCATAATAGGAATAAGTAAAATTCTAAAAAAACTTAACATATTTGGAATCGTTAAAATATCATCTTTTTTTAATTTGTCTTTAATATTATTTTCCATGTCATCAACCTCTCGAATAAAACACATTATAGCACTATTAGGAAGGCAAGTCAAATTAGAAAAACTTTGTATTTCCTATGGAAAGAACGGAAAAAATATAGTAGAATAACTATAATTACAGCCGATAGAGAATGTACAGACGGCAGGGGAATGAGAAAGGATTTGTGGTATGAAGTCGATAGGAGTAGTGACCGACAGTCATAGTGGAATCTCGCCTGAATTAGCGGAAAAATTAGGAATAATGGTTCTTCCAATGCCATTTTATTTTGAAGAAGAATGTTTTTATGAAGGAGTTTCTATTACAAGAGCAGAATTTTTTGAAAGATTGAATGCAGGGCAGAGTGTGTCCACCTCACAGCCTGCTCCGGAAGCAGTGATGGAGTGTTGGCGAAAAGGGCTTGCAACATACGAAAAGCTTCTTTATATTCCTATGAGTAGCGGGCTTAGCGGTTCTTATAATACGGCAAAGATGCTTGCGCAGGACGAGGAATTCGAGGGCAGAGTGTTAGTGGTAGACAGTGGCCGTATAGCGACACCTCTGCACCGCATGGTATTGGATGCTATGGAATTAGTGGAAGAGGGATATAGTGCAGAGGAAATATTAGAAATTCTGGAAGCGTCTCGTGGTAAAATGGCTATTTTTATTGCGGTTGAAACCTTGGAGTTTTTGAAGAAGGGCGGCCGTATTACCCCTGCAACTGCAGCGTTGGGAAGTTTATTAAATATTAAGCCGATTTTAAAATTGGATGTAGGGGTGTTAGAGACTTTTCGCAAATGCCGCGGCATGAAAAAGGCCAGAAGAGAGATGTTGGAGGCTATGAAAAACGAGTTAGAGACTACCCTTGCAGAAGCTTATGCAAAAGGCCAGGTGCATCTTTTGGCAGCATCCAGTGCAGATGAAGAGACCACTAAGGAATGGATGGAAGAAATTAAGGCGTACTTTCCGGGGATGGAAGTACAGTGTGAAAATTTATCCCTGGGCATTTCCTGCCATGTGGGAGAGGGAGGCCTGGGTATTGGCTGCTCCTGTAAGCCTCAGAAATAATTTGGGAGAGGGTTAGATGTTACGAATTTTATTAATGGTACTTAGAAATTTTTGGAGAGTTCCCCGTGCATATTGGAAGTTGTGTCATTACGCAAAGCATGCCGATGAATATCCGGAAATTGAAATGTACAGGCATATACAGTATATATTGAAGCTTGGAGTTACATCGGGCAATATTGATTTAGTAGTAACCGGGAAGGAACATATTCCGGAGGAAAATGGTTTTATTATGTATGGAAATCATCAGGGCTTGTTTGATGTGCTGGCTATTGCGGCGACCTGTGACAAGCCAATCGGAGCCGTACTCAAAAAGGAACTAAGTGACATTCCGTTCTTAAAGCAGATTCGACTTTGTACGCATTCCTTTGCTATGGACAGGGAAGATATTAAGCAGTCCATGGAAGTCATTGTAAACGTGATTAAGGAAGTAAAAAAAGGCCGCAACTACTTGATTTTTCCGGAAGGAACCCGCAGCAGGAAAGGGAACGAAATGCTGGATTTTCACTGGGGAAGCTTCAAGTGTGCCTTGAAGGCAAAGTGTCCGATTGTACCGATTGCACTTGTGGATAGTTTTAAGGTGCTTGACCAAAAAGGCATAAAGCCGGTAAAGGTACAAATTCATTACCTGAAACCGATTCCATATGAAGAGTACAAAGATTTAAATACTAAGGATTTGGCGGAAATGGTGCATTCCAGAATCAAGGAAGCAGTAGATGCCAATAAGTAAAATTTTCCACATATTTTCTTTAATTTTATACAAAACAGGGCTTGCATGAATCTGATATATAATGTAAAATGTATGTAAAAAGTAAGTAAAAGCACGTAAAGGACAGGGGTGATAGATTCCTGTCCATTAGTGCATATAAAGGAGGATGCAAGGTGTTTGAATTGCAGTTAGAAAGATTGGTCATAGTAGCGGTAAAGCTCATATTGGCACTGGTTTGTGGCGGTGTTCTGGGCATTGAAAGAGGACGTAAAAAAAGGCCTGCGGGCTTTAGAACCTATATGCTCGTGTGTATGGGCGCAGCACTTGTTATGATGACGAATCAATACATATGTGAAGTATATCAGACCGGTGACCCTTCCCGACTGGGAGCACAGGTTGTCAGCGGCATTGGTTTTTTGGGTGCAGGTACCATTATGACTACTGCGCACAGTAAAGTAAAAGGTCTGACAACAGCAGCCGGACTTTGGGCGTCCGGTTGTATCGGATTGGCGATTGGTATCGGTTTTTTCGAAGGAGCCATTGTGGGTACCATTATGATTTTTGTGGCAATGGCATCCTTACATAATTTGGATGAACAGCTCGTGAGTTCTTCCAAGTTAATTGCTCTTTATGTAGAGTTTGAGAATATGGCCGGGATCAGAAACATGTCCCTCTTTTTGAAGGAGAAAAATGTAAAGATGGTAGATATCGAGACAGAAGGTTCTGACAAATCCGGCACCACTGCGGCTACGGTTACGCTAAGGGTTCCAAATCAGAAAATGATGTCCATGATTACTTATATGATTAATGCCGTAGATGGCGTTATTCACGCAGAGGAAATATAAAAAGGATGTGACAAATTTCGACGAAAAACTATACAAATCGAAAAATCTGTAGTAGAATATATACAAAAGAATAAAAGAACAGAGAGGTGCGCAGACTTTGAAAAAACTACAGACAAAATTTAAATTATTATCATTCCTTTTGGTGGCGGGCTTACTCTTTTCCAGTGTAACCATTCCTGTGAAGGCGTTCATACAAAAGCAGGGGACCGTAAATGAAGCAGTTATACTAAGACAGAATCCGGACAGTACCTCCAATCAGGTTATGGAGCTTTCCAATGGGCAGGCTGTCAAGGTGAATAATGAAATCACAGGCTCAGATGGTGCCACATGGTATCTGATTACGATTAATAATGGCAGTACCTTTGGTTATGTTCCGGTCAATACGATTACCATATCTTCCGGAAGCAGTAATACAGAGGAGCCGACAGGTTCCGGTACTACAGTTACCATGCAGACTGTGACAATCACAGAGAAAATTGGTACGGTTACAGCTACGAGTGCCGTTCGTGTACGTGCACAGGCTACCACTTCCAGTGATCAGGTTGCCAGCATGCAGCCGAATGCCACATTTTTGGTGTTAAGTGAAGTGAGTCCGGGCGATGGCTATGTATGGTATGAATTAGAGTATGATGATAATGGCACACAAGTTCATGGATATGTGCGTTCTGATTTAGTAAAGGTGGAAGAAACTACCAGAGAAGAACAGGTTCCGGTAGAAATTCCATCTACGGATGTCCCGAGTGAACCTGTAGAGGTCAATGCTCCTTACAGCATTACCAGTCAAGTGAATGCAGAAGGTACTACTGTTTGGTATTTAATGGACAATAATACAGGAGAAGCAAAGGAAGTCACCTCTTTATTAACCCCGCAGACGACGAAGTCAGGTGGTGGTGTATATAAAGTTATTGTTGTCATTTTACTGATTTTATTGATTTTGGCAGCGGCTGCAGCAACCTTCTTCTATATGAGATGGCAGGATGCAGAGGAGTTTATTTTAGAGTTGCGTGAAAAACAGGCTCGTACCAGAAAACAGCCGGTACCGGTTACACAGCCTGCGCCTGCAAAGCAGCAGGTTACCAAGCAGGCTCCGGTTGCCCCAAAACCGGCAAGCACCCCTACAAGTAAGCCGGTGACTCAGCCTGCATCCCAGCCGGCAAATAAACCGGCAGTACAGCCTGCATCTCAGCCGGCAAATAAACCGGTGACACAGTCAGCGGCTCAGCCGACAAATAAACCGGTGACACAGTCAGCAGCTCAGCCGACAAATAAACCGGTGACACAGTCAGCAGCTCAGCCGATAAATAAGCCGGTAAGTCAGCCTGCGTCTCAGCCGATAAATAAACCGGCAGCTCAGCCTGCGTCTCAGCCGGTAGAGAAACCGGAAGTACAGGATGTTTTACCAAAAACTTCTGATATTGTGAAGGCTACTAAGCAAGAGCTTCAGAATAATCAGACAAATGCAGTAAAGAATGCACAGTCTAGTGGCTGGAAGAGCAAGAATTTCCTGACAGATGATGATGATTTAGAATTTGATTTTCTGGATATGGATGACAAATAATATTTCAAACAAAAGAGGCAATACCTAAGAAAGGGTGTTGCCTTTTCTATATAGACTCTGTTATAATAATTCTATAACAAAAGAAACCCTGTGAGCAGGAGGTAAATCATGCTGATAGAGATCGATTTTAATAGTGAGGAAGCGTTATATTTACAGCTTCGTAATCAAATTATTATGGGGATTGCCACAATGGAACTTAGAGAGGGCGATTCTTTACCAAGTGTACGCCAGCTGGCGGAGACTATTGGGATTAATATGCATACAGTAAACAAAGCCTATACAGTGTTAAAGCAGGAAGGTTTTGTGAAGGTGGACAGGCGTAGGGGCGCTGTCATTGCAGTAAACCTTGATAAGATGAAGGCACTGGAGGAATTAAAGCAGGAGCTTTTGGTAGTTTTGGCAAAGAGCAGCTGTAAAGGGATTTCTCGTCAGGAAGTACATGTATTGATTGATGAGTTATACAGTGAGTACGGAAGTATAGATTGAGAGGACCAAAGATGATTTTAGTGATTGATATCGGGAATACTAATATAGTAGTAGGCTGCATAGAGGGAGAGCACACGTACTTTATAGAGCGCATGGCTACGGATAAGCATCGGACAGAATTGGAGTATGCTATTACCTTGAAAAACGTTTTGGAATTATATGGTATATCTCCGGATGATATTTGCGGAGGTATTATTTCTTCCGTTGTGCCACCACTAACGATGTGTATCAGACGTGCCGCAGAGAAGCTTTTGCATAAGAAGGTCAAGGTGGTAGGTCCGGGACTTAAGAATGGACTTCGCATTAAGACAGATAATCCCGCACAGCTGGGCAGTGACCAGGTGGTAAATGCAGTGGCCGCCCTTGCACAGTTTAAGCCGCCCCTTATTATTGTGGATATGGGGACAGCGACTACGGTTAGTGTAATTAATCATGAGAGTGCGTATATCGGATGTCTGATTATGCCGGGGCTTGGTATTGCCACGGAATCCTTGGTGAGTCATACGGCTCAGCTTACCCAGATTAGTTTAGAAGCACCAAAGAAGCTGATTGGCAGCAATACCATTGATTGCATGAAGAGTGGAGCTGTGTTTGGACATGCAGCAGCCATAGATGGTGTGGCGGCGCGTATTGAGGAAGAGTTGGGGTCAGAATGTACGGTAGTGGCTACAGGTGGACTTGCAGGTCTGGTGGTACCGCTTTGTAAACGTAAGATTATAGTGGAAGATGATTTGTTACTAAAGGGGCTGCAAATAATTTATCATAAAAATATTTAAGGATTTAAATAATGTATTCGGAGGATTAGATATTGCGTAATTTTACCCAGAATGCCAAAGCGGCACTGATGTTGGCTGAAAGATTTGCCAAGCGTATGCATCAGGGCTATGTTGGCTGTGAACATATTTTATTAGGTTTGGTGGAGGAAGGCAGTGGTACTGCAAGTGTTGTGCTGCAGGAAAATGGTGTGGATGCTGCCAAAATCCGCGAGATGATTCGTGATTTGATTGCCTTTGACTCCGGCATTTTGTTGGATGACAAGGAAAAGTATTCTCCACGTGCGTTAGCAGTATTGGAGGACGCACATGGACTTGCAGGACGTTTTAAAAGTGATGAGACCGGTACAGAACATATTTTACTTGCCATGATTAAAGAAGGTGACAATGTGGCAGTCCGCCTGATTAATACCATTGGTGTCAGTGCACAAAAAATTTACGTGGATACCCTGATTGCCATGGGAGAAGATGGAGGCCTTTACAAGGAGGATTTGCAGACTGGCGGAAGGAAAGGTAAGGCAGAGACTCTGGAGCAGTATAGCCGTGATTTAACTGCTCTTGCCAGAGCCGGTAAGCTAGACCCTGTCATTGGCAGGGAGGAAGAAATAAACCGTGCCATTCAGATTTTGTCCAGACGCACTAAGAATAACCCTTGCCTGATTGGTGAACCGGGGGTTGGTAAGACGGCAGTGGTAGAAGGGCTGGCACAGAGAATTGTTGCCGGAGATGTACCTGCAACGGTACAGAATAAGCGCTTGATGACACTGGATTTGTCCGGTATGGTGGCAGGAAGTAAGTACCGTGGCGAATTTGAGGAACGTATTAAGAATGTGATTGCAGAAGTAATTGCAGACGGCAATATTATTTTGTTTTTGGATGAGCTCCATACCATTATCGGAGCCGGTGGTGCAGAAGGAGCTATTGATGCATCCAACATTTTAAAGCCTTCCCTGGCACGCGGCGAAATTCAGTTAATTGGTGCAACTACCATTACAGAATATCGTAAATATATAGAGAAAGACGCAGCCTTAGAAAGACGTTTCCAGCCGGTGAATGTGGAAGAACCGGACGAAGGGGAAGCAATTCGTATTTTGACTGGTATTGCATACAAATATGAAGAGCACCATCATGTGGCGATTTTGCCGGAGGCCATTGAGGCGGCAGTGAAACTATCTAATCGTTATATTAACGATAGAAATCTTCCGGACAAGGCCATTGATTTGATTGACGAGGCAGCCAGTGCGGCCCGTATTCGTGATATGGAGAAGCCGGACAAAGTAAAATTATTGGAAAAAGAATTAAAAGAACTGGATTTGCAGTTAGAGCATAGTTTGAAAAACGGTAATTTGGCGGATGCAAAGGCCATTCGTTCCCAACAGGATGAAGTAAATAAAAAGTATCAGCGTATCATGAAGCGTGCGGCCAAATCAGCCAAGGGTACAAAGCTTCAGATAAGCGAAGAGGACATTGCAAAAGTAGTTTCCGTGTGGACGAAGATACCGGTAACGAAGCTTGCAGAGAAGGAAGGGGAGCGCTTGCTTAAGCTGGAGCAGGTATTACATGAAAGAGTGATTGGACAGAAGCAGGCGGTAACAGCAGTGGCTAAAGCGATGCGTCGTGGCCGTGTGGGACTCAAAGACCCAAAAAGACCAATTGGTTCCTTCTTATTCCTCGGACCTACCGGTGTGGGCAAGACAGAGCTTTCCAAAGCACTTGCAGAGGCTATGTTTGGGGATGAGAATGCTCTGATTCGTGTGGATATGTCTGAATATATGGAAGGTCATTCTGTTTCCAAAATGATAGGTTCGCCACCGGGATATGTAGGCTTTGATGACGGCGGACAGCTTTCTGAAAAGATTCGTAAAAATCCTTATTCTGTGGTATTGTTTGATGAAATTGAAAAAGCACACCCGGATGTATTTAATATTTTACTTCAGGTGCTGGATGATGGGCATATTACGGATTCCAAGGGGCGTAAGGTAAGCTTTAAAAATACCGTGATTATTATGACCTCTAATGCAGGGGCAAATCGCATCGTGGATCCGAAGAACCTGGGATTTGCAGCGAAATCGGATAAGGAAAAGGATTTTGAAAAGATGAAGTCCGGTGTCATGGAAGAGGTGAAGCGTCTCTTCAAGCCGGAATTTATCAATCGCATTGATGAGATTATTGTATTCCATCCACTGACGAAGGATGAGATGAAAGAAATTGTTGGACTTTTAACCAGGCAGCTTAGTCGCCGTATGGAGGAGCAGCTTGGTATGAAGTTAGAAGTAACCCCAGCCTTGAAAGAGCACTTGGTAGAGAAGCATTCTGATGCCAAAATGGGTGCGCGTCCGTTGAAACGAGCTATTCAAACGATTATTGAGGATGGTCTTGCGGAAGAAATCCTTACAAGGAAGCTGGCAGCAGGCAGCCATATTGTGGCAGGCTATGCAGGGGGCAAAGTGAATTTTAAAATAAAAAATTAAAGTAGAGAAATACTATGGCAGGTAAAAAATCAGGCACCATATTCTTTTGTCAGGAGTGTGGTTATGAATCCGGCAAGTGGCTGGGCCAGTGTCCCGGCTGTCGTGCATGGAATAGTTTTGTGGAAGAACCGGTGAAAGTAACGGCAAAGGGCAAACGTGTTACAACCGGACTTAGGGAGGATAGTACACCCCTTCCTATTTCTCAAATTGATTTAAAAGAAGAAGACAGACTGACTACCGACATTGCAGAGTTGGATCGTGTACTGGGTGGCGGTATTGTTGCAGGCAGTCTTACATTAGTAGGCGGTGATCCGGGTATCGGTAAGTCTACACTATTACTTCAGGTGTGTCAGAGGCTGGCTGCAAAGCAGGTTTCTGTGCTTTATATTTCCGGTGAGGAATCTTTGCGTCAGATTAAGCTGCGTGCGGAACGTATCGGGCAGTTTGACGACCACTTGCAGCTTTTGTGTGAGACGGATTTGGATACCATTGATGCGGTTGTTCGTGACAAGAAGCCACAGGTGGTGGTAATTGATTCTATCCAGACTATGTTCCGGCAGGAGATTTCTGCTGCACCGGGCAGCGTCTCTCAGGTTAGGGAAAGTACCGCAGTACTTATGCAATTGGCAAAGGTACAGGGCGTCAGTATTTTCATTGTGGGCCATGTGACCAAGGAAGGTACCGTGGCAGGACCGAGAGTATTGGAGCATATGGTGGATACGGTACTCTATTTTGAAGGAGACCGACATGCTTCCTATCGTATACTGCGTGGCGTAAAAAATCGCTTTGGTGCCACCAATGAAATCGGCGTGTTTGAAATGCAGGAAAAGGGGCTGGTGGAGGTTGCCAATCCTTCAGAGTATATGTTAACCGGTAGACCGGAGGATGCCAGTGGTTCTGTGGTGGTATGCTCCATGGAAGGTACCAGACCGATTTTGATTGAGATTCAGGCATTGGTATGCAGCACCAATTTTGGTATTCCGCGCAGACAGGCTACCGGTACGGACTTTAATCGTATGAATTTGCTGATGGCAGTATTGGAAAAGCGCCTTGGTATGCAGCTTGCAGGATGTGATGCCTATGTGAATATTGCAGGGGGTATGCGTATTATGGAGCCGGCTATTGATTTGGGCATTGTACTTGCTATTATCTCCAGTCACCGAAATCTGCCGCTGGACCCAAAGATGCTGTGCTTTGGTGAAATTGGGTTAAGTGGTGAGGTTCGTGCAGTCAGTATGGCCAAACAACGTGTGATGGAAGCCAAAAAGCTGGGATTTACCACCTGCATTTTGCCGGAAGTATGTCTAAAAGATGTAGGGCAGGTAGAAGGTATGCGGTTAATTGGTGTAGCAAGTGTGATGGATGCCATGCAATGTATTTGATAATTTGTGGATTGTATACAAGTATTAGTGTATAAAAATGCTTTATTTCGCTAAATTATTAAACTATAAAGTATTGACAAAATATACCGGAAGGATTAAAATTTTTTTAATGGTTTCAATTGCCATAATATGTAATTTGCTTAGGAGGAGGCAGTTATGTTAAAAAATGATTATTTGAAAAAGGTGTATGCTGATGTTGAAAAGCGTAATGCCGGTGAACCTGAATTTCTTCAGGCAGTAGCTGAGGTTTTGGAATCTCTCGAACCTGTTGTAGAGCAGAATCAGAAAATTGTAGACAGTGGTGTTATTGAGCGTATGTGTGAGCCGGAGAGAATGATTACTTTCCGTGTTCCATGGGTTGATGACAATGGTAAGCCACAGGTTAACCGTGGTTTCCGTGTACAGTTTAACTCTGCAATCGGTCCTTACAAGGGCGGTCTTCGTTTCCACCCATCTGTAAATGCTTCTATTATGAAGTTCTTAGGTTTCGAGCAGACCTTCAAGAACAGCCTTACAAGCCTTCCGATGGGCGGTGGTAAAGGTGGTTCTGACTTCGATCCTAGAGGGAAGTCAGATGCAGAAGTTATGCGTTTCTGCCAGAGCTTTATGATCGAGCTTGCAAAGCACATTGGTGCAGACACAGACGTTCCTGCTGGTGATATTGGTGTAGGCGCACGTGAAATCGGTTATCTTTTCGGTCAGTACAAGAGACTTCGTAATGAATTTACAGGTGTTCTTACCGGTAAAGGTATTCCTTACGGCGGTTCTTTGATTCGTCCGGAAGCTACAGGTTATGGTGCTGTTTATTATGTGGTTGAATTATTAAAATCCTATGGTGAAGATATTAAGGGTAAGACCTTTGCAGTTTCCGGTTTCGGTAACGTAGCTTGGGGTACTGTTAAGAAGATTAATGAACTTGGCGGCAAGGTTTTAACCATTTCCGGTCCGGACGGTTATGTATATGATCCGGATGGTGTTTCCACAGAGGAAAAGGTAAACTTCATGCTTGAAATGCGTGCATCCGGTCGTGATAAGGTTCAGGATTATGCAGATAAGTTTGGCGTAGAATTCTTCCCTGGACAGCGTCCATGGGCTACCAAGGTTGACGTAGTTATGCCATGTGCTACACAGAACGAAGTTGGTATCGAAGATGCAAAGAACATCGTTGCAAACGGCGTAAAGTACTACGTAGAAGTAGCAAATATGCCTACTACAGCAGAAGCAGTAGAATTCTTCAAGGCAAACGGCGTAGTGATCGCTCCGTCTAAGGCTGTAAACGCAGGTGGTGTATCCGTATCCGGTCTGGAAATGAGCCAGAACTCTATGCGTTACTCCTGGACAGCAGAAGAAGTAGACGAAAAGCTTCAGCAGATTATGAAGAATATCTTCAAGGCAAGCTCTGATGCAGCTAAGAAGTACGGTATGGAAAGCGACCTCATTGCAGGTGCAAACATTGCCGGCTTTGAAAAAGTTGCAGAAGCTATGATGGCTCAGGGTGTTTGCTAATAAAGTAAGTACATATGTATAGATATTTAAAAGGGTCATCGTTTTGAGGTGACCAGTATAATCTAAAAGAGCGTATTTCTCTTACTAAGGGAAATACGCTCTTTGCATAAGTTGTATGTTTATTCCGCCAAAAGTTTTAATCTGTTAAGCGCATCCTTTACCGGCGGAAGTGCAATTACAATCAACGTAATCATTGCTTCAGTGAAAATATATGCTCCATTATAGCAGATGGAATAAATCGGTACGGACATTCCGTAGCCCGCGGCACTGCTGCCGAAAAAGGCAACACCGGAAATAAAAGCAAACATAAATCGACCAAAAACGCTGGCTATATAGCCTTTGTAGAGTCCGTTTTTGCTATTGGTAAACAAGCCTGAAAAACCCAAAGCACCAAAAGCAAAAATATAGTCGATAAAAAGCTGCGGCAGACTGATAACATATGGGTCGATGATTAGTTGTAAAAGACCGTAGGCTATCGCAGTAAGAAGACCTGTTCGCAAACCAAACCAGTATCCGATTAAACTGATAAAAAGCATACTCAAAAGAGTAACAGATCCTCCCATTGGCATGCGCCAGATTTTTAGATTGGATGTGACCGTTGCAAGGGCCATGGCCATGGCACAAAAGACTAATTGTTTTGTACTTAGTTTGTGTGATTTGGAAACAAAAGCGGCAGCCAAAAGCACACATAGTAATATTGCAATCAGAGCCATGTAGCCCCAGGTAGTAAGTGCAAAGTAGTTACCCCATTCCGGGTCAATTACTTCGGTAGCAAAAATTTTTAGCATAAAAAAATCCTCCTTGATTCTAGGAGGAAGCAACTAAGCAAACAGACTCTATCACGTGCACTTAATAAAGACTATTATATAGTTTATAAAAATCCGGTACCGGACTTTTATAAATTCGCTTCCTTACGCCGGTACTAACCGGTTCAAGTTATGAGGGTTAGAGTGCAAGGCACTCAATCTCAGCAATTGCTCCCCTAGCTAAATATGTAGTTTGATGTGTAACATCAAGAACAATATACAACAGAAAGGAAAAAGTGTCAAGAATAAAAAAGGCACATGATTTTCGTGTTTTTTGCGTCTGTTTCGATTGAAAAAAGTTTAACAATTAAATATAATAAAACTATAATGAACGTGTTCAAAAAAGGAGACAAGAAAATGAGCAGTTTTGAAAACCTTCGTGTGGTAGATAATTTTTACCAGACATCTTTATTTTTTCCAATGCCCACGGTAGTAATCAGTACCTTATGTGAAGACGGCACCACAACACTTGGACCGTATTCTCTGGTACAGCCTTATTACGTAGCAGGCAAGGACTATTATGCAATGTTATTGTGTTGTCGAAACTCTTCCAACACAGCGCAGAACATTTTAAGAAACGGCAAATGTGCACTTAATTTTGTTGATGATGACCCTAAGACTTTTAAGGAGTGTGTAAAGCTTAGCTGGCCGGGGGATAAGCCGGAAGAAAAAATGCCTAAGTGCAAGTTCAAATTAGAAAAGAGTTTGTTAGAAGAAGAAAATCCGGAGGATAAGCGTCCAATGGTACTTACGGATGCAATCGAAGTAATTGAATGTACCTGGGTACGTGAATTAGATGGTGCAGATAAGGATTTGCCTGGTGAACTGAATGGTTATGAAGGACCATACCACGATTTCAATGGTATTACCAGTAAATTTGGTGCACATTTTATTCTGAAGGTTGATAAGATTTTGATGAAGAAAAAGTATGCAGATGCCATTATTAATGGGGTTCGTGCAAAGGACTTCCCACCATTGCCGGTTGATTATGGTTATCGTGACAGCAAGAATTTCTGGTTTCACAGAGCACGCCGCATGAAGACAGAGCTTTTACAGATGCGTCAGGCAAGTTTGGAATCCGTTCGTTATGCAGCAGACCGTATTGACGATAAGATTAAGTTTACAGATGATGCATTAAAGACTATTTTGGGCGTACCGCGTGTATTTTTGTCTGTTGTACTGAAAGGATGCGTGGACTGGGCCAAGGAAAATAACGTAGAACTCATTACCGCGGAGCATATGCAGATTATTAACGACAAGCGCTCCAAGGAAAAAAATAAAAAGAAATAATGGAGGAATCAGAACATGAAAGTTGTATTAGCAGGCGCTTATGGTAATTTGGGCGCAGACATTTTCAAAGCATTATTGAAGGCCGGCCATGAAGTAGTTGCAGCCGATTTGGCAGAACGTGACCTTGGTGTCAGCGGGAATTTTACCTTCCGTAAATTGGATGTTACAAAGCCGGAGTCTTTAAAAGGGCTTTGCGACGGTGCAGATTGTGTAATCACTACGGTTGGACTTACCAAGACAAGCGCAGAAGTTACTAATTATGAAATCGATTATCAAGGTAACTTGAATTTATTAAACGAGGCAAAGGCAGCAGGCGTTAAATATTTTACATATATTTCCGTGTTAAAGGCAGACAGGGCGCCAAAGGTTCCTATGCTTCATGCAAAATACTTATTTGAAGAAGAATTAAAGAAAAGCGGCATGACATACACCATTCATCGTCCAACCGGATATTTCTACGATATTGTAAAAGTATTCCGTCCGATGATTGAAAAGGGGGAAGTAACCTTACTTGGCAACAATCCGGTGCATGCCAACGTTGTTTCTACGGAAGATTTTGCAGAGTTTATCGTGGCACATATGACCGATGAAAATAAAATGTACGATGTGGGCGGAAAAGAAACTTATTCTTATGAAGAAATTGCAAATATGTGTTTTGCAGCAGCAGGAAAAGAGCCTGTAATCAAACGTGCACCTGCAGTGTTATTTGATGTATTGGCATTCGTAAATAAACTGAAAAAGAACGGAAAGGAAGCCATTTTACGTTTCTCCAAATGGACACTTACCGAAGAAATGGTTGGTGATACCAAGACCGGTGATATGAGCTTCAAGCAGTATATCGAGGAAAGTTTTAAGAAGTAATTTGGAAAGGAAAATACAATGGGCTGGAATTATTTGTTGATATTTTTTATCATTAGTTTGGTACTTTGTCTTGTAGGCTTCTACAAGTATGTTTACTTTTTATCTATCGGTTATGGCTTCTCTGTAGCCGGCATTGGTGTGGCACTTGCGATTATGAGCCTTATGGGTAAATTTAATGCAGCGCTTCCACATTATATTTTATTCGCTTTGTTTGTAGTTTACGGTATTCGTTTGTCCGGATTTTTGTTAATTCGTGAGCTGAAAAATGTAGCGTATCGCAAGACGTTAAAGGAAGCAACCGGTGACGAAAAGGGTATGCCGATGTTTGTAAAGGTATCTATCTGGCTTTGTGTAAGTGTGCTTTACGTTGCACAGACGGCACCTGTATTTTTCCGTATGTATAATGGCGGAGAAGTTTCTGCATATACCTGGGCAGGCATTATCATTTCCATTTGCGGTATTGCTCTAGAGGCTTGGGCAGATGAGCAGAAGAGTGCCCAGAAAAAGGTTCGCCTGGATATGGTAGCTACAGGAGGATTATATAAAATCGTACGCTGCCCGAATTATTTTGGTGAAATTTTATTCTGGACAGGTGTATTCGTGTCTTCTTTAGATATTTTAAGCGGAATCGGTCAGTGGCTGACTGCAATTATTTCCTACATCTGCATCGTATATATTATGTTTAATGGTGCACAGAGATTGGAAAAACGCCAGATGAAACATTATGGAAGTAATCCGGAATACGTGGAGTATGCCAATAAAACACCGATTATTATTCCGTTTTTACCAATTTACCATTTAAACAAAGTTGAGAAATAAGAGGTTTTTATGAAAGACTTTTCTATAGCAATGGCGCTGGTAGATTATATTCCGGTAGTGCTTTTTGGCATTGCAGCAGTTATTTTACAGCGTGATTTGTATAATAAGATGCGGAAGGATGCCTTTGCATTGTTTGCAGCAGGCACTATCAATGTATTTTTCGCAGGCGTACTTAAGGCTACCTATAAGCTTTTGTATGCGGCAGGTATTTGTGATTTTGAGCCATTAAATTCCATGTTTTTCCCGGTACAGTCCATTGGATTTTTACTTGCCGGTTTTGGAATGATAGCAATGTTTTGCTTTAAAGAACAGAAGAGAAATGTTACATTGGCTGTAGCACCTGTACTTTTCAAAGGCACGTTTTTATTTGTAGGTTTAATGGTTGCCGGTCTTGGATGCATGTCAGTGGGATTATGTATCTTGGCAGCCAAAATGAAAAAGAAATCAGTAATTGCACTGTTTGTACTGGCTTTTGTGTGCTCGCTTTGCATGGGTTATTTATCCTCTCAGGATTTTGCCAAGGCTAGCATGAACTGGATTGCAGAGGGCGTGAACGTGGTAGGCCAGGGAAGCTTACTGGCAGGTGTATGGATGCTGCATAAAGCAGGCCTTGCGGAAGGAGACTTATTATGAGTATTAAAAATGAACCAAAATACAAAAATGGATTATTAAAGGCTATTCGTGAACAATTAGAGCACAGAGCTCTTTGGATGTATCTTTTAGTAGATGAAGCCAAGAAAAAAGGAATGGATCCGGAAGAATATGCACCTGCTGCCATCAAAAGATGTGGTTTGTATCAGGGTGCAGGACTTCGTGAGAAGGCTGGTGGCGGTGAAAGCTTAAAAGGACTTAAAAAGACGTTATTTACCAAGCCGGCTCAGCTTGTTTTTGAAATGGATATCAAGCAGTGCACCGACGATAATCTGGATATTGATTTCCATTATTGTCCATTGGTAAAGGCATGGCAGAAGCAGGGATGCAGCGACGAAGAAATCAGCAAACTTTGTGATTATGCGATGTGCGGAGACAGAGGCATTGCTGAAAGCTTTGGATGCAAGCTGAATTTGCCAAAGACGATTGCACGCGGCGATGATGTTTGTGAGATTCGTTTTGTACGAGAGGAGTAATGTACGAGGGATTCATGAACAAAAGAAATGATTTTACACAAGGAAAAATTTTAGAGCCGCTTCTTAGCTTTGCTATGCCGGTGCTATTTGCACTGTTTTTACAGGCCATGTATGGTGCAGTGGATTTGCTGGTAGTGGGTAAGTTCGGAACCAGCGCAGATGTGTCGGCGGTGTCTACCGGTTCTCAGATTATGATGACGATTACCCATCTTCTCAGTGGATTAAGTATGGGTACCACCATATTTTTAGGTCAGAAGCTGGGTGAAGGCAAGGCAGAACAGGGTGGTAAAATTATCGGTGCCAGTATTTGGCTGTTTGCGGTAATTGGTATAGTATTTACAGTGCTTGTTCCACTGGGTGCAGGTGTACTTGCGGATACCATGAATGCGCCGGCAGAAGCGTTTGATTTGACGGTAGATTACATACGTATTTGTGGATTTGGCATTATTGTAATTATTGCATATAACTTAATCGGAAGTATTTTCAGGGGCATGGGCGATTCCAAAACCCCATTGATTACGGTACTGATTGCGTGTATCTGTAATATTATCGGTGATTTACTTTTGGTGGCAGTATTTAAAATGGGGACAGCCGGTGCAGCCATTGCGACGGTATTTGCGCAATTTGTCAGTGTGGTGATTTCCTTTGTATTGATTCGTAAGCAAAATCTGCCGTTTCCATTTAAAAAAGAATATATTCGACCGGAAAAATACATTGTAAAAAAGGTAATGCTCTTGGGGCTTCCGATTGCGTTACAGGATTTATTGGTTGGAATATCCTTTTTAATTATTCTTGCCATTGTAAATGATTTAGGGCTTATTGCGTCCGCAGGTGTTGGTGTGGCAGAAAAGGTTTGTGCATTTATCATGCTTGTTCCTTCTGCATTTATGCAGGCTATGAGTGCTTTTGTAGCCCAAAATGTGGGGGCAGGGCGTATGGACAGAGCCAAAAAATCACTCCTTTACGGTATAAGTGTATCGTTCTTATTTGGCTTGACAATGTTTATGATATCCTTTTTCAATGGCAATTTGCTGGCAGGTATTTTTGCAAATGAAGGGGACGTAATTGCAGCCGGTGCAGAATACCTAAAGTCATACGCAATCGACTGTCTGTTCACATGCTTTTTGTTCTGTTTTATTGGTTTCTTTAATGGAATCGGATTGACCAGATTTGTTATGATTCAGGGAATTGTAGGAGCATTTTTAGTACGTGTACCGGTATCCTTTTTAATGAGCAAGTTAGAGCCGGTATCGTTATTTAAAATCGGACTTGCAACCCCATGCTCTACCGTTGTCCAGATTATATTATGTTTTATTTGCATGTGGTTTTGTGTTATAAAAAAAGAAAAACGGGGTAACAAAGGATGATGGGATTTGAGTATAAAAACACTTAAAACACAAGTAAAAACTTTTTCAAAAACAGGGAACAAAATTCGACAAAGCTCGTTTATAGTATAAGGGGGCTAAGCGGGGGAATGATACTGCGTAAGGCGTAGATTTAATAATGGAAAGCGCGCACCATTATTACCACAATTTGTCTCTGATTTTGATAAGCTAGCATATTATCTCGGAGAACTTGAAAGAAAGGGCAGACAAAAGTCTGGATGGTAGCAGGAATGCGAAAAAGCGAAGAAGAGTTACTCCGTAGGTTATGCAAAGAACCGACGCTGTATTTTGAGGCCTACAGGATATTGGGCAAGAAAAAAGAGGCTGAGGAGGCATGTATCACAGTATTAGAACGCATAATAGAGATATACCCTGCCTTGAAAAGAAAAAGTTATGAGGATTTGTCAGGCATCTGTCAGACGGTTATTCAATATTTATGTGTTAAAAGTGTGTGCTTAGACCGAGAAGAGATAAAAAAGAATACTATCAGAAGCGAGAAAGAATTTCTTGCACTGGTAAATGATTGTGACAAAGAGCTAATAATGCAGGCGATATATGAGCTGCCAAGAGATAAAAGGTGTGTTTTGACACTAAAATATGTTTTTGGGCTAGGTGCACATGCTATGAGCAAATTGCTTGGACTGTCACATTATGAAGTATTAAAGGAACTGAAAAGTTCCAAAGCTACAATGATAACAAAGATGGAGAATTTATATGAATGCCAGAAATGCAGCTGACCAGATATTAGGCGACTGTCTTCAGGAATGTATGCAACAAAAGCAAGTAATGATTGATGAAGAGATGGAGCAGTATGAAGACTACGTTTTTTCGGATGAATTCGAAACAGGGATGAAGAAACTTTTGGTAGTACGGAATAAAAAGACCAAAAGCACAGGAGTTTTCAAATATGCAGTTTCCATGGCAGCAACACTGCTTGTGGTGGTGGGGATTGTATCTGCATCTGCTACATCTACGAAAGCAACGTTACCTTCTATAGATATTTTGGACTGGCTGGATGATTATTTTGAGTTTAATAAAGGTACATCTACTTCCAAAGATGGTGAACTTATATTTGATGAGGCACAGATAACATACATTCCGGAAGGATTTGTAAAAACCGGAGAGGGCAAGACGTTTACTTATATTGAGTACAAGTATGAAAATGCTGAGGAAAAGTACTTTTCTGTACGTGTGACTAAGACATTAAATCAACCACAGCAGGATAATGAAGAGGTTGTTAGGGAAACTTTCGTGAATGATGCGGGATATGAGTGCCTTTATGTTGAACGTGAAAATGAGTTTACATATATTTGGGAAGATTCTGAAGGTTTGTTTTATCGTGTGTATGGCAATGTGAGTAAAGATGAGTTAAACTCTATAATGAATGGCATTCAGTACAAAGGAGAAAATAAGTGAAAAAGCGTATTTTAAAGCTACTAACCGTAGTTTTGGTCATGGTAATGTTTACCATTCCTGTATCTGCAGCAACGCCAAGATTTAATAATATTGGCGATGCAACATTACTTATTGATTTTGACAGCAATTATACCGTTTATATTGGACTTTGTGTCTCAACCTACAGCCATGGCTCCGGTGTAAGCGGTTTGGTTAAATTATTTGATTCTGAAGGAACCTGCCTGGCAATCTGGCCGGTAAGTGACTATGAAAAGCCTATTGGTGTAGAATTTACCTATCCGGGAATTGAGGGTGAGATCTATACAGCAACCTTTGCCGGCTATGCGTATAGCAACAATGGTACCGCGGCAGACCGATTGGAATTGGAAATCACTGCGACTTGTAACTAAGCTTGCGGAGCAAACTATAATTGAATAATATGAATGAAGAGGTGGCCGTAATAGCCACCTCTTGTATTATCAGTCACATCAATCTAGGGTGAGTTAATTTCCAAATGATTGATATAATAAACTTGTACTTTCGATTTGCGTGCGGTATAATAAAAATAAACTCTATAGGAAAGTAGCTAAATGATTTGAAATCCTGATTTGAGGAGTGTGAGTTAGTATGACTGATGATATTAGGTTAATAATAGAAGAATTTGTGATAAAGATGAAGGAATATTTAGGAAATGATATTCAAAGTATTGTGTTGTATGGTTCTTATGCGAGAGGGGATTTCCATGTACAATCAGATTTGGATATTATGATCTTGGTGCATAGTTCTGATAGTGACATTAAAAAGTATGAAAATACGGTATACGATTGTGCATTTGATTTGGAATTGAAGTACGGAAAGGTGATTTCACCCGTTATCAAGAATCAGCAGTTTTTTGAATATTGGTCTGATACATTGCCTTTTTATAGAAATATTGTAAAAGAGGGGATAAGAGTAGCATGACAGAGAAGCAAAGAGATTTATGTATATATAGACTGAAGCAGGCAGAAGAAACTGTGCAGAGTGCAAAATTGTGTAAGAATAATCACTTCTATAAAGATGCCATTAACAGAGCTTATTATGCAGCATTTTATGCGGTTAAAGCAGTATTGGCGATTGAAGGCATAGATTTTAAGAGACATAAAGATGTGGTAGCATATTTTAACCAGCATTATGTTGCTACAGAAATGTTTTCTAAAGAATGCGGAAGAACGCTTGCAAGATTACAGCGTAAGAGAGAAGTGAGTGATTATGATGATTTTTATATAGCTTCTGTGGAAGAGGCTCAGGAACAGATTGAAGTTGCGTCCAATATAATTGCAGAAGTAAAAAAATATCTGGGGGAAAAAGGAATTATATAATATTTCGATTCGACTCTATACACGATGAAAGAAACGGGGGTGTTGCCTATGCGACAGCCCCGTTTACAAAATATGAGTTTTATTTTCTGACCGGTACAATCTCAATCCAGTATTCATCAGGGTCATTGATAAAGTAAATGCCCATCTTCGGATTTTCGTAGCAAATACAGCCCATTTCTTTGTGCTTTGCGTAAGCGGCATCGAAATCTGCAGCAGTAAAAGCCAGGTGGAATTCGTTGTCGCCTAAGTTATAAGGGCGGTCCCAGTCTCTAAGCCAGGTCAGCTCCAGTAGATGTTTAGACTGTCCATCACCTAAAAACACGATAATAAAACTGCCGTCAGCAGCCTCTTTTCTGCGAACTTCTTCTAAACCCAAAGCCTCTTTGTAAAAAGCCATAGATTTCTCTAAATCACGAACATTAAAATTGTTGTGTGCAAATGTAAATTCCATACTATACCTCCGGAAACAAATCGTTAAAATCATAATATCATAAAGTAAGAAGTTACGCAAACTACTTGCAAAAATATAAAAAATATGATAAAGTTAGTTTAGACTAACCGATGGAAGGAGAAATAGGATGGATAGAAAACTTAGACGAAAACTTGCTACATTAGCCACATATTTTATTTTAGTATTATTGTTTTGTGTACGTGCCACAGGAGTTCATTTTCATATGATAGCCGGTTTGGTTTTTATTGCAGTGCTTGCGATACATACCATTACCAGACGCCGCAGAATTTTGAAGTGCCCCATACGCTTCCGGGTCGCTGATATAGTGTGTATCATGGCAACCATTGTAGTTTTGATATCAGGCTTTATGCTTCCTTTTACAAAAGGTTCCATGGAGGTATTGTTGATACACAAACTATTTTCTGTAATTTTGGCTGTTGGAATTGTGGTGCATATATACCAGCATGTGCCTAAGAAGCTGAAAAGATAGTGTTCGGATTTGAACACTTTAAAAAGCAAGCAACCTTATTAATACTTATTCCCAGTGTTTCAGATTGTACACCTTGAAGAAAAAAGCAGCGTGTAGTATATTAAGTATAGAGAAATAAACTTGGCGAATAAAAAATAAGGAGTGCGGTTGTTATGAATAATTTTACATTTTATAGTCCTACCTATTTTGTTTTTGGAAAAAACGAGGAAAACAATACGGGTAAATATGTCAAGCGTTTTGGTGGGAAAAAGGTTTTAATTCACTACGGTGGCGGTAGTGTAGTGCGTTCCGGATTACTGGATAGAATTAAGGCATCCTTGCAAAAGGATGAAATTGAGTTTGTTGAACTTGGCGGTGTGAAGCCGAATCCAAGAAGTGGGCTTGTATATGAAGGAATCGAACTTTGCAAAAAAGAGCATGTGGATTTTATTTTGGCTGTAGGCGGTGGAAGTACCATTGATTCTGCAAAGGCTATTGCAGTAGGTGCAATGTATGAAGGTGACTTTTGGGATTTTTACAGTGGGAAAGCAGTTGAGAAAGCATTGCCGGTAGGAACGGTGTTAACGATTGCGGCCGCAGGCAGTGAAGGCAGTTCCGGCTCTGTTATTACGAAGGAAGAAGGAATGTTGAAGCGCAGCGCCGGCGGAGAGGCTATGCGTCCTGTGTTTTCTATTTTGAATCCGGAGTTGACCCAGACTCTCCCGGCATTTCAGACTGCTGCCGGAGTGACCGATATTATGGCGCATTTGTTGGAGCGTTATTTTACCAATACAAAGGATGTAGAAGTGACGGACCGTGTTATTGAGGGCTTGCTTCTTTCCATGATTCATGAAGCACCGAAGGTAATTGAAAATCCAAATGATTATCAGGCTCGTGCCAATATTATGTGGGCCGGCATGCTGGCACATAATAACTGCTGCGGCGTTGGTCGTGAGCAGGACTGGGGAAGTCATGATATAGAGCATGAGCTTTCTGCCCTTTACGATTGTGCCCATGGTGCAGGTCTTGCCGTGGTCTTTCCGGCGTGGATGGAATACACCATGAAGCATGATGTGCTGCGTTTTGCCCAGCTTGCAAACCGTGTGTGGGGATGCTCCATGGATTTTAAACATCCGGAAAATACTGCAAAAGCAGGCATTCATGCCTTTAGAAATTTCTTAAAATCCATTGGGATGCCTCAGACCCTGGGCGAGCTTGGCGGCAAGGAGGAAGATATACCATATCTTGCACATACAGCAAGCTACGGCAACGGAAACGATGGCACGTTGGGAAGCTTTGTAGTGCTGAAAGAGGAAGATATTGCAAATATTTATAGGTTGATGTTATAAAACCGCTGCGGTTATTGCAAAGGATACTCGGTTAAATTATGCAAAAAATACGTAACTGCCAGTAAATCCGCGCAGCCGCCCGGTGACAGATTTCTTGCAATAAAAGCATCATCCAAGTCTTCCAGTTGCTTTACGGATGGATAAGCTGCGGTTTTTAAAAGAGTGCGGGCAGTATCTGCAGCAAAAGCTGCACCTTCCGTACCTCCTCTATGGTAGAGATTCGTATCATTTACCCGGGCAATCAGATGCAGCAGTGTTACGGCACCGGCATCATTGGTATTTAGGCCGTCCTTAAGTGCTTTCCAGTAAATCGGCAGAGCGATGCTGGTCACAGAAGGCAGACCGGCTGCAACCTCGCCGCGGATGCCGGTAAGGCCAGATTCCAGGTAAAGGCGTTCGCCGGCAGTAATTTCAGAAGCAGAGTTATCCGAAGCACTTGGTCGTCCAAGTGCTTCTATGGCTTCAAAGTCAGCTTTTACATGAGGGGTGACAATATGTGCACATTCCTCAAGAAGGCGTTCTAATGGGATGGAAAAAGGCTTATCCGGAGTCCAGAGACGCCCCAAAGCCCCGCAGAGAATCCCAAGCGTATAAATTGCACCTTTGTGGGTGTTGACACCTCCGGTAGTCTGATACATAATTTGCTCCGCATTTATACCTGCTGTACGAAGCAGTGGAAAGGTCTCGTGGGGCAGCAGGTGGCAGGTCTCCATGCCAATCCTTACACATTCTGAAAAGTAAGGCTTTAGGGCATCTGCGCTGCATAAAAACAATTCCAAATTCATGTCATCGTGGCTGCCGTTATTACGTCGATCCACCAGTCCTGGCTTAGGGGTGGTGTTAACCTCGTCTTTTAAGCTTTGTACGGCGAGGGCGGCAATGCGATTGCTGTCAGCCAAAGCAAAGTGTTCCTTCATAATAGAATGCGTAACAGCTTGCAGCTCTGATACCGCGTGCAGGCGTCTTGCAGCACAACTGCGTCCCGGTGCACCGCATACCAGACAGTTTCTGGGATCACCCTTTACGATGTCACGGTCCAGTTTATGACCATCCGAACCCAATACATCCATGTCAAACAGCCGCCCTAAAGGGGCGGCATCTTCTATATCTGTGCAGATTTTTTTGAGCGTAACTGCTTCCATATCCACGGAAAGCATAGCTTCATAACCTGTTATTTCCATGGTTTTATGACAAAAAAGTATTTTTTCATCCGGCAGGTGCTTTGCCAGTTCGCTTAGCCCGGTTTCAAATGCCCGCTTAATCAAAGGAGAGGTCTTTACAGGTCCGGCGATATTCATGGTAAAGCTAACCAAAGGGCAACGGTATGTATTTAAAAGCTTCTGCTGCAGAGCTGCTCGTGCTTCTCTTGCTAAGAGTATCTGTTCCAAAGTGACTTCCTGCATTATAGTACTCCTGATGCATCTAAAGGCTGCTGTATAATCAAATCGGACTGTTTTTCCTGTTGGGCATCCAGCTTGCGCAGATTTTCCTCGGCACCTTCGCCGACACAGCCTACCAGGAGATAGCGTTTGTTAAATCGGTCATAGATAAAATGATGCAGCAGATGGAAATTCTCAATCTGTCCGGTGCGGCTTACATGAATACGGGGACCGGTACATGGATGAAGCTTGCCGTCAATGGAAACGTGATAGTTGTCTGCGTAAGTAATAGGCAAATCTTCTTTAATCATGGTATTAACCTTCTGTTCCAGCTCCTTAATATTAAACTGAGGCTCGGCATCCGGGAAGGTAATTACGAAGCCGTGTTTTACGTCATCATGACCACAACGTGCCACTTCATGAGCCGGCATACAAAATTCGCATAAATCCTCAGCGGTGTGTGCCATAAGTCGATAAGCAAGGGAACGATATACATTCTTGCGGATTTCCTGAGGTTCCGGACCAAACAGAGTAGGTCGTGAAATGAGAATCTGTTCGCCCACGCCAATAAGCAGGTTGGCATTAAAACCTAAAAGCGGGTAAATTAAATCAAAGTGCTCTACAATCACACGCTTGCCGTTCTGTAAAGCCTCTACGATAGCATCTGCCAGAACACTCATCTGGGTAAAGCCGTTTTCAAAACGAATATCCACGTGATAGGTGTGAGGTGCAAAGTATCCGATTTGAGAATCCTCCTCTAACAAAGGCAGGGGGCGAATGTAAACGCCGTCATCATCATTGGTCAACTCCAGTCCCGGAAACATGCCGCGAATCAGTGCACTTTTACCGGAACCGGCTTCACCGATAATACCGATAAGCTTATCAAATGGGGATAAATATAATTGAGCCAGCTGCATACCCAGTGCATACATACGGTGGTGGCCGCGTGGAGCGAAATAGCTGCTTAAAATATGGTTGTATTGACGATCTTGCATAATGTTACCTCCTTGAGCAGGCTTTGCCTGCAGATGTTTAAGTTACAGCAGGTCTTTTTCCTGCAAATATTTTAGAGTAGTGTGTGGCAGTAAAGCGTTTAGGGCTTGGATGCTGCCACTTTGTATGTGGGCACGGACAGCACTGGCACTAATAGGAACACCGTTTTCTGAGAGCCTTGGGATTTCCGTTAACAGAATCTCACGCTTTGGCAAGTGCATCCGTAATGCGTCGTTATACTGTGCTGTCATCGGAGAAAGCGGCTCTGTACCGATATAGCGGCGAGTAATATGAAAGTGCGGTACAAAGTAACGCACAAATATTTCAATATCCAAAAGGCACTGTATCTGACCGGCTTTATCTCTTTCCTTTATAAAATAAGTAGGAAAGGTAGCGGCAGAAATCAGATAAGGTCCCGTTGGTAAGACCGTCACATTAGATAAATGCTGCGTACCCAAACGTACCATTTCCAGACGGTCTTTAGCAGAAAAATAACTTTTATCTTCGGAAAGAACAAAAACGTAAAGTTTATCACATTCTGCGGCGGCAGTCTCAATAAGATACTGATGTCCTAAGGTAAAAGGATTGCAGTTCATTACAATTGCCCCGATTTCATCAGAGGTGTGGTCAGAAGCACGGCTGGATGTAACAGGCAGCAGAGCATCCAAAAAACTTCGAATACCGTTTCTTTGATTTTCCATTAAAAGTACTTGCTCTGTCTGGGCAATAGGATAGAAAAACAAAGAAGAGAATACATGTTTATTGGAAGGCTTGGTGTAAAGGAACAGATGCCTGTGGCCTTCCCGAAAAGCTTCTTGACGCAGAGTGCCAAGCACTGTGGCAGTTAAGTCTTCGCCACGGTGTCCTTCATCAACGGCAATGCATTTTAATATATTTTCCTCACGGCTTCCGGCAGCAATAAGAGTATCGTCATCCCAAACAAGGACAGTTTGAGTAACAGCCTCGTCTGCCGTTAGTCCGGCGCGGGCTAAAAAGTCTGTCCAGATTTTCTGTTTTGTGCCATTTAGATGGCAATGCAGTTCAATATTCATAAGATACCTCTTTGTTTTTTTGTGGCTGAACTGGTTTTATAATTGTATTATACATGATTCTTCAAGATATGCAAATAAAAACAGAAAAGGAATTGCAATTTAAATAATTGTATTATATAATTATATTGAATTGATATAGTATAATTTGCGCAAAATGAGTAGCGAAATAATGAGTTTGTAGTTTGTTGAGAGAGGAGTGGCTGTATCGTATGGAAATTTTGAAAAATGCATCTGCGGGAACCTTAGAGTCCAGTGATGTATATGTGGAAATAGAACCGGGCACGGGTGCGTTGGAGATTAGTCTGGAGTCTGTTGTGGAGAATCAGTTTGGGGAGGCGATTCTTAAGGCAGTGCGTGAGGTGCTTCGGGAGTGTCAGGTACAGAATGCAGTAGTTCGTGTGGTGGACCGAGGTGCACTGGAATGTGTGCTACGTGCCAGAGTGGAGACAGCGGTGCTGCGTGCCATAGGGGAGACGGCATCACTAAGAACTGCAGCACGGACGGAAGATGCCCAGGCTGTGGTGGATTGCGGAAAGGAGGCAGGCTGATGCGTCGTAGTATGTTGTTTTTGCCGGGGAATAATCCGAATATGTTAATCAATGGTAATTGCCTGGGGGCGGACGCGGTGATTTTTGACCTGGAGGATGCGGTTTCACCGGCTGAGAAGGATGCGGCCCGCATTTTGGTGCGCAATACCATGCGTTACATGGATTTTCGTGGTTGTGAAATTATTGTCCGTATTAATTCTATAGATACCCCATACTGGAAGGCAGATTTGGACGCAGTTTTGCCGTATAAACCGAATCTGATTTTGCTGCCAAAGACCGGTACGGCATCAGATGCACTGGGAGTAGATGCGTACATGGCTCAGGTAGAGGCACGCACAGGTTTGGAGCAGGGCAGCATAGGGCTGATGCCTTTAATAGAGACTGCTATGGGTGTAGAGAATGCATTTAGCATTGCTTCTTGCTCTAAGCGAGTGAAGGCCCTGTTTTTGGGAGCAGAAGATTTGACGGCTGATTTACAATGCAAGCGTACTAAGGAAGGCAGAGAGATTGAATATGCCAGAACTCGTCTGGTGGTAGCGGCACGTGCTGCCGGTGTGGATGTTTATGATACCCCGTTTACCGATGTGAATGATGATGAGGGTGTTGTAAAAGATGCATCTTATGCGAAGGCACTTGGCTTTACCGGTAAAGCATCTATTTCGCCGAGACACGTGGAAGTAATCAATCAGGTATTTAGTCCGAGTCTTAAGGATATTACCTATGCGTATGAGGTTGTGGAGGCCATTGCACAGGCGAAGGCACAGGGGAAGGGTGCTATCTCGCTTCATGGCAAAATGATTGATGCGCCAATTGTGGCAAGAGCGGAGCGTACCATTGCTATGGCAGAGGCGCTTGGACTTGGGAAGGAGGAACGGCATGAGTAAGCTGGTTCAGTCGATAAAAGAGGCCATTGCACTTTCCGGTTTGAAGGATGGCATGACCGTATCTTTTCACCATCATTTGCGAAATGGTGATTATGTTTTAAATATGGTGATGGAGGAAATAGCAAATCTGGGGATTAAGGAATTGAATGTGAATGCCAGCTCCTTATTTGATGTACATACTCCGTTGTTAAATCATATCGAAAATCACGTAGTAACAGGCCTGGCTACGGACTATATTGCTTCCGGTCTGGGACGTGCGATTTCTATGGGTGTTATGGAAAAGCCTGTACAGTTCAGAACACATGGCGGTCGCCCAAGTGATATTGCCCTGGGCAGAACACCCATTGATGTGGCATTTATTGCGGCACCCACCTCAGACCCTATGGGCAACTGCTCCGGCAAATACGGCCCTTCTGCCTGTGGCAGCCTGGGATATGCGTTTGCGGATGCTATGTATGCCAAAAAGGTAGTGGTTATTACCGATAATTTGGTACCCTATCCGCTGCAGGATTGGTCCATTTCCGAGGATTATGTGGATTATGTGGTAACCGTAGATGCCATCGGCAATCCAAAGGGCATTGTGTCCGGTACCACACAGATTACAAGAGATCCGGTGGGGCTTGTGATGGCTTCTCATGCTGCAAAGGTAATCGAAGCTTCCGGTCTTTTAAAGGATGGTTTTTCTTTCCAGACAGGTGCCGGCGGTGCTTCTCTGGCGGCAGCCAAATTTTTAAAGGAAATTATGTTGGAAAAGGGCATTCAGGGCAGCTTTGGTCTGGGCGGTATTACCGGTTACATGGTGGATATGCTTAAGGCAGGATGCTTCCGCAGTCTGATGGATGTGCAGTGCTTTGACTTAAAGGCGGTAGAATCCATTCGTTCTGACGCACGCCACCAGGAAATTTCTGCCATGCATTATGCCAGTCCAAGCAGTAAGAGTGCTGTGGTAGACAGTCTGGATGTGGTTATTTTGGGCGCTACGGAAATTGATACAGACTTTAATGTAAATGTGCATACCGATTCCAATGGCTATATTATGGGTGGTTCCGGCGGTCACAGCGATACTGCAGCAGGTGCCAAGCTTTCCATGATTATTGCTCCCATGTTCAGAGCCAGACTTCCGATTGTAACAGACCATGTACATTGTGTCTCTACTCCGGGGCAGGATATTGATGTATTGGTTACCCAGGGCGGCATTGCTGTAAATCCGCGAAATGCCAAGTTGAAGGAAAAATTGGTTGGTGCAGGGCTGCCGGTGCTTGATATCCATGAACTGAAAGAAAAAACAGAACGCATTACCGGAAAACCGCAAAGACTGCCTAAGGGTGACAGAGTGGTGGCACAGGTAATCAGCCGTTACGGGGACCTTTTAGATAATATTTACAATGTACCTCAGAAGGCATAAAGAAGGAGCAGGGTATGAGAGAAATCAGTGCAGGCACCATTACAGAAGTGGTGAAAAGACTGTGCGTGGAGGCGAATTGTCATCTGCCGCAGGATGTGAAAAATTGTATTTCAAAATGTTATGAACAGGAAAACTGGCACCAGGCAAAGGAAATCTTGGAGCGTATTGTTGAGAATTATCATATTGCTGATGAGCAAAATCAGCCTATTTGTCAGGATACCGGCGTGGCTTGTGTATTCCTGAAAGTGGGCCAGGAGGTTCACATTGACGGCGATATAAATGAAGCCATAAATGAAGGCGTTCGTCAGGGTTACACAGAGGGGTATTTGAGAAAGTCTGTGGTACGTGATCCTTTGGACCGGGTAAATACCGGAGACAACACACCGGCTATGATTTACTGCGAACTGGTGCCGGGTGACAAGTTGGAAATTACCGTTGCACCAAAAGGCTTCGGAAGCGAAAATATGAGTCAGATTAAGATGCTTCGTCCATCGGACGGTCTTCAGGGAGTAAAGGACTTTGTACGAAAGGTTGTAGAAGAGGCCGGTCCGAATCCCTGCCCTCCGATTGTGGTAGGTGTGGGTGTCGGCGGCACCTTTGATAAGGCTGCTTATTTGGCAAAAAAAGCTTTGATGCGAAGCACAGAGGAACGTAATCCAAATCCGTTTTATGCAGAACTGGAGCAGCAGCTTTTGGATGAAATCAATGCCCTTGGCATTGGACCTCAAGGATTTGGAGGCAGGACAACAGCGCTGGCGGTAAATATAGAGCAGTATCCTACCCATATTGCAGGACTGCCGGTGGCAGTAAATATAAACTGCCATGTAACCAGACATAAAACGGAGGTGCTCTAAATGGCCATTTCAATTACAACTCCTTTGGCGAGTAAACAGGCAAGAAACTTAAAAGCCGGTGACAGTTGTTTGATATCCGGTGTGATTTATACAGCCCGTGACGCGGCTCACAAACGCCTTTGTGAGCTGGTAGCACAAGGCAAAGAACTGCCAATGGAAATAAAAGACAGTATCATTTATTTTGTGGGTCCTACACCTGCAAAACCGGGGCAGGCGATTGGTTCCGCGGGACCTACCACCTCCTACCGAATGGATGCCTACAGCCCGGCTTTAATTGCACAGGGGCTCACCGGTATGATTGGCAAGGGGAAAAGAGGACCGGAAGTGGTGGATGCCATGAAAAAACATGGTGCGGTGTATTTTGGCGCTATCGGAGGATGCGGTGCACTTCTTGGTAAGTGCATCAAAAAAGCAGAAATAGTAGCCTATGAAGACTTGGGAGCAGAAGCAATCCGAAGGTTGGAAGTGGAGAACTTCCCGGTTATCGTAATTATTGACAGTGAGGGCAATAACCTATATGAAACCGGTCGTGCTGCATACCTGGCAGAGCACTCTTGACAAAATGAACGAGAATCCTTAAAATTGTAATCAAACAATTTTCGGGAGTGAAGTGCATGGAACCAATTTACAAAGTGGACCCGACCCTGAATATTCCTATTTATCAGCAGTTGGTAGATATTATCCGGACTGCGGTAAAGAGGGGAGAACTGGAATCCGGTCAGAAATTACCTACTGTGCAGGAGATGAGCGAAGAGCTTTCGGTAGCAAGAGGTACGATTAAACGGGCGTATGATGAATTGGAGCGGGAAGGTATCGTGGAGAAGGCCCAAGGAAGCGGTACATTTGTTAAGTATCAGCCGGCTAGTTCCGGCAGCCGTAAGGAACAGGCTATGGCCGCCATTGATGCCTTGTTAAAGCAGTTGGAGGATATGGGGCTGTCTGCTGCGGAAATCAATATTTTCCTGAATCTGAAGCTTAGAGAGTGGGCAGAGCAGGATGCTTATATTAAAGTGGCTGTGGTGGAGTGTAATCCGGAGAATTTATCCCAGATGTCAGAGCAGCTTCGTCATATACCGCAGGTAGAACTGCATTCTTTTTTGCTGGAGAGCATACAGCAGTATCCGTATAAATTGGGTGAGGACTTTGATTTGATTGTTGTTACAGCAACCCATGCAGAGTATATGGAGAGTGTGCTTCCGGTAAAAAAACGTATTGCTCAGGTGGCACTCAGACCATCTACCAGGTGTCTGTCGCATATTATAAAGCTGCATTCCGGTATGAAGGTGGGGATTATGGGTTACAGCCGACGTTTTTGCGAACTGCTGCACCAGACATGCGAAAGCTATGCCGAGGATGTGCTTTTGGATGAGGCGCTTGTTTTTGCACCGGAAACGGATGTGGAAGCTTATTTAAAAGGCAAGGATGCTGTGCTGGTGCCTAAATTCTACGAGCAATATTGCAGTGCTTCAGCAGCAGATGCGCTGCGAAGATTTGACGGCGAGCTTATTTACTGCTACTATGAAATGGATGAAGGTTCCATCCTGTACTTAGAAACGAAAATCAAACGATTATTAGAAGAAAAAACGATTTAAATGTATTCCGTCCGGTGTAAGCCGGGCGGTTTTTTCGTTTAATCAGCCGTCACATACAAACAAATTTTTCTAATTTAATATTGACAAATGTTATAGTACATTATAGTATATAGATGTATAACAATTAAGAAAAACATATAATATGTTATGAGGTATTGTGATGGAAAACCGAGAAAAAAAGGTCCTGGTTATTGGCGTTATCGGTGCTGACGTTCATGCCGTGGGCAACAAAATCCTTTACCATGCTTTTACAGAAGCTGGTTTTGAGGTAGTCAATTTGGGCGTAATGGTGTCCCAGGAAGAGTACATAGCCGCAGCAATTGAATCTAATGCAGATGCAATTGTTATTTCTTCCCTATATGGTCAGGGTGAGCTGGACTGTCGCGGCATGCGTGAAAAATGTAATGAAGCCGGTTTGAAAGATATTCCGCTTTTAGTTGGAGGAAATATCGTTATCGGTAAGCAGACGTTTGAAGATGTAGAGAAGAGATTCAAAGCCATGGGCTTTGACCGTGCGTTCCCACCGGGAACTACACCGGAGACTACCATCGAAGCTTTAAGAGAGTTGTTGCATATGGAGGATGAGACCAAATGAAAGCGGTCTTGCTGATTGACTTTGGCAGCACGTATACCAAGTTGACTTCCGTGGATGTGGAAGCCGAGGTGCTTTTAGGTACTGCACAGGCTTACACTACGGTTCAGACGGATATAAATGATGGACTGGAAGAGGGGCTTAGGCTGTTAGAGAAAAAAACAGGTCCGATAAAGTATGAAGCCTGTTATGCCTGTTCTTCTGCTGCCGGGGGCCTTCGGATGGTTACCAGTGGATTGGTGCCGGAACTTACCGGAGAGGCTGCCAAGCTGGCAAGTCTTGGTGCGGGAGCAAAAGTGGTTGGCGTTTACGCTTTCCAGCTGACGGAGGATGATATCGAGGATATTCGCGAAAGCAAGCCTGATATGTTCTTATTGGTAGGCGGTACAGATGGGGGGAATACCGAGTGCATTCTTCACAATGCGAGGATGTTGGCTTCCATGAAACCGCAGTTTCCTATTGTCATTGCAGGTAATCGTACTGCTTGCAGAGAATGTCAGCGGATTTTGGATGGTTTGGAAGTGTATGTATGTCCAAACGTAATGCCAAGGTTTGGCATGCTGAACATAGAGCCGACCCAAAAGCAAATCCGTGAAATTTTTCTAAACCGTATCATTCAGGCCAAGGGTCTGTCTAAAGTGGCAGAACTTCTTTCGGACATTATGATGCCTACACCGTCTGCGGTGCTTCAGGCTATGGAGCTTTTAGCACAAGGCTGTGAAGGAGAGTCCGGAATCGGGGAACTGATAGGAGTCGATGTGGGTGGAGCCACTACAGACGTGTATTCTATTGCAGATGGTATGCCGGAGCATATGAATACTGTTTTTAAGGGACTGCCGGAACCTTATGCCAAGAGAACGGTGGAAGGTGATATCGGGATGCGCTATAGTATTCAGGGCATTGTGGATGCGGTAGGAACGGAGTGTATTAGTCAGCTTTCCGGTCTTTCAGGAGAGCGGATACATCAATTGGTGGAGGACTTGAGACAGCATACGAACAAGGTGCCTTGCGGAGATGATGAACTGGAGCGGTTGGATTATGCACTGGCTTCTATGGCCATAGAAGAGGCAGTATCCCGACATGCCGGTACTATTGAAGAGACCTACACCATGATGGGTCAGACCTTTGTTCAGGAAGGAAAAAACCTGGCCAAGGTAAAACAAATCATTGTAACGGGCGGAAGCCTGATACATACAAAGCGCACGGCAGAAATTGCTGCTCATGCACTTTATTCTCCTGCACAGCCTGCGTCACTTAGACCGAAGAAAGCAGATGTGTGGGTTGACAGAACGTATATTTTGGCCGCAATGGGATTACTTTCTTCCTATTATCCCCAGACGGCCCTTCGTATTATGAAAAAGGAGCTTGAATACCATGGATATTCAGAATAAAAGAATTTCCGACGAGGAATTTGCTCGTCTTCGCCAGGAAGTCCTGGCACAGTGGCCAACAGGTAAGGACGTAGACATTGAGGAATCTGTTGCTTACCATAAATCTATGCCTGTAAAGCGTGATTTTTCCAAGAAACTGTTGGAAGCAAAAAAGGCAGGTAAGACTTTGGTACAGCCTCGTGCCGGTGTACCTGTAATTGAAGAGCATATTAAATTAATGCAGTATTTAGAGGAAAAAGGTGAGGCGGATTTATTGCCGACTACGATTGACAGTTATACCCGCCAAAATCGTTATGAAGAGGCAGAAAACGGTATTTCAGAATCCATTCGTTTAGGACGCGCTATGTTAAACGGCTTCCCGGCTGTAAATCATGGTGTAGCAGGCTGTCGTCGTATTGTGGAAAGCGTAAACGTGCCTGTTCAGGTACGTCACGGTACACCGGATGCCCGTCTTTTGACAGAAATCTCCATGGCGGGCGGTTTTACCAGCTATGAAGGCGGCGGTATTTCCTATAACCTGCCGTACTGCAAAAATATTCCTATGGAGCGAACCATTCGTGACTGGCAGTATGTAGACCGCTTGATAGGCCTATACGAAGAAATGGGTGTTTCCATAAATCGTGAGCCTTACGGACCTTTGACCGGTACCTTGGTTCCACCTTGTATTTCCCATGCGGCTGCGATTATCGAAGCACTCTTGGCAGCAGAGCAGGGCGTTAAAAATATTACCGTAGGTTACGGTCAGTGTGGTAATCTGGTTCAGGATATTGCAGCAATCCGCACATTGCAGGAATTGACCGATGAATATTTACAGAAGTATGGATATAATGACGTGCAGGTTACTACTGTTTTACATCAGTGGATGGGTGGTTTCCCGGCGGATGAAGCCAAAGCATTTGGCGTTATCTCTACCGGCAGCTTGATAGCAGCACTGTCCAAGGCTACCAAGGTTATCGTTAAGACCCCTCATGAAGCAGTTGGTATTCCTACTATGGAAGCAAATGCAGAGGGACTGCGTTGTACCAAGCAGGTAGTAAATATGTTGGCAGACCAGAGCTTTCAGGATGTACGTTTGGAAGAGGAAAAGGAAATTATTCGTCAGGAAACTCGTTGTATCGTGGACAAATGTTTTGAGCTGGGTAATGGTGATATTGCGCTTGGCGTATGCCGCGGTGTGAAGGCTGGCGTATTGGATGTTCCGTTTGCACCTTGCCGTGCAAATGCAGGACTTATGTTACCGTGCCGTGACAATGAAGGTGCTGTACGTATGTTAAATATCGGTAGTGTTCCTTTCACTCAGGAATTAAAGGATTTCCATGCTGCAAAAATTAACGAGCGTGCAAATGCAGAGAAGCGCAAAGCATCCTTCCAGATGGTTATTGATGATGTTTACGCAATTGGTAAGGGACGTATGGTTGGTCGTCCTAAATATTAAATAGGAGAAAATAAGTCATGAAAATTGTTGATGTTGTTTGTTCCGCAGGCCGTACCGGCTTTTACTTTGATGACCAGCGTGCCATTAAGAAGGGCGCAGGTCATGACGGTGTGTTTTATGTAGGTGAACCTGTTACAGAAGGCTTCCGCTCTATTCGTCAGGCAGGTGAATCCATTTCTGTAATGTTGATATTAGAAGATGGCCAGATGGCATACGGCGATTGTGCTGCTGTGCAGTATTCCGGTGCAGGCGGACGTGACCCGTTGTTTTTAGCAGAGGATTTTATTCCCGTAATTGATACATATATTAAGCCTGAACTGGTTGGCAGGGAAGCAGATGATTTCCGTGGTCTGTGTGCCATGATGGAAGCAATTCAGGTGGAAGGCAAGCGTTTACACACTGCTATTCGTTATGGCGTTTCTCAGGCTATTCTGGATGCAGTTGCAAAGGCTACCGGCCGCATGATGTGTGAGGTTGTAGCGGATGAGTATGGATGTAGCGTTTCCGAGGAGCCGATTGCTATTTTCACACAGTCCGGTGACGACCGTTATGATAATGCAGACAAAATGATTATTAAGGGAGCTCAGGTTTTACCACATGCTTTGATTAATAATATTGATACCAAGCTGGGCCGTAAGGGGGAGAAACTGGCTGAGTATGTAGCATGGTTAAGAGACCGTATTTTGGAAAATCGTACGAACCCTGAGTATGCTCCTGTAATGCACATGGATGTGTACGGAACCATCGGTGCTGCTTTTGGTAACAATAATTACAAAGAAATGGCGGACTATATTGAAGAACTGGGCAAAATTGCAAAGCCTTTCAAACTTCGCATCGAAGGTCCTATGGACTGTGACTGTGACCGCGAGACTCAGCTCACTGCTTTGGCAGGATTGACCAAAGAACTGGATGCTCGTGGCTGTGATGTAGAATTAGTAGCTGATGAGTGGTGCAACACCTTAGAAGATATCAAGCTTTTTGCTGACCACAAGGCAGGTCATATGGTTCAAATTAAGACTCCTGACCTGGGCGGTATCAACAATACGATTGAAGCGGTATTATATTGTAAGGAAAAAGGCATTGGTGCGTACCAGGGCGGTACTTGCAATGAAACCGACCGCAGTGCTCAGGTTTGTGTACACTGTGCAATGGCTACACAGCCGGTTCAGATTTTGGCAAAGCCGGGTATGGGTGTTGACGAAGGTTTTATGATTGTTTATAATGAAATGAATCGCATTATAGCTATGCGTAAAGCTAGGAAGAACTTGAAAAAGTAATTATGGAAAACTCATATCGTTTTTTTGAAAATAAACAGTGTCAATATTATCCTTGCCATCAGGGGCAGGAGCATTTGAATTGTCTGTTTTGTTATTGCCCATTGTACAATTTGAAGAATTGTCCGGGGAAGCATGAATACATAGAAGCTGGTGGGAAGCTTGTAAAATCCTGTATGGATTGTACTTTCCCGCACCAGCCTGAAAATTATGATATTATTATAAAGCTGTTGTCTTGTCAAACAACGAAATAATGTTTGTTTTTTGTTATTTTTGCTTCGTTTTGTCTATAGACTTTATAGTGAAACTATGTTTTACTATAATCACTTATAATCTTGCATATCATAAAAATTTATGATATATATAATTTGTCTGGGGAAACAGGTGTAAATCCTGTACGAGCCCGTCGCCGTGAAGCACACTTAATGTAGTTAATCCTACCGGATGCCACAGTCCGGGACACGCCATTGGAGTAATCTGAGAAGGCGGGTTGACGTAGTGCCAAGTCGGAATATCCAGGCGAAGAAACCTCTTTTTATACCGCGAGTTCCGGTTTTTGAGGGAATATTTTATTTAAGGAGACAAAGAATATGAATAGGGAACGTATGAAAAAAGCGTTGTCATTCATCCTTTGTACCGTGCTTATTGTGGCTATGGCACTTTGTACAACCGGTTGTAATGGCAGCAAAAATAAGGAAAACGCACAGGAAAGCATCGTGGCAGTTTTTGCGGATGGTGAAGTCCTGGGTGAAGGCAATACCGCGTTTAAATTCACAGTAGTGGATAAGGCAGGAGAGGAAGTGTCTTGCGAAATCCACACGGATGAGAAAACTGTGGGTGCAGCTTTATTAAAGCTTGGTGTGATTGAAGGCGAGGAAGGACCTTATGGTCTTTATGTCAAAAAGGTAAACGGTATTACCGCAGACTACGATGTGGATGGCACATATTGGGCATTTTACATAGGCGGCGAATATGGCATGACCGGTGTAGATGTAACAGAGATTACTGCGGGAAGCAGTTACGCATTTAAGGTGGAAAAATAGTGAAGCTTACGATTAGGGAAATGACTGTTTTTTCCATGTTAGGAGCCATTATGTATGCCTCCAAGGTGATAATGGAGGTTGCACCCAATATACATCTTTTAGGTGCATTCATTGTAGCTTTTACCGTAGTGTACCGCAAAAAAGCATTGTATCCTATTTATATTTTTGTTTTTCTGATAGGATTATTTAATGGCTTTAATGCTTGGTGGCTTCCGTACCTTTACATTTGGACAGTGCTTTGGGCAGCAGTGATGTTATTGCCCAAGAAATTACCCAAAATGTGGCAGCCAATCATATATATGTCAATCAGTGCGGCACATGGGTTCTTGTACGGAACCTTATATGCACCGGCGCAGGCAGTTATGTTTGGACTGAACTTCGAGGGGACAATCGCATGGATTATAGCAGGACTTCCGTGGGACATGATTCATGGAGTCAGCAATTTTTTCTGTGGCATATTGATTGTACCGATTATTTCGGTTTTAAGAGTTGCTGAAAAAAATCAAATATCTTAACGTTTCAAATACCGGGGTGGCATGGCTGCTTCGGTATTTTTAAATTTAATAATTTCTTTATGGATTATTTTCCCACAATCTGATATGATATAAGAAATTATTTACACAAGTGAAAGGAGTTATAGACGATACATATGGACGAGGGTGCCAGTAATTCTATTATTTTTATGATTTTATTACAGGTGGTTTTGATTGCACTAAATGCAGTATTTGCATGTGCGGAAATTGCAATCATTTCCATGAATGATACAAAGCTTGCAAAGATGGCGCAGGAAGGTGACAAGCGTGCCGTGCGTTTGGCAAGGCTGACCAGTGAACCTGCGAGGTTTTTAGCGACGATTCAGGTTGCTATTACATTATCCGGATTTTTAGGCAGTGCGTTTGCTGCAGAAAACTTTTCCGGTGTGTTAGTGGACTGGGTGCTTAGCCTGGGTGTACCGATTTCTGCAGAAGTTTTGGATTCTGTTGCGGTTATTCTTATTACCATTGTTTTGTCTTATTTTACACTTGTATTTGGCGAGCTTGTGCCAAAGCAGGTTGCGATGCGAAAAGCAGAGCCATTGGCGCTTGCTATGTCAGGGCTTATCAGTTCCATCGCTAAGTTTTTTAAACCAATCGTAAGTTTTCTTACTTTTTCTACTAACAGTATTTTGAGACTTATGGGGATAGATCCGAATGCGGAGGATGACGAAGTAAGTGAAGAAGAAATCCGTATGATGGTAGATGTGGGCAGTGAAAAAGGCACCATCGATATCACAGAAAAAGAATTTATTCAGAATGTATTTGAGTTTGATGATTTGTCTGCGGAGGAAATCGTAACCCGCAGAACAGAGGTTGTTTTACTGGATTTAGAAGATTCCATGGAAGAGTGGAAGGAGATTATTTATAATACTCGCCATACATTATATCCGGTTTGTGAAGGCTCTGCAGATAAAATTATAGGTATTTTAAATGCCCAAGAATACTTCCGTCTGGATGACAGAAGCCGTGAAAATGTGTTAAAAGAGGCGGTAGCGCCGGCATACTTCGTACCGAATATGGTAAAGGCAGATACTTTGTTCCGCAACATGAAAAAAGAAAAACAAAAGATGGCAGTTGTTTTAAATGAATACGGCGGAATGACCGGTATTATTACCATCAACGATTTAGTGGAGCAGCTGGTTGGTGATTTGGGTTACGATAATGAGGATGAAGGCATTGAGCTGATTGGTGAAAACACATGGAAGGTACATGGAAGCGCATTATTGGAAGATGTGTCAGAAGCCATTGGTGTGCCCCTTACCTGCGAAGATTATGATACGTTTAATGGTCTGGTATTCCATGAACTGGGCAGTGTTCCGGAAGATGGTGCAGACATTGAATTAGAGGTAAATGGGCTGGTGATTCAGGTGACAGAAATTAAAAAGCATCAGGTAGAATCCGCCATTGTAACATTAAAAAAGATTTAGTAGAAAAAACAAACACCTTGTATGGCAGGGAATGCTGTACAAGGTGTTTTGATATGTAAAAGATTATTTTTCTGAAGTACTGAATTTGTACCATGTCTCCGTATGGAATGGAGTGTTTGCTTCCAAAATTGGTTTGTCAAATTCCGGTGAGTCAATGTTGATAGCATCTACGTAGTACTGGGTTTCAAAGCAGATTCCATCGCCTTTAGCGTAGGAAGTACCATGTTTGCCATTTGGTACATTTAAGCCATTGCCGGTGTAAATTTGAACGCCCGGAAGGTCTGTATAAACATCCATCCGTATACCGGATTTATCACCAATACAGGTAATGCGAGCTTTGTCAAGGATGTGATGAGGCTCTTTACACCAGTTATCATCAAATTCATGCTCCACTTCCTTCATGCTGGTAAGGTCGTACTTGGTACCTGCTACAGGCAGAAGTGTTCCCGTAGGCAAACCGGATTTGGTTTCGGTAATTCGTGTGGAGTCCACGTGAAGCAGATGCTTCCAAACGGTGCCACTGTCGTGACCATTTAGGTTGAAATACACATGATTTGTAATATTTAATAGGGTTTTAGCGTCCGAAATTCCATCATAAATTAATTTAACGGTATTGTCTTCGGTTAAAACATAAGTTACATGGAGGGTCAGATTGCCTGGGAAGCCCTGGTCACCATCCGGGCTGTTTAAGGTAAAACGAACCGCATTTTCTTTCTCCAAAATAGTAGCATCCCACATACGGCGGTCATAACAATTCGGACCACTGTGAATATTTAAAACAGGATCTGTACCTGTCACTTCCAGTTGGTATTTGGTGCCATCCAAAGTGAATGCTGCATTGCTGATGCGGTTGGCATTACGACCAATAACACCACCTAGATGACCTTTGGATGGTTCATAGTTTCCGGCACTGTCCAGTCCGAGAATCACATCTGTTACGCCGTTTTTCGTAGGTATCTTGGTGCTGACCCAGATAGCACCGTAGTCTGTCAATTCCAATACCACCCCATTTTGGTTAGTGATAGAGAACAAAGTAGCCTGTTCTCCTTTTGAAGTTGTTCCAAAGGAACGTGTATGTATACTCATATTTTCTCCCTTTCTGCTTGTAAGTAATTTCATCATAAATCATGTTGATGGATTCGTCAATGAAAGATGTGAATTGTAAAAAAATGAAAGGTCTTATTGCAAGTTGACAGGGCATTTGCTTATAATAGAAACAGCAACATGATACGAAATGCAAAAATAAAGGACAGAATGATATGAAACAAATTGAAATACGCAGGAGCAATCGTAAAACCATGTCGTTGGAAGTGACAGCCGATGCCAGGGTTATTGTGCGTGCACCACTTTTTATATCCCAGGCAGAGATTGAGCGATTTGTAACTTCCAAAAGAACATGGATAGAAAAGAGTCTTCAGAAGGTCCGGGAGCATCAGACTCTAAAGCATGACAGCAGAAGTCTTACGGAAAAAGAACTGGCATTGTTAGCAGACCAGGCCAAGCAGGTTTTTGCCGAAAAGGCAGCATATTTTGCAAAAAGGATAGGTGTGACCTATGGCAGAATTACCATTCGCGCTCAAAAGACTCGTTGGGGAAGCTGCAGCAACCAGGGGAATTTGAATTTCAACTGCCTTTTGATGCTGGCGCCGGAAGAGGTGCAGGACTATGTGGTGGTGCATGAATTGTGTCACCGCAAGGAAATGAATCATTCCGAGAGGTTCTGGCGGGAGGTTGCAAAAATTATGCCGGACTACAAGGTACATAAAAAGTGGCTGAAAGAGCATGGCAGCAAGATTATGAGTTTGAATTCTTAAGGAGAACAGGATGGCAAAAGGAACAAACCAGAAACTGAAACTGGTATATTTAATGAAAATATTTATGGAGAAAACCGATGATGCCCATAGGCTTACTATGCCTGAAATCATAGCAGAGTTGGAAAAACACGATATTACCGCGGAGCGTAAAAGCATTTATGCAGATATTGAGGCACTTCGCGAGTTGGGCGTGGATATCATTGGGGAGCAAAAAGGGAAAACCTACTATTATCATATTGGCTCCAGGCAATTTGAACTTGCGGAACTGAAGCTTTTGGTGGATGCTATTCAGTCCTCCAAGTTTATCACCGAAAAGAAATCCAGAGAACTTATTAAGAAGCTGGAGGCTTTAACGAGCGTGCATGAAGGAAAGCAATTGCAGCGCCAGGTGTATGTGGCAGGTCGCGTGAAGACCATGAACGAACATATTTACTACAGTGTGGATGAAATATACAATGCTATCAGTGACAATAAGCAGTTGAAATTTCAGTATTTTCAGTGGAATGACAAAAAGGAAATGGAGCTACGTAAAGGAGGCGTATTTTACCAGGTGAGCCCATGGGCACTGTGCTGGGAAGAAGAAAATTATTATATGCTGGCTTATGATGGGGCAGCAGGAAGAATAAAGCATTACCGTGTAGACAAAATGCTCAATGCATCTGTGGTGGATTCTGTGCGAGAAGGACGGGAGCACTTTGAGCAGATTGACCTGGCGGGCTATGGCGAACGCTACTTTAGTATGTTTGATGCAGAGGTAGAGCGCGTGAAACTAAAATGCAAGCGGACATTTGCCAATGTCATTATTGACCGCTTCGGCAAAGATATTACACTGGTGCCGCTGGATGAAGAGCATTTTTATTTTTATGCCACCGTAGCAGTCAGTGACCTGTTTCTTGGCTGGGTGTTTTCTATGCGAAAGCATGTGCAGATTATCGGGCCGGAGCACGTGGTTGAGAAAGTAAAAATGGCGGCGGAAGAGATGCTTGGTGTAAGGGGATAAGAAGGACATTCATTGTCTTGGCAGACCTGTTTTTGTTGAATGAAACGGATTATGTATGAGAATACTATGCTTATAACGATAAAAGGTTTGATTATAATCTGTAATAGTTTTGCATTGAACCAAAATGATGAAAATATAAACTTGACTAAAGGCTAGAGTGGGAGTATCATTATTTTAAAAGAATAACAAAATGGTTTGTAAAAAACTAAATTGATAGTAAAATGAACGGAGGTGGAGCATGAACCTATATTTCGAACTGTTGAAAAAACCAGTCTTCAATATGGAAGATGTAAATGTGTTTTACAATAACATGGATAGTGCACGTTCTGCGATTAAACGATTGATGAAAGACGGTATGGTGGCAAAGATTCGTAATAACATGTACACTTGCATTAGCGGAGAAACTGGAACACCGATTGCCAATCGTTTTCAGATAGCCAGTCATATTACTCCGACATCATACGTGTCGCATCATACAGCCATGGAGTATTATGGAATTACAGATCAGGTTTATTACGATGTGTATGTGTCGTCTGAAACCAGTTTCCGTGATTTTACATTCGATGGCTATACGTATTGTTTTGTAGCGTCGAAAAATTCAGAAGGGATTGAGAAGCCACCTTATAGTGGAGGGATTGCAGTGACAAATATGGAACGTACTATTGTAGATAGTATAAAGGATATGGATAAGATTTCCGGGATTGAAGAAGTGATGCAGAATGTGGAAAGTGTGCATCGAATGCAGGAAAAAAGATTGCTCAAGTACCTGGAACTTTACCAAAATCAATTCTTATATCAAAAAATGGGATATTTGTTATGGCAGCACAAGGAGCAAATGGGTTTGTCTGCTTCGTTCTTTGAAACGTGTAAGAAGCAAATTGGGAAAAGTAAGCGTTATCTTACTCGTGACCAGGATGGCGGCTGCTATGATGATACTTGGAAACTGATTGTTCCGGATGATTTACAAAATATGAAGAATGGAATGATGATGGATGCCGATATATAATAAAGGAGAACTTGGACACGTTGCACAGCAGCATGGATTTGTGAGAGATACCTTTGAAAAGGTTTTACGATTGAGAGAAATATTACGTTTCTTGAATGAAGAGGAATATCTAAGAGAACATCTGCTTTTGAAGGGCGGAACAGCCATCAATTTGACGATGTTCAATCTTCCGCGTTTGTCTGTGGATATTGATATGGATTACACACCAAACGATACGAAAGAGTATATGTTAGAGGCCAGAGAAAAGATTGCCACTCTTATTAAGGAGTATATGGAGGCAGAAGGATATCAACTCTCCAAAGGTTCCAGATTTACGCACAGTTTGGATGCTTTCTATTATCAGTATCAGAATGCCGGTGGCAACAGAGATATGATTAAGATAGAGTTGAATTATTCCTTACGTGCTCACATTTTGGAACCGGTACATAGAAGAATCCTTACGGAAGTATTTGACGATGGCATGACAATTCGCATGGTAGCTCCGATGGAGATTTTTGCAGCAAAAGGAAATGCTTTGATTAGCAGAGCAGCTGCAAGGGATTTGTATGATTGGGGAAATCTGATTACTGAGAATTTGTTTGCTGAAGAAAGAGATATGTTCCGTAAGTGTTTTGCATTTTACGCAACGATTTCTGCTGAAATAGTGAATCGTGATTTCGATACGTCTGCCATTGATTCCCTGAAGTTCGATAAGATACGAAGAGACTTGCTCCCTGTTCTGAGTAAGAAAGATAATTTTAAACTAGATGAAAGGAAACAGCAGGCAAAAGATTACATTGCGGAATTAATGCAACTGACGGAACGAGAGCAGGAATACATGAACCGTTTTATTGCTAAGGAGTATGTTCCGGAATTATTATTTGATGATAAGGAAATTTTAGAACGAATTAAAGAACATCCGATGGCGATTTGGAAATGCCAAGTTTAAATATTACAAGAGATAATTATTGGACAGCTTCCGGTGTATAGTTTGATTAAAGGTGATTAAAGAAAAGGACAGGCAACTGTTTGGACAATCAAAATATACGTCAGGAGGACAACATAATGAATAACAAGAATAGACATCATGCAGCACAGGAAAAAGGGATTTCATACTTTGGAGCACTTTTAAGTGTTATTATGGGGTATGTAGTGCAGAATGCCATGTTTACCTTTTCAGAGGTAAGTATGAAAGAAGTCCCGGTATTGGTAGTAGTTGCGTTGTGGTTTATTTTTACCACGATGTTCATGGTGGCACTGGATAAATTAGGTGTGTAGGAGGAGGGCTTTATGAAACCAACATACAAGACCACGATTTTTGCGTGTTTCGTGGGATATATAGTACAAGCGATTGTGAATAATTTCGCTCCGCTTTTGTTTATTACCTTTCAGAATACATATCAGATTCCGCTTTCGCAGATTACGCTATTGGTTACGATAAATTTCTGCGTGCAGTTATTGGTGGATTTGCTGGCGACATTGTTTGTAGATAAAATAGGGTATCGAATATCCATTGTAACGGCGCAGGTATTTTCAGCGGCAGGGCTCATATTGCTGACGGTATTGCCGGGGATTATGTCGCCGTTTGCCGGAATTTTGACGGCGGTAATCATATATGCCATTGGCGGAGGTCTTATAGAGGTGCTGATCAGCCCGATTATGGAGAGTTGTCCTACGGATAACAAGGAGAAGGCTATGAGTCTGCTGCACTCTTTTTATTGCTGGGGGCATGTAGGTGTGGTGCTTCTTTCTACGGCGTTCTTTGGTATGTTTGGTATAGAAAACTGGCGCGTACTGGCCTGCATTTGGGCGATTATTCCGATGATAACCGGCGTGATATTTTTAAAAACACCGATTGCACCATTGATTGCAGAAGGCGAAAAAGGCATGACGTTTTTGGAACTTTTCAAAAGTAAAATTTTCTGGATACTTATTGTGATGATGGTGTGCTCCGGTGCTTCCGAGCAGGCGGTGAGCCAGTGGGCAAGTGCGTTTGCAGAGGTGGGACTTGGTATTTCCAAGGCGGCTGGTGATTTGGCCGGTCCAATGACATTTGCCATTCTCATGGGCAGTGCTCGCGCTATTTACGGAAAATATGGTGAAAAAATCGACATTCACAAATTTATGACCGGTAGTTCCATTTTGTGCATAGGCGCATACTTACTTACAGCCCTTGCGCCGCTGCCGTTCTTAAGTCTTGTAGGATGTGCAATTTGCGGATTTTCTGTGGGAATTATGTGGCCGGGTACATTCAGTAAAGCGTCAAAGGCCTTACCTGCAGGCGGTACTGCGATGTTTGCGCTCCTTGCATTGGCAGGAGACCTGGGCTGTTCCTCCGGGCCGACACTGGTTGGATTTGTGTCTAATGCCCTGGGAGGAAATATGAAAATGGGGATTCTGGTTGCGATAGTTTTCCCTGTGGTGATGTTGGGATGTTTGATGAGGAGAAAGAAATAATAAATGTAAATATTGAAAAATGTTAAATAACACCGGGGAAGGATCAAGGTATGAACTTCCCCGGTGTTGCATTATAAAATTTTTTAAAAAGTTTGTGAAAATAGCAAATGTCAGGAATATTGACAGAAATAGCTGCTTCCGTGGCATTGTATTCGCCACTTTCTATTAATTCTTTTGCTTTTTTTATGCGTAAATAATTTCTATAAGTAATGGGTGACATTTTTTTATATTCTTTAAAATGGCGTCTAAAACTACTTTCACTCAAGTTGCACATCTTGGCAATCTTGCTAATATCAAATTCTTCTAAATAATGATTTTCAATATAAAGGATTCCTTTATATATACTTTTATACTTGCTTTTTATTTGTTTGTAACTGGAATCAAGATATAACTTGTGAAGTATTTTATATAATTCGGACAAAACTTCGAGTTTGTAACCTAAAGCACCTGTATTCCATATGTCTAGGGCTTTAGAAAACATTTGCAAAAAGCTTCCGTCAACATCAATAGTAGCAATACATATTTGTTCCGGTAAGGTAATATAAAATGCATTTGGTATGAAAATGAAGGTAATGTAACAGCCTTCTTCTTTTATTGACCACTGGGACTTATAGGTAACATCTTCTGGTAAAAAAACGATAGAGCCTGAAGGAGCAGAGAGTTCTTTGTCAGTATCTTTATTAAAAATAATTTCACCTGATACTACGTAGAAAAGGCGTGCATACATACGCTGGCTTTTCACGCAAGTAAAAGGTTCGGGCGGTGTTACAGTATGCGAATAAACACCAAATGTTTTACTAGCATCCTCGTCGTAGCTGGCGTAATTGTTAATTACAATTTTAAATAAATCATTCATAGAAATACTCCCATAATATCGCATTGATATTGCGATTTACCTTCTTGCCTTTGCTTATATTGTACAATAAATGAGCTGTTTTAACAATAGGAAATAAATATTATGTTTTATATAATGTAAATGTCATAACAGATAAAAGTTACAAGAAAGGGTAAACAAATGGGTGAATTTCGTTTAGTTGTGGATGATATTTATATATTAGAGACCCCGTCTGGTGGTGTCTGGTCAGGCATTGTTTTTATCGATGGTAAAGAAAAAATCCTGATTGACAGTGGGGACTGTGCGAAAAATATAGACAATTTATTATGTCCTGCTTTAGAGGCGCTTGGCTACAGTCTGAAGGATATTGCATGGCTTTGCAATACGCATTGCCATGGCGATCATGTAGGAGGACATCATAGAATTCTGGAACTGGCGGATGTGAAAGTAGCAACATATGTAGAATCCTGTCCCAAAATTAAGGATCCCTTAAAATATGCAAAGTTAATACGTGCCACTTATCCGGAGTTTTCTCCTCCGGCTTCATCTACTCTAAAAGGAGTAGAGCCTGACCGAATATTACAAGAAGGTGCCATGATTGGAGGACGTTTGCAGGTTATTGCCACACCGGGGCATGACACGGACTGTGTATCCTTTTATGATACTAAGACAAAAACCCTAATTACAGGAGATTCTCTTCAGGGGAATGGTACAGCTACCCAGGGAACTGCCTTGTACATGGATTTGGATGTTTATCAAAATACTTTGGAAAAGTTGATGAAGATGGATGTGGAAAACATTATTAGCGGCCATCCATATTTGTTTTCCGGAGATATGGCTATTGGAAAAGCAGCAGTAGTAGAGTATCTGAAGAGATGCTGGGTTATTACTGACATTTACGATACGTATATCAGGTCACAGGTGCAAGCAGGCTGTACCGATAAGGTGAAGCTTGCAGAAGGACTGATAAAACATATGAATAATAAAAAGCCTGCATTTTTGTTTTTGCCATTGTATACAGTAGATGCGCATCTTCATAAAATGCTGGAACATAAAAACAAATAAAAAGGAGACGAAAAGAATGAGTAGAAATGTTTTAATTACCGGTTCATCACACGGTATCGGCGCTGCGGTTGCTATTGAGTTTGCCAAAAGAGGGGATAATGTAGGCATTACTTATATGAAGAGCCCTGATGGAGCAAAAGCAGTTCAAGAGGAATGTTTGAAATATGGTGTGGATGCACAGATATTTCAGGTGGATTTAAGCCACAGAGAACAGTGCGAGAAGTTGATGAGGGAGTTTCTAGAGCACTTCAAAACAATTGATGTACTGATTAACAACGCCGGTGGGGCACTTCAGATTCCAAAGGGGGAATTTGAAGATATGCCAATGGATTACTGGGACAGCCAGATTAACTTAAATTTGAATGCATGTGCGTACTGTGCACAGGCGGCTGTACAGAATATGAAGGAAAATAATATTAGGGGACGTATTGTAAATGTAAGTAGTGTTCATGGTTCTGTTACATGGGTTAAGAGAAAAATGCTTCCATATTGTGCAGCTAAGGCTGGTCTTGATATGTTTACAAAATCTCTTGGTGTTGAAGTGGCTCCATATGGTATTCGTGTCAACTGTATTGCACCGGGATTAATTATGACAAAGCTTGCAGACCGATACAAACCGGAACATCTGGATGGTTTCTTAAATAAAATTCCAACCGGATTTTTAGGTCAGACAGAACACATTGTTCCTGCAATTATGTTCTTATCCGACATTGAGAGCACAGAATATATTGTTGGTCAGGTACTTACGGTAGATGGCGGACAGTCTATTTCCGGAACAATCCCGGCTATGAAGGAAGATTTTGAGAGGTAATCATGAAAAGAAGAGAATATGCAGATATGCGTAGTAACTGGGAGTTTGGTGAAGCTTCTGAATGCAGAAAAGGTCTGATGTGCGGTATGGGCTATACGGTAGAGGAACAGAAACGACCGCTTATCGGTGTAGTGAATTCATGGAATGAGTATAATCCCGGACATGTTCATTTGGATAAACTGGCAGAACGAGTAAAACAGGGTATTCGTGAAGCAGGTGGTATGCCAGTGGAGGTTATGACGACTGCGGTGTGTGACGGTATGGTTATGAAGGACCCAAGATACATAGAGGTTCCCAGCCGTAACTGTATTGCAGACCAGGTAGAGCTGACTTCTGAGAGTAATATGTTTGATGGTATGGTTATGCTTTCTACCTGCGACTCTATTGTACCGGGACACTTAATGGCTGCAGCAAGAGTGAATATCCCTACTATTTTGGTGACTGGTGGATATATGCCACTTGGACACTGTAGAGGTCAGGAAGTATTACATATTCATGCTCAGGATAAGGTTGGTACAGCCAGAGCCGGAGCTATAGATATGGATTTATACAATGAGTTGATTGAAAATTCTTGGGGAACTTGCGGTGCTTGTACTTCAATGACTACGGCAAATTCTATGTGTATGGTTTCAGAAGCACTTGGAATGTCTTTACCAAATAATGCAACTATGGATGCAACTGGGTCTCAGTTGTACAAGTTAGCTTATGAAGCCGGAAAGCAGATTATGTATCTGGTGGAAAATGATATCAAAGCTAGAGATATTATGACGGTGGATGCAATCAAGAATGCAATCAAAATGGATATGGCAGTAGCTGGTTCTTCCAATCTGATTTTACATATTCCTGCGATAGCAAATGAAGCAGGTTATGATTTACCTTGGTGGAAGTATTTTGATGAAGCTTCTAATGAAATTCCATTGCTGACACATTTGGCACCGGGTGGTCCATATTCTTTGAAGGATTTAGATATGGCAGGTGGTATGAGATCTCTTCTTAAGGAATTAATGCCTAAGTTGAATGGCAATTGTCTGACCGTTACCGGACGTACGTTGGAAGAAAACTGTCGAATGGCACCGAAATACAATGGAGAGGTAATTCGTACATTGGAAAATCCTGTTTCTAAGGAACCGGGACTGGGCGTGCTTTATGGTAATTTAGCACCGGAAGGCTCTATATTAAAAATTGCAGCAGTTCCTGCAGAACTTCAAACATTCCGAGGCCCTGCACGTATTTTTGATTCTTTGGAAGAAGGTTTAGAGGCACTTCGTGCCGGAAAAGTAAAGCCAGGGGATGCTTGCGTACTTAGATTCCTTGGTTTAAAGGCTCGCTTTGGAACCACCGCATTTACATTCCAAGAAGAGTTAAAGGGTGATCCTGAATTGTACAAGTCCTGTGCAGTTATTACAGATGGTCGTTTCTCAGGTGGTACTTCCGGACTTAGCGTAGGATATGTATCTCCGGAAGCAGCATTAGGTGGTCCTTTGGGACTTATCAAAGAGGGAGACATGATTTCTATTGATGTTGCAAAGCGTACTATGAATGTGGAATTGTCCGAAGAAGAGCTTGCTCATCGTAAGGCTTCCTTCCGTTGGGAGTTCCCGGCAGAGAAGTATCCGCGCTTCTTAAGACTCTTTGTTAAAAATGTTGGCTCTATGGCAAAAGGTGGTATTTGGGAATAAATATGCAAACAGATGTGTTGATTATCGGTGCCGGTCTGACAGGGATTGTGGCTGCCGATGAAATTATTCGAAATAGTACGCTTAAGGTAGTACAGCTTAGCAATGGAAGTGGCGCTTCTCCGTTTATTCATGGGTTTTGTATCCCGGTAGGGGAAGCGGACAGTGAAGAGCTTTTTTATGAGGATTCCATGCGTTCCGGATATTATCAAAGTGATCCTAAACTGGTACGTCAGCTATGTATGAATAGCAAGGAATTGCTGGATTATTTCAAAGAATTGGGATTGGAATTGGACCGAAATGAAGAAGGTGTAAATCTATTGCACGCATTAGGCTCCACAGTACCGCGAATAGCAGGAATACAAAACAGTACCGGTCCGGCTATGATGAAACGGTTACAGGAACGGTTAAAAAAGTCTAAGCGTTATACAAAAATATCCGGCCAGAGGGCTTTAGAACTTATCCGTGAGAGTGGCAGGGTAATTGGTGCAAAATGCTACGACACAAAAGAAGATGTTTTTTATTCTATTTATGCAAAGGCAGTTATTTTAGCTACGGGAGGTTTCGGGAGAATATTTCCGGAATCTACCAACTCTCAGGACATTGGTGGAGACGGCATGGCAATGGCATATCTTGCAGGAGCAACCCTCACGGATATGGAGTTTATTCAGTTTGAGCCGAGTGCTGCAGTGTGGCCGCCACAGGTGGCTGGAAAAGGCATTGTAACCACCATGTTTTATGATGGAGCAGTTTTGCGCGGTAAGGACGGAAACCGTTTTATGTTGGATTATAGTGAGGCTGGAGAGTGTGTGCCAAAGGACGTTCAGTCCAAATGTATTTATGAGGAAATGCAAAAAAACGGAACGACTCCTCATGGTGGTGTTTGGTTTGATGCGACTAAAGTACCAGAAGAAAAATGGCAGGGAGTATATAATCCTTATTTAAAACGTTATCTGGCATGTGGAATTGACCTGCGTAAGGAACCTGTAGAAATTGCACCTGCGGCACATACCACTTGTGGTGGAGTAAAAATAGACGAAAATTGCCACACCGGTATTCCGGGACTTATTGTTTGTGGTGAAGCAGCAGGAGGTCTGCATGGTGCAAACCGTTTGGGAGGCAATGCTGGGCTTGAGACTATGGTGTTTGGAAGAATTGCTGGAAAAGCTGCAATTTCAGAGGTGGATGGTATGTTAATACTTCCGGAGAAAACAGAATGTATTATAAATATGCTTCCGGATGTAGATATAAGTGCCTTTCGTGCAAAACTTGAGAAGACTATACGTAACAGCTTGAATGTGATTCGAAATAAAGAGAGCCTAGAGCATGGTATACATACGGTTACCAGCATGATAAAAAAACTGGGTAAATATCAGAATTGCTATGAGAAACAGCGGCTGTATAACGACCTCCTGACAGCATATATAACCATGGTTAGCGCTTTGGAGCGTAGTTCCAGTGTGGGATGTCACTGTAGAGAAGATGCGATAGAAGAAATGGGAACTTATCGAGTTGAAATTAAAAAGAATGGTGGATGTATGGACGTTCACCGAAAACCTATATGAGGTGATAGAAGATGAAAAAAGTTGTTGTAAAGAAAAATCGTTATGTGGACTCTGTTAGTTTGATGGGTGTTTCTGACAGAGTTATGACACTAAAAGGTGTAGAAAATGTAGAAGCCCAAATGGCTACTTGTGCAAATCAGGATGTATTAAAGCAGCTGGGATATGCGTTGCCGGAGGAAGTGACGGTGAATGACCTGGTTATTGCAATTACAGCCGAAGATGACAGCTGTTATGGTGCTGCATTACAGATGGTAGAAGATATTATTGACCGCAAAAACGTAGATAATGAGAAGCATTATAGCGATATTAATGAAATTGATATTACGGAAGATCCATATCACCTATGTCAGATTTCTCTTCCGGGCGAATATGCAGCAGCAGAAGCAAAAAAGGCTTTAGCAAAAGGCATGGATTTGTTTATCTTTAGTGATAATGTTTCCATTGAAGAAGAACTGGAATTAAAACAGTTGGGTCAGAAACTTGGTAGATTGGTTATGGGACCGGATGCAGGTGTTGCCCTTATAAATGGTGTTGCCTTGGCTGCAGGTTCTATTATCAAGGATGGTCCGATTGGCATTGTTGCGGCTTCCGGCAGCGGTGCGCAGGAAGTAGGCTGTATTATAGAAAAATGTGGTATGGGTGTTTCCAATATTATTGGTACAGGCGGTCGTGACTTATATCCTCAGATTGGCGGTATTACCATGATGGAAGGTATGAAACGTATGGAACAGGACCCGAATACAAAGGTGATTGTCCTGGTATCTAAACTGGCGGATTTGGGGGTTATGGACCGTGTGCTTAGTGTAGCGGATACTTGCACCAAACCGGTAGTAGCACTGTTTTTAGGTAGCGATGAGACCCTGTTTGCAAATCACAAAGTACATGGTACCTTCAGTCTTGAGGCGGCTGCTTTGGAAGCTGTTAGATTGGCAGGTGGTGAGGTTTCTAAGTTTGGTTTTTCTGAGGAAGAACTGGATGTTCTTACGGCTGAATTAATGTCAAAGCTTACACCGGAACAGAAGTATTTCCGTGGACTTTACTGTGGTGGTACCTTTACAGAAGAAGCCCTTCAGTATTTTGCGGCACATAATAAAGACGTACCATTGTATTCTAATTTATCCAATGCATATAGTACTAAATTAGGAGATGCAGAACAGAGTAAAGGACATGCAATCTTGGATTTGGGTGCAGAAGATTTTACAGCTAAGGCTCCACATCCGGTATTTGACCCAAGTCTCAGATTAAAGAGACTGCGTCAGGAATTGGAAGATCCGGAAGTTGGTGTTGTATTATTGGATTTTATTACCGGACCGGGTGTTGCATATGATCCGATTACTTCTTTTGCTAAGGAGTGTGCAAAACATCCTTCTGTAATATTTATTTCTAATATTTGCGGTTCTCTGGAAGATCCACAGGATGTAGCAGCAAAAGAAAAGCTGTTAGTGGAATCTGGTGTAATTGTGACAAAGAGCAACTATCAGAGCAGCAGACTTGCAAGTGCTTTGATGAATGCATTGGAACGGAGGTAAAAGTCATGAGTAAAAAGCTTCGTATTGTAAATATTGGTATCTCTTCTTTCTATGATGCACTGACCAGCCAGGAGTGTGAGGCAGTTCAGATTGACTGGCATCCACCGGTAAAAATCAGTGATGAAATGATTCAGATGCTGGATGCGACTATGGAAGGAGAGCTTGCAGATAAAATTGATGCAGCAAATGAGGAGGCGGCAGATTTAATTATTCAGGCTGACCCTGCTTGGGTAGACATCTTACCGGCAGGTGAAGTAGTGGAAGGATTGGATGATTATACGGTAACACATTCCGGTCCGCCAATTGCATTTGAAGATATGGTAATGCTTCACCAGCGTGGTATGGTTTCTGCCTGCTTATTTGAAGGTTGGGCAAAAACCGAAGAGGAAGCATTGGAATTAATTCACAGTGGAAAAATCAAGATGATTTCCGCATTAGATACAAACACCGTTGGTGCAGGTACCGGTATTATTACCAAGAATGTTGCAATGATTGTAACCAAGGATCGTAATTCCGGTAAGGTTGCAGCGACTTTCCCGGCAGAAGGCATTGTATACCAGGGCGGCTTCTGCGGATGGGGCTTGTATTCAGAAGGTATTGCAGAAAATCTTCGTAATATGAGAGAGTACATATTACCACCAATGGCTGAAATGGTTCGTAAACGAGGAGGTCTTGCTACAAAGCCTATTTTAGCAGAGAGTATGAATATGGGTGACGAAAATCACACACGTCAGTCTGCTGCAGACTTATTGTTTGAACATCAGATTACATTAGATATGATGCAGTTAGATTATCCAAAGGAGCAGGTATTTGCTTCTATGAAATATATCATCGAAACACCACGTTTCTTCCATTGCTTTGGACAAGGCGCCAGCCGAGCAGCAATGCTTGGTAATGTAGGAAGAGAATATTCTACTATGGTTACTGCTGTGTGTGGTAATGGTGTGGAATTTGGTATTAAGATTGCAGCTATGGGTGATGAATGGTTCACTGCACCGGCTCCAATGATGGAGGGTAAATATACTTCCACAAAGTATACGATTGATGACCAGATTCCATGGTGCGGCGATAGCTGCGTAGTAGAATGTGCAGGTCTTGGCGGTCTGGCAGCAGCAGCCTCTCCGATTGTTTGTAACTTACGTGGCATGAAGTTAAAGGATGCTATAGCACAGACCCGCGAAATGGAGAAGATTTGTATCAAGAAGAATTATAATTATCCTATTCCAAACCTTGACTTTGATTTCCTTCCGGTAGGAATTGATATGCGTAAAGTATTAAAGACCGGTATTTCACCGATTATTCATGGTGGTATGTTCAACAAAGAAGGTGGTCTGATTGGTGCAGGTATGGCACGAATTCCAATGGAATGTTTTGAGAAAGCAATGCGTGCTTTTGTAGCAAAATATGGAGCATAATCTATGAAAAAGATTTTTATTATGAATCTGGGCACTACCAGTTTTAAGTTTAAGTGTTATCTTTTTTCAGATGAAAAACAAGACGTGATAGCCAGTGGTGAGATAGAGTCTGTGGGAGCAGAGAAAAGTTTCTATGAATTACAGCTAGGTGACGAGAAAAAGAAGTCCGGCAGCTTACATATCGCTAATCATGCAGAAGGATTTTCCTTCTGCGTGAAGGCATTGCAGGAAAATGGTTTGCTTCATAACCTGGATGATTTGGATGCCGTAGGATATAAAGCAGTACATGGGGGTAATCTTTCTGGTACAAGGTTGGTAGACGATGAGTTACTTAAAGAAATGGAACGAATAACTCCATTAGCACCTGCACATAATCCAATTTATTTAACTGCCATGAAGGATATTCGTGAAAGATTTCCAAGTCTTACACAGGTTGCAAGATTTGAAACAAGCTTTCATGCTACCATTCCGGATTGCAGAACTACATACGGAGTGCCATATCAGTGGCGCGAGGATTGGGGCATTCGAAAGTATGGGTTTCATGGTTCCAGTCATGAATATATAGCAGGCAAAATGAAAGAGCTTTGTCCGGATGCAAACAGGGTTATTTCCTGTCATTTGGGTGGTTCGTCTTCCATTTGTGCTATTCAGGATGGTAAGAGTATCGCAACTACCATGGGAGCCACACCGCAATCAGGATTATTTAACAACAACCGGGTAGGTGATTTTGAAATTTTTTGCCTGCCGATGCTGTTGGAGCATTACGATGGAAGTCTAGATCAGGTGCTTAAAGTGTTATCAAGTGAAAGCGGTCTTTTGGGACTAAGCGGAGTTAGTAATGATTTACGTCTGGTTATGAAGTCTATGGATGAAGGAAATGCACATGCGCGTCTTGCAGTAGAAACCTTTGTGGACAATATTGTGGGCTATATTGGTATGTATACGGCTTTCTTGGGTGGTTTGGATGCTTTAGTATTTACCGGTGGTATTGGATTACATAGTGATAGAATACGACAGATGGTTTGCAGCAGATTGGGCTATATGGGACTGGAATTGGATGCAGAGAAAAATGTTGTAGCTAACTTGGACCGGATTAGCACAGAGCGCAGTAGTGTAAAAGTATATCGCATAAAAACCGATGAAGAAATAGTAGTAGCAAGAAATGTATATGCCATGCTTTAAGGTAAAAAGGAATAAAGATGGAAATAGAGATTTTAGCATGCGTGCCGAAAGAAATTCGCGAAATATTAAAATGTGGCATGACGGGTGAAGTTATTATGGTAAATTCTTCTGGAATTTATCTGCGCTTCGAAGAGCAGATTGTGTTTCTTTGTGACATTACCTGGGGGTTGGTTCCTATTGGTATAGCAGTGGATGGCTTCAAAAAAATGGCAAAGCAGTTGTGTCTGGAAGAAGGGCAATCCGTTACTTTCAGAGATAATACACTCATATTTCCCAAGGGGACAGTCCAGTTGCAGATGGAGGAGATTATTCCGGAAAAGGAGTGCCTTCGGCAACCGGAGAAGAGGTATATTAAACAGGCTGCCATGGAAGTAGCAGCACTTCAAAAAGAACGTGGAATCAGCATGCTTGTGGAGCCGTTGGTGTTAGGCAAAAAGACTAATACTGTCATACAGTTAAATCCTTATTGTGCAAAGGCATATCCCTATCTTGTCAAATTAATGAATGCCTTGTCCCATGCAGAAGGCGAAATAAGCTATTGCGTAGATAAAATGTTGGGGCTGGGGACAGGTCTGACACCATCTGCGGATGATGTAATGCTGGGAATGCTTTATGTTTTCCGTAAGTTCCCACAAAAATATTCACAGTCTGTCTGTTCATTTAAAGAGAATATATTGGAATTGTGTGATAGCCATACCAATCAAGTGAGCAGTGCCTATTTAAAGGCGATTATTCAGGGAGCATATTTTGAACGGATGGAACAAGTCTGGAATGGACTATGCGGAATGGAACCGCTGGACATTTCAAAATTAACGCAGGTGGGAAGTAATTCCGGTACAGAAATGCTGCTGGGAATGTTAGTAGCACTTCGTATTTGCGGTTATGACGTATCAGCATAGGAGGAGTAAAAGTGAGAGAACAAATTATTCAAAAAGTATTAGATAAAAAAATTGTAGCCATTGTCCGTGGCGTTTATGGTGAGGACTGTGTAAAGCTTGCACAGGCTTTGTATGATGGTGGTATTGAACTTCTGGAAGTTACCTTTGACCAAAGTAAGCCGGAAGCATTAGGTCGTACTTCTGACACCATTCATGAATTGGTAGTTCGCTTAGGCGATAAAATGGCTTTCGGTGCAGGAACCGTTACTTCCTTGGAAATGTTAGAGCTTGCTAAAAATGCCGGAGCACAGTTTATTGTTTCACCTGACACGAATGAAGAAGTTATTAAGGCAACGGTAGCTGGCGGTATGGTATCTATGCCGGGAGCACTTACACCAACAGAAATTCTCAATGCACATCGCTATGGTGCTGATTTTGTAAAGGTATTTCCAACCTCCAGCTTGGGAACCGCTTATATTAAGGCTGTAAGAGGTCCGATTAACCATGTACGTTTGTTAGCTGTAGGTGGTGTAAATGAAAAAAATATCGGCGAATTTATTAAGGCTGGTGTAGATGGAGCTGGAGTAGGCGGAAATCTGGTAAATAAAGAATGGATTGCAAGAGGCGAATTTGATAAAATTACTGCTCTTGCAAAAGAATTTGTGGAAAATGCGAGAAAGTAAAAGAAAAGCAGGAAAAGAAAGGAAGGAATAAAACATGAAAAAACGTATTATTACATTTGGTGAAATTATGATGAGATTAAATCCGGCAGGATACCTGAGATTCTTACATACAGAAAACTTTGAGGCAACCTATGCAGGCGGCGAAGCAAACGTAGCAGTATCTCTTGCAAATTATGGTATGGATGCAGCTTTTGTGACTAAGGTGCCGGATAATGATATAGGACAGTGTGCAATTAATGCACTTAGACGCTATGGTGTTGATACCAATGGTGTAGTAAAAGGCGGAAAAAGATTAGGTATTTACTTTGTAGAAAAGGGTGCTTCCCAGCGCGCATCCAAGGTTATTTATGATCGTGAGGGTTCTGCTATTGCCTGTGCATCTTCAACAGATTTTGATTGGGATGCTATCTTTGAAGGTGCCGACTGGTTCCATTGGACAGGCATCACACCGGCTCTGGGCGGCGAGTTACCGGAAATTTGCCTGGAAGCATGTAAGGCAGCAAAAGCTCGTGGTGTAAAAATTTCTTGTGATTTAAACTTCCGTAAAAAGCTTTGGAGTAGTGCTAAGGCAAATGAGGTAATGTCTAAGTTAATGCCGTATGTAGATGTTTGTATTGCAAACGAAGAGGATGCAAAAGATGTATTTGGCATTGAGGCAGAAAACACAGATATTAATGCCGGTAAAATTGACCATGCAGGTTATATTTCCGTTGCAAAACAGTTGTGTGAACGTTTTGGATGTGAAAAAGTTGCAATTACCCTTCGCGGCAGTATCACTGCAAGTGACAATAACTGGGCCGCTATGCTGTATGATGGTGAACAGGCATATTTCTCTCCAACCTATCTGGTGCACATTGTAGACCGTGTAGGCGGTGGCGATAGCTTTGGTGGTGGCTTGATTTATGCGTTACTTAGTGAAAAAGCGCCACAGGATGCTATTAATTTTGCGGTAGCAGCTTCCTGCTTAAAACATACCATTGAACATGACTTTAACCTGGTATCTGTAGCAGAAGTAGAAGCACTTGCAGCTGGTAATGCTTCCGGTCGTGTTCAGAGATAGAGGATGTTACGTAAATGGATATTATGGAATTCAAAGGTGAAGATTTCAAAGTAATGATGAAATCAGACGGCTGGAAAATAGGGTTTCTTAGATACAGTGAACGATTTGCTAGTTTTGGAGTATTAGAGAGACACTTGAAAACAGAGGAAGCGTTTATTCTTTTGGAAGGTAGTGCTGTTCTTTATGAGAACTACGAGCCTCACGAGATGGAAAAATGCAAAGTGTATAATATTCCAAGAGGAGTTTGGCATCATATCGTTGTCAGCAAGGATGCGACCGTTATGGTTGTTGAAAATGCAGATACCAGTCTGGAGAATACGGAGCGTAAAACGGTTTACCAGTTTGTTAAGAAATAACAATCATTTATTCAAGAATAAAAGAAAGAATTACTGCCAAAACTAATTTTCCTGACAAAAAGTGGATAATCAGCATATGGCAGTAATTCTTTTTTATTTTCATTGATGATTAAAGAAATCATTGATTTACACCCTGCAAGATTCTTAGATAAACTAAAATTATACTAAGATGATAATATTTGATAGTTTGTAAAGAAGGAAGGCGTAGAATATGAGAAAAAGCAAAAGTTATTTTCCACAAATATTAAGAGATTTTTTGTTAACTTTAATTGTTCCTATTCTGGCTTTTGTTTTTTTGTATCTTCAGGCAGAGAGTATTGTGAAAGAACAAACATTAAGTTCTAACAAGAAGACGCTAAACCAGTTTTTTGAACTAATTGATACAACATTATATGAGATGAAAATGACAGGGCGCTCCATTGCTGATAATAAGCTATGTGAGGAATATGCATCTTTTGCAAAAAACGGAAATAAAAATTTTACTTATAATATTCAGAAAATCATAGATATGCTTAACGAGCATCCAAGAGAGAAATATGAAGATTTTTTCGTGTATTATGCAGGAAATGAGCGTATTATATCTGGCTATAAGGGCTCTATGAATGTAGAGGATTATAGGTCTATTTATTATGCTTCCGGAGTGGCAGAAGAATTTTACAATGTTTTGAATTGTGAGAAAAAGCAAGCAACCCTTTATACAATAAAAGGGGATGAGGAAAAGCCTCTTTTGTGTGTTGCAATGAGAAAAGCTTTTAGTGGGAATTCTACCAAGGATTATGTAGTAGTCCAAATAATTTCACCCGGTTATTTGAACAAAATTATGACGGAAAAGTATTTTTCTGAGGAAGGGACATTATTGATATTTAATAAGGATAAAGAGCTTCTTCTCAGTGGAGACGGCAGAATGGATTATCATTTGAACGATTATATGAATTCAAATGAACCGTATGAAACGCTGATAGGAGAAGAGAGCTATATTATGCAGGCATGGGAATCAGAAAGTATTAAGGGATATTATGCTTATGCTACACCTGCACGTTACTTTTGGCGAACACTATCGAATATGCGCTTGATCTGTATTTTAAGTGGTATAGCTTGTACCTTTGTCAGCGTTCTTATAGCATATCGTGGTTCTAAGCGAACATACAGTCCTTTATGGAATGTCGTAAATAGAATTGAAGCGCACAATATGTTACATTATGACTCAGACCAAAGTTCTGAATTGGAATTTATTGAAAAAATTCTGGAAAAAAATATTAGTGAAAAGAAATATTTAAGTAAAAAAAGTGAACACGCAAAGCAGGAACGTTTTGTGACATCTCTTTTGCAAGGGCATGTAGAAGGAGTGTCTTACAGAGAAAATGATTTTATACAACATGGAATTGAATTGTGTTCAGATAGGTTCAGGGTAGCTATTATTTCTATAAATGAAAGTCCGGAAATAGATATTGATTTACAAGGATTTATTATAAAAAATGTATTTGAAGAATTGTGCAATCGAAAGCATAAAGGATATGTGGTAAGCAATATAGACAATCAATATGCCGTACTCGTGAATTTACGGGAAGGTGTAGCGGATGACGACGAAATAGAGATGTGGAGAGAGGGTCAGATATTCTTAAAGGAGCATTTCCGAATGACCGTTACAATAGCATTAGGTGAAATGTGTGAAGGCATGAAGGAGATACAGAATTCTTATAAGGAGGCTCAAAATGCACTGCATTACAAATATCTTTTGGGAGAAGGAAATTGTATTTGCTATAGCGTGATAAAAGAAAGAAAATTCAGCTATTTGGTAAGTACAGAGTCAAAGCTCTCCAAAATGGTAATTGGCTATATGAAGGATTCCGCTCCGGCAAAAACTCCGGAAATATTTGTGAATGAGCTTTTGGATGTCTATGGAATTCATGAAAATGCAGCGATGGACACGGTGGAGTGTTTTAAGTACGAGGTGATGAGTGTATTGAATAAGGCTATCTTATCTAATAGTGGAATGATAGATAACCGCAAACATCTAATTGAAGAACTGATATTACAGCCATCACTTGAAATGTTTCAAAAGAAACTTACAAAGATTCTTGGTATGCTTTGGGAAAAAGAACAGCAAAGCTCCGAGCAGGAAGACATTTGTAAAAGGGTTAAGGTATATATTCTTGAACATTTTAGAGATTCTCATCTTTCAGTTGCTATGTTAGGTGAAGAGATGAAGGTGTCAGCATCTTACTTATCTAAGTTGTTTAAAGAGAAATATGATATTTCAATTCCGGATTTTATTTCTCAGACCAGAGTAAAAAGTGCAAAAGATGATTTGAAAAATACAAATAAAAATATAAAACAAGTTGCGGAGGAAAACGGCTTTTTAAGCAGTACTGTATTTATAAATACATTTAAAAAGTGGGAAGGTGTTACGCCGGGAATTTATAGGAATTTGGAATAGTATATGAGAAAGTTTTCCTTTTTAAGGATAAATTAAAAATTATTGATTCGAAATTTGAGTTATCATTAATAATTTGAGAAATAATTGATTTACAGAAAATATAAAATTTGATAAAAAGAAATCAAGTGCAAACAGAGCGCTCACAAATGAATGTATGCACATTACAATTTCATAATATTACAACAAATAGTTGTGAGGAAGGAGTAACAAATAATATGAAAAGAAAATTGTTAAACAAAATTCTCAGCATGGCTCTTGTTGGAACTATGGTTATGGGAATGGCAGCCTGTGGAAAACAGCCGGTTGCGTCAACAGAAGGTACGGAAACAAATGTAGCAGGCACTGAGGTGTCTACTGAAGTTGCAACGGAGGTAGTAGAGGAAGAACTTACATATCCTTTAAAGGATGCTGTTAAGTTAAGCATGTGGACATATAATCAGCCACCTGTATCTTCTGTATATGCTGACTGGACTGAATCTCCATATCATATAGGTTTACAGGAAAATACAGGAATAGAATTAGAGTGGATTTATCCTGTGGCAGGTGCTAACGTAGATGAGGCATACAATTTAATGCTTACAGATGATGAATTACCACACATGATTACAAACGATACTTCTTTGGCAGATGCTTTATTGTTGGCAAAAGATGGTATGATTTATGATTTGACGGACTATTTGCCAAAATATGCACCTGACTATTGGGAATATTTAAATTCTGATCCGGAATTATTAAGAAGTGTTAAGGCAGATGATGGACATATTTATGGCGTATACGGTCACACAGAAGGTGATTACAACGGAACTTATATAGGACCTGTTATCCGTCAAGACTGGTTGGAAGAATGTGGCTTGGAAATGCCGGTAACATTGGAAGACTGGGAAAAAGTATTAGTTGCGTTTAAAGAAAAGTATGGTGCAACATTTGGTTTTAACAAGAAAAGATACAATATGGGTATTGCATCCGGTACTAATGCACAGGCAACTATTTTCTCTTATGCTGGTATCCCTGGATGGTATGTAGATGAAACTGGTAAGGTGCAGTTTGGCCAGATGGATGAAGAATGGAAGAAATCTATCGAAGTTCTTCACAAATGGTATGAAATGGGTCTTATTGACCAGGATAGTTTTACTATGGATGACAAAGCACTGCGTGCAAAAGCACTTGCTAATGAAGTGGGTGTATCCATTACAGCACTTAGCCAGTTGACCAATTGGATTGCAGATGCAGAAGCACAGGGTACAGGTGCTGATTGGGTAGGTATGGAATATCCTAGATTAGCTGAAGGTGTGGCTACCAGCAGAATCCAGTCTGGTACAAGAACAACAGCTACAGTAACTATGGTTACAACAAGATGTTCCGAAGAAGAATTAATCACTGCACTTAAGTGGTTAAACTATGGTTTCACAGAAGAAGGACGTATGTATTGTAACTTTGGTAAGGAAGGTGATACCTATTATTTAGATGCAGAAGGTAAGCCACAGTGGACAGAGAAGATTACAAGTGATCCGGACGGTACAATTGTAGCTGCTAAGAAATATAGTGGTACGCACAGTGGTACTGTAGCTACTGTTCAGGCTGCTGATTTGGTAAAACTTATCAATGCAAAAACTTCAGCAGATGCAGTATATAAGTGGATTGATAACACAGATAACAGCAAATATGTTTTACCTCCGTTAGCTTTAACTGAAGAAGAAACCATTACGTACAGTGATAAATTTGATTCCATTAGTGCTCGTTGTGCAGAAATGGCAATGAAGTATATTATTGGAGAAGAATCTTTGGATAACTTTGATGCTTTCCTTGAAGAATTACGTAAGATGGGCATTGAAGAATGTCAGGCTATTCAGCAGGCAGCGTATGACCGTTATTTAGCAAAATAATTATAATTACAGCAGGGAGAGCCTCTGTGGCTATTCCCTGCTGTATTTCTAAGGAGATTTGACTTATGTTATCATACAAGACAATTGTGAAAGATTTCAAAAAAAATAAACTGATATATCTTATGATATTACCGGTTGTTGTTTACTTGATTCTTTTTTGTTACAAGCCGATGTATGGTATTATCATTGCTTTTCAGAGATTTCGTCCAGGGCTTGGAATTGAAGGAAGTCCTTGGATTGGTCTGGATAATTTTGTTCGTTTTTTTAAAGACATTAATTTCTGGAGAGTTGTAAGAAATACATTTACAATTAGCTTTTTAAATATTCTATTTACGTTTCCGGCACCAATTTTGCTAGCGCTATTACTAAACGAGGTTCAGTGCTCTTGGTTCAAACGTACTGTTCAAACAATTACATACCTTCCACATTTTATTGCTATGGTAGTAGTGTGTGGCCTAATTCATCAGTTTTGTCAGAGTGATGGTCTTATTAATGATATTGTTGCTTTTTTTGGTGGGGAGAGAGCAAATCTGCTTATTCAAACAAAGATGTTTTATCCTATATATATTATTTCCGGAATTTGGAAGGAGATTGGCTGGAGTTCCATTATTTACTTAGCAACACTTGCGGGGATTGACCAGGAACAATATGAAGCTGCCAAGATTGATGGTGCAAGCAGACTTCAACAGATGCGCTATATCACTTTTCCGGGGTTGATGCCTACTATTTCCATGCTGTTGATTTTAAAGATGGGTCAGGTTTTGAATATAGGCATGGAGAAGATATTACTTCTGTACACTGAGCTGACATATGATGTGGCGGATGTAATTTCCACTTATGTATATCGTAAAGGTTTACTTGATGCAGATTACAGTTACAGTACTGCAATAGGATTGTTTAATTCTATAGTAAATATTGTATTTTTGGTAAGTGCAAATAAGATAAGCAAGAAATTAGGACAAAGTGGATTATTCTAGGGAAATATTGCAGATAGGGAGGCATTATGCGTAAAAGAAAAAAAAGGAAAAGCATTGAAGATTGTATCTTGGATGTTATCATATATTCGATATTAATTTTTCTGGCAGTAGCAACCTTTTATCCTATGTGGTATGTTTTGGTAGCTTCTTTTAGCTCTGGTAGCTATATTGCCAGTCAGGAACTACTTATATGGCCGGGAGAGTTTAATGTGGAAGCTTACAGACTTACGTTTCAGCATCCACTTTTAATGAGGAGTTTTGGAAATAGCTTAATGGTTCTGGCAATAGGACTTCCGATTAATATTGTTCTTACAGTATTAGCAGGCTATTTTATGGCAAGTACCACAAAGGTATATTGGAAGAAACCAATTATTTATATGATTTTATTTACCATGTTTTTTAATGGTGGTCTGGTTCCTAATTATTTAAATGTAAGAGATTTAGGAATTTATAATACAATCTGGGCACTGGTTTTGCCGGGGGCTTTGAGTGTTTACAACGCAAACATCTGTAAAACGGCAATGGAAGCAATTCCTTATAGTTTACACGAATCGGCTTACCTTGACGGTGCAAGCGATTTGAAAGTGCTTTTTAAGATTGTACTTCCACTCATGAAGCCTACTATGGCAGTGCTGTTACTTTACTATGGTGTGGCACATTGGAATGCATGGTTCAATGCATCTATTTACATAAGAGATAAATGGAAGCTTCCTGCACAGAATATTTTGCGTGCTGTGCTCTTGGAGAACAGTTCTTTAGCAGAAAGCGTGGGTGATAATTATAATGCATATGCAGATGCTATGCAGTATGCAGCTATCATAATTATTACAGTTCCGATTGTATGTGTATATCCGTTCTTACAGAAGCATTTTGCAAAAGGCGTTATGATTGGTGCAGTGAAAGGGTGATTAGATGGCTATGATTGGAAAATTTAACGACATAGGAAATGAATACGAAATTTTGAAACCAGATTTAAAACGTCCTATGGTAAATTATTTCTGGAATAAAAAGATATTATCCGCAGTGAACCAGAATGGCGGTGGCAATGGTGGTTATCGTGGTATGACTTCTCAGTATATAGGCGAGATTGGTAAGCCGCGCGCTCAACTTTTGGGTAACGGTAATCGTTATTTTTATATTAAAGATAATGAAACCGGTAAACTTTGGAATCCTGGCTGGTATCCGGTGAAGGAAACTTTGGATGAGTATCAGTGTGTGCATGGTCTTGGTTACAGTTCTATCTATAGTACCAAGGATAAAATATGTGTGACTTTACATGGTACCGTAAGTCATGATGAGCCGGCGGAAATGTGGCAGGTTCGAATTCTCAATAAAGACGAGAAAGCGCGTTCCGTGACCATATATCCTTTCGTGGAGTTCGACTTAAAGGGATATCAGGGACGAAGCGAATATGAAAGCTGGGTGCGTGCTTATTATGATGCAGATAAACGTATGATTTTTGCAGAAAACAATGCGGAAGAACGTCCTTACGACTGGTTCCATGGTTTTTGCAGTACAGATTATGAAGTGACAGCTTTTGAAACTTCCAAAAACAGTTTTATTGGTACATACGGTGATGTACGCATGCCAAAGGCAATAGAGGAAGGCATGCTTGGGAATTCCTTAGCTGCATGTGAAACTATGATTGGCGTATTTGAATGGAATGTGAAACTGGCAGCAGGGGAAGAAAAGGTAATCCACTTTGCTGTGGGAAGTGCAAACAGCCGTGAAACAGCTGAGAGAATTTCTGCAAAGGTTTTGGAACCTGGTCGCTTTGAGGAAGCACTAAGGTTACATGCGGCAGATAAAGAGAAACTTTGCAGTTTAATGAATATCCAGACACCGGATAAAAAAGTAAACGATTTGGCGAATTACTGGTTAAAACAGCAGGTACAGCTCTGTGTAGAGGTTGGTCGTGCCGGCAGTAAAGGTTTCAGAGACCAGTTGCAGGATTCCTGGGGCATTGTGGCTTTTAATCCGGCTCTTGCAAGAGAAAAAATTCTGGAGACTTTAGAGCACATCCACGAATCCGGAGCATGTGCAAAGCTTTGGAATCCATTGAGGGATGAAGAATATTCCGACTTACCGACCTGGGTAGCACCAACCATTAATGCATACATCAAGGAAACCGGAGATGTCGAGTTTTTGAAAGAAAAAGTATGTTATATGGAAGGAAAGGTTGACACAGTCTGGGAACATATTTTAACCACGACAAGATATTCCTCTGACGATATGGGACCTCATAATCTGGTACTTGCACATATGGGTGAATGGAATGATTCTCTGAATGGTCTTGGACGAGGCGGCAAAGGAGAAAGTGTCTGGACATCGATTGCACTGTATCAGTCTTTACATGCTGTTGCGGAAATAGCACGGGAGATTGTAAAAGATGCTTCTATAGAAAAGGAAATGCTGGAACGTGCAGAGCGTATTAAACGTGCGGTAAATGAGTATGGCTGGGATGGCGAATGGTATCTCACCGGTTACCAGGATGACAGCACTCCGGTAGGTTCTAAAGTAAACAAGGAAGGTATGATTTATCTGAATGGCCAGACATGGGCAACCATGCTAGGCATTGCAGACGAAGAGCGTACAGAAAAGTGCCTGGCAGCTGTGGACAAGTATCTAGACTGCGATTACGGTCCGTTGACCTGTTATCCGCCATATACCAAATATGATCCAAAAGTTGGCCGAATTACAGGCTTTGTCCCGGGTGTATGGGAAAATGGTACCACGTATTGCCATGGCGCAGCGTTTAAGGTAGTAAGTGATTTTATTCAGGGCAGAGGTAACGAAGGTTACGAGACACTTTTAAAGATTATGCCTGACAGTAAATGGAATCCATCTGAACATTCCGGATGTGAGCCATATGCCTTTACCAATATGTATTTGGGACCTGACAACCCAAGAAAGGGTGAAACTTCTTTTGCATGGATTACCGGTACGGGCGGTTGGGTATACCGTTCCATTGCACAGTATATGCTGGGATTCCATCCGGAACATAACGGATTCAGCATAGACCCATGTATTCCAAAGGATTGGAAGAGGGTGACCGGTATGAGACAGTTCCGTGGAGATATCTATGAAATAGAGATTATCAATGAGAGCGGAAGTTGTAAGGGTGTTCGAGAGTTATACGTAGATGGAACAAAAATGGAAACGGATAGAATCACTGTTTTTGGTGATGAGAAGAACCACAAAATTAAAGTGGTGTTATAAGAAAGAAGGAGAAGCAGAATGAAAACGTACAAATTAAATAAATTTGTCAGAACCCTTGCTGTGCTGTTAGTGGGTGTTTTCACAATTACTAATGTTTGCACAGTTCCGATATTCGCACAAACAGAAGACGTAGTAACTTATGCAGCAAAGGATGATTTTGAAAGTTACAACGAATGGCCTACGGATTATGCATTTACAGGTAATGGTGTAAAAAATTTAGCTAAAAAGGACAATAATCAATATTTGAAGCTTGAAGCACCTGTGTCTAAAACACCGACCCTATCATATGCATTTACACAGGCATATACAAAAAATGATACTACACCACTTTGGATAGAGTTATCATTATGTGGAGCTGGTCCGGAAGAGGAAACTTTTTCCGAGTGGTATTTAAGAGGTAGAGTGTCTTCTGGATCCGATAAAGATAAAATTTTAAGTGGTGCAGGTAATGTTGTTTCTTGTGGAGAAACAGAGCTTGCAAGGCTTAGTTCCGACTCATTTACAAAATTTATTATAAAAGTAGAAGGAAAAGGAACGAATTTTAGTTATTCTGTATGGGTTGGTGAGTATTCAGAAGAACCAGCTGCAACAGGAAGTCTGACGACTATTGCTGATTTTGGAAAAATTAATTTGAACTCCAATAAACCAGTAGATAAGGAACAATATTTAGGTTTTGACAACTTCGCAGTCTATGCAAGTAATGAATACCAAGACGTTTTTAAACAAGAGAGTGAGCCAAGCCAGGAGTCAAGTGAGCCAAGCCAGGAGTCAAGTGAGCCAAGCCAGGAGTCAAGTGAGCCAAGTCAGGAGTCAAGTGAGCCGAGCCAGGAGTCAAGTGAGCCGAGCCAGGAATCAAGTGATCCGAGCCAGGAGTCAAGTGAGCCAAGCCAGGAGCCAAGTGAGCCGAGTCAGGAGTCAAGTGAACCGACACAGCCGATTAATCCAACAGTAGGTACAATTTTATATAAAAATGATTTTAATGATTCCACAGCAACCTTTGAGAATGGATATTCTGTAAGCACAGCGGTAAAAACTGATGGTGGTTCAATTACAAATGTGGATGCAGGATATTTAGAGTTTAAGGATAATGGTGGAAGTGGTGCTTTTTATTTTCAAATAGCGTTTAATAATGCTATCAGTATTTCACCGGTATGGGCAGAGATGGATGTAGCTATTGGAACTACAGGCCCAGATACAATTGCACTCCAAGCTTCTGGTGCTGATTCAAAGCCGACAACAAATTTATTTTATGCTGATAAAGCACAGGCAATGGGAGCAGATAAGACAACAAAACTTGTGACATTTGGTGAGGAATTTGTAAAGCTTACATTTAAATTAGATCTTGAGAAGATGAAGTATACTGCCTACGTAGGTGGTGTAGAAAAATACAACGGTGACCTTACTTTTTCAAATAATACTTTAAAGAGGCTGAGAATATATATTGATGCTGCTGCAAGTGAACAAGATGATGTTTTGAAGATAGATAATTTCCAGGTATTTTCAGAGACTATAATTCCTGATTCTGGTTCTTCAACGACAGTAGCTCCTGATAAGGAAATGGATCACCCGGAACTTACTGATTTTACAAGCGGTATTGCTGTCATGGCGGGTCAAACGGATGCATATGTAAATGGTGAAAAAATAACACTTTCCTCTGCAGCTGAACTTGCAGTTGAAGGAAAGGATGTGCTTGTACCCGGAAGTTTTATCCGTACCTATCTTGGTGTAAACGAAATTAATGATAATGAAATGTATTCTTTAGCTACAGCAGCTACAAGTGCAGGGAAAACTGCTACTTGGGATTCCAGAGGGGTGCTTTTTGTTACTGACAGCAATGTGACAGTAAACGAAAAACTTAAGACACTGATTACTGGCTATTTGGCAACCGGAGAAACTGTATCAAACTATTCTGTAGTTCCAAACTTTACACAGAGCGTCATAGATGATGCAGTTGCATTAGAACCGGCAGGCTGGTTATCTGGGACAGGCAATTACGAACCGGCAGAAAAATGTGCGGCAGCATTGTATTATTTAACACTTGCTACTAAATTTGATCCAGATATAAAGGCTACAGACGGAACGCTTTGCAAGGATGCAGCTTTGAAACAGCTTCGTTATTTGATAAAAGGTGGAAATGAGCCATTTGCAAGTGTTGGTGCATTCTGGGGACATGCCATTGTTGCGTCTGATTTGTTGCTCATAAAAAATACACCGGAAATTTATAATGAATTGACAGATGACGAAAAAGATAGAATGGATTGGCTCATGAAGGGTCTTGCTATTGCCGGAAACTGGGGATTTAATGATCTTAATAATTATGGTACAGGTTTTGATTTAAAAGGTAATTTTGGTAAGGCATGGAATCCAAATTACGTAAATACGTATCTTTCAGTCGTACTTAATGCTGCAATGTATTTTGAAAATGAGGAAAAGAGCTTAGACGAAATTTTTACAAGCTTTGATTATGATGCTTATATTGATAAATACACAGAGTTAGGATTTACAAATATTTTAACAACATGGACAGCAAAAGATCTTAATGGCGTATGTATTAGTGAAGCAATGGAAAATGGGGGAACGGTTTATTTAATTGATTACGATGGTGTTTCCGGTCACTATGCAGGTGGTCCTGCCGGAACCGGTGCAGGTGTGAAGGTTGCATTCAAATATAAAGGTAAGGGACTTGACGATTTGATTGGCATATTCAATGAGTGTTTAGACTGGACATATTCCTTTGCGGTAATCAATGAATGGAATAAAGGCAGCAATGAGTTTCCACATTGTTACATTATTTCAGGTAAAGAATCTCCATATACCGGACAAATGGGCATGTTGAGAGAATATGCGGCAACAAAGGGAAGAAGCCGTACAACCTATTGTTATGACAGCTATGAAATTTTAAATACTGTATATGCAAACATGAAGATGTTTGGTGGATGGGATTCCTCTACAAAAAAGATGCGTGAATTTGACAATAGAATTTATGTGGGTAATGAAGATTTAATATTCAAGATGGAACAAGGATACCGTGGCTTTTCAAATGGTTCTTCCTATGACGAATATGAGGAAAAATTCTTAGGAAAAGGTGCTAATTACCAGAAAGATGTTTGGAGAAATTTCCACTGTATGTTAAATGAATCGATTACAATTCAGTCAGCATCAAATTCATCCTCACAAATTCCTGATGCAGAGCCTAAGGATGGCATTACGCAGGCTCCGGAAGGTGCATTTAAGGCAGGCTTGGTATATAATAAGACTTATTATCCAGAGGAATCTTGGTATTCAATTGGCAAAAACATGACAGAAGGTTCAGTAGAATTTGATATTGTAGTTGGTAGTAATGTTACTCAGACTAAATATGACTGCTGCATTATGCTTGATAAAAAAGCAGAAGATACTACTTACCAGCATTCTAATATGCTTATTCAAATTAACAATACCAGAATAAGTATCAGAGATGGCAATATGTACAGAGAAACGGGCTTACGTTTTGCAGCCAATTATCGCTTCCATGTAAAAATGGATTTTGATATGCAGGCGAAAAAATATACAGTTGCGATTAATCAAATTTATCCAGAGGTTGGAGAAGTAGTAATTGCTGAAAATTATGATTTCCGAACAAATGCGCGAGAGATTGATTTTGTAGATGCCATCGCTGTTGTAAAAGGAAATGAGGAGAGCAATTTATGGGTCGAAAACTTTAGAATTGTGGGTGATGAGCCGTCAGAGCCAAGTGAGCCAGATGAATTGACATATGTAGCTCAGATAGGTGACGACAAGTATGAAACCCTGCAGGAAGCAATTAAAGCAGCACATGATGCATTAACTAATCCAACTACTGGGGCGGTTGAGATTGTCTTGTGTGCTCATGTTACATCTAGTGAAGATATTATAATTAATAGTGGTGTTACCCTTGATTTAAACGGAAAGACGTTGACTGCATCTAGTTTGGCTACTTTTGGAGGAAATGTGGTTGACAGTTCTGAGGATAAAAACGGAGTTTTAAAGGTTGATAGCACAAAATGTACATTTGCCACAACCAATAAGCAGATGCCAGTATATAATGGCACAGATGGATATGTGTTTGCAGACATAACGAAGCAGGAAAAGCATAGCATTGCGGAAGAGGGGGATTCAGCGATATTTAACCTTATTTTCAGACCTTTCTTCGGTTTAGAGACGTCAATCCAGAACGCGTTATTAGTCGATGGTAATGGTATTGATGATCAGTTTAGTGTCATCATTCGCTTGACTTGGAAGGATGGGACTCAGGATCTTATATTTAAGGACGAGATGGTTCAAGCGGTTTATGGTAGCGACAAGGCGTTTTATATCAATGCTTCCGGAGTCACGAGCTTTGAAGGTTTGACAATTACTCCTATGGTAGTATCCGATACTTTGGGTGTGACATGGAGCGGCAGCAGTTTTACAGATTTTTCAGCTACTGGTTATACAGTTACTGAATGATGAGGGAGGATATATCGAGATGAAAAGAGAATATATAAAACCGGAAGCTGAACTGACAAAATTTGTGGAAACAGAAGAACTAATGACAGTAACGACAAATTTTGAGAGTAATTGGAATGGAATGACGTTCGGTGTTGGGGATAAACCTGGTGATGTTAATTGGTTTTAATCCAAATACTCCAATAAAACGGTGTCAGAATCCAAAAACTATTTTATTAATGGAGAAAGGTAATGACAGGATATATTTTAGAATCCTTGCAAACACCTATAACACATGAATGTGATGTCTTAGTTGCAGGCGGTGGAATAGCCGGTGTATCGGCTGCCATCGCTGCGGCAAGACAGGGGGCTAAGGTTATTCTTTTGGAAAAGCAGTTTATGTTAGGTGGTCTGGCAACCGCAGGTCTTATAACAATATACCTTCCACTATGTGATGGAAAAGGCCATCAGGTGAGTTTTGGACTTGCCGAAGAGCTTTTCCGATTGTCCATTAAATATGGCTACGAAGCGGGGTATCCAACAGCGTGGTTAGTTGAGCAGAACAAAGAGGCTTTAGAGGCTAGAAAAAAACAGCGTTTTGACGTTAGGTTCAATGCACAGCTTTTTGCAATTGCGATGGAACAGCTTTTAAAAAAGGAAGGGGTAACAATTCTTTACGGAGCGACAGTCTGTAGCGTGCAGGTAGAAAAGGATAAAATTTCTTCTTTAATTATTGAAAATAAGTCCGGAAGAAGTGCGGTGAAGGCAAAGTCTGTGGTAGACGCCACAGGTGATGCAGATATTTGCATGATGGCCGGTGAAGATACGGAGCTTTTTGCAGAAAAAAATGCTCTGGCTGCTTGGTACTACAGTGCAGGCAAAAAAGGATTTCAGCTAAATATGCTGGGTGTAATTGATATTTCTGACGAAGAAAATGACGGAACTATGGAAAAGTTAATTCCCAAAACCTTTCAGGGCGTGTGTGGGGAAGAACTAAGTGAAATGGTTCAGCTTGCACATGATGCAATTTTAGATGATTTTCTAAAAAAGCAGGCAAAGGATGAAACGTTACTACCGACTACCTTTGCAACGATACCACAGGTAAGAATGACACGTAGACTTTCCGGAAAATACACCATGACCTTGGAAGATGAAAGGAAAGAATTTGCAGACAGTGTAGGTATAATCAGTAACTGGAAAAAGCGTGGACCGATTTATGAAATTCCTTTTGGTGCATTGCATGGTACGAAAATCAAAAACCTGATTACGGCAGGCAGAAGTATTTCTGCCGAGGATTCCATGTGGGATGTTACCCGCGTAATTCCTGCATGTGCAGTAACAGGAGAAGCAGCAGGAACAGCAGCGGCTTTGTCAGATGATTTTGAAGTACTAGATATTTCTGTTCTTCAGGGATGTTTAGAAAAGGCCGGTGTTAAGTTGTTTATATGTAATAATTAAACAGAGGCAAGAAAAATAAAATGAGAATAGCGATAATAGGGGCAGAAAGTACACATGCAAGAAGTTTTGCAGCTTTTTTAGCACCCAAAGAAGGGGAAAAGTTGTTTCCCAATATAGAGATTATTGGTGTCTATGCAGATGCTAGTTTGCAAGATAGTATAAGCGGGATTGAAGGAATTCAGCGTGTTTCAAGTTGTGAATATTTTACAGACAATTATCTGGAATTTATTGAACAGGTAGATGCAGTCATGATTACTTCGCGGCTTGGAAAAAGTCATTTGTTGTATGCAAGACCATTTTTGGAAAAAGGTATTCCCGTATGGATTGACAAACCTCTTTGTATGAATGTTGCAGATGCAGTAGAACTTGTGACACTGGCTCAAAAATATAAGGCAGCTATATGTGGTGGGTCATCGCTGGTTTTTTCTAAAGAAATCAAAGCGTTGGCGGAAATAGTTAGACAGCATTCTTTCACGCATAGAGGAGGCCATATTACAGCTCCGATACATATGGAAAGCGAATATGGCGGTTTTTGGTTTTACGCACCTCACGCAATTGAGATGATGACTAATATTTTTGGGACAAATGTAAGAAGTGTTATAGCCAGAAGAGAAAAGGATAGTGTACGTGCTTTGTACGAATACAATGATTTTGCAGTTAGTGTATATTTTGGAGCAGGTTACACTGCTTCTGTTAACCTGGATAATAATCATACAAAGTGTTTTGAGGTATCATTGGAGGGGTGTTCACAAGCAGAACTTTTGGAGTTTTATAACATGGTGAGTACTGGAAAGGGTGTTGTTAACTATAAGGCATATATTGCTCCAGTTTGCATTATCGAGGCTACTGTAAAAGCTTTTGAACAAGATAAAAGAATAGAAATTATTATACCGGAAGTTTAATTTGGAGGTTATGATGTTGAAAATAGCAGTAGTAGGAACCGGAATTATCGGAATTAATCATTTGAGGGCAATCAGTAAATCCAAAAATTGTAAACTTTGTGCAATTTGTGATATTAATAAAGAAGCTGTAGCATCGCTTGCAGAGGAATATCATGTCCCGTATTTTATTGATTACAAGGATATCGTTCATGAAACGGATGCAGAAGCAGTGATTCTGAATTTACCACATTGGTTACATTGTGAAGCAACACAATTTTTCTTAGATAGTGGATTGCATGTTTTGGTGGAGAAGCCTATGGCAAATACCGTAGAAGAATGCGATTGTATGATAGCGGCTGCGGAGCGAAATAATAAAAAGCTTGCTATTGGGCATGTACAAAGATATTTTGAAGCAAACCGGAAGGTAAAAGAAATCTATGAATCAGGAGAACTGGGTGAACTGTGTATGTTTACAGAGAGGCGAACAACAAATTATTTTGCACCAAATAGACCTGCTTGGTTTTTAGATAAAAGGTTGTCTGGTGGCGGGATTGTAATGAATTACGGTGCACATGCTTTGGATAAACTTTTTTATGTTATGGAGAGTGAACCGACAGAAATACATGCAATAACCGGAAATATTAAAAATGACAGTTCTATAGAAGGTCATGCACAGATATTTATTAAGTTTAAAAATAACGTAAGTGCTAATATTACTTTCTGCGGATATGGCAATAGCGGATATGAATCCATATACTATTTTACGGAAGGGGCTCTTAAGGTAACAAATACGACGGAACTATGGAAAAATACCGGGAAAGGCTGGAATAAAGTTGATATGGAGAATGACGAGGAACATTTACTTAGACAGTTGGAAGAGTTTTGTAAGTTAGTAAAAGGTGAACCATCTACTATTCCAACAGGGGAATATTCCAGACAGATTATAAAGACAATAGAACAGATATATCAACAATAAACGGAAAAGAACTAGTTAAGAGAAAGGGTAGTAGGATTTTTTGGGGTGAGTGCATGAGAAAAAAAGAAATAGAGATTAATGTAGATTTAGTCATTGTAGGTGCCGGACTACCTGGTATTTGCACTGCACTGCAAAGTGCCCGAATGGGACTGAAAACGGTACTTATTAATAATCGTCCGTATTTTGGCGGCAATGCCAGTGCAGAACTTATGATTATGATTGTAGGTGCCAGCGGCATGCAGGAATTCAATTATAACGCAAGAGAGACCGGAGTTATCGAAGAATTGTTCTTGGAGAATTTATATAAAAATCCTGAAAAGAATCGGTATATATGGGACGGAATAATATTGGATAAGCTTCAGGAAGAAGAGAATTTGATGCTGTTTCCTAACACATGCATCGATGCCGTGGACATGGCAGAGGACGGAGGCATTCAGTCTGTTTCCGGCCTGCAGACAACCACAGAAAAGCGTTTTGTGTTTAAAGCTCCTCTGTTTGTGGATGATACCGGTGATGGCACAGTAGGATATCTTGCAGGGGGAGAGTATCGTTATGGTCGGGAATCCAAGGAGGAATTTGGTGAGAAGTTTGCTCCTGTTCAGGCGGATGACGGAGTACTGCCTAGTACCATGGTATTTTTTGCACATGACACAGGACATCCGGTGAGTTATAAACCACCGCATTTTGCGAAAGATTATACAAAGACAGATGTGCTGGAATATCGCATTATTCCACCGAATAATTTTCATCAGTTTCAGTGGTTCTATGAGCTGGATGGCAACCTGAATCAGATGGACGATTACGAAGAGATTTTAAAACATCATCGCGAATTGGTTTACGGTGTGTGGGACTATATCAAAAACAGCGGAAAATATGATGCGGATAATTATGAGTTTAGTTATATTTCTCCGATTGCAGGAAAAAGGGAATCCAGACGTTTAATTGGAGACTATATATTAACAGAAGGTGATATAACAAATCAGAGAGATTTTGAAGATGCAGTCGGGCATGGAGGATGGTCTATAGATCTTCATGCGTTAGATGGTTTTTATTCTAAGGAAATCATAAACAGACATATTTATCTCAAGGGAATCTATCAGATTCCGTACCGCTGTGGTTATTCCAAGAATATCCATAATCTATTTATTGAGGGACGCTGTATGTCCGTGTCTCACGTGGCATTAGGAACTGTTCGTACTATGGCAACATTGTCTACCATAGGACAGGCCAATGCCGTTGCAGCCTTTTTGTGCAAAAAATATGGTGTGCTTCCAAAGCAGGTGGGAGAGGAACATCTGGAAGAATTGCAGAATTTGCTTTTGAAAGCGGACCAGTACATTGTGGGTAAGAGATATTCCGATTCTGAAAATCTGGCAGAAAAGGCAGAGGTTTCCGTGTCCAGTGTAAAACCATTATCAAATTTGACACAGGAGCATATTCAGAAGCTAGAGCATAATATGGCTCTGTCACTGCCGATAAAAGGCAGAGTGGACAGTCTGAATCTCTATGGAAAAGCGAGTCAGGATACCATATTGCGTTATCATATTTATAGTGCGGATAAGTGGGAAAACTATAATCCGGCAATAGAATTATATTACGATATTGTTCCGGTAGAAAAGTCTGACACTATAGAGGAAATTGTTTTACCAATAAATTTAGAACTTCCGTCAGGACACTATTTTATCGAATTGGAAGAAAACAGCGCATTGGAACTGGCAATGTCAAAGTATAGCTATACCGGTGCCGTTACATCTATAAAAAAACCAAACAGCGATGTTTCCCATGTGGATTATAAAACTGGATTGATGAAGGAATATGACTGGGTAGCAATGCAAGGGTGTCTGTGTTTTAAGGCAAATTGTGAAAAAGAAGCTTTTGGGGCTGAAAATTTACATAATGGTTATACCAGACCATACAAGCAGAGTAATATTTGGCATTCCAACGGTAAGGACAATCAGTGGATTAAGCTTTGCTGGGACGAACCACAGCAAATATCCAATATTACGATTTTCTTTGATTCTAATTTAAATCGTTTTTGCCGAAGTGCGGACAAGGATAATATAGATTTATTTTATCGAATGGTAAAGGATTTTACCGTTTACTATAAAGATACTGATGGCAAAAAACAATTACTGCGTGATGTAAAAGGCAATTTCCAGAGAGTAAACGAAATTTGCTTTGAAACTATAAAAACGGATGAAATTATAGTAGAGTTTCATGAAACCCACGGACAGAACTTTTACAGTGTATATGAAATTAGGTGTAGCCATTGATAGTTACCTCACCGTCAACCTATATTCCCCCGGTGTCATCCCTATTTTCGCCTTAAACTGGCGATAAAAGTGTATTTCGTTGGTATATCCGCACTGGTACGCAATTTCCTCAAAAGGCAGCGTGGTTTCTTCGATTAACCGTCTGGCGTATTCCAGGCGCATGTTAATCAAGTCTGTTTTAAACGGCACGCCAAAGTAATCTTTGTACAAAGCCTGAAAATAGGAAGGGCTGATATGCATCATGTCAGCCAGCTCCGCAGGGGTAAAATTGTGATATGGTTTGGATAGCATGTGTAAGCGTAATTTCTGCAGGCGAGACACGTAAGGGTTATAGGGATGCTGTGTTTTTACAGTTTGCTCTTCCTGGAGGAGTTTATTAAAGAAAACCTCAAATAACATGGAGACATTTTCGTCGCGGAATTGCTCCAGAGCATAGTGGTCTTCCCAGATAATATGCTGGAAATACTGTGAAAACTGCATATTATTGTTTAAAGGAATCGGATGATTAAAAAGAGACTGGTATTTAGAGATAAAGTCTTCATCCGTGCAATCAAAATACAGCCAGTCATTTTTATATTCACAATCCAATCCGCTATATTGGTATGGGGTATTGGGTGAGATGATAAGAGCACTGGTAGAATGAATGGTAAAAGGTCTGGCATCAATTTGAAGGGATGCCGGACTTTTTATAATTAAAAATAAATAACAATAAAGTCCTCTTGGACGAGACATCAAATAATCCTTGGGATGCTTGGCGTTATAGCCTCCGCGATATATAGTATACATAGGTTCTCCTGGTCTTATAAAAAGTATTTGTGCATTGAGTTATCATGCAAAAAAGTGAAAAAGGTTAGTTTATAGTATTATATGATATTGTTTGAAAAACGTCAATTTATTATATTAAGTACATAAATAATTTTTATAAAGGAGTAACGAAATAATGAAAAATGTAATTGCACAGCATCAGAACTGGATTGACGCTACCTGGGAAAAGGTAGATAAGAAATTAAGTAGAACAGCAGTAAAGAGCCGTGAGAAGATTCCATATACTACCGTAAATGGTGAGCATGATAATAGGGTAGGAAAAGGAATAACATGGTGGACAAATGGCTTCTGGGGTGGTATGATGTGGTTAATGTATGAAGCTACCGGCAACGAGGAGTACCGAAAGACAGCAGAGCGCTCCGAGGAATTGCTGGACGATGCATTAAGACAATACAAAGCTTTACATCATGATGTAGGTTTTATGTGGCACTTGACCAGTGGGGCGAATTATCGTCTTACCGGAAATGAGGCTTCCGCTGTGAGAAATTTCTTTGCAGCCACTACCTTATTTTCACGTTACAATATTGACGGTGATTTTATCCGCGCATGGAACGGAGAGGCACAAGCAGGTTATTCCATTATTGACTGCCTGATGAATATTCCTTTATTGTACTGGGCAACGGACGAAATCGGTGATGACCGTTTCAAGAAGATTGCAATGCGTCACATGGAGATGGCGATGCGTGACCACATCCGTCCGGATGGAAGTGTTAATCACATTGTAAATCATGAAGTAGACAAGGTAGGCGTTCAAAATATACTGGGTGGCCAGGGCTATGACGAGACTTCCTGTTGGTCCAGAGGTCTGGCTTGGGCAGTGTATGGCTCTGTGCTTTCCTATATCCATGCAGGCAAAGAAGAGTATTTAGAGGCAGCCAAGAAAACTGCGGATTACTTTATTGAGCACTGTAAGAAAACAGATTATCTTCCGGTAGTTGACTTTACTGCACCGGAGACTCCTGTGTATTATGACAGCACAGCAGGTGTTTGTACGGCATGTGGTTTGTTGGAAATTGCAAAATATGTTTCCGAAGAAGAAGCAAAATATTATACCGAGGAAGCAATCAACATCTTAAAGGCCTGCGATGAACATTTTTGTAATTATGAGGAAGACGAGGATGCGCTGGTATTAATGGGCACCGAACGTTATCCACATACAGAAGCAGGTAGAAGAGGCTTACATATTCCTATCATTTATGGTGACTTTTTCTTTGTAGAAGCTTTGTGTAAACTGAAAGGACGCGAATTTTTAATTTGGTAAAAGCAAGGAGGAAAAGATATGGTAACAATACTTTTAAAAATTCAAGACAAAGATGGCAATATTCTTTTGGAAAAGAAGGGTGAGGACGCAGTGTCCTTTGTATATGGTGCAGAGTATAACGAGGGTGATGTGATTATTCTGGAAACTATCCCGGCAAACAAGCATATTGTATGGCAGGTGGATGATGCACTGGGTGCCGCCATGTGTTATGTGACAGGTCTTGTTACCTATCAGATTCCTTTTGGAGAAAAGAAAAAAGTATATTCTCCAAAAACCTTCAGCGGCAGCAAGCATTATCTTTTTGCAAGAGTGGCAGAAGAGGATGAAATCGCAGAATACCGCAACCTGACCGTAAACGTGAACGACCTGCATGATGCAGTAAATTGTTATCCTCATGCAAGTGCAAACGTTGAGACCCGTGGCGAGTCTGTATTTGCGGCAAGAAATGCTATTGACGGCGTATTGGAAAATCACGGCCATGGTTCCTGGCCATATGCATCCTGGGGGATTAACAGAGACCCGAATGCAGAGATGAGAATTGACTTTGGCAGAAAGGTTACTGTGGATTGCCTGAAGATATATTTACGTGCAGATTTCCCACACGATTCCTGGTGGACCAAGGCAACCGTTACCTTCTCTGACGGAAGCGTAGAGGTTCTGGATTTGGTGAAGTATGACAGAGCACAGACCTTCCACATTGCAGCAAGAGAAGTAGAATGGCTGACCTTTGGTACCTTGATTAAGGCAGACGACGAGTCACCGTTCCCGGCATTGACACAGTTGGAAGCATACGGAAGAGAATAAATCTTTTAGAGAGAGGCCTGCTCAAGCGGGCCTTTTTTCTAAATCATTAGGAGGCAATGTATGCAAAAAAATATCCTTATTTCGTCTTTCAAAATCGTACTTGCAGCCATAGGTGCAATAATGGTTGCAAGGTTGTTGCATTTGGAATTTGCAATTTCTGCAGGAATTGTGGCAATTCTGACTATCCAGCCTACAAAAAGAGAAACTGTAAATACGGCACTTGGAAGGTTGTATGCTTTTGCGGCGGCATTAGTAGTAGCCTTTATAAGTTTCCGGATACTAGGGGTTACTTTGACGGCATATTTTGTATATTTAGCAGTCTTTATCTTCCTCTGTCAAATACGTAAGTGGTATAGTGCCATGGCTATGAATTCGGTGCTGATTTCACATTTTGTTACCTTTGGGGTTATGAATACGGAGACCGTAGCCAATGAGGTCTTTATTTTTATGATAGGTGTGAGTGCCGGTATTCTGGCAAATATGTATTTGCGTAAACGGACAGACTATGCAGAACAATTGATGCAGGAGATGGACGCACAGATTGTAAAGATTCTTTCCCGCATGTCAGAACGGATTTTAGACAAGGATATATCCGACTACAACGGAGCATGCTTTCAGGTACTTGCAGAACAAATTGAAAATGCAAGAAAAGTTGCAGAAGAGAACTATAACAACCAGTTTAATCCGGAAGATACCTTCGACATGGAGTATATTGCTATGCGAGACAGACAACGCATGGTGCTGTATGAAATGTACAAAAGTGTGCGCAGTCTGCATACCACGCCTGTTACAGCAAAAAGAATTTCGGACTTTTTAAGGGATATGTCGGAAGTTTTTGAAAAAGGAAACAACGGAAACGATTTATTGCAAGAATTCCTGCAAATGGATGTGTGGATGAAAAGCAAGCCCCTTCCGGTGGAACGCAAAGAATTCGAGGACAGAGCCAGACTGTTTTGCCTTATGAGGAATATGGAAGAGTTTATTCGGATAAAGGTGGAGTTTGCAGGGGAGCAGGGGTAAATACAGTCGGGTGTTGGCGCACCGAGGCGTTTTATTTAGTTACACTTTTTACAACAAACATATCCTTTATCTTTGGCTTCAGCAAAAGGGATTTTGATTGCATTTTTCATGTCACTATAATGTGGATCAGAGTGGCACTTGTTACTGTTGGGTGAAATCCAGACAACCTCTTGTGCGGTTATATTCATATTCAAAATTTGCCCTAGATAAGTGACGTCTTGAGGGAACTGACTGCAATGCCTATTTACCTCGCTGGATAACACGGAATCTAAATATAAGAAAGGGTTTTTATATCTTAATAAACGAAGCAGAAAGAGAAATTGCCCAAAGCCAGGTGCAATACCATCAGGTTCGATACCAAAGATATTTTCTGCGCGTAATTTATTATCAGACTGATGATTGTATGTACGCCCACCATGAGCTGCTGTATTCCGGTAGTCTAAACAAATGAATAGAGTGTCCATCATCAGCATACGACCAGATTCTTCTGATAAGTGTAAGTTGTCCAAATCATATAAGTTGTTGAACATTTCATTTTTTTGTTGGGTTTTGAACAGGTCGACAAAATTAACAATGGTTGTGAAATATATACTTTTAAATAATATCCAAGGCGGAACAATTTCATGAACCGTTTTGTAATGATGAATAGGGTCTTTACCTGTATTTAGCGTCTTATTTAGTGTATCTAAAATTCCGGTTAAAGTAAAATGCTTCTTGCGTTTTCTGCGATTACTATAGTTGCGAAAATTTAGATATTCATCTGGATGTGTACCAAATGATTTATTATCGTATACGGCTCACGGTAACTTTTTATTAAGTTAGAATAACCGTATATAGTTAAAGCAACCTTGGCAGCTGCTTCATCGCTTATTATTAAATTTTGTGATTTTAGTTTTGCAATTTGTTCTTCAACAGTTGTATAATCAAAAGTTTCCATAATATTGTCCTTGCAATGCAAAAAGAGCCTTGGAACACAGTTCCAAGACTCAATTCGCGACCGCACAGCAGTCATTCACTAATTAGTGATATTATAAATATATCCAATAGTCTTGTCAAGTATTCCTGTGAAATTTATTTGTTTACTTTAAATATTTTATATTAACTCGAACACGCTTAATGGTTCGAAGTAGCTAATGAAAATTATTATGTAAAAAAAATGCCCCTTCGCCGTCAAGCTAATCATTTGGGTATCCATTTCATATTAGTACAAAATAGAACTAATAGTTATTGTTGCTTGAGAGTAACGTAGCAACCTTTTTTTGAATATAACAATTTAGACATAATAATTTTATGAACTTCTTCTGGCGTATAAAAGTTTTTTGTTTCATTAGTATTTTTTACTAATCCTAAAAGTTTGACAGCAAATAAATCTGCCCTATAGTCACTTATGTTAGAATAAGTTTTTTCATCGCTGAACATGTTTAATTGGGCATCAGAGTCAAAAATAACATGTCCCAGTTCGTGTGCAGCAATTATACGCTGAGAGAATGAGTCATATTCTTTATTAATGTAAATATTAACATGCAGTCCATTATCGGAGGAGGTGATATCTGTAAATCCGCCTATATTATGAGTTAGAGACAGCGTGGAAATATTTGTGTTAATTAATTGTAGAATTGTAAAAGGGTTTCTTGTATGAAAGTGTTTTAGCAATGCATTTGCTGCCCAGTCTGCTTCATTGTTGTATTTTTCAATTTCCCCTAATGTAAGTGATAACATAATATTTATTCTTCTTTCGTATCATTTTTATAAATCATATTTGCCATAGCAATGTAATCTGAATCTTCCAGATTGTTTAATTGAAGAGCGGCAAGCATTTGTCTACCTTCCAAAAAAGCTTTAGCAGTATTAACATCCTTAAAATGTTCACTACGTTGCCTTTGCTTTAACTCTTCTGCATAGTCAATAAGTTTATCACGATCTTCACTATCAAATACATCAATAATTACTTTTCCGTGAGTAAGTAAATTACTAATCTTTTGTGCATACCTCTCAATTCGCTGTAATGATTGGTGGCTACAAATAAAATTAGGCTCTATTCTTTCAAAGAACATATCCTGGGAAGACTCAGTTTTTTTCATTGGAAAATCATAACCTAAAAGCCATGTTTCATTAATGTGTAAGACTTTACATATAGTATAAATTCTATCGCCTTTTGGTTTTGCATATCCACTTAAATATTGAGAGATAGATGATTTTGAAATACCTGTTTTTTCAGATAGTTCTTGTGCAGTCATGTTATTAAAATCTAATGCAACTCTTAAACGTTCTTTTATTTCTGCAATTGGTTTATCCATGTAGCACCTCCTTCTAAAAGCATTATATTACATGCGTTTAAAAATATCAACAAAAAAGTTTAAAAAGTTTAACAAATATATTGACATGTAAAGTTTAAAATGTTAAACTTGCGATAGGAGTTAAAGAAAAAATGTTATGGCGTTTGATTGCAACAAATTAAAAGGAGCTTAAACAGAAACTCCCTTGGCGATTATTTAGATTATACAGAGATTGTAGGAGAAGTAGATAAAGGACTACAGTTTGGAAAGAAATAACCGTTGCGATACCGCAACAGAAAGGACAAGTTATGGAAGTAGCGCTTAATACGGAACACCGGCTTACAGAAGTCGAACAACGTTCCAAATCAAATTCACACCGGATTGATAAGTTGGAACCTATTGTAGAAGAAATAAACACCATATCGAAAACAATGGTTCAGTTAGTCCAGGAAGTGAAGCATACAAACGAAGCGGTCAGTACAATCGACAAAAAAGTAGAGCGCATGGACAGCCGTGTGGATGAGATGGAGAAAGCACCGGCAAAGAAATGGGATAAGATCCAAGACAAGCTCCTTAACCTTGTACTTGGAGCAATGGTTGGGTTTTTGATGACTGGTCTTATATGGGCAGCAGTACAAGCATTTTAAGGAGGAATAAGCTCGGCAACACCGCGCAAAGACTATAGCTGCAAACAACATTCAGAACTACATTATATTAAAAATTTCTCCACTTGTAGTCTGTATACATCTTGTTCTTTGATAAACAGTTGTACTAAAGCCTGGATATCTCCGGTAGCGCGATAACTAGCCAGACCTTGAATGTACTCCATGCGGTTATCATCCTCCAAAATAACCGGCATTATGCTATGGACAAGGCACTCACGGAACAAAATAATCCGTCCGGTTCGGCCATTTCCGTCCTGGAATGGGTGAATAGCTTCATAACGTGCATGAAATTCGGCCAAAACTTCCAAGCTTATTTTCTGTGCATGGTACCAATCCAGTAATTCAGCCATTTTTGCCGGTACTTCAGCAGGGGCAGCAGTATCGTGTAGACCAATCATATTCGGTCTTTTTTTGTAATCACCCACGGCATATCCATTTGCTCTGTCTTCAAATACACCTGATTTTAATTCGTAATGAAATGCTTTGATTAAATCCTGAGTCAAAGGTTCTGTTATGGTAGTCAGCATTTTGTTAAACATCAAAAAGTGACCATTCATTTCTTCTATGTCTTTGGCACGGTAGTAGTCGTCACTATGTGGCAACATACCGGTATTGAACAGAGATGCAGTTTGTTCCTTGGTCAGCGTGCTGCCTTCTATTTTGTTGGAATTGTAAGCTAATTCACGAGAGGTTAGAGCATAAATGCCGGAACGGTCCCGTTTCCTATATTCAATATTAAAACGATTTATAAGTGTTTGAATTATCTGATGTTCCATTTTAGCTCCTTCCTTGAACCCTTGGGATTTATCTGAATCCTGCACGAGAGCTTTATTTATTGTAATCATGTTACCATTCACATCATCCAAAGTCAAGGCACATATTTCAAAACGTCGGAAGCATCTGTTGTAGTTCTATCTACTTATGCACCCAAACACTCTTTTACGGCCATTTCCCAATATTTCTCCGGAAGATTAGGCCACCCCCAACTACCAGTTTCCTCATGACATAATTGGTTTGCCCTAGTCAATACTGTACCATGAGAAACTGTTCCATTCCGTAGCATATGCTCCGTGATTCTTGTCCAACATGGTGCTATTTCATACAAATTTTCTTCTTGTAGTTCCTTAATTGCCGCTTCAATATCGTACTCTAAATCTATAAACTCATGTTTCCACTGATAATTTTCTCCCGATATGATTAAAAACTGAGATTTGCCATCACTCTGTAAAGGCATTTCCACAGCTCCGGGGTTTAATAATATACGGTTTTTTTCATGAATTTCCTTACGCACATGAGTATGTCCACACAAAATAATACTTGCATCCGTATCATCAAAAAGTTGCCTAATTATTGCTTTTCCCGGTATTCAGACGAGCAGAAACGCAATGAATTAGAGAAAACCCTGAATGTATAGTTCCACAAACGAGTGTAAAAAAGTGTAAACATTCAAACCGCGGAAGATGGGGTGAGACGGATTAAGAAAAAGGTCCGGTGGACTTTTTTCCCGTCGAACCGACCGACGAGACATTTATGTCGAGGAGACCTTGGACCTTGGGGGCAAGGGACTCCTCGGCATAAAGGACGGAAAAAGAGCAGGTCATTTGACCTGCTCTGATTTCGTCCATCATGCGGAAGATGGGACTTGAACCCACACGACTGCAATAGCCACAAGATCCTTAGTCTTGCTCGTCTGCCAGTTCCGACACTTCCGCATTTCTGAAAAACTTATATGTTTCTCACAACAAAAAATACTATACACGATTATTGTCGCATTGTCAACAACTTTTTGAAAATTTTAAGGGCAATTCACGCCGGGAGATGTCCGGAAGAGTTGCCCTTTTGGATAAATGACTATTTATGCATGTTCATTCATGCTTTTTTTTACTCGATTAGGTAAACATAATCTTCGGAATTAATATCCAGAAGGTTGCATGCGTCATTAAAAGAAATATTGGAATTTTTCATTAAGCTCAATATGTTCTTTTGTGTGCTTTCCATAGCCCGTTCCTCGGCGAGTTCTCTAGCCCGTTCCTCGGCGAGTTCTCTAGCCCGTTCCTCGGCGAGTTCTCTAGCTCGTTCCTCGGCGAGTTCTTTAGCCCATTTCTTGGCGAGTTCTTTAGCTCGTTCCTCGGCGAGTTCTTTAGCCCGTTCCTCGGCGAGTTCTTTAGCTCGTTCCTCAGCGAGTTCTTTAGCCCGTTCCTCGGCAAGTTCTTTAGCACGTTCTTCAGCCCGTTCCTCGACGAATACTTTAGCACCATTGTTTTCATATTCTTTTACGAGTTTTTCATAAAGCTCTTTTGCGTGTTCATTTGCCATTTCAAGTGCCTGCTCAATGATGCCTTCGCTCCAGTTACACATACTATTAATCCCCTCCTTTACTTCGCGGGTAGTGGCTATATGGTAATCATTCTCCAGCGAGGTTAGCTTATCTTTAACAGGAATTTCTGAGGAAGAAATCATAGAAAGGAGATCCAAGAGCTGCTGATGTTCATCTTCAGCTAAGCCATCTTCTAGGGAAGGTTTTCCCAAGCAGATGAATATTACGCTCATTAAATCATAGCGTGCCTTGCCGCGGAAGTTACCATATAACTTTGTGGGTTGTATACTGTATTCTGTAATGGTATTTTGTGCATACTTGGGGGCGTTCATGCAAATCCAGATGGAATACACTTTCTTGATATTGTCATAGTCGCTTCCGGTAAACTCACGTTCCTTTTGGGAGGAAATCATACGTGCACCATAATAGATGCCGCGAGTGACCAGGTCATAGCCGGGTTTGAATTTTTTCTGAGCTTCTACGTTTAGTATCAGCCGGATGCGTTCCCTACCCGGTGTCATGATGGTGAAGCGAATGTCAAAATAGACAGTGCCCTCATGTATTACGTTATCTTCTGTATTTTGCCCCGTAATGGCTTCGTTGGTTTGACCGGGAGCCACTGGAATGCTGGATATTTCCGGTTCCCCTTCGATGCAGTCTTTGATGACATCGATAGGGTAGCCTTTCAGTTCTTTGACAGAACGACTGGCAATCCATGCCAAGACATCTTTATTTGCTAAGATTTGCTTGAGCGGAATGTCGTATTCTGTTTTATCTTTAGCAAGGTCTACTGCATTTGCAATATGGGTATACTCTTTCATATTTATGTACCTCGCTATTTTAATCTTGCCCGGAGCAAGGATGCTTGCTCTTTATCTTCTGTACATAAATCATATAGAGTTGTCGTTGGATATAGGATAACATAAAAATTGGTACGAAGCAAGGGTTTTCTTTAAATAAACAGTAGGATGTTTTCATTCTTTTAGTTGACTTCCGGAACCAATTGAAAGTATAATAAATATTTAAGGTAAAATATTTTGTCATTTAGAGAGGGCATACAAATGAAGTATTTCAAACAATTTGGTATTATTGCAGGGGTGAGCTTTGCAGGTGAGTTATTATATGCGTTGTTGCCGTTTCCGATTCCGGCCAGCGTGTATGGGTTGGTGTTGATGGTACTGCTTTTGGTAACGCATGTGGTGAAGCTGGAGATGGTGGAGGAGACTGCGGATTTCTTTATCAGTATGATGGGAATTTTCTTCGTGCCGTCTTCCGTAGGCTTGATGAACAGTATGGATATTGTGAAGGGGAGTGTAGTGCAGTTGCTTTTCATGTGTGTAATTTCTACGATTGTGGTAATGATAGTGACGGGGCTTGTAGCGCAGTTTATCATGAAAATCACAGCAAAAAAGGAGGAAAAATAAATGCAGGAGTATTTCGCAAATTCAATCTTTTTTGGAATTTTTCTTACGATTTTTATGTATCAGATTGGTGCAGCGATTCAAAAGAAATGGCCGCTTCCGATTTTTAATCCGCTTTTGATTTCTATGTTTGCAATTATTGGAATTTTAGTAGTTACCAAAATTCCATATGAAACCTATGAGCAGGGGGCAAAGTTTATCGGGAATCTTTTGACGCCCCTTACGGTATGCCTGGCGGTGCCGTTATATCGTCAGTTAAAGGTATTAAAGGAAAATATTGCAGCAGTGCTTATTAGTATCATTTGTGGCTGTCTGGCGCATATTGCTACTATGCTGGTGCTTGCCAAGGTTTTGGGGGTAGAGGATGTACTTCGCAATTCTGTTTTGGGCAAAAGTGTAACGACAGCCATAGCCCTAGGTGTTACCAATGAGTTGGGTGGTATTCAGGGTATTACGATTATTGGTGTAGTGGTGGCCGGTGTTATGGGGCCGCTTGTGGGTCCGACGGTTTTGCGCCTGGCTCGTGTGAAAAATCCGGTGGCTTTTGGTCTTGGTATGGGTAGTGCTTCCCATGCTATCGGTACCAGTAAGGCGTTGGAGATTGGCGAGGTGGAAGGCGCTATGAGCAGTCTTGCCATTGTAGTAACCGGTATTTTGACGGTAATTATTGTGCCGATTGTTATGAATTTTGCAGGCTGAAAATAAGAATTTGGCTATAATTTGTGGTAGTTTTTGTGGTGGATTTTCGTGCCGAAAAAAGGAATTTAAGGTCTTGGCACAGAAAAAGAATAATATAGCAAATAAATTTGATATTATAGTCAACTGCTTACGCAGGGAGGTGTTTTGTTATGATGGAACACAAGCTTATCAGGGAAAATCAGGAACAGTGGGAGCGCGAGTATTTAAGTCCTTACGCTTCGCTTAGCTGTGAAAGTAAGGGGCGTGACCGATATGAGGCACCCTGTGATATTAGGCCGATTTATCAGCGTGACAGAGACCGCATTTTGCACTCTAAGGCATTTAGGCGTTTGAAGGATAAGACGCAGGTATTTCTTACACCAAATGGGGACCATTATCGAACCCGTTTGACACATACCCTGGAGGTCAGTCAGAATGCGCGTACCATTGCCAAGGCATTGCGCTTGAACGAGGATTTGGTGGAGGCTATCGCTTTAGGGCATGATTTGGGACATACGCCGTTTGGGCATGCGGGCGAGCGTGCTTTGGACGAGATTTGTCCGTATCCGTTTGAGCATAGTGAGCAGAGTGTACGTTTAGTGGAGTTGTTGGAGAAGGATGGACGAGGCTTGAATTTAAGCTTCGAAGTCCGGGATGGTATTCGTAATCATCAGACGGCAGGGGTTCCGGTTACGCTGGAAGGCAAGATTGTTCGTCTTTCTGACAAGATTGCGTACATACATCATGACATGGATGATGCTATCCGTGGTAATATCTTGCAGGAAAAGGATATTCCGGTTGAGATTCGTCAGGTATTAGGCGAGAATATCAAAGAGCGGTTGAATCATATGATTCACGATATTGTGATACATTCCCAGGGCAAGCCGGACATTATGATGTCTGAGGATGTATGGAATGCGATGATGAAACTGCGTAAGTTTTTATTTGTAGAAGTATACGAAAATAAGGCTGTCAGAAGGGAGGAGCAGAAGGCGATTCTCTTGGTACAGACTTTATATAAACATTATTTAGAACATATTGATTTACTGCCAAAGGACTATTTGAAATTTTTAAATGAGGGTACTCCGAAGGAAGTTGTGGTTTGTGATTACATTGCCTCTATGAGTGATAAATTTGCCATAGCCACCTTCGAATCCTTTTATATTCCACAGTCCTGGCAGGGCTAATCATTAGAAAAGGAAGAAGCTTCATGTATTATCCTGATGAAATCATAGAAGAAGTTAGGAATAAAAATGATATAGTAGATGTAATCGGCAGTTATGTCAAAATACAAAAAAAGGGCAGCTCTTATTTTGGACTTTGTCCGTTTCATAATGAAAAAAGTCCGTCCTTTTCGGTTTCCGGTCACAAGCAGATTTATTATTGCTTTGGCTGTGGTGCAGGGGGCAATGTTATTCGTTTCATTATGAACTATGAAAATTATACCTTTCAGGAGGCGGTAAAGTACCTGGCTGAAAGGGCAGGTGTGACACTTCCGGAGGTGGAATTTACCGAAGAAGCGAGACAGAAGCAGTCCAAGCGTGACAAACTATTAGAGATTAATAAAGAAGCAGCCAGGTATTTTTACTATCAGCTTCGTACCGACAGGGGCAAGCAGGGGCGTGATTATTTTACGAGGCGTGAGCTTAGCGAAGAGACCATGAAAAAATTTGGTCTTGGATATGCTTTGAAGACGCCCAATGATTTGACGCTTTATTTGAAAAATAAGGGTTACAGTGATGATTTATTGGTGGAGGCCGGTATTTCGGCATTTGATGAACGCTTTGGACTACATGATAAATTTTGGAACCGCGTTATTTTCCCGATTCAGGATATCAATCATAAGGTAATCGGTTTTGGTGGCCGAGTGATGGGCGATGGTACTCCGAAGTATTTAAACAGTCCGGAAACCATGGTATTTGACAAGAGCAGAAATCTTTACGGTTTAAATTTTGCGCGTACCAGCAGAGCAGGGAATTTTATTCTTTGTGAGGGCTATATGGATGTGATTGCCATGCATCAGGCAGGATTTACGCAGGCCGTTGCCAGTCTGGGGACGGCATTTACTTCCGGACAAGCCAGTCTTCTTAAGCGTTATACGGATGAGGTACTGCTTAGCTACGATAGTGACGGAGCAGGTACAAAGGCAGCCCTAAGGGCACTTGAAATATTAAAAGAAGCGGGGTTGACCGGTAAAATTATTAACTTAGAGCCTTATAAGGATCCGGATGAATTTATGAAGCATTTGGGCAAGGAAGCCTTTGAGGAGCGTATCAAGCAGGCGGAAAACAGTTTTTTGTTTGAAATACGTATGCTGAAGCGAGAGTTTAATTTGGAGGACCCGGAGGATAAAACCAAATTTCATAAAGAAATTGCCCGTAAGCTTTGTGGTTTTGAAATCGAAGTGGAACGAGAAAATTACATTCAGGCTGTGGCCCGTGAATATGACATTGGTTTTGAGAATCTGCGCAGGCTGGTAAATCGCTATGCGGCACAGACAGGCGGAGCAAAGCCTGTGGAAAGACCTAAGTCCGGGATTAAGAAGCGTCAGACAGTGGAAGACCACAAAAAACGTACCCAGCGTATGTTACTGACCTGGCTGACCGATGAGCCGGAGATTTACAGGCAGATTTCTAAGTATATTAAGCCTTCTGATTTTACGGAAGAGCTTTATGGAAGAGTGGCACAGATGCTTTTTGCGGATTTAAGCGAAGGCAATTACAATCCGGCAGCTATCTTATCACGCTTTACCGAAGAGGAGGAGCAGCGTGAGGTGGCGTCAATGTTTCATACCAAATTAGAAGGTATAGAAACCAAGCAGGATAAGGAAAAAGCACTGCGTGATATTGTTTATGCAGTAAAGAAAAACAGTTATGAGTACTATACAGGCAAGTTAGGCACGGATGTAAGTGCCCTGCAGCAGGTAATTGATGGAAAAAGAGCTTTGGAAGAGCTCGCTAAAGTACATATTTTACTTTCTTAGGCTCATACTACTTAATAATGGAAGGATGGAACCATAATGGATGAGAACATGGTAGCAAAATACGAGGAAAAGGTAAAGGGGCTTTTGGCATTAGGAAAGTCAAAGAAAAATAAAACCTTAGAATATAATGAAGTTGTAGAATTTATGGCAGAATTGAATCTGTCACTGGATCAGATTGAGCGTTTGATTAATACTCTGGAAAAAACAGGTATTGACGTACTTCGTATTTCAGAGGATGATGATTTGCCGCCTATAGATGATGATATTCTGTTAAGCGTTGAAGAAGATGTGGACATCGAAAACATTGATTTATCCGTGCCGGATGGTATCAGCATCGAAGACCCGGTCAGAATGTATCTGAAGGAGATTGGTAAAGTACCACTCTTAAGTGCGGAGGAAGAAATTGAACTTGCAAGACGCATGGAGGACGGTGACCATGATGCAAGAAAGCGTTTGGCGGAGGCTAATCTTCGTTTGGTAGTAAGTATTGCAAAGCGTTATGTGGGTCGTGGCATGTTGTTCCTTGATTTGATTCAGGAGGGTAACCTGGGTCTTATTAAAGCTGTAGAAAAATTCGATTATCACAAAGGCTACAAGTTCTCCACATATGCTACATGGTGGATTCGTCAGGCGATTACCAGAGCCATTGCAGACCAGGCAAGAACCATCCGTATTCCGGTTCATATGGTAGAAACCATCAACAAATTAATTCGTGTAAGCCGTCAGCTGCTTCAGGAATTAGGCCGTGAGCCGAGTCCGGAGGAAATTGCAGAGGAAATGGACATGCCGGTTGAGCGTGTTCGTGAAATTATTAAAATCAGTCAGGAACCGGTTTCCTTGGAAACACCAATCGGTGAAGAAGAAGACAGCCACTTGGGCGATTTTATTCAGGATGATAATGTTCCGGTGCCCGCAGAAGCAGCAGCCAATACCTTATTAAAGGAACAGCTGACAGAGGTATTAGAAACCTTGACAGAACGTGAGCAGAAGGTGCTTCGTTTGCGCTTTGGTTTGGACGATGGCAAGGCACGCACCTTGGAAGAGGTTGGTAAGGAGTTTAAGGTTACCCGTGAGCGTATCAGACAGATTGAGGCAAAGGCACTGCGTAAGCTTCGTCATCCAAGCCGCAGCCGTAAGTTAAAGGATTATTTAGATTAATGGAACTTTCAAAAAGATTACAAGGTGTGATAAATCTCATGCCCACGTCCCATACCATTTGTGACGTAGGCTGTGACCATGGGTATGTGGCGATTACTTTTATTCAGAAGGGCATTGCAGAGAAGGTCATTGCCACGGATGTGAATGCGGGACCCTTAGAGCAGGCAAAGCGGAATGCGGTGCTATATGGTGTGACAGAGAAGCTGGACTTTCGACTGTCCGACGGTCTTTTGAAGGTTACACCGGGAGAGGCAGACCGGTTTCTGTGTGCCGGTATGGGTGGTAGATTGATGGTGCACATTATGGCTGAGGGCAGTTGGGTTATGGCCCGTATGAAGGGTGCTGTGCTTCAGCCACAGTCGGAGCTAAATCTGGTTCGTAAGTATATTTATGATATTGGCTGGCATATTGTTAGAGAAGATATGATTTTTGAAGCGGATGGGGGAGAACCGGGTCAGGGCAAATATTATCCCATGATGTATATTGAGCCCGGCAAAGCGGATATGCCGGATGACATGGCGCTTACCTACGGACCATTGTTGCTGCAGGAGAAACATCCTGTTTTGATGCAGTTTTTGGATTATTCTTTGGGGCTTAAGGAAGGGCTTTTAGAGCGTCTTAAGGCGCAGGCAGTCAGCCCCCAGGCTCGTGTGAGAGTGGAAGAACTGCAGAAGGAAATTAATATTATAAAAGAAATACAAAAGAAATAAAGTTTTTGGAATACAAGCGAGGTGACAAGATGCTTACTTGTGAAGATGTGATTCAGTGCTTAGAAGATTTATTTCCTACCGGATTTGCAGAAAGCTGGGATAATGTGGGTCTGCTACTTGGCCGCAGAGAGAAGCCGGTATATTCCGTTATGTTGTGTGTGGACGTAACAGAAAGGGTGATTCATCAGGCTATTCAGGAAGGAATCAGCATGATAGTAAGCCATCACCCGCTTATTTTTTCCGGCGAAAAGCGTATTACCAATGAGGATTATTTTGGTACCAGACTGTTAAACTTGATTCAGGCAGATATTTGTGTATATGCCATGCATACCAATTTTGATGTGATTGGCATGGCGGACGCGGCTGCAGAAAGGCTGGGACTTTTAGATACCGAGGTGCTGCAGGTGACTTACGAGGATGAAATTGCTACGGAAGGAATCGGTCGTGCAGGCAAATTAAAAGCTGCCATGACATTGGAGGAAGTAGCATGCCTTGTAAAAGAGGCATTTCACGTGCCAAATGTCAGGGTGTTTGGCAATCCGGATACCATTTGCTGTGAAGTGGCTGTATGTCCGGGCGCAGGAAAGAGCATGGTAAAAGATGTGCTGCGCACCGGTGCCGATGTGTACATTACAGGAGATATAGACCATCATACGGGCATTGATTTGGTAGCACAGGGTGTGTGTGTGATTGATGCAGGGCATTACGGTATTGAAAAATTATTTGTACCATATGTACACGATTGTTTTTCCAAAATCATGCCGGAGTGCGAAGTAATAGAAGCCATAGAAGAGGAGCCTTTCTGGGTACTCTAAAAAAGGAGGCGCTTATGGAAAAGAAAAAAGTAGATCAGGTTTATTACAGGCAGTTTATACGTACTGCTATTATGCTTTTATGTAAGGCAATTTGCGATGTGTTAGGGGAAAAGGCCGCATGGAACTGTGTAGTGGATTATACCATTGCACATGCATATTTTGTACGCACCAAGGGTATGCCGGATTTGGATGCTGCCACATTACAGAAAATCAAAGAGCGTATGCAGGAAATGAATGAGGCCGGACTTCCGATTGTAAACCAGATGTTTGCAAAAGATAAGGCTATGGATTTAATTCGGGCACATGGGATGAAGGAAAAAGCAAAGCTATTCCGTTACAGACGTAATAATGGGTTGAATTTATGTTATCTGGATGGCTATTATGATTATTTCTATGGCTCATGTCTGCCGGATGTGTCTGAAGTCAAATTATTTGATTTATTGCCGGAACAGGGAGGGTTTTATTTTGTTCTTCCTCTTGCCGAGGATTTAAATACCTTGCCTGACTTTGTTCCGAGACCGCTTCTTAGAAAGACGTTAGAAGAAAGCAATATTTGGTATAATCAGATTGGTATTCAAAATATTGGTGATTTGAACGACCGAATTTGCGCCGGGGATATCAGTGATATGATTTTGGTGCAGGAAGCAGAGCAGGAGCGTAAAATCGGTGAAATTGCCAAAATGATTACCGCCAGAGAAGGCGTGAAGTTTATTATGATTGCAGGACCATCCAGTTCCGGCAAAACTACATTTAGTCATAGACTTTCCATTCAGTTACGCACCCAAGGCAAGGTGCCGCATCCGATTGCACTGGATGATTATTTTGTAAATCGTGTGAATACTCCGCTTGATGCAGAAGGCAAACCGAACTTTGAGTGTTTGGAAGCCATTGATGTAGAGCAGTTTAATAAAGACATGATTGATTTGCTTAGCGGCAAGGAAGTAGAAATGCCGCATTACAATTTTAAGACCGGTCGCAGAGAATACAATGGTCACACGCTGAAACTTGGCTCAGAGGATTTATTGGTAATTGAGGGCATTCATGGTCTGAATGACAAGTTATCTCACTCTCTGCCAATTGAAAGCAAGTTTAAGATTTATATCAGTGCATTGACCAGCTTAAATATTGACGAACACAACCGCATTCCGTCTACAGACAATCGTTTAATTAGACGCATGGTGCGTGATGCAAGAACCCGTGGCACGGATGCATCCCAGACCATTCAGATGTGGCCAAGTGTACGTCGTGGGGAAGAGCAAAATATTTTCCCATTCCAGGAACAGGCGGACGTGATGTTTAATTCTGCCCTGCTTTATGAGTTGGCAGTATTAAAACAATTTGCAGAGCCATTATTGTTCCACATTCCGCCGGAAGACCCGGCATACCCGGAGGCGGAGAGACTTCTGAAATTTTTGGATTATTTCCTCGGCGTCAGCAGCGAAAGCCTGCCAAGCAACAGTGTGTGCAGAGAGTTTGTGGGCGGAAGCTGTTTTAGGGTGTAAACTATAGTCAACAATAGCCCGGAAGGGGCATACAATAAAGCATCAACTATTTTTGGAGGCAAATATGACAAAAAAATTGTCTAGACACATTGCTCTGGGGTTGGTGCTTTTGTTATGCAGTTTTTGCTGTATAGGATGTAGCGGCACGGACACTGAGGAGGGGCTTACAAAGGTAACCTTGAATGAGGTGGCTCATTCTATTTTTTATGCACCGATGTATGTAGCTATCGAGGAGGGCTACTTTGCAGAGGAAGGTATCGACTTGACGCTAGTTACAGGCTTTGGGGCCGACAAAACGATGACCGCGGTACTTACCGGGGAAGCGGACATTGGTTTTATGGGCAGTGAAAGCAGCATTTATACTTATGTGCAGGGCACGGATAATCCGGTGGTGAATTTTGCACAATTAACCCAGCGAGCAGGAAACTTCCTGGTATCCCGTGAACCAATAGAGGATTTTACATGGGATATGTTAAAGGGCGAGGAGGTCCTTGGTGGTCGTGCAGGCGGTATGCCACAGATGGTTTTTGAGTATGTTTTGAAAAAGCACGGCATGGATCCAAAGACGGATTTGAATATTGACCAGAGTATTGATTTTGGCTCTACGGCTGCGGCTTTTTCAGGTGGGAAGGGGACTTACACCGTGGAATTTGAGCCTCATGCAACCGGTCTGGAAGAAAAAGGGGATGGTTACATTGTAGCCAGTCTTGGTGAAGAGTCCGGTTATGTGCCTTACACTGCATTTAGTGCAACTACCAGTTATATGGAGGAAAATCCAGAAGTGATTCAGGCTTTTGTAAATGCATTGCAGAAAGGTTTGGATTATGTGAATAGCCATACACCGGAGGAAATTGCAAAGATTATTGCACCGCAGTTTGCTGAAACCGATAAAGACACGCTTACAACGATTGTAAAAAGATATTACGACCAACAGTCCTGGCCGGAGGATTTGGTGTTTAAAAAGGAAAGTTTTGAACTTTTGGAACATATCCTTATGGAAGCTGGAGAGTTGGAAAGCATGTTGCCATATGAGGCTTTGGTAAATACCAAGTTTGCTGAAGAAGCAGCTGAAAAATAGGATATAAGAAAAACGAAAAGAATAAATGCATTATAGGAGTCGCATAGTGATATATGTTCAGGTTCTGGATATATATTATGTTGCGGCTCCTTTTTATAATATTATTAGTAACGAAATATACAAATAATAATCTTTTTGTAGATTGTTCTTAAAGACCTTTTAAATTATGCTTGAATTAAAAATAAAAGCGCAATCTTAAAGGAAGTATTTATTATGGATTTAGAAAACTTAATCAAAGCAAAAACAATCGAGAAGGATCCCATGCAGATTTCCGATGAGGAATTTTTCGGTGTATGGAATCATAAGACGTGTACATGGGAGCAGGAGTCTTATTTTGATTATAATAAGTATCCTGAACTCTTTTCGGTGAAAGAAGCCGTGCAAAAACAGGATATTAAGAAGGCGAAAGAAGAATTGTTGGCCTATTATCGCAGGTTGCAATCAAAAAGAGTTTCTCTTAACGTGCCAAAGCCGCCTCGTAAGGCGTATATGCTGGCTGAAGGACTGGAAAAAAATGTATACGCAGTAAATGAGAAAAATGGGGCCACACAAGGATTTTTTTCAGTAGATAATAACTGGCAAGAACACAGAGTGGACGTATTGGATAGCTTTGCAAAGGAGATTGTAGGCGTAGAGAAATTTCGTGGATTCATTATTATGTCTGTAGATAAAGTACCTTCGGAAGCTGAGATTTGTGCAAAAGAGTCCGACAATCCACCCGTGCTTGAACTGGTGGTAAATGGGAAGCATATAAACTGCACCGCAGCTAAGGATGCAATGGTACGCGGAGGGCAATATGGAAGTACCAATTATGGTCACGAGAGAATCATGAAAGTTCAGGAAAGCGGAACCTATATGAACTTCAATGAGGATACAAAGCGTGCCTATATTGCATTTGACATTTCTTTTCTGAAAGCAGATGATGTGGTATCATCGGCTATGCTGATATTGACAGGCAGAAATGCCACAGGTACAGGTCAGAAAGAGCTTATGGTATATCGTCTGAACAATATGAACTTTGATGAAGATTCTATCGTGTTTGATGATTATACGGATTGTATGCTATGGTCTTGTAATGATGCAGATTCCTGGGACTACATCACCAGTAACCGTCCAAATATAAAGGGGAAAGCTTGTTTTTACCATCGCGGTAATGAACTATTAAAAGTGGCAAATCTTTATTGTTATACCGGCTTGGAGCAATATGCGTTTACATTTATCCGTAATCACATGGCCATGGTACATAATGTGGGTTTTAATTTGGAAGTATTTAATGCCTTGGATTTGGGGACTCAGATTAATCATGGCTCAGAAAGTGTGTTTAAAGTTTTGAACAGTAAGCATATGACAGGAGAATTATTTGTGGCTATGTTAAAAACCTTTTGGCTGCAGGCTGACTGGTTAGTGAATCAGTATTATGGTACTGCCAGTAATAACTGGGGTACCTATGCTACCATGGGTGTATACGCCATTCTTGCCCGCTTCAGAGAGTGGAAGGTTTTTGATGTCTGGTATGAGAAGACCAGAAAAGAGAATACCCGTCTGATTAGCAAATTTGCATTTGAGGATGGTATGTGTCTCGAGCTGAGTCTGGCCTATGTAGAAACGGTACTCAGTACCTTGAAGGGACCTCTTTATCTGGAAAAATGCACAGGTGTGGCCGCTCCCTTTGAGGAATTTGTAAGAGAACAGACTTATAAAATTGTGAAAAATTATATCTATGGATCCTCTCCTATCGGTGGAGGCTATAATATCGGTGATACTTTTGACTGTATTCCGGATTACTCACTGGAATTGGTGAGAGAGTGGTATCACAATGTGTTTACTGAAGATGAGGAGCTGGCGTATGTGGCTACTTGCGGTGATAAGGGCAGGTTGCCTGAAAACGCCACTACCCATTATCCGGTGGGACTTCGTACTTATATGCGCAGTTCGTGGGAAAAGGATGCTCTTGCTTTGGCAATCACTGCAAAGGGAAACGGAAGTCATGGGCATCAGGATATGCTTTCTATTGCCATGTATGCATATGGACAGTTTTTGTTGACCGATCAGGGATATGGGGGATTGCTTACCGGAGATATCAGAGAATATATGATTTCGGCACCACAGCATAATCTGGTAACCATTGACGGCAGAAACTATGATCATATCAAGCAGGATGGAGTGGAGAAAGCATTTGTATCAGAAGCGGAATATGACTTTGTAGAATACGCAGGAGAGTTCTATGAGGGCATATTACAACAAAGAAGCGTATTGTTTTTAAAAAATGAGAAGATTTGGATTGTGACAGATTATGTCAGTCCACGGGATAAAGACAAAGTATATTCAGCCCAACAGAATTGGCATATGATGCCTGCTGCGAAATTGAAAATTCAGGAACATACCAACATAATCTCCAGTCATTTTGAGGGGGTAAATGTAATGATTGTGCCGGCCTCTCCAAAGGAATTAAAGGCATACACGGAGAATACGATATTTTCACCCACTCCCGGTTCCTTGATTGACAGTAAGAAAGCAGTACTATGTAAGGAGGGCACCGGTAATATGGTATTTACCACATTAATCATTCCCAAGAAACCAGGTGAAGAATATTATGTTGAGATAGAAATATTGGATGTGGGTATGGCAGATTCTGCTAATGCTGTACGTTTTACAATTACAGATGCGTTGAAGGGGCAGGTGGGCAGTTATTACTATTATCATTTGAATGAGCCGGACCAAAACCAGAATGTGACTTTAGGTGAGTTTCATTCGGATGCATCTACAGTACTTCTGAAACTAGATGAAAGCAATCAGTGTTCTTTTGTAGTTAAGATAGATAATAAATAATATATGGCATAGAAGTCGCTTGATACAGCGGCTTCTTTTTTAGCATTTAGTAGCGAAATATACAAATAATAATCCTTTTGTCGATTGTTCTAAAGTTTCTTTTCCATTATGCTTTAATCAAAAGATAAAGCATTATCAAAAGGAGGTATTTATTATGGATTTAATGGATTTAGGAAACTTAATCAAGTCCAGAGCAAGAAAAAAAACTACTGAATTTCCAATCAGTGAAAAGGAACTGTGTGACCGCTATGAGCAGGTTACTACACCAATGGTAAATGATGTTCTGCGTGAAATGGAAATGTTATACCAGACATTTCCAAATAACATTATGCCGCTTCGTGAGGAAATGAGGGTGGCAGGTATTGCTTTTACTATTAAAGGTTCTAAGAATTTGAGCTTGGAGAATGAAATGGTAGAGCGTGCAAAGATGTTAGAGGCGATTCACGCAAACAGTGTTATCGTTTGGGATACTTGTGGTGATGATGAATCTGCACAGTGGGGCGAAATCATGACCATGGCTTCTATTCGTCAGGGTTGCCGTGGTGCAATCGTAGATGGCGGTGTGCGTGACACTAACAAGGTATTGGAGCAGAATTTCCCGGTATTTTGTAAGTACAGAAGTTCCAACGGTATGCTTGGTCGTTTCCGTCTGATTGGTTACCAGATGCCTGTTGTAATGGGCAATGTGCATGTATATCCTGGCGATGTTGTGTTGGCTGATATTGATGGTGCCATTGCAGTTCCACGTGAAATTGCTTATGAGGTGCTTTTAAGAGCAGAGCAGATTCGTGACAATGAAGAGGGAATCAAAGAAATGGTAAACAGTGGTATGAAGCCTAGTGAAGTAGTAGAAAATGGAGGTTATTTCTAATGATTAACTATCAGGGTAAAAACGTAATTGTAACCGGTGCAAGTGGTGGCATGGGTAATATTTTATGCAAGAAATTAGCAGAGCAGGGAGCAAAATTATCCTTATGCTCTAACGATGAAGCTGGTTTAAAAGCACTTGCAGAAGAACTTGGTAAAGTGACAGAAGTTTTTACAAAAGTAGTAGACATTACAAAGGAAGAGGAAGTGGAAGCATTTTTTGCTGAGGCATATGAAAAGAATGGTGAATTTGCAGCAATGGCAAATTTGGCGGGACTCTCCATTCCAAGTAAAATTCCAACTACTGATGTGAATGTATATGAAACGATTATGGATGTAAATGTAAAAGGTACCTTCCTTGCAGGAAAGTATTTTGCAAAAAATGCAGCGAAACCTGCAATTATTGTTAATATTGGAAGTATGGCAGCAAGAAATGCTAATGCAAATGCACCGTTATATTGTACTGCGAAAGCAGCAGTAAATATGCTTTCACAGGGAATGCTCTTACAGATGGGTTCACAGGATATTCGTGTAACCACCATTAATCCGGGCGGAGCAGACACACCATTCTGGGGCACCAGAACCGTGGATAAGAGTAAGCTTATGCAAGCTGAAGATGTAGTGGATATTATTTTCTTTGTATTAACATCCAATCCAAGTGTTCAGATTCACGATATTTATTTTGAGAGTTCTGCAAGATTTTAGAATACTTAGATGATGGCAACACACATTTGTTGTATAAAAATTATACAGGGTATTATATGATAAGAGAATTTTGTAAAAATATTAATTTCATGAAAGTTCAGCCAAATAGAAATATATATCCCAATGTAGAGGATAGAACCTTTTGGAATAGTGTAGCCATAGAATTTGGAACAGAATTAGAAGAAATTAGAAAAAAAATTGAGGCCACTCCACGAACTTTTTTAACAGCCTCCATGTATCTGGAACATTCCATCAAGGGGAATTATGCTAATTATTATGCCGAAGAAAATGGACGCAGATACGAATTAATGGTTAAATGTCTTTTGGAATGCTGTTATAACGACGGAAGATATTTATTTGATATTATTGATTTGGTATGGATGATTTTGGAAGAAACTACTTGGACATACCCACCACATAATAAATTTGTAGATACGGCAGACGGACTCCCTGATTATGAGCATCATAGCTTGGATTTGGGGATTGTTAATACAGCTGATATCCTTGCCTTTGTGTATCAGGTTCTTGGCAAAAAACTGGATGCTATATCAAAGGTAGTAACCAGGCGCATTCAAGGTGTGATTAAAAAGGTGTTGTTCCAGGATTTTCTTGCCAGAGATGACTACTGGTGGATGGGAATGTTGGGACCAGACAGAAGCTTAAATAATTGGTGTCCTTGGATTGCTTCTTATACATTGCGCTGTGCACATGTATTGGAAGATGACCTGAGTGTATTTCGCAAGATTGTTTTAAAAACAGTGTATATGATAGATGCTTACCTGGATAAATATCCTGATGATGGTGCTTGCGATGAAGGAGCAAATTACTGGAGGCAGGCAGTAGGCAATGTGATAGAGGGAATTGAGAGTCTAAATCTGGCTACAAACAATGGATTCTGCGAAGTATTTACAAATAAAAAGATCAGAAGAATGGGAGAAGTATATAGCGACTATCATATAGATCAAAATGTGTTTGTGAATTTTGGTGATGCTGGTTCCTTGCTCAATATAGATGTCTGGACCTATTATCACTATGGCAAATTACTTAAATCTGAGAAAATGTGTGATTTTGCCCTGAGTAGGTACAAAGAACAATGTGGCACAAAATATTTATTAGATGATTTAAAAAATCTGTATATAACTCCGTTACGATTTTTGAATAAGTTTAAGTATGATGACGAACTTAAAGGCGGCACAATAAACAGTACATTTTATGAAAATCACAGCTATTATCCAAGTATGCATTTCCTTGCAATAAGGCCGAATGAATATAATGATAAGTTTTTAGCTTTTAAAGGATGTCATAATAGACAGAGTCATAATCACAATGATGTAGGCGCTTTTATGGTGCATAAGGATGGAGTCCGTTATCTGATAGATCCCGGTAAGAGGTCATATGCCAAAGACTCATTTAGTGAAAAACGATACACCATATGGGCAAATAGGTCCGAGTATCATAATCTGCCAATTATTAATGGTTATGGACAAATGAATGGCATAGAATATGCCGCAACAGATGTAAAATATTGTGAAACAGATACGGCAATTTCGTTATCTATGAATATAAAAGAGGCATATGAGAATCGGGATGAAATAAATAAATGGGTCAGAACAATAAAGTATAGCCTTATTTCAAATGAGATTATAGTAACAGAGGATTTTGACTTCGTAAAAGAATTTGACTATGAGCTTTGTTTTATGACACCGCAAAGGGCAGCGTATGAGAATGGAGTGCTTACTTTAAGGGAAACTGACGGAAAAAAATTACAACTTATATTTAAAGATGTAGACTTTGAATTTAGATTAGAAGAGATGCAGATGGATGATCCGTTGTTAAATTCTATTTGGGGAGATTATCTGTATCGAGTACACTTATGCAACAGAGCAAAGGTAGGAAAAATTGTTTATTACATCAAGTAAATATAGGAAGTTTGTGAAAGGAGTGGCAAATAAAAATGATAAATGTATTAGAATTAACAGGAAAATTATTGGAACGCTATGAGACAGTGCATGGTAAGGTTGATAATTATTTCGGTGTGCTTGCATATTGGGCATTAGCACAGGCTGCAGAAGCAGGTGATAATCAGGAATATTTACAAAAATGTATAGAGTATCTTTCTCAATACCCAGATAATTTTGAACATCCATATTATAATTTCGAATATTACAGGGTTGGGGGTAACGGTAGAGCATGGCTGTTTATGAAAGGATGTATGCCGGAATCAGAAGAAGTACTTCGTGAATATGCGGAAATAACCTATAATGCACCTACGGGACAAAATGATATTTTATGTTCTCCTTTGGATAAAGAAAAAGAGAAAAACCTTCGTCGTATCTGGATTGATGTGGTGTATGGTACAACACCTTTTATGCTTTATGCAGGACTAGCTTTAAACGAAGAAAAATATATTGACTTTGCTGCAAAGCAGTGTTTTGAAATGTACGAATTGTTCTTGGATGAAACTTGTGGTCTGGTACATCAATCCAAAGGATTTTTGCCTAATCCAAAGCGCATATCTCAAGATCATTGGAGTCGTGGAAATGGATGGTGCTTAATTGGTCTGTCTGAACTAGTTCGTTATTTACCAGAGGATTCTAAGCACAGAGCCAAAGCAGAAACATATTTTGTTGATTTGATCGATTCATTGATTCCATATCAGACAGCAAAGGGCTTATGGCGTCAGGAAATCATAGAACCAATGGCATGGGAAGAATCTTCAGGAAGTGCTATATTCCTATATGGTATCGGCATTGGTATGCGTAAAGGATTGTTGAAAGGCGATTCCTATAAGAAAGTTTTCGAAAAAGGAATTCGGGCATTGGGAACATATTGCTTAACAAGTGATTTTTCTACGTATCGTTCTTGTCCGGGATGTTTGAGCCCAGGAGAAGGTGCAGAGAAGGGAACAGTAAAATCGTATTTGACAGAAAGAATGCCACAGAAGGACGAAGTTCATTCTTATGGTTGCTTCATGCTTGCTTTTGTAGAAGCGTACAAAAATGGTATTTATGAAGTGGAAATTGAAGGGATTACAAAATAGTAGTGTTGCGGGAGTTCTATGCTGACGTGCTGAGAGGAGATAGAAATTGAGTAATAAAAAAATTGTAATATGTGATTTAGACCACGAAGATGTGGAAACAGAGCGTGCAGTGTTGGAAGCTGCAGGCTATGAATTTGACTGGCTTCACTGCAAGACTCAGGAAGAGGTTATCGAAAACTGTAAAGATGCCGTGGTACTGATGAATCAGTATGTACGCATGGACCGTAAAATTTTTGAAGCCCTTCCGAACGTAAAATGTGTGGTTCGTTATGGAGTAGGTGTAGATAACATTAATCTGGAGGATGCAGACGAGTTTGGTGTACAGGCATGTAACGTACCGGACTATGGTACACGCGAGGTGGCTGACCAGGCACTGGCCATGATGATGTGTCTGACCAGAAAAGTTGCTTTCACCAATTCGCTTATTCGTAAGGGTATTTGGGATTATCGTAAAGAGATTCCAATCTACCGTATGAGTGTAATGACGGTAGGTATTTATGGCATCGGCAGAATCGGCAGTGAGTTTGCAAAAAGAGTGCATGCTATGGGCTGTAAGGTCATTGCATATGATATTGAAGCGGGTAATACAAACAGAAGTTTCCCTGATTTTGTGGAATTTGTAAGTGAAGAAGAATTGATTACACAATCTGATATTATATCTATTCACTGTCCGCTTAGACCGGATACTTATCATGTATTTGGTAAAGAGCAGTTTAAGGCAATGAAAAACTCTGCCTATATCGTAAATGTTGCCCGTGGTGGCATTATTGATGAGGAGGCTTTGGAATGGGCTCTTGCCAATAAGGAAATTGCAGGTGCAGCTTTAGATGTAGTGGAGCATGAGCCTTTAACCGCAGATAATCCGTTATTAAAGCATGATAACTTTATCATAAGTCCTCATACTGCATGGTATTCCGAAGAATCCGCAGAGGAACTGAACAGAAAAGTGGCAGAAGAGGCAGTCAGATTTATGAGAAATGAGCCGGTGCATTATCCGGTAAATTTAAAGGATAAGAGAAATAATTAATATATAGTTGTTGATTCAGAAAGGCGGAAAAACATGAAAGCAATTCAGTTTTTAGAAGCAAATCACATCGGTGTATGTGATGTAGATATGCCAAAGGTTCCGGAAGGCTGGGCACTCATTAAAGTATCCCATGCCGGTATCTGTGGCACGGATTTAAATATTTATGCAGGAACCCATCCACGTGCAAAGGCACCTTTGACCATGGGCCATGAGTTTTCCGGTGTGGTAGCACAAGACTGTGAACGTTTCCCGGCAGGCACCCGCGTAACCGTGTATCCTTTGATTTCCTGCGGTACCTGTGAGCCATGTACTACCGGCAATAAGCATGTATGCAATACCCTTGGTTTGTATGGTATTGATACGGCAGGCGGCATGGCAGAATATGTGGCAATCCCACAGGACCAGTTAATTGCGTTACCGGAAAAGGTTTCCTTTAAGGTGGGTGCGTTTATTGAGCCGATTGCAGTAACGGTACATACCTTACGTGAGACCGGTTTTGTACCGGGAGATAACGCCATTGTATTCGGATGCGGTACTATTGGCTTATGTCTGGCACTGACCTTAAAGCAGTTTGGCGTAGGCGATATGTTATTAGTAGAAACCGATGCAGCAAGACTTGCACTTGCAAGAGAGCTTGGATTTGAAGCAGTAAATCCGATGGAAGTAAATCTGGACGAATTGGTTGCTAAGTACACAAACGGCAACGGCTTTGACCGCGTATATGACTGTGCCGGTGCAGGTCCGGTAGCAGCATGTCTTTTGGATGTGGTAAAGGTAAGAGGTCAGATTGTGATTGTAGCTTCTTACAAGAAGCCTCCTCAGATGCCGTTCTTTAAAGGTATGGCAAAGGAAGTTTCCATCCATTTCGTAAGAGTGTACAGACAGAAAGATTTTGCCATTGCAGCTCAGATGGCAGAAAAAGAACCGTTATTTGAAAAAATCATTACCCATGTATTGCCTTATGAAGAAGCACAAAAAGGCTTTGACTTATTGTTTACACCGGGTACCGGAGCAGTTAAGGTAATGTTTGAGTTTTAAATTAAATTGCAGAAACTGTCGGTGCAAATCGGCAGTCTGTCTGCGTTATAGGAGGAAATCATGAATTTGTTTGATTTAACAGGAAAAACTGCCTTAGTGACAGGCGGTAATAAAGGTCTTGGAAAAGGTATGGCAGAGGGCTTATGTGAAGCCGGAGCACGTGTTGCTATTATGGCATCCAGCGAGAGCGTGTATGAAGCAGCAAAGGAATTTTGTGAAAAAGGCTATGATGTAATCGGTGTACGCTGCAACTTAGGCAGTGAAGAGGATATCGAAAAAGCATTTGCAGAAGTGGTGGAGCATTTTGGCGGCAAGCTGGATATTCTGGTAAATAATGCCGGTATCCAGAGAAGAAATCCTTGCGAGGACTTCCTTATGAGTGACTGGGATGATGTACTTAATGTAAACTTAAGAGCCGTATTTAAGCTTTGCCAGTTGGCAGGCAGAAATATGCTTGCAAACGGCGGAGGTAAGATTATCAACCTGGCTTCCATGCTCAGCTACTTTGGCGGATATACCGTTCCTGCTTATGCAGCAGCAAAAGGCGGTGTGGCACAGCTTACCAAGGCATTGGCAAATGAATGGGCTTCCAAGGGCATATGTGTAAATGCCATTGCACCGGGCTATATGGCTACCCAGATGAATACCCGTTTAATTGAAGATCCAAAGAGAAACACCGAAATTTTGGCTCGTATTCCAATGGGCCGCTGGGGTAATGAGCAAGACATGAAGGGTATTGTAGTGTTCCTTGCATCTAAAGCAAGTGATTATTTAAGCGGCGCCGTAATTCCAGTTGACGGTGGTTATTTGGGAAGATAGATGGAGTGTGCATTATGACACAGATTTGTATAAAAATTTTGAATAAAGATGGAAGGATTCTGAGCCAAAAGGAAGGAACAGATGAAGTAAATTTATTGTACTTGGAAGAATATCGGGAAGGTGACCGGATTGTACTGGAAGTGAGTGAGACCAATGCGTACTATTATGTACAGTTGGATGAGACAAGAGGAAAAGCCTTTGTTTATCTGACAGGCAATGTAGAGTATGAAATTCCGTTTGAGGAGAAGAGACTGGCTCCTCTTGCGTTTACTGGAGAACGTCACATTATTTCTGTAAAAAAAGCATATGCAGAGGAGCAGGAGAATTATCGAAATCTTGCAGAAAACGTATGGGATCAGGAAGGGGATGTGAATTGCTATCCGCATGCATCCGCTAATGTAAACCTTGCCGGAAGACCATTATTTGCGGCGCAAAGTGTAATAGATGGGCTTACCTTTACGGAAAAACATGGTTCCTGGCCGTATTCTTCCTGGAGCATTTGTCGAAGAGAAGATGCCACATGGAAAGTAGAATTTGGCAGACCGGTTGAAATGGATAAGCTTGTTGTATATGCAAGGGCAGATTATCCACATGATAGTTGGTGGACGAAAATGACAGTAAATTTTTCCGATGGAAGTAGAGAAGTATTTGATTTAGTAAAAGGCGGACAAGCGCAAACTTTCACAATTCATAAAAAAGACATTGAGTGGCTGGAAATTAGTGAGTTGATAAAGGCGGATGACCCTTCGCCGTTTCCTGCATTAACTCAAGTGCAGGTATATGGAAGAGGATAATTTTATATGAGATTATTACAAAAATCATACCACGCCAAGCGTATATCACCTACCAATGGAGAATTTTTCTTCGGATACTATGACCTGCAACCTTTTAATGGAAATTTGCATCTGACCCACCGAGTGAATTTTACGGACCGCCTACATAAGAAAGGCGATGCCGCGGAGGTAGGTCTTTTGGACATGAATACTGCTACTTACGAAAAGCTGGATACTACGGGTGCCTGGAATTTTCAGCAGGGGGCAATGCTTCAGTGGAACCCCAAGGCACCTACGGAGGAGGTTATTTACAATTCTCTCTGTGACGGCGGTTATTGTGCAACTATTTTAAATATTTACACAGGAAAGAAGCGTTTTTTAGATCGTCCGGTAGCGAATGTGTCTCCAAAGGGGGATTATGCCTTAAGTATTAATTTCCCTCGTATGTATAATTTCCGTCCGGGCTATGGCTATGCAGAATATGGGGATCCGTTCTTCTATCACAATCACAGTGCCCAGGATGGTGTGTTTTTGATTGATATGGAGACTGGAAAGAGCCGACAGATTATTTCCATGGAAGAAATATGGGAGTTTGGCGGTCTTAAGCACTTTGGCAAAGACCAGAAAATGATTGTCAACCATGTGGGATTTAACTCCGACGGCACTCGTTTTGTGATGCAGGTGCGTAACTTTCCAGAACCGGGAAGAAAGCATGATACTATCGTGATTACCGCAAACCGGGATGGCAGCGATATGTATGCGCTGTCAGATTATGGTGTACAGTCTCATTATTACTGGGTAGATACGGAGCATCTGATCATGTTTGGCGGAGGCAGAGAATTAGACTGTGCAAGGGGCTGGGGCAATAATTATATTTTTACCGATAAGACCCACGAAGGTGTCATGATTGCAGATGGTTTCTTTGATGATGACAATCACATGAGTTACTCGCCAGACAGAAAGTTACTGCTGACCGATACCTATCCAAATGAACAGAGGATGCAGACGCTCAGAATTTATAGTTTTGAGAAAAATACCTGCACAGATTTGGGAAGATTTTATTCGATACCGCGGTCCATGACGGACATGCGCTGCGACCTTCATCCGAGATGGAACCAGAATGGCATGAAGATTAGTTTTGACTCCACTCATGAAGGTTTTAGAGGTGTTTATTTGGTGGATGTGGAAGCAATCAAGGACGAATTGTTTGAATAAATTTGAGCAAAGGACATGGGAGAGATCGTTATGTTATATACACCATTTTTATTAAACGGTGCATGGGAAATGTATTATCAGGAGGAAAAATACATCGGCACCAAGTCTCCGTTGAGTGACGGATACGAAGATAGTGTAGCAGATGCAGCCGGGACAGAGCCGGAAGATCGAAGCAGCAACGTGATAGAGAATGCGATTCCGGGCTATTGGGAGGATATGACAGAAGCCTTTGAAGAGGCACCGTTTTTTAGAGAGCTTCGGATTAATCCGGAGTATGGTTTACAGCGATATCCGATGGCAGGTAGTCCGCCGGATATGGCTCTGCCGAATGTGGTGGGAAATTTTTTTTATCGGAGAAGATTCGTGCTTTCCAAGGAAGCAGAGCAAGATAAAGAGAATTTTGGGGGCACAGCAGATGCTGTAGTGCTCCACTTTGAAGGCGTGCAGAATGCAGTTTCTGCATGGATCAATGATGTATATCTGGGGCACCATGAAGGATATAGTGCGCCTTTTGATATGAAAATACCTGATGGCGTGCTAAAAGATGGGGAGAATACGATTGTATTGTCTGTGTCCAACCATCGCCTGGAGGGTTATATAGGAGAGCCGGTATCAGGCCTGACCTCACGTGCTGCCAATGAATATACTGGAGGTATCACGGGGGATGTGGAGCTAAGAACATATAGTAGTCCATTGCGTGATGCAGTGGTGCTGGTAGCGAAGGATTGCAACGCGGCAACGATAAAGGTAGAGTTTTCAGAGGCGGCAAGATATGAACCGTATGTTTCCAATGGATGTGACAGACGAAAAGTATCTTTTACTTGGGTAGTCCGCGATGGTGAAAAGATTTTAAAGAGCGGCACAGAGGAAGTAGAGCACAGCGACATTTATGAAGTCACCTTCGATACTTGTGAATTGGTGCGTTGGAGTCCGGAGAATCCGAAGCTTTATACACTGGAAATTACCTGCGGAGAGAGTACTCTATCTCGTACTTTTGGTGTGAGAAGTCTGGTAGCTGAGGGACAGCATTTGAAGTTCAACGGAGTATCATATTATTTACGCGGCATCTGCGAGCACTGTTATTTTCCGGAGACTATACATCCAAACCATGACTATGCGTACTATCGTAGTATTATAAAAAATATTAAAAAGTTAGAATTTAATTTTATACGTTTTCATACCTATGTTCCGGAGGAAGAGTACCTTCAGGCAGCGGACGAGTTGGGGATGTTAGTTCAGGTGGAATGCCCCAATAATGCGACTCTTTCCAAGTGGGAGGAGATTGTAAAGTTTTGCCGCAGACATACCTGTGTAGTGATTTATTGCTGTGGAAATGAACTTTTGATGGACGAACTGTTTATTGAGCATTTACGTAAGTGCGGAGATTTCGTGCATGCAAACACCGATGCACTGTTCAGCCCGATGAGTGCCATGCGAGGACTGGAATATTTCTGGGTGGAACCGGAGCAGGAAGCAGAGACGAAGGAGGAACCATTTAAGCATCATCCGCGTCGTATCCGGACAGTGGGTGAGTTCAGTGACTTGTATTCCAGTTATCCGAATGGCCAGCACAGTTATTTTTCCTTGGACGGAGACCCGGAGAAGGTGGATGAGTGGGGAGGCGTGTACCAAAAACCTCGTATCAGTCATGAAATCTGCATCGACGGTACGTATACAGACCTGAGCCTGAAGGACAGATATAAGGGTACTCGTGTGGGGAGAACCGAGATGTTTACTTCTCTGGAAGCGCATCTGGAGAAAAAAGGTGTCTTAAAGAAAGCTCCGTTATATTTTAGAAATTCCAGTGAATGGCAGAGAAGAGTGCGAAAGTACTGCTTTGAGAATGTACGCCGCAGCAATAACATTGCAGGCTACGATTTTCTGGGACCAATTGATACTCACTGGCATACCTTTGGCTATGATGTGGGCATGATGAATGAGTTTTATGAATTAAAGCCGGGGGAGACTGTGCGGAATGTCCGTATGTATAATTCACCGACGGTACTTCTTAACGATCTGGGCAGAAAGACAAACTTTGCTGCTGGAGATACGCTTGGCTGTGGAATCTTGGTATCTTACTTTGGAAAGGGAGATTTGAGGGCTGTACAGTTAATTATCCGCCTGAGTCTAAACGGCGAAGTAATCGAGCGTAGAACGGTAGAAATTGAGGATATTAAAAACGGACAGGTGAACAAGATATATGACTTTACCTGTGAACTTCCAAAGGTACAGAAGCCGGGAGCAATGAAGCTGTATGTGACATTGGACGGTGCAGGTGTGTTTGCAGAAAATGAGTGGGAGCTGTATGTATTCCCGACCACAGACGAATCAAACGCTTGTGAAAACCTTACTGGTATCGATGGAGCAATGGAAAATAACATGCTTATTTCAGAAGGCATGCCGCTTGAAGAACTGGAAACACTTCTGGAAGACGGAAAGGACGTATTGATATTTGGTACAGAGCCATTTGTGAGTCTGCCTACTACGTACCGCATTGCACTGGCAGGACGTACCAGTGGAAATCTGGCTACGGTGGTGGCGGACCATCCGGCATATGGGGAGCTGCCACATGAAGGCTTTTGCGGATGGCAGTTTGGTGAACTTTTAGAAGGAGGCCGAGCAGTTTGTTTTGAGAGTGATGCAGTACCGTTTGACCCGATGATAGAGGTGGTATCCACGCATAAATATGTAATCCGTCAAGCAGCCATGTTTGAGTTCTGTGTAGGTAAGGGACGACTTTTGGTATGTAGCTTAAGCTTTAAGGATCATGATCCGGCAGCGAAGTGGCTTCGTAACAGCCTGATATCTTACATGAGGGGTGATGCATTTTGTCCAAAGCATGCAATCAATGTGAAACAGTTGCGTGCACTGGCAGATGGCAAAGTAAAGAAAACGGCTGCTAATACGAATCTGGCGTTTAATGCCAATGACAAGACGGCTGTGCGTGGAAAGAAAAAATAGAGTTTGAGGTTAATAATATGAAAAAAGTATTTGTTCTTGGGGATAGTATTTCCATTCATTATGGACCTTTTTTAGAAGCATATATGCAGGATGTTTTTGCCTATGACAGAAAGGGGAAAAATCAGGAGTGCAGAGATTTAAATATTGCATCCCAGGTAAATGGCGGTGACAGCAGCAATGTGCTGGAATATCTGCAGCTGCTTCCGAATCTGGAGTATAATGTTTTGTTGCTTAACTGTGGATTACATGATATCAAGACCTGTGAAGGCGTTCGTCAGGTTTCGGAGAAAAATTACGAAAAAAATCTCAAGGAAATCGTGGAACTGGTTTCTAGCCGCGGCAAAAAGGTGGTCTGGGTAAATTCTACGCCGGTAAATGACGAACAGCATAATCGTATTTGTACCATATTTTCCCGCTACAATGAGGACTTGATAAGATACAACAAAATAGCTGCCGAGGTCATGGCAGAGAAAGATATACCGGTAATTGATTTGTATAGTTTTACTAATAATCTGGAAATGCCTCTGCATGAGGACCATGTACATTTTTATGAGCGGGTGAGAAAACTACAAGCAGCATATATTGCCGGAAGCCTGATGGCACTGGAACAGTCGGGGATGTTATGAGCCGGACAAATTAGATAATTATGATTCGATAAGCGCAAATCCATTTAGGGTTTGCGTTTTTTTTGTTTGATGTTGTGGAAAATGACTAAAAATCAAGTGGATTTTAAAGATTTACTATGAAAATGACGAAGTATTCGGCTAAATCATGCTTTGTCAAAATTATCATGTTGTTATTTTGTGCAAAAATTTAGTATGATATAGGCAACAGCAAAGCTAGCGAACGCTGAAAATTAGTTGGAGGCAAAAAACTATGAAGAGAAAGTTTTTGGCATCTGTATTAGCAGCAAGTATGTTAATGACCGTACTTACAGGCTGCGGGGATACAGAGGTGAAATCAAGTGAAGTGGCAAGCGAAGTGCAGACTACTTCAGAAACAACAGCAACAGAAGTGGTTGCAGGATTTGAACATGACCCAATTTTAAATGAATTAGGCGTAGAACCAATTTCAAAAGAAACTGTGACTCTGACCATTGGTATTCGTCAGAATACTCTTGTTGAAAACTATGACACAAATAAGTTTACCTTATGGTTGGAAGAAATGGCAAATGTAGATTTGCAATTTGTTGAGTTTCCAAATAATGAATTTGCTGACAAAATTCGTTTAATGGCAGCTGCTGGAGGTAGTGGTCTTCCGGATATCATAGTACATGGTTTAGATGATGCTACCGTATTTGAACTTGGTTCAAACGGAATAATTATCCCATTAGAGGATTATTATGAAAATTCCTCCGTTTACTACAAAGAAGGTTTTGAAAGAGTATTGAACGAACAAGGAGTAGACTTATATAAGTTTATTACATCCGCGGATGGACATATTTATAACGTTCCTAAGTATAATGAAACTCTTACTAACCCTACTTATGCAAGAATTTGGGTATATCAGCCATGGTTGGATGCAGTTGGCATGAAGGCTGAAGATATTGTTACCACAGATGATTTCTATAATATGTTAAATGCATTCAAGACACAGGATCCTAACGGAAACGGTAAGGCGGATGAAATTCCTGCTTTTTCTGGTGATCTTAAGAATACGGGTAGTGCAGGTTGTGGATTTACTGATGCTATGATAAGTGCGTTTATACCATGTACCGCTATAAAGAGCCATTTGATTGCAACGGATGGACAGCTTTCTGTTGCATACAATCAGGAAGCTTTTAAAGAGGGTATCAAATATTTGAATACTCTTTGTACAAATGGTTTGTATGACTCAGTATCTTTTACTACATCCTCAGACAACTTTAAAACTATTATGAATAATGAAGGAGATCAGTTAGTGGGTTGTTTTGTGTCCTTGTCTCCATCTTTTATTCAGAAAACCCATGGTTCCTATGGTAAATGGACTTTATTAGAGCCATTAACCGGTCCGGAGGGTGTATGTTCTACACCATATAAGCCTGATGTACCTACAAATGGTGCTTTCATTACATTGAACTGTGAACATCCGGAATTAGCATTCAGAGTTTTAGATTTAATGGGTAAAGAAGACGTTGCAATTAGTTCTCGTTGGGGTATCGAAGGTGAAAACTGGAATTACATCAAAGACCTTACAGGTCCAGAATATGCTAATTATGATTTTAGCAAGACATTCTCTGGTTACCCAGTATATTTCTGTCAGACAAACAATATCTGGAATGTTGTTCAGAACAATCATTGGCAAAATGTTAATCCTTCATTCAGAACAGCAGAGGTTATAGGTTCATATTATGCAGGTCTTGTTTCAAATCCAGTTGAGGGTGATTACAATCTCGAACTTGCAGCAAAGCTTCCTGCTTATGATGCTGCAAAACCTGCAGAACCAATAACAACAATTAAGTATTCAGCTGAAGTACAGGCAGAGGCAAATGAGCTTGCAAATGCGTTAGCTGAATATGTAAAAGAGAAGAAGGCTCAGTGGATTACCGGTGCAGCAGATGTGGAAGCAGAATGGGAAAATTACCTGAAGGAATTGGACAAGATTGGCTTACCGAGATATCTTGAACTGACTCAGGAAGCTTATGATAATATGAAATAAGCAAAGATAAATAGTTGACTTTAGTTGGGAGCTTTGCGCCGGATTTCAGCTGGTACATTGCTCCCAGCTTATTAAATCGAGGTTTTTTATGAAGAAATTAAATAAAAACTATTATAAAAGTTTGGGCAAAAGAATATATCGGGGCAGACAGCTTTATTTATTACTTGCTCTGCCACTTATTTATATGGTGGTGTTTTCATATGTTCCTATGTTTGGCCTTCAGATCGCTTTTAAGCATTATACTTTTAAGGGCGGTATTTGGGGCAGTGACTGGGTAGGTCTTAAAAATTTTATAAAGTTTTTTGGAGACCGAAATTTTAGTACTACACTGATTAATACCTTGCGCGTTAGTCTTTATTCTTTGGTGGTAGGTACGTTTGTTCCAATCTTTTTGGCTTTGGCACTGAACTGTTTAAACCATAATGGCATCAAAAAAACAGTGCAGACATTGACCTATATACCTCACTTTATTTCCGTAGTTGTATTAATTGGTATGATGACACAGATGTTTAATCCTATTGTAGGTATATATGGTAATATCGTGCAGGCAATTACAGGACATAGAGCAGTGGATATTTTAGGTATACCAAAGGCATTTCCACATTTGTATGTATGGAGTGGTGTATGGCAGAATGCCGGCTTTAACTCTATTATATATATTGCGGCATTGGCGGGAAGTGACCAGGACTTACACGAAGCGGCACAAATTGACGGTGCGACCAGACTGCAGCGAGTTCGCTATATTGACATTCCGACCATTATTCCGACAGCGATTATTTTGCTGATTTTAAATGCCGGAAAAGTCATGACCGTTGGTTTTGAAAAAGTATTCTTGCTTCAGAACTCCTTAAATATAAATTACAGTGAAGTAATTTCCACATATGTATATAAGCAAGCTTTCGGAAGCGGTTCTAATTTCTCTTATTCTACCGCTATTGGTATGTTTAACTCAGTAGTTAATCTTATACTGATTACATCGGTAAATAAAATATCCAAAAAAGTCAGTGACAGCAGTTTGTGGTAGGAGGTAAAAGAGATGGCAAAAGCAAAAAAAGTAAAACGTTCAGGCGCAGATCAGAGACTTGAAATATGTCTGATTATAATTATGTCTATTATTGGTGTAATTATGTTATATCCTTTGTTAATTGTAGTTTCCACATCCTTTTCTTCTGCTTCCGCTGTAATAAGTGGTAAAGTGTGGCTTTTTCCGGTAGACTTTTCTCTTGAAGGCTACAAGGCGGTATTTAGAACAAACGATGTATTGATTGGTTACCGAAACTCTTTATTTTACATGGTAGTCGGTACTGTTATAAATCTATTCATGACATTAATTACAGCTTATCCCCTTTCCAGAGATGATTTAGTGGGACAGGGAATCATTATGAAATTATTTACCTTTACCATGATTTTTGGTGGTGGTATGATTCCAAACTACTTATTAATGAAGGATTTAGGGTTGTTGAACACTGTATGGGTAATGCTTATTCCGGGTGCGATATCCGTGTATAATATGATTATCACCAGAACCTTTATAAAGAGCAACATCCCGAAGGAAATGCTGGAAGCAGCGCAGATTGATGGCTGCAGTGATATTCAGTATTTTATCAAAATGGTATTGCCATTGTCCGGTGCGGTAATTGCGGTAATCACACTTTATTATGCAATCGGACATTGGAATGCGTATTTTAGTGCATTTATGTATTTGAATGACAAAGAACTTTATCCATTACAGATTTTCTTAAAGAACATCCTGGTAAGTAATCAAGTAGAAGCAGATATGATTGTAGATGAACAGGTACAGTCAGTTGAAGGTATTGCAGAAGTATTGAAATATTCTTTGATTGTTGTAGCTGTAGTGCCTGTTATGATTATTTATCCTTTTGTACAGAAACATTTTGTAAAGGGTGTTATGATTGGTGCTGTAAAGGGTTAACAGGATGCATGAATACATAATAATAAGAGGAATAGAACATTTACTGCAGGCACCGGAGGGCTGCCTGCAGAAGTATTTGGTGTGGGGCAAGTTGTCCGACGCCTGTTTAGCATATCGGGTGATGTATGAGTTATTTTATCAAAGAAAAAGAGTTTGCAAGATTTAAAAATCGTGTTCCGGGAAGTTTGCCGGACCGATTATATAATATTTTAAAAGAGCGTACTTACTATAATACTCGTGAGGAAAAACTGGTACAATCTACCGATACTCAGGAGTGGTATCACCTGGTATGGGAAAGAATGTCCGATGCTAGTTTTGTATACTACGTAGAGAAAGATGAAAAGCTGGGAAAATGGGTGCATGATCGTACCATGGAAATCGTTCGAATGCCGATTGATGACTGGTATGGACCATGGTTTCGTATTAACTTAAGACGTCGAAAGGCTGGAAGTTTGGAGACCGGACATATCGCATTAGGTGTATGTGAAGCGTATGAAAATGCCAGAGATGTATTTACGGAGGAAGAACAGCAGGAAATCAGAATAGCACTGTATGAGAAAGGTCTTGTACTTTGTCGTAATTTTTTAGATGAAATTTACCCGGGGAAAAATCGTTCTAACTGGTTTATGGTGCTGTTAAACGGTTATGGAACCACAGCTGTGGTATTAGATGAAAAAGAAGAAGTGGAACATGCAAAGGAGTTGTTCCATCGATTTGCAGCTTTTTATAACAAAGATTCGTACGGAGAATCTGTGCAGTATTCCAATTATGCAAGCTTGCATTTATCCTTCCTGGCAGAAATTATTATTCGAAGCGGTTATGCAAAACCAGAGGAATTGCCGCTTTCTTGCTATGGAAATTTGATGGCGTGGTATGCAGCCAGTATCCAGCGTATGAAATATGCGGAAACTTTTGACTGCGTAGTACCTAGAACCTTTGCCTTTGGTGACTCGTCAAACTTGTTTAGACCTACCGGCAATGTACTGGCTCATGTGGCAGTACATTTAAAAGAAAGCATGCCCAAAAGTGCCGGATTGGCAACGTGGCTGTTTGAAACGGTTTATGGCAAGGAAGAAAACATGCCGGACGAGCTTGCAACCTTTGGGTTTGTGAACCAGTTTGCTTATCACAGTATTTTGATGTATGAGGATATGGCAAGTCCGCTTTCTCCAAAAGAGGCAGAATTACCGTTGAATATGAGGTTTGACATTGGTCATATTTTGATTCGTGATAAATGGGAAGAGCCGGATATGGCTATGGCAATTGCTGCCGGTTATGAACCGCTTGGTGTAAGTGCGCATAGACATTTAGACCAGAACAGCTTCCAGCTTAGTATCGGACAGGAACGAATGTTGATTGATCCGGGACATTGTTGTTATAGATTAGATACACAGGCTCGTTCTAAGGATGAAATTTCTCACAATACCATATCTATTCGTTATAAAGATGATTTTATAAAACAACGGCAAGTGATTCCGGAAGCAGGAAAGGGCGAAGTATCTGTTTATAACAAGCTTTTGGTAAATGAAACATTTCAGGATATGCAGGTTATTATTTCAGATGGTTCCGGCTTATATGAAAGCCCGGTACAAAAAGCGGTCAGAATCTGGCTTGTACGCGTGCCGGATATCGTTGTGGTATGTGATTATGTGCAGGCAGAGGAACCGGTGGAATTCATCACCAGATTGGTTGCAAATAACAGAGATAATAAATTAGTAATGGAAAGAAAAGGCAATGATTTCCTGACACTTACAAGAAAGGATTCTGTATTAGAAGTGCATCAAGCGTATAGTACCGCAGACGGAATGGAAGATGTAACAGGGCTTTCCTTTGACTGGACTTATTTGCATGACTATTATCATCCGCTTCCAAACCAGGATGGACAGGGAAAAGAAGGAAGTGCACTTACCTATGTATGGACCAGCGGATGTAAAGCAAGACAACATAAGCGCATACAGGTATTGATTGGACAGTGTAATACACAAAATCATGCATATGAAGTACAAACCAAGGACGATAAGTTATATGTAACATGCGATGAAACGGAAGTGCTTTCATTAATAATGTGTGCAGACCATATCACGGTATGCCGTAAGGAAGAACTCCGGGAGTGGAGTTGGTAAAATGTGACAAAAGTATTTGGGGGCATTTTTACACAAACCAGTCAAGATATGGTAGTATAAATTAGGATACAAAGCAGAGAGAGGATATGTCATATGAAAAAAATGAGTGAAATAATAAAGAAAAATGAATCGCTGTTTTATTTTTGGCGAGGATATTTATTGTTTGGTATTCTTATGTTGTGCTGTATTCTCCCGTTGATTATTCGTACCTTCTTTTTATTGGAAGAAAACGTGCGTACCAATACATATAAGAATGTGGAAAAAGGAATGGACATTCTTGATAATGAGATTTCCGTACTGAATAATGTGATATTGGATATTCGTTCCCACAAATATTTCCCTTATATACGTTCCTTGGGGAACGAAAGAAAGTCCAGTGATTATTATGCTTTTCTGGAAATGAAGCAAAAGCTTATGGATACAACCAGATATCTTTCTTTTTCTAGAGACAGTATGTTGTATTTTCCTGAAAATATCATTTTTTTAAACGATGATGTATATGTAATTGAGGCACAGAACTCCAGCGAAAGACTATTTCCGGAGACCTATGGAACGTTGGAGGAGTGGTTTGATGTGCTGGACGATGGTAACTATACCCATGAATTCTTAAAGGCAGATACATATCATGATTCTGGTTATGGGGAGTTTTTAGGAATTGCTTATGTACATTCTTATTCCTATAATAATCAGAAGGAAAATCCCTTGTTTGTTGCGATCTTTCCGATACAGTCATTGATAGAATTGTGGCGATTGCAGGATTTACAGGAAATTGCGAGTATTACTATATATAACGGAAATGATGAAATTCTTTTTATAGATGATAATAACAAAGATGGGAATTCCACGGATATTATAGTAAACAGTAAGAAGGCTCAATTATCTGTAAAGGTCAGCATTCCTAATAGCTATTTTGTCAGCCAGCTTTCAGAGTTGTTTGTATTAATTATCTTATATCTGGTTGGCTTTGTATTGATTGCCATTGTGGTGTCGGTGCGTATGGCCTACCGTAATATGGAAAAACATACGGCACTTAATAAAGAAATTTCTCACTGGATGCTTCGTGAGCAGATATTAAATGGGCTGGATGGAAAACAAAAAGAAGAATTTAAAGAACGATATCGCAATCATCCGAATCCATATCGAATGGCAATTATTCATGTATCTAATACAGAGTGGAGCATTCATGCAACGGAAGTAAAAGAGGTTTTAACAGCACATGGAGTAGAGTACTGGTTCTTTTCAAGGGTAAAACCAAATCTTTTTGTACTACTCAGCACATTTGGCGCAGATAGCGAGAAGTTTAGACAGCAGTTGGAACAGTTTAGAACGAATGTAAATCAGAAGTGGAATTGTGATTGCTTAATTTCAGCCAGTCAGCCGCAAAATTCTTTGGAAGAATTAAAAGAGTTATATCAGCTGGTACTCAGTAATATGAAATGTTTTTCTGAAAAGAAACTGCTGTTTCAAGAAGATGTAGAGGCCTTTGAGCAGAATGATTTCAAGAAACTGAATGTATTGGAGAACATTCGCCTTACAGATATGGTTTTAAGTGGTAATGAGAATGCAGCAGTTAACTTGATTCGTAATCAGTGGAATACGGTAAAAAGGGTTCGTACAGATGCTGCATTAAAACAGCTATTCTTTATGCAGTCAACGGTACTGACCAGTGTTGCATCCAGATTAGACTATGATATAGCTTCCTTAAATTTTTCTTTTGATGACAGCGTATCTGCGATTGAAGAAAAAATGGTCGGTGTAACTATAGAGCTGTGTGAACTGGTACAGAAAAAGAAAGAAGCCGAAAAGAATGATGTTCCAAGGCGAATCATTGAGTTTATGAAGGAAAACTACAGTGACCCTGACTTTTACATGACCACTTTAGTTCAAGAATTCGGTCTCTCAGACAAGACGATTGCTAAACTGATAAAAGGTTACCAAAATATGACATTTTCTGAATATCTGGAAGAGTTACGCTTGGAGAAAGCATTAAGACTTTTGGACAATCCGGAAAATAATATAAGGTTCGTAGCAAGTGCCAGTGGATTTAGCTCAGAAAATACGTTCTTCAAGGTATTTAAGCGAAAATTTGGTATTTCTCCAAGTAACTATCGAAGTAATAAACAAAATTTGACCTAACCTTTTCTTAAAATCTGAGACGGAGTACTTCCTGTCTTACGCTTAAATAAAGCACTAAAATAATAAATGTCATCGAAGCCGCTTAAATTAGCGGCTTCTGTTACGTTTACTTCACCGGATAATAACAAATCTCTTGCATTTTCAATTCGCAAATCCATAATGTACTGCATTGGTGCAGTACCGTATGCCTCATGGAATAGTCTTCGGAAATAAGAAGTACTTAAACCTATGGAAGCAGCCAGCTCTTCCACAGAAATATCATTTCTGAAATTGTCCTGAATCATTTTTCGCGCCTTTTCCAGCTTTTTAATATGCGGAACTTTGTGATATGGCATCTCTGATAAAATCATTTGATATAAAATTTCTGTAGTTAAATAATTGCATTTGATCTGATAAAGAGGGTTCTTTCCAATCCATGCACCGGAAGCATCCAAAAATTTTTTGCGAATGGAATCATTCTTATTTTTTATAATCATAATGGATTTATTAAAATAATTGGCAGCTGCTTCATTGGTTTCCATACGAAAAAGAATAGTAATGAAGCTCCAAGGGTTTTCTGGATTTGTCTTTCCGGAACGCATGGCTTTTGGCGGGAAAACAACGATATCATCTTTTTTTACAATGTATTTGTGATTGTCAACCAAATATTCTGTTTCACCATCCAATACATAAACAACGGCATAGTATTCTTCATAAAACAAATTTTCAATATGCCATCCGATAGTGGCTGAACGTTCAATTATACGACTGATTTCCGTAATTTTAAAATCGATATTTTTCATTTGGAATTCTCCTTTTGCTTACAAGACTCCCTTTCCACCAGATAGCAAGGAAGCTTTGCTTTGAGTGGAGTGGAAATATTGAGACTCCGGGCGGTGTATATTAGGTTGGCGCCATGCTGTCCCATATCGTAGGCCGGAGCATGAATGGTGGTCAGGGCCGGAGTAATATAAGAACACATTTCAGAATCATTAAAGCCAATAATAGAAATGTCTTCAGGAACAGACAAATTATGTTCTTTAATCGCTTTGATGGCACCGAATGCAATGGCATCATTTGCGGTAAAAACCGCAGTAGGAAGCACTTGGTTTTGCAGCATACGTGTTGCCATTTCGTAACCGGAAGCTGCAGAGAACTTTCCTTCGTATATCAGGGACTCATATTCAAGATGGTGATTCTGCATATAGGAAATATAGGCACTCTTACGTTCATTATGGAAGATTTCGCCGTTTTCTAAATACTCACAACCACCCAAATAAGCGATGCGTGTATGGCCCAATTTCACGAGATGGTTTAAGGCTGTTTCCACAGCCTGATAAAAGTCCATGGACAAAGAGGTAATATTAAAATTATAAACCGGCATATCCAGAAAAACGATATTCGGACATATATCAATAAATTGCTGAATACTTGCCGGACTGAACTTACCTACACAAATTAAACCATCAACATCCTTCAGATTATTTAAAGAGGACGGATCAGACAAAAATGCACGAGCAATGCTGATAGCGTGTTTTTGACAAAAGTCTTCAATTCCCTTTCTGGTCAGAAGATAGTAGTCATCCTGCAGCTCCTGTTCCGGAGAAAGCCAAAGCAATATTCCCATTTTGAAGTTTGATTTATCTTTATTTGTTTTAGCGCGATAATGTAACTGCTTAGCAGTATCAAAAACTTTTTGTCGTGTCTCGGAAGATACGCTTAAGGTAGGGTCATTATTTAAAATGCGGGACACTGCACCGGGAGAAACACCGGCTTTTTGGGCAACATCTCTAATGGTAGCCATAATAATCTCCAATCAAATTTGTTTACTAATGTTTACTAGATTATAACACATATAAAACTATTTTGTCGATATAAAATATATATCTTGACAATTTCGTATTTATATCTTACATTTAATTTAGTGAATAACTTAATTGTTTAGTAAACAAATATTTAAGGTTTTTAAATATAAACTTAGAAGAAAGGAAAAGATGTATGGAAAAAAGAGAGTTATTAAGCAAGTTTCAGGAGATTTTCGGAGTGGAAGGAACATTATATTTTGCACCGGGACGTGTAAATTTAATCGGTGAGCATACGGACTATAATGGTGGTCATGTTTTCCCATGCGCACTTACCATTGGTACCTATGGGGTAGCCCGAAAGCGCAAGGATAATAAACTGCGTTTTTATTCTTTGAATTTTGAGCATTTGGGAGTGATAGAATCTTCCTTGGACGATTTAAAGCCGTACAAGGAGGCGGACTGGACCAATTATCCAAAGGGTGTTATGTGGGCTTTTGGTGAAATGGGTATGAAGATGGATAGCGGACTGGATTTGTTGCTTTATGGCAATATTCCAAATGGATCCGGATTATCTTCCAGTGCCTCTGTAGAGGTCCTTACAGGATATATTTTAAGAGATTTGTATGGTTTCAAGGTGGACAACAAGGCTTTGGCATTAATCGGACAGTTCTCTGAAAATAAATTTAATGGTGTAAATTGTGGTATTATGGATCAGTTTGCCATTGCTATGGGAGAGAAGGATCATGCAATTTTTCTCGATACCAACACGCTGGAATATCAGTTGGTTCCAATAAAACTGGATGGCATTAGAATTGTAATTGCTTCCAGCAATAAAAAGCGTGGTTTGGGTGATTCCAAGTATAATGAGCGCCGCAGTGAGTGTGAGGAGGCTTTGGGAGAACTGAAGCAGTATATTGACATCAAATCTTTGGGGGATTTGTTAGAGGATGATTTTGAAATTTACAAGAATGCCATTGATAGTGACATTCGTAAGAAGCGTACAAAGCATGCGGTATACGAAAACCGCAGAACCATGAAAGCAGTGGATGCACTGGTAAATAATGATATTGTAACCTTTGGCAAGTTGATGAATGATTCCCATATTTCTTTACGTGATGACTATGAAGTGACCGGTGTGGAACTGGATACTCTGGTTGAAGAAGCATGGAAACAGCCGGGAGTAGTTGGTGCCAGAATGACCGGAGCAGGCTTTGGAGGCTGCACGGTAAATCTGGTAAAGGAAGAAAATGTAGAAGCGTTTATTAAAAATGTAGGTGCGGCATATGAAGCGAAAATTGGTTATGCCGCAGACTTTTATGTAGTCGATGTAGGAAATGGTCCTTGTAAGTTGTCATAACAGACACATGCTAAGGGAGGTATTTTATGTTAACAAAAAAACAGTTTGGAATTACAAAAGATGGCGAACAGGCATCCAGATACATTGTGAAAAATAATTTCGGATTGGAATTGGAGGTGTCCGATTTTGGAGCTCTGATACTTGCCATACGTGTTCCGGATAAAACCGGTGTGCATTCAGATGTGGTTTTGGGATTTGATACCCTGGAAGAATATTATGATATTGCAACAGGGTTTGGTGCATATATTGGTCGAAACGGCAATCGAATTGAAGGCGCATGTGTAACCATTGATGGTGTGGAATATCAATTAGATGCTAACAATAATGGCAACAATCTGCATAGTGGCAACGACCGTTCTCATACGAAGTTTTATCAGGCAGTTACGGGAGAAAGTGAAGAAGGCAGTTTTGTAGAATTTTCCAGAGTAAGTCCGCACATGGAGCAGGGCTTCCCGGGAAATTTGGAACAGAAAATCCGCTATACTTTGACCGAGAAAAATGAACTTGTAATGGATTACGAAATGGTCAGTGACAAGACAACTGTTGTAAATCCGACTAATCATTCCTATTTTAATTTGGCGGGTCATAATAGTGGAACCATTCTTAATCAGGAGATGGAAATTTACTCCGATGGTTTTCTTCCTACGGATGAGAATTTGATTCCAACCGGAGAAATTGCAGATGTGACCGGAACACCAATGGATTTTCGTAAAAAGAAATTGGTTGGAAAAGATATTCATGCAGATTATCTTCCTTTAAAAATTGCGGGCGGATATGACCATAATTATGTGTTTAAAAATGATGGAAACCTAAAAAAAGTGGCAATGCTTTATAGCTCTGAAACAGGAATCCGCATGGAAGTTTATACGGATTTATGCGGCTTACAGGTATATTCCGGCAACTTCCTGGTAGGTGAGCACGGGAAAGATGGTGCTATATATAATAAAAATAGTGGAATTTGTTTTGAAACACAGTTTTACCCAAATTCCTGCAAGGAACCTGCATTTCCAAGCAGTATCTTACCGGCAGGAAAAGTATTTCGCTCACGAACTATTTATAAATTTGTAGTAGAGGATGTATTATGATTCAGAATAATATTTTAGAATTAACACAATATGCTCTTGATGCAGGTCTGATTCAGCCGGCAGACAAAGTCTATACCATAAATCGATTACTGGAGTTATTTGAATTGGATGAGCTGGGAATTCCTGAGAAATCAATGGAAAACGATGATTTGAAACCGGTAAAGGATTTAGAGGAAATCCTGGAAGGTATGCTGGATTATGCGGCAGAGCAGGGACTTATTCAGGAAAATACTATTACATATCGCGATTTGTTTGACACCAAAATTATGAGTGTGCTGATGCCAAGACCGAGTGAAGTACAGGAGATGTTTAAACGTCTGTATGAAAACGAGGGAGCAGAAGCAGCCACAGATTATTATTATAAATTAAGCGGGGACAGCAACTATATCCGCAGAGCTCGTGTAGCAAAGGATATGAAGTGGACTACAGAAACAGAGTTTGGTACATTAGATATCACAATTAACTTGTCCAAGCCGGAAAAAGATCCAAAGGCAATTGCGGCAGCAAAGCTGGCAAAGCAGAGTGGTTATCCAAAGTGCTTGTTATGTAAGGAGAACGAGGGTTATGCGGGGCGTATCAATCATCCTGCCAGACAGAACCACCGCATTATTCCTGTGACCATTAATAACAGTGATTGGTTTTTCCAGTATTCTCCGTATGTGTACTATAACGAGCACTGTATCGTGTTTAATAGTGAGCATACACCTATGAAGATTGAAAGAGCCACCTTTGGTAAGCTTTTAGATTTCGTAGAACAGTTTCCTCATTATTTTGTGGGCTCTAATGCAGACCTGCCGATTGTAGGCGGCTCTATTTTAAGTCACGACCATTTTCAAGGCGGTCATTATGAATTTGCCATGGCAAAGGCAGAAATGGAACAGGAAATTACCTTTAAGGATTTCGAAGATGTACAGGCTGGCATTGTAAAGTGGCCGATGTCTGTAATTCGATTAAGCAGTGTGGAGAAAGACCGATTAATTGCGCTTGCGGACAAAATTCTGCAGGCATGGCGCGGTTATACGGATGAAGATGCATTTGTTTTTGCTAAGACCAATGGTGAGCCACACAATACCATTACACCGATTGCCAGAAAGCGCGGTAAAGCTTACGAGCTGGATTTGGTGCTTCGCAACAACATTACTACCGAGGAGCATCCGCTTGGTGTATATCACCCACATGCAAACCTTCATCACATCAAAAAAGAGAATATCGGTTTGATAGAAGTAATGGGTCTGGCAGTATTGCCGGCGAGACTGAAAGCGGAGATGGAAGCTTTGGAAAAAGTATTTGCAGAGCAGGGAGATTTCAGGGCTTATGAAGAAACTGCAAAACATGTAGACTGGGTGAACGATATTATCACAAGACATCCGGATATGACAGTAGATACTGTACATAATATTTTGCTGGAGGAAATCGGACAGGTGTTTAAGCAGGTGCTGGTAGATGCAGGTGTGTATAAGTGCACTGATGAGGGAAGAAAGGCATTTGGAAGGTTTATAGATTTTGTAAATAACTGATAATAAGAAAAAGTCCGCGAGAAAGCGGACTTTTTGAGTTCAAATTTTCATTACACCCACAAATCAACGGATTCGCGGAGTAGTTTAAGTAAGTGAGTATCCGGAGCAACCTTTAAAACCGGAGATTGTGGAATACATGCAATATCCGTTACAGTAATGTCGGTGAGTTTTCTTAGCCAAATGCAAGCTAACAGATATCGTCCATAGTCAAAGCTCATGTGGAAGCCGTCTCTGCAAAGGGAGAGTCCGCCATTCGGCACATGAAACTCCGGTAAGGTACGTACCTTTTGAATTACACTTCCGGATGGGATTAATTCCAGATTATATTTGGATGCCATCTGCGTATAGCAGTTATGAAGCTTTTCGTACATTTCCTGTTGATTTCTGTTGTAACGCATAAAACTGCCGTGTGTGCTGTCTATTTCATAAGCCCAGGTTTCCTGAAGATAGAGTTTTGCGTTTGGTGCTTTTTCTTTGATGTGTGCCACGATTAATCCAAGGAATGGCTCGTAGGAGTTCATCCAGCCGCTGTCATGACTTGCCTGCTGCGTGGTAATAATATCCCAGTCTTCTTCTAAAAGGATTTCATCGATAGAGACTCTTCGTTCTGTAGGAATGCCATTTAACTGATAAGCATATGCCTTTTCATCGTTTTCAATATTTTTCCAGTGGCGCTCTAATGGACACCCACCGATGTACAAATTTATAATTTTGGTATCTATACCGGCGGCATTTGCAAGCTGGTGCAGATATCTTGTTGCATCCTCGGAGAAACTGTTTCCGATAGCGAGAATTTTTAATGTTTTCATAAAAGATTCCTCATTAAATAAAATGGATAAGCTCCGCTAACTGCACAATTAGTGGAAGGGTAACGATGGACAGCAGTGTGGAAATAATAACGGTCTCTACAGCATAAGAGTAATCGCTGTCATAAAGCTGTGCATAAACTGCCACATTAGAGCCGGTCGGGCAGGCAGCTACGATTAACAAAGCCATTTTCATTTCTGCAAACTCTGCCGGCAGGAAGAACAATACCAGCATGGCAACCAATGGAATAAGTAAAAGTCTAACGGCAGAAAGCAAATATAATTTTGGCTTTTTAATCATGGCAGCAGGTTTGGTCTGTGCCAGGTAAATACCGATAGTAAACATGGCAAGCGGCGTATTTAATCCGGATATGTACTGAATCACTTTATTTGCCAGTGTCGGCATAGGAAGTCGGGTCAGGAAGAAGAATAAGCCGATAAGTGTGGCAATCATAAACGGTGCGGTAAAAAGTCTCTTTGGAGAAGGAAGTAACTTTTTCCAGGAGCCTTTTTCTTTTGGACCGGAAGTGTCTACCGTAAGCAGTGCAACGCCGTAAGACCATTGTAACAGATTTACAAAAGCAATAAAAGCAGCTACATAAAAAACAGCGCCATCACTTAAAGTAGCCACAATTAACGGAATGCCGAAAAATCCAGGGTTAGAGAAAGAGGATGCAAAGTTTAAAATAGCATCCTTGGAGAAAAATAAACGGGACACCGCGATGGAAATTACCATAACCAGTGCGGCAGCAAGGGAACTATAAACAAGCCCCATCAATTTCTCTTTAGAAAACTCTACCAGGAAGCTATTAATAATAACACATGGCAGAGAAAGATAAATTAAAATGTTGCTGATGGTGCGGCAGCCTTCCATAGTGATTTTTTTGGTGCGGAAGCAAATGTAGCCAATACCGGCTAATAAAAACATAATTAAAACTTGTTGAATCAGTAATGTAGTCATTGGAATACTCCTTTTCGTATTTTAGTTGATTGTATTTATGTATTGCAGGATGATTTCGGCAAACAGTTCACTGCTTGTGTATCTGCAATGCTTGTAGCCTTCCATTAATTGGTACTGAAGCTTGCCTTCCGGACAACCGAACATTTCCGCTGTTTTTAAAAACATCAGGTTCTGCTCCAATCGACATGGCATGTCGTTGTCAGATACTACAACCAAAGCATTTGGAAACTCGGTATTTTCATTTAAGAAATATACCGGTGCTGCATCGTCCACCATAATTCGTTTGGTGTTAATTCCTCGTTCGCGCAATACATTAAAGTGCGTAGTCATTTGCGCAGAGTCAATAATGTAACCATCGATATCGGTGGTTTTCATTCCGTGTTTTTCCAAATACTTGCCGTCAAAAGCTAACATGGCGGTCATGTAAGCACCGGCGGAAGAGCCGCCTACAAAAGTTCTATTTACTTTTTTATAGCTGCTTAAATTTTCCTTTGCCCAGTTTACTACACTGGCTGCGTCTTCTAAAAAATCCGGAAATTTGGCTTCCGGATACATGCGGTAATTGGCAGAAATTACAATCATTCCAGCGTTAGCAAGATACTCAAAGTTCACACCGCCGGATTTATCACCATGCTCCAGTCCGCCGCCATGGAAGTAAATCAGCACATCTGCAGCTTCGTTTGCATCTTTGCCCGGGAGATACAGGTCCAAAACCTGATTTTTCGTGTCTAAGGTTCCGTACACAATGTCTTTTATCATGTTCATAGTGAGGTTCTCCTATTATAAAAAATATTTCTGAATAGATTCTCTGAACGAAATTATTCAAAATAATTATATCTGTTTCTATATTGCTTTTCCAATAGGAAATTGGTATATTATTATAATATAAAAGTTATAAGACGGTGCGCTGTTATTACGATTCATAAGAAAAGAGGATATAGAGATGGAATGGAATCAGCTTCAAAAATTTATGGTAGTAGCGAAGGAAGAACATTTTTCAAGGGCAGCAGAATTACTAAATATGACGCAGCCTTCTTTAAGCCAGACGATTAAACGTCTGGAGGAGGAGTTAGGGTATCCGTTATTTTTGCGCAATGGAAAGAAAATAAGTCTGAATGAGTCAGGAAGAATTTTTTTACAGGCAGTCATTCAAATGAATGAATTGATGCAGAACACACGAATGCAATTGGAAGAATTGAATGGTAAAAGTCACTTAAATGTTTCCATACATTTTACCACGGCATCCAAGCTGCTTCCGGATTTGCTACTGTATTTGAAAAAACGAAATCCTGAGACACAATACCAGATTCATCAATGGCAGGCGGAGAAAGAAGGAGATGAGGACGATATCCAAATATTATCAAGTGATTTGGAACATACGGAGTCTTTGTCGGAAATAGAGGATATCTTATTAAGAGAAGAAATTCTTTTGGCACTCCCTCAAAATCATTTTTTATTGGACAAGGAAAAAATCACATTAAACGATCTTATTCAGGAAGAATTTATCAGTTTGAATGAGTATTGGCAGTTGGGAAAAGAGATAAAAACTGCAATGGAACGGATTTGTTTTGTACCAAAAGCAACGATGATTGTAGACAACCCAAATATGATGAGAGAACTATTAAGGGCGCGACTGGGTATTGCTTTTGTCCCATCTGTTTCCTGGGCTTCTTTTGCCGGAGATGAAATTGTTCTTAAACCGGTAGAAGGGATAAATCTTAGTCGATATATATATCTGCGTACGAAGCCTCGAAAATATTTAACAAAAGAGCAAAAAGAGTGTATTGAGGGAATTAAGGAGTTTTTTGCGGATATACAAAAAAGGGCAGGAGAACATTAGTTTCAGGACAAAAATAGTCCCCTTTTTGTGACTGTCGACGTAGAAGGGGTAGAATCTACTCGAAGAATTTTGATGAATTACAGGATTAAAAACGAAAAAGCTGTTGATAAATTTAAAATATGCGGATATAATAGGAGTATAAAAAGATTAAAAACGGAAAATGCGTAAATAATCTGGAGGTAAGGCATGAAGATTCTTAAAATTACAGCGCAAGGTTTGCCGTTGTTCAAGGAAGAATTAGACATATCATTCTTTGCTCAACAGCGAGTTGCGGATGATGACAAAGACTTATTGTATGCACTTTTTTCAAATGTATACATGAATTGTTCCAATGCATTTATCGGAATTAATGCTGCGGGTAAAACATCTGTGCTTAAAGTTATTCTGTTAGTACTGAACTTGCTGAATAATCAACCGATTAACCACATCGAGACAAAGGACATTTTGGGTGATACGGATAAGGCAGTTATCAATACTTATTTTTATTCAGAAACGCAGGAAATCTGTAGATTGGAAACCGTTATTGTCTCAGAAAAATCAAAAACAGATGCAACATACTACAAGATAGTAAAGGAAACCTTGTGGGCAAAGCCACAGGATGCGGTAATTGCAAGAAAGAATCTGACAGACTTCTCTGTTTATGAGCCCATTGCTGTTCGTAAAGAAGAAGAATTTTTATCCGATGATGTAAGTATCATCATTGCTCACAATAAGAAAAAGAAAGAGCGAATGGACGTTGTCAGTCTGCTATCCTTTACAAATATTAATGTGCTGCCGTTTTCAGATGAGATACCAATAGAAGTTATTTCCTTCTTAGACCCTATGGTAGAGAAACTGTATTTTGATAAAAAGGAAAATAAGACTTTGATTCACTTACAGTTTAAAGGCAGAGATGAAATTGTATTGAACAATCCCATTGATTTGAATCATTACCTTTCTTCCGGAACGATAAAAGGTATTGTTGCATTTACATTGGCGAAAGAAGTATTGAAATCCGGCGGATATCTGGTTATGGATGAGATTGAGAACCATTTCAATAAAGAAATTGTTTCTACGTTGATTCGTTTTTTTATGGATACAAGGATGAATAAAAATGGGGGTACATTGATTTTTACTACTCATTATCCGGAGCTTCTTGATGAATACGACAGAAATGACAGTATTCATATTATTCGCAATAAAAATGGAATCACGGTGGAGAATCTCTGCAACATATTAAAACGTAATGATATCAAAAAAAGTGAGGCATACCAAAGTGGGTTCCTGGAAGGAACTACACCGGTGTATGAGTCCTACATGCGATTGAAGAAAAGCATCGCAGATTCTATTTAGGATAGGAGGATTGCGGTGGAATTAGCAAAAATCAAGGCGTGTATTTGCGAAGGAGCTGCAGAGGCAGCGATTATTGATGTGTTGCTGGATAATAATCTGCTAATCTTTCAGCGGGAAGAAATGTTGGATGAAAGTGTAATCCGTTGCAGAGACGGCAAAACTTTTGAGACCAGATATTTGAGAAAGGGTTTTAGTGACTTAATTTCAGTCATTCGAATCCTAGATTCCAGAAGAGAAGAGTTTAAAATTAGTAAAGCATACGAAAGAAAAGTAGATGTGATTAATGTAATCACAGCACCGGAAATTGAAATGTTAATTATCTTCCATGAGGATAAGTATCATGAGTTTAAGAAGTCCGGTAAAAAGCCAAGTATTTTCTGTAAGGAAAATTTGAAGATGTCCAGCGTGAAAACCTATGATTTTGTGAAAGACTATTTTAAAAATCCGAAAATACTGGTGCAGGCAATTAAGAAATACAATGAGATTTCTAAAATAAGAAAAGGCGAATATACATTATTGGATTTGCTGAAGTGATATAAGAGTTTAGAGTGCGGCATCTGTTAGAAATGGCAGGTGCCTTTTTGCAGCGTTTGCAAATGATCCGCTGGTAACTTGCGGTATGGAAGACGCAAGAAAGTTGTTTGAGGTGAAGCCTAGCGCTTCACCTTTATATTTTTCTGCGCCCAGATTTTCAGGGCGGTTGCGTTTGATGCAATTTGGTCTAAGGATTCTAAAATGGCGTAGAATTGGCTTTCCTCGGCTTCTTCTACAATACCATCTTCGCTGATGGAAATGAGAGATTTGCGTAATACATCAATATCTTTAAGGGAACCCAGTACCTTAAGGGTAAGGCGGTCTAAATCATCCACAGTAACCTCGCGTACATTGCCGATGCCGATAGGGCATTCCTTGGCACAAAAGGAGTTGAGCAGCTCCGGCGCATTGTAGGCCTTGGCCATCAGGACCACTTCCTCAGGGTATGGGAAAATAGTTTCTAATTCTATACGCGCAAGGCGAGTGCGGTCGATGCCCAAAATCTCAGCGGCTTTTTCACGACTGCTGAAGTCTTCATTGCGCTCTGCGGCATCCATACGTGCTTTGTAATACATATTGTCTAAGGTCTTGGTTGCTTTTTTTCCCATGTCCGATTCTCCTGTAAGAATTTGTAAAATAAACAATATTATTGTACCTCTAAATAAAAGTGTTGTAAAGGAAATTCTTTTCTTTGCTATTCTTCTTAAGATATGATATGATTATTTTGTATGTACATAGCAGAGGAGCAAAAAAGATGAATACTAAAAAATCTTTAATAAAAAGGTTTATTCCATATTTTTACCCATATAAGCATTTATTGTTTTTGGATTTATTTTGTGCGGCGCTTACCACCATTTGTGAATTGGTTTTGCCGATGATTTTACGCTATATTACCAACCAGGGACTGGAGGATTTAGCAGCACTTTCCGTGGAGACCATTGGGAAGCTGGGGCTTTTGTATCTGGTGCTTCGTATTGTAGACTGTGCAGCGTATTATTTTATGGCCGGCTGGGGGCACATTATGGGAACCCGCATGGAGACCAACATGCGAAGGGACGCTTATGAGCACTTACAGCAGTTATCCAATACGTATTATAACAATACCAAAGTCGGCACCATTATGGGACGTATCACCAATGACTTGTTTGATGTGACGGAGTTTGCACATCATTGTCCTGAAGAATTTTTTGTGGCTGCCATTAAACTGGTTGTTTCGTTTGTGATTTTGGCAGGCATCAATGTTCCGCTTACGGTTATTGTGTTTTTAGTAGTGCCGGTGATGATTGCGGTTTGTATGCCGTTAAATTTGCGTCTGCGTCAAAGATTTCGCGAACAACGTGTACAGATTGGTGAATTGAATGCCCGCATTGAGGACAGCCTTTTGGGACAGAAGGTGGTAAAGGCATTTACGAATGAAGCAAAAGAGCAGGAGAAGTTTGAAGAGGACAATCAGAAGTTCCGCAGCATTAAAGAGCGTAGTTATCATGTTATGGCAAGCTTCCACACTACTACTCGTACCTTTGATGGTATCATGTATCTGGTGGTGCTTTTTGCAGGCGGTATTTTTATGGTAAAGGGTATGATTACGGCAGGCGATTTGATGGCCTATGTAATGTATGTAAATACCTTGATTACCACCATTCGTCGTATCGTAGAGTTTGCAGAGCAGTTCCAACGCGGTATGACCGGTATTGAGCGCTTTTATGAGATTATGGATTCTGATATTGAGATTTTCGATGAGCCGGGAGCTGTGGATCTCGTTGCCCCAACCGGAGAAATTTGTTTCGACCATGTATCTTTCTCATATCCGGACGATCACAATACCGTATTTACGGATTTAAATCTTCGTATTAAGGCTGGTGAAAAGGTAGCCATTGTGGGACCTAGCGGCGGCGGTAAGACTACCCTTTGTAATCTGGTGCCTAGATTCTATGAAATTGACGCGGGCAGACTTACGGTGGATGGCAGGGATGTGCGTGAGTATACCTTAAAGAGCCTGCGCGGTGCTATCGGCATGGTGCAGCAGGATGTGTATTTATTTAGTGGTACCATTTATGAAAATATTGTATATGGACGTTTGAATGCGACCCGTGAGGAAGTTATAGAAGCGGCAAAAAAAGCCGGTGCCCATGAGTTTATCATGCAGCTAAAGGATGGCTATGACACCTATGTGGGTGAGCGCGGCGTGAAGCTTTCCGGTGGACAGAAGCAGCGTATCAGTATTGCACGTGTCTTTTTAAAAAATCCACCGATTATTATTTTGGATGTAAACTGTAGTACCCCTTTGAGGTGTGTATAGAGTGTATTGTGTAAGAAATAGATGAGAAAAATGACTGTATACACAGAAAAGTAATAAAAATGTGTATTGTGTTAGAGGAAGTGTAGTCAAAAGAGATGACTA
>JAFXAZ010000024.1 GCA_017521985.1 Lachnospiraceae bacterium
CCGGCATATGCAGCTATTTTGTCAGCCGTTTTATTTGGGCTTTATCATGGCAACAGTATCCAAATGGTGTACAGCTTTGCTTTAGGTCTGGTACTGGCATATGCATATCATTACTCCGGACAGTTTATCGTGCCGGTGGTATTGCATGCCATCATGAACGTAATCGTATATGTATCCAGCAATTTGGGTATGTTTTATGACGATGGCTCCCAGTTGACCACAGGGATTATTTTGATTGTCATGGGTGTGTGGCTGTTCTCCAGAAACAGCAGATTTTACGCAGTACGTATGGAAAAGCTGAGCAAAAGGAAATAGTTGTATTTATTAAAGAACATTCTGAAATTTTTATGAATTTCTATTGAAAATTTATAAATTCAGGAGTACAATGAGCAATTGAGAGTTGTATTATAACCTATTTTTTCAAAAGAAAAGGGAGATGTTTTAGTTATGAAAAATATTCAAAACAAATGGATTCGTGCAGCTATTCCTGCACTGTTGCTCCATTGTAGTATCGGTACTGTATACTGTTGGTCTATTTTCAGCCAGGAAATTGCAGACTACATTGGTTTTTCCAAAGGTGCTACAGAATGGGCATTTAGTTTCGCTATCTTTTTCTTAGGTATGTCCGCAGCGTTCCTCGGCAATATCGTAGAAAAGGATATTCACCGTTCTTCTTTAATTGCTGCTATCTGCTTTTCCGTAGGTATGGCAGGAACCGGTTTCTTCATCTGGTTAGGTGGTAAGAATCCGGGAAGCATTGTTGCATTACTTGGTATTTATCTTTGCTATGGTCTTATCATGGGTATCGGTCTTGGTACAGGTTACCTTTCCCCGGTTAAGACACTTATGCTTTGGTTCCAGGATCGTAAGGGTCTCGCAACCGGTCTTGCTGTAGCAGGTTTCGGTGCTGCAAAGGCTATCGCAAGCCCTATTATGCAGTCTTTACTTGCTTCTTTAGGCGAAGGCGGTATCTACAAGATGTTCTGGATTCTGGCAGCAGTATACTTTGTTATGATGTTTGTGGGTCACTTATTACTTGCTAAGCCTGCAGACTGGCATGAACCTGCAAAGCAGGAAAAGGGTGCATCTGCAATGGACGTTATCAAGTCCAAACCGATTGTATTTATCGGTATCTGGTTGATGTTCTACATAAATATCACATGTGGTCTTTGCTTGATTTCTCAGGAAAAGATGATTATCAAGTGCATCGGTCTTGGTGCGGTAGCAGGTATTCTTTCTTCTGTAACAGCTATCTTCAATGCAGGCGGTCGTCTTGGCTTCTCAGCATGGGCTGACACCATGAAGGATAGAAATACCATCTACAAGATTATCTTTGTATTATCTATCATTTCAACCGGTCTTGTAATTGCAACACAGGGTATTACCGATATGGGTCAAAATACCTTCTTTATGATTTTAGTGCTTGTACTTTTATTTGTAGTAAATGCAGGCTACGGCGGTGGTTTCAGTAACGTTCCTACTTTACTTTCCGACCACTATGGTATGCAGAACATCAGTGCAATTCATGGTATTACACTTTCTGCATGGGCTTTTGCAGGTCTTACAGGTAACCAGATTGCGACACTTATCGTAAACAATGTTGGTACGTTCGCAGATGATGGCCATGGCAACATGGTTAATCCAGTAGGTTACCAGGCAGTATTGTATTTAACAATAGCTCTTTATATCGTAGCATTGTTAATCAGTATGTTCTTAGTATCCGGTAAGAAGAAAGAAAAATAATTTTTATTCATGACAAAAAATAAGAGCCTTACATCACGTGATATGCTCCTTTTGGAGAGCTTCCGTGGTGTAAGGCTCTTTTGACCATTATTATATTACAACAGCACAAACGGTTTCAGTCTATGCTCATAAAGTGGATTCACCTCTAACTCCAAATAAATCCCATCCTCACGATATTCCTGCGTAAGGATATTGGCTTCTTTCTGCATCAGGCTGTAAAGGCTTCCTTCGGTGTAGGGCAGTAGTACTTTAGCACAGAAGAGGTTACCGTAGATTTCAGACATAATCATTTCCATAAGCTCCGGAATACCGATTCCGTTTCGGGCAGCCATGTGAATCTGGTGCTTGCCAACGCGTGGGATGGTGTGGATATCCGGTACTTTGTCTGCTTTGTTGTAAACGATAATCTGTGGAATATGACCGGCACCAAGCTCTGCCAGTGTTTCATTGGTGACGCGCATCTGGTCCTTATAATATGGGTCAGATACGTCTACTACCTGCAAAAGCAAATCGGCTTCGCAGGCTTCCTCCAGGGTAGAGCGGAAGGCATCTACCAGATTATGCGGAAGTTTGTCAATAAAACCTACGGTATCGGACAGGTAAAACGGAGATTTTCCCGGAGGGGTAATCTTGCGGATAGTAGTTTCCAAGGTGGCAAAGAGCATGTCTTTTTGCAGTACCATTTTGTGTTCGTTGTGAGCAATGTCGGAATTGCCGTAATAGGAGAGTAACTGGTTCATAATAGTAGATTTACCCGCATTGGTGTAGCCGACCAGGGAAACTTGCGGAATGGCGCTGTTTTTGCGGCTTTTACGCTGGGTAATACGATTTTTCTTTACCACTTCTAACTCGCGCTTGCATTCGGTAATGCGATGCTCGATGTGACGTCTGTCCAGCTCCAGTTTCTTTTCGCCGGCACCCTTGTTGGAACGGGAGCCGCTGCCGCCACCCTGACGAGATAGTGCAGTACCCATGCCTGCCAGTCGAGGGAGCAGGTACTGTAAACGAGCCAGTTCCACTTGGAGCTTTGCTTCACAGGTTTTTGCTCTGTCACTGAAAATTTCTAAAATTAAAGCAGTTCTGTCTAAAATAGGTTTGTCAATTTCGGTACTTAAGTTACGAACCTGAGATGGAGACAGCGCATTGTCAAAGACAACCACATCCGCATCCAATGTGACACATGTGTCAATGACTTCCTGTACCTTACCGGTACCGATGTAAAGAGCCTGATGAGGGGCAGGTAACGCTTGTGTCAGCATAGCGATAACCTCCATATTGCAGGCCTCGCAGAGACTGATA
>JAFXAZ010000047.1 GCA_017521985.1 Lachnospiraceae bacterium
ATATTTTCAAATGGATGTGCGTGATGTTATTAGGTAGTGTATTGATAGGTTTCTTCGCTAATCAGTTGGATACCATTTTTGGGTGTGTATGTTTCACTCTCGGTATTGTTTTGCTGGTTGGATTATCCATGTCGATGTCAAAGCAAGAATAGAGGAAGACTAAAACTTTCAGGTTTCAGGAGCAAGATACACGTGAAAGTTTCTGTTAATCCTGCCGAAAGGTTTGATTATAAATATTATATTTTAAGGAGATTGCTGTTTGAGAAAAAACAACACCTTGGAGATTGTGGCGTAACCGGGAGGTTATGGAAACAATCGAATTGTAACCTCCCCGCATTGCAGTCAACAATCATCAGGAGGAAAAATTAATGAGTAAAAATGACTATATCATTCGTTTAGAAAGAAAAGATGAATACAGAGAAGTAGAGAACTTGGTAAGAGAAGCATTTTGGAATGTGTATCGTCCGGGCTGTCTGGAGCATTATATGCTGAATCAATTAAGAGATGATGATGCTTTTGTACCGGAACTTGATTTCGTAATGGAGAAAGACGGACAGTTGATTGGGCAAAATATGTTTATGCACGCGACCATTAAGGCAGATGACGGAAGGAATATTCCTATTATGACAATGGGGCCAATCTGCATTACACCAGAGTTAAAAAGACAAGGTTATGGAAAGGCATTGTTGGATTATTCGTTGGAAAAAGCTGCAGAGCTTGGTTGCGGAGCATTATGTTTTGAAGGAAATATCAACTTTTATGGGAAAAGCGGCTTCACATATGCAAGAGATTTTGGTATCCGTTATCATGGATTGCCAGAGGGGGCAGACAATTCATTCTTTCTTTGCAAAGAACTGATTCTGGGATATTTAAGTGGCATTACGGGTGAGTATACACCACCACAAGGATATTTTGTGGATGAAGAAGAAGCAGAAGAATTTGATAAGGGATTTCCTTATAAAGAGAAATTAAAACTTCCGGGACAACTTTTCTAAGTAAACGAGTAAGGAGCAGTGTTTTCATGCGTGATATGAATCGTGTCGCGCATGTGACACTGCGTTCCTTTATGTTTTTGATGTTCTTTGTTACTCTTAAATTAGCCTATTGGCAAAACTTAAAAGAGAAAGGACAACGAACAGTGAGAAAAAGTGGAAAAAAATTATTATTTACAGGAAGTATATTTATAGAGAATCATATGCTGTGGTTGTAGCATTTTTGTTATTGGTAATAAAAGGATGTTTGCTTTATGTATTGACAGGTGACCAAGAGGTCACTTATAATTAAGGTGTCCAGTTGGACACCTTTTCTGTTGGAGGATATTATGGAGAATACAACGAAAATCAGAATTTTGGATGAAGCTCTTATTATGTTTGCTGAAAATGGATATAAAGGAACCAATCTGCGCGATCTTGCAGACCGGCTTAGTTTAAGTAAATCTGCATTGTATAAGCATTTTGCAAGCAAGGAAGAAATATGGAAAGCTCTTCTTGACAGAATGGAAGCATATTATGCAGAACGTTTTGGCTCTGAAAATCATCTTCCGGACATTCCGAAATCCTGTGAAGAATTATTTGCTATGACAATGGGGATGATTGATTTTACAGTGAATGATTCGAAAATCGTTCTTACAAGAAAGCTGCTGTTAACCGAACAGTTTCATGATGAACGGGTATGTAAATTAGCGACAAAGCATTTTCTTGGAGGCACAGAAAAGATTTTTGCTGTAATTTTTGAAAAAATGATGGCTGGTGGACTTTTGAAAAAGGAAGATCCTGAGATGTTGGCATTCGTTTATACGGCACCGATTACATCTCTTATTCACCTTTGTGACAGGGAACCACAGAAGAAGCCGGAAGCAATGGAACAGATGAAAAAATGTATCCAACATTTTATTAGGACATATGGGTAGATGGCAATTTTTATTTTGTGTATGGTTCAGGGAGATAACGAGACTGATATAACAAGAATGTATATTCACAGATAAAATAAAAACTTGATGGAGGATACGATGGCAAAAGTAGTACAACCCAAAGATACAACGAGAGCTATGGCATATGAATTTTGGATAAAAGTTCCCAATCCAATGGTAACTTTTTTTAAGACATTGGATGTAACAAATCTGATTAAAGTCAGTAAAAGAAAACATATGAAATTCAATATGCTTTTGGATTATTGCATTGGTAAGGCCGCAGTGGGGGTAAAAGAATTTTACATACTTCCTGTCGGTGAAAAACTTATACAGTATGATACGATTGCAGTTAATACAATTGTAAAGAATATAGATGGTGAAGTCAGTTCCTGTGATATTTTATATGTGGAAAATTTAGAGGAATACAATAAGCAGTATTTAAAATATACTTCCCAGGTGTCAGAAAGTTGTCAGGATAGAGATTTATCAGATAACAGTATGGTAATAGGAACATCGGCAATTATAGATACCGAAATAGATGGTGCAGTTGGCATGAACAGTGGTATTTTCAATAATCCGTTTATCATTTGGGGCAGATACAAAAAGAAATGGTTTAGGTATTATCTGACACTTTCGTTTCAGTTTCATCATACACAAATGGATGGTGCCCATGCCGGTAGATTTTTGGCAAATCTGCAAAAGGAAATTAATGGTTTGAAATGAATAGATTTGAATTTGTGGAGGTGACACAGCATGAAAAAATATGAATATGTTTCTGTTCATGTAGGGAAATTAGTTGGAGCAAAATCAGAAGAGCATAGACAGATAATTGATGAATATGCTAAAAAAGAAAAGCTTATAGAATGAGATTAAAGAACATTCTTATTGTTGTTAAAGATATAGAAGAATCTAACAAATATTTGGATGTGGAGGTGAGTTCCCGTGCAGGACATAATCGCAAAAGTGACCGCAAAAGATGATAGATATGCTTGTGCCATTACTGATAAAATCATATCTGAAAGTCGAGATACTGATAAATGGTATGAATACTTTGATGAGTTTGCTTCTCTGCTTAACCATCCAAAGTCTTTGGTAAGAAACCGTGTGTTGAATATTCTTGCTGCTAACGCACAATGGGATGATGAGAATCATTTTGATAAGATAATATCAGATTTTCTTGTACATGTAACGGACGATAAACCAATTACTGCAAGACAATGTATCAAGGCGCTTGTACAGGTGGGAGCGGCAAAGCCACAATATATTCCCAGAATATTATCATGTTTTCAAGAAGCTGATTTATCAAAGTATAAGGAGAGTATGCGGCCATTGATTGAACGAGATATGGGAGAAACTAAAAAAGCATTGATGAAGTAAATAAGAATTTAATGGAGGCATAATTATGGGGCAAATAGCAACAAATTGCAGTTTATAGGTGAACAGATGGCGAAGCATATTGCAAATATACTTACTTGTTGTCGTATTCTCGGCAGTATTTTATTGTTGTTCTTTCCTGTATTTTCCGTGGCATTTTATATCATATACATCTTCTGCGGTTTTAGTGATATGATAGATGGTACCATTGCCAAAAAAACAAACAGTATCAGCAAGTTTGGGAGCCAACTGGATGCTGTTGCAGACCTCATTTTTGTAGTGGTATCTATAATTAGATTGTTGCCTGTAATCCATACTCCGGGATGGTTGTGGATATGGAGCGGTGTAATTGCGATTATTAAAATCAGTAATATCATTTTGGGATATGTTTCTAAAAATAAGTTTATATCCCTGCATACGATTATGAACAAAGTAACGGGACTGCTGCTGTTCCTATTGCCTTTGACAATATTCTTTGTGGAATTGAAATACACTGCCATAGTTGTATGCTCTATCGCAACATTTTCCGCAATTCAAGAAGGAGTTTATGTAATAGTAGATAGTGAGTGCAAGTAAGCCAACTTGAATTCATAGCAACAACGGGTTGCTTTTCAAATTGCTTTGTTGAGTATACAATACCTATGGAGGTGGACAAATTCATGGAAACGAAAGATGTTATTTTAGAATTGAGAAATAAAGCAGGACTGTCTCAGGATGAACTTGCAGAAAAAGTATATGTTACTCGTCAAGCTGTATCACGTTGGGAAAACGGAGAAACAACACCAAATACAGAAACATTAAAATTGTTATCAAAACTGTTTGATGTTTCGATCAATACACTTCTTGGTTCTCCAAGGCAGTTGATTTGTCAGTGTTGTGGTATGCCATTAGAAGATTCTAACATCAGTAAAGAGACGGATGGTTTATTTAATGAAGAATACTGCAAATGGTGTTATGCAGATGGAGAATATATGTACCACAATATGGATGATTTGATTGATGTCTGCGTAAAACATATGGCAAATGAACATTTTGCTCCTGAACAAGTACGTTCATATATGAAGGATATGCTTCCAAAGCTTAATTACTGGAAACAGTATAAAAATCTGGACGGAGCGGACAAGTTCGAAGAATTTAAAAAGAAACTTATGGATGAAATTAACGCTTTACACATAGAAGGAATGCCGAAAGTTGAAAAACTCAATGCACTTGTGGGAGGATACATTAACCTTGAATATCGACTTCCTAACGGGAAATTTGTAAAGTTTTTGGATGACGGAGCAACCTACTTAGGAAACCAACTGGAATGTGAATTTGGCGGAGACAGGTGCTTCGGAATAGCTGCAAATATGGAATTTATTTTGGTGAGTACATATGAAGAAAATGGCAAGAATCCGGAATTGATTGTTTATAAAAAAAGATAGTCAAAACTATTGAAATTAATTTTTAATTCGCTTAGGCTTATTACAGGACGTCCCAATAATGATTTTTTGCCGCTTTACAGGAGGAAGTTTTGATGAAGAGTGTTTTAGATACTTATTCAAGTAAAAACGATATTAATATAAAGCAGATTGTAGCCTATAAAGATAACATATTTGAAATTGAAGAGTATAAAGATGGTTTTACAAGAGACGATACAATGAATGTTATGAGTGTGACAAAATCTGTAACATCATTGTTGGTAGGTATTGCTATTGACCAGGGTTTGATAAAAAGTGTAGACGACTTTGTGATGGACTATTACAAAGAAACTTATACTCCTAAAAGAGGAGAGCAAACGATATATGAAGTTACAATCAAACATTTGCTTACAATGACAGCACCCTATAAGGGAAAGAGTGAACCGTGGACAAAGGTTTGCACATCGGAGGATTGGACACTGACAACATTGGATGTTTTAGGTGGTCGCAAAGGTATCGCGAATGAATTCAGATATCATACTCTCGGTGTTCAAATTCTTTTGGGAATTATCAGAATTACAAGTGGCATGAATGTGCTTGACTTTGCTAACGAATATCTTTTTAAACCTTTAGGAATTGAACCAAGAAGCAATGCGGGTTGCGAGAGCAAAGAAGACCAATTTGAGTATTTAATGAACAAAAACGACCATGGAAAGGTTTGGTTTTTGGACCCGACAGGTATGCCGACTGCAGGTTGGGGATTATCTCTTTCTGCTTATGAAATGGCACAGATAGGTTTGATGGTGCTTAATAACGGAGTTTATAACAATACCCGTATTGTAAGTGAGAAATGGATTGAAATGATGACAAAATCCTATGTATCTACCGATGAGAAATTTGGAAATCAGGATTATGGTTTTTTGTGGTGGCTTCCTCACAGAACAGAAGAGGTAATTGCTGCTATCGGTGATGGTGGTAATATTATCTACATTGATAGGAATAATCAGATTGTAGTAGCCATAACTGCACATTTTAAGCCGATGGTTTTTGATAGGGTAGAATATATTGAGAAAAATATTGTTGAAGCATTAACAAAGAATTAACTATCTTTTCCAGTATAGACAGTTTATACCCTCTTTTCATGTTGCTTGACATTCTCCAGGTTTAATGATACTGTATTTGAGGAACTACTAATAATTCATGTGGTTTTCTATTGATTTTAGGGTTTTCTATAGGACTATTATGGGAAGTTTATTACTAGCACTTATATATATATGTTTTATCAGCCTTGGTTTGCCGGATTCACTTTTGGGTTCGGCATGGCCGGTGTTACATACCGAAATTAACGTACCAATATCTTATGCGGGCATTATATCCATGACAATTTTTGCAGGCACCATTTTATCCAGTCTTTTCAGTGACAAGCTATTACATAAATTTGGCGCAGGCAAAGTGACGGCAGTTAGTGTTATTATGACTGCATTTGGTCTATTTGGTTTTTTTATAAGTAATCAATTCTGGATGCTTTTGGTATGGTCAATTCCATATGGCCTGGGAGCCGGCGGTGTGGATGCTATTCTGAATAACTATGTAGCATTACATTATAAGCCGCAGCATATGAGCTGGCTGCATTGTATGTGGGGTATTGGTGCATCTGTCAGCCCATATATTATGAGCTTTTCACTTGTGCAGTTGGAAAGCTGGAATTATGGTTATTTGATTGTGTCAGTCATACAGGCGGCTTTATCCCTAATTATATTTATCAGTTTGCCTTTGTGGACCAATGATTCTACAGATAGTGTGAATAAGACAGATACTGAAACAGAAGTAAAAGCTATGTCATTTGAAGAAATATTTGCAATCAAAGGGGCAATTCCTTGTTTTTGGATGTTTTTTTGCTATTGTTCCATGGAACTGACTACTTCTCTGTGGGCAAGCACCTATCTTGTTCAGAAATGGGAATTTACACCGGAAGCGGCAGCTGGATATGCGAGTATGTTCTACATAGGTATCACGCTCGGACGTTTTTTTAACGGTTTCCTTGCGATGAAGCTTGGTGATCATATGCTCATTCGTACCGGCATTGCAATGATTACATTGGGAATCGTTCTATTGTTTATACCATTCCATTCGTTGTTTACTTTGATTGGATTTATCATCATAGGATTAGGATGTGCACCGATATATCCTTGTATCATCCATATGACACCGGACGTTTTTGGTAAAGATAAATCTCAGGCAATGATTGGAATACAGATGGCATTTGCATATACCGGATTTTTAGTAATGCCTCCTTTGTTTGGTGTTATTGCCGAATATATATCCATTTTTCTCTTGCCGGTGTATATGCTCGTGTTTCTTTTTCTGGTTTTTGTTATGCACGAGCTTGTAATAAAAAAAGCCAAATAAATTTAAGTGGAGAGTATTTGGATGAAGAATTTTGTTTTATTTAGTAAAATAATTGTTTTTGTTTTGTTGGTATCTTGCAGTCTTTTGGGATGTGGAAAAAGTGAAAACATCTCAAACGAGACACAGGAATCTTTACTGAAAGAGACTATATCAGAGACACAGGAAACTTCGCTTCAAGAGACTGTGTCAGAGTCAATTGAGAGTGCAATTACTCTAATAGACATAGATGTACAGGGAATGCTGGAAGAAGCGGAAGAAGAGGCAGCCGCATTACAAAAGAAACTGACAGAGGATTCTTCCCTTAAGCAATCCGATATGAATGTGTTATCCAACGACATATATTTGATATGGGATGATTTGTTAAATGATTTATGGGTTGTTTTGAAGGACACACTGGATGAAAAAACCATGAATGCTCTGCTGGCAGAGCAACGTGCATGGATAACTATGAAGGAAGACGAAGTGAAAAAAGCCGGTGAAGCATTTGCCGGAGGAAGTATGGCTTCACTGGTTTCTAACCAAAAGGGTGCGGAACTGACCAGGACACGAGTATATGAGCTGGCAGCATACTTGGGATTTGAAGGAAATATAGAATAATCGGACTTTTGAGGATTAAGAACAGACAATCCATTTCGGGTACAGCCTCTAACGGGGCTGTACTTTTTTTATACATATATTGTATCTTTTTATAAATTTCTTAGTTGTCAGTCTTCTCAAAATCGGTCAACGGATATAAAATATATTTGACCGAATCGGTTAATGGAGGATTTATAATGAACCAGCGATTTTTTTCTCTGCCTGTGGAGAAGCAACAGGCTATCATCAATGCAGGTTATCGGGTATTTTCCCAAAATTCATATAAAAATAGTCCTATGAGCGAGATTGCTGATGCAGCAGGTATCAGTAAAGCTCTGTTGTTTCACTATTTTCACAATAAAAAAGAGTTGTATCTGTTCCTGTGGGATAAATGTGCGGAAACGACTATAGCGTATATGACCGAATATGGATGCTACGGTCAAACGGAGTTGTTTGAGAGCATGGAACGAGGCATGCGTGCAAAAATGGAAATTATCCGACGGTATCCGGATATGGGAACCTTTACCATTAAAGCATTTTATGTGGATATTGACCAAATGGAGAAGGACTTTACGAAGCTGCTGACATTTTGGAAAAGTATTTATCTGCGGAAGGAGTGATGATTTATGGATGCGATTAAGATTATGAAATTAACGAAGTATTATGGCAAACACAGAGGTATTATCGATCTCGATCTTTCTGTAAAGAAGGGGGACTTTTTTGGTTTTATTGGGCCAAACGGAGCCGGAAAATCAACAACAATACGTACACTTCTTGGGTTAATATCCCCAACCGAAGGAAGTACCCAGATATTTGGTATGGATGCTGTAGAAGATAAACAGGCTATTTTACATAAAGTCGGGTATCTTCCGTCAGAAGCAGCATTTTATTCCGGCATGAAAGTGAAAGATGTGCTGAAACTGTCTGCCGGTTTGCGCAAGAAGGATTGTGGTGCCGAGGCAAAATTACTCTGTGAGAGATTACAGCTTGATACAGCGCGAAAGGTGGAGGAGCTGTCCTTCGGTAATCGAAAGAAAGTAGCCATCGTCTGTGCTTTGCAGCATTGTCCCGAGCTTCTGATTCTGGACGAACCCACCAGCGGGCTGGACCCGCTGATGCAAAAGGAATTCTTTGATATCCTGCAGGAACGGAACAAGCAGGGAGCAACCGTATTCTTATCCAGTCATGTTCTTTCAGAAATTCAGCGCAACTGTACCCGTGCAGCAATTATTCGCGACGGCAGAATCATTGCCTGTGACAGCGTGGACTCCCTTGCCAGGACAAGTGCTAAGCGTATTACGATACATGGGCAAGTAGATCTTGATAAATTGGATGGTGTTCGTGACAGAAAAGATTCTATGGATTCTGTCAGTTTCCTTTACAGCGGTGATATCCATGATTTGCTTCAAGTACTATCTGCTTGCCAACTCTCCGATCTGACGATTACAGAGCCGGATTTGGAGGAAATCTTTCTGCATTATTACGAAAAGGATGGTGATACTGTATGACAATTGTGAAGCATGAACTGAAACAAGGAAAAACGTCGTTTTTAATATGGACAAGTTCCATTGGTTTTTTATTGGCAATCTGTGTGTTTCTCTTTCCCGAAATGAAAGGAGAGATGGATGGCATCAGTGAGACATTTGCTTCCATGGGTTCTTTTACAGCGGCATTTGGCATGGATCGATTAAATTTTGGCACGCTGATTGGTTTTTATGCCATCGAGTGTGGGAATGTTCTTGGGCTTGGCGGTGCCTTTTATGCAGCACTTTGTGCTGTCAGCATCCTCACTAAAGAGGAAAAGGACAAAACAGCAGAGTTTCTTCTTACTCATCCCATCAGCCGAACCAAAATTATTACTGAAAAACTGATTGCTGTTCTGATTCAAATTACAGCAATGAATCTAATCATTTATGCTCTTTCCGTGGGCTCTATGACCATGATTGGCGAGGAGATTCCATGGAAGGAAGTGAACCTGCTTCATTTTGCTTATTATCTGCTTCAAATGGAGCTGGCGGGTATTTGCTTTGGTATTTCTGCGTTTCTTCGTAAAGGTAGTATCGGTGTCGGCCTTGGCATTGCGATAATGATGTATTTCTTGAATCTAATTGCCAATATTGCCGAGGTGGCGAAATATTTGAAATACATAACACCTTTCGGATATTGTGACGGTGCAGACATTGTGAGTAATGGATGCTTGAATAGTACGATGGTTGCCATTGGGATGACAATGGGTATCGTAGGTATTAGCGTTGCTTATCTGCATTATACCAGGAAGGATATTCATTGAGTTCAAAAAGCTGAGTGAGCGTTCACTTGGCTTTTTTTCATAATATTATTGACAGAATGCTCTACATGATGTAGAGTATAATTAATCTACAACATGTAGAGTGGATTGAGGCTGTGTGATATATTGCGGCGAGGAGGATAGACATGAGCGAAAAGAAAATGGGGTTACTGGAGTCTAAATTTGCAGACTTCATTTGGAACAATGAGCCAATTGCTTCTGGGCAGTTGGTAAAGATGGCAGAAAAGGAGCTGAGTTGGAAATCAACCACTTCTTATACCGTTTTGAAGCGGTTGTGTGAGCGGAGGATTTTTCAGAATCAGGGAGGTACCGTTACATCCCTGATTTCCAGGGATGAGTTTTACGCCCTTCAGAGCGAGCGATTTGTGGAGGAAACTTTTGATGGGTCATTACCGGCATTTTTGGCGGCATTTGGTTCCAAAAAGAAAATGTCCGATGTAGAGATTGAAGATTTGAAGAAAATCATTGATGGTTTCAGGAGGTAGCAGTATGAATTTCTACGCATTTCTTCCGAAACTATTAAATATGAGCCTGACTGGTTCGGTTGCCATTATTTGTGTATTGCTGCTTCGGCTTTTGTTAAAAAAGGCACCCAAGGTGATTTCTTATTGCCTATGGGCTGTGGTATTATTCCGTCTGCTTTGTCCGGTATCTATTACATCCGGCCTATCATTGTTTGGGCTTCTGGATGCACCTTCTACAACAAGTGCTGTTATCGGAACTAGCAGTATAGAGTACGTACCGGAAAACATTGTGCATACGGAATTACCTGAGGTAAAAATCCCGATTTCCGGTGTCAGTGAAACGATTAATAGCACGTTGCCGCAGGGACAGGAGCAGCTTGTGGCGGCTCCTTTGGAAGCACCTGTAGCCATTGGTACTTTTGTGTGGCTTCTTGGTGTATTGGGCATGGCAGTATACAGTGTAATATCCTATGTCAGACTGAAAAAGAAACTGCTGATTGCCTCACCGCTTAAAGATAATATCTGGCTGGCTGATGAAATCACCACGCCTTTTGTAATGGGCCTGATTCGGCCAAGGATCTATCTGCCGTCAGATACAGAGGAGCGTCAGATGCCTTATTTGATTCTTCATGAAAAGCATCACATCAGGCGGGGAGACCACATTTTCAAAGCATTGGCGTTTTTGGCTCTTAGCATCCATTGGTTTAATCCACTGGTGTGGGTGGCATTTGTATATGCTAATAAGGACATGGAAATGAGCTGTGATGAAGCTGTGGTAAAAAAGCTGGGAGACCACATCCTGGCAGACTATACCGCATCCCTTTTAAGTCTTGCTACCGGGAAAACCATCATTGCCGGAGTCCCACTGGCCTTTGGAGAAGGGAACACCAAAGGACGCATCCGCAATCTGGCACACTGGAAAAAGCCTGCCTTTTGGGCGGTGCTGATGGCAGTGATTGCCTGCATTGTGTTGGGGGTAGGACTTCTGACAAATCCGGAGAAAGAGAGTGAATCTGTGCATAACGAAGATGGATACGTTCCTACCACATTTGAAATACCTGCAGATGATGAAGTGGAGGAAAACGTACCATCCGTTGTAAAATGGACCTTTTCCCCCATGATGAGTGCCACATGGCATGGAGCCTTTTGTTTTGAGTTTGGATTGGAACACTACACACATATTGAGGCAACCTGTGATAATGGTAAGCTATGGAATCTTCAGGTACAAGGTCAGCCCCGTGAGAAGGAAATGCATTTTGAACAAGGGGATCCTTTATGCTGGACACCGGAAATAGAAGGAGGAAGTATTACAGATACAGCAGAGTTAGCCAAGGTTATCTTTACCATATTTGATGGGGAAGAGATTGTGGCAAAAGGTGTACTGGATATTGTACGAACCGGAGCGGAGAATGGTCAGAGTTTCTATGAGGCACAATTGACGGATACAGAGCTTCTTGCACTATGGCAGGAGGAAGGCAGTAATAGCGCTCATGTGCTCATGGCGGGGAATGGTAATATTGTTTCCTATTCCGACTTGAACCATAATCGGATTAATGAGAGAGTGGTGGTTCGGGAAGTAGAGCCCGGGATGCTTTACGAACTTTTGGTTGTAGAAAATGGTACTGTAATATGGTCTGTAGAGGCCGGTCTGCCTCATGTAGGCTGGAATACCATCATGCTTTATAACGAAGACGGCAAAGATTATCTGGTGGAATATGAGCCCCAGATGTATCAAGGTGTCGGCACTTACAAATGTAAGATGTATTCACTTGAGAAAGGCAAGGAAAGTATCAAAAAAGAATGGGCGGTGGATTTTGAACTCTCCTTTGAGGAAACGCCTGCAATGGAAACACCCGAAATGGAGCAGTTTGCAAAGGAAGTGGGTGTCTTACTTAGAAACTGCAGTGTACTATTATCCACAGAGAATGGAATCCTTGTAAATCAGTATGCATTGGCAACAGACTTACCGCAGATATATCCGGTTCGTTTTGACCCGGACGAAATCGGGGCAGCAATAGATGGTAGCGATATCCGAAAGGAATTGACTTCCAATGCAGCAAGTTTTCCGAATGAACCTTTATATTTGATGTTTACCAGCGGCGCAGGCGCATGGGGAAGCCGTTTAACCCTGCAGCCGGACGGCAGTTTTACCGGTAATTATCAAGACTCAGAAATGGGTGTAAATGCAGCGGATTATCCCAATGGCACCTGCTATGTATCCGTATTTGAGGGACAATTTACGGATATTGAACAAATCAGTGATTATGCATGGTCTATGAAACTGACCAAACTGTCTACCGAAAAAGAGCCGGATACTTCGTGGATAGAAGATGGCGTGCGGTATATCGCCACCGAAGCATATGGTGTGGCTGATGGCGAAGAATTTATCCTTTACGCATCCGGAACACCGGCTGATGAATTGCCGGCAGAGTGTCGTACTTGGTGGCCGGATGCTTATCATTGGCGAAATGGAAAACTGGATGAGCTGTTAGGTTGGGCTCTGTATAATGTCAATACCAGGCAGAGCTTCTTTACCCGCTGGATGCAGGAGATTAGTTGGTAGAGTGCTGAACGCATGACAAACCCGGTTGAACCCGAAGCGAATGATGAACTTCCGGATGAATTCAAATCGATGATGGCAAGAAGGTTCAGAGTAGTACGGAATTTCTGTATAAGGAAGGGGCTGCAGTTGTGCAGCCTTTTTTATTCGGAATGTTGAAATGTTAAAATTTTTCTGCCTAATTTTTTAATAATATGTAAGATTTTCCCACAAAAGGATAGATATATAGTGAAGGAGGAAGACAGCATGGAAGACCAAAAGATCATTGAGCTTTTCTTTGCCCGTTCTGAACTGGCCATTCAGGCGTTGGCGGCAAAGTATGAGAAGCTTTTATATAAAATATCCTTTCATATATTGCAGGACAGTGAGGATGTGGAGGAGTGTCTGAATGACACGTATTTGGGCGTTTGGAACGCGATACCGCCGGCAAGACCCAATCCGTTGTCAGCATTTGTATGTAAGGTTACCAGGAATTTATCATTAAAGAAGTACAGGGCAAAGACAGCGGCGAAGAGGGATACTTCTCTGGAGGTATCGTTGGAAGAACTGGCACCTTGTATTCCTACGCTATCGGCGGAAGAGGAGTGGAGTGCGCAGGAGTTGGGGCGCAGCATTAATGTTTTTTTACATACACTGGATGCAGAAAACAGAGTGCTTTTTGTACGAAGGTATTGGTTTATGGATGCGGTAAGCGACATTGCAAGAGATATGAAGATGAGCGAAAATTTAGTGTCAGTAAGGCTAAGGAGAATACGAAATCAGTTGAAAAAATATTTGGAACAGGAGGGGTATCGGGTATGACAGAGCAAAAAAAAGATTACATATTAGATGCCCTTGGAGAATTAGAGGACGATTTTGTGGCAGAAGCCGCGTCTTATACGAAGCAGAAGACAGAGTGGAAGTATTGGCGTGAATTGGGAGTGGCAGTAGCCTGCGTGGCCGCGATATTGGTAACAGTAAAAACCGTGGAGTATTTGCCAATCGGCAGGCCAACAGAGAGTATGGTTACTTCAGAAAAGACGAATTTGGATAGTAGTAACGAACAGGAAGCTTTTAAGGAGGAAATTATTCCGGAAGGTACCATGGTACAGGATGCTGTATATTCCGAAGGAATTTCGTGGGAGTTGGTAGCATCCGAAATGGAAAATCCAAAGGATACCAATGATAAGGCACAAGGACAAATGATAGACAGTACCGAGAACATCAGTAACAAGAGCAATGTTTTAGAAAGCGTGCAGTCACCAAGTTTGTCAGTTCGGTTGTCAGCGGAAGAAATTTTGGATCAGGGGTATGATATTTTCAAGGGCGTTGTAACAGGGCTGCAGGTATATCGTGTGACCGGAAAGATAAATCAGTATTTTACGGTGGCAACTATAGAGGTAACAGACAGTATTCGTGGTGCACAGCAGAATGGTGATATTTGTGAGATTTATTTACCGGTAGCAAAAGTGGATGACATGGTCATGGTGAATTCTGTGTCAGGTGATTTGGATAAGCTGGAGGTAGGCAGCAACGCTATCTTTATGCCAAGAACCGCAACGGAAACTACTGGTTTAGGAAAAAAGGATTTGGGAGAATGGTTGTGCTATGCGGATTTTGCAGACTACTATTTTAGTGAAGCTATTCGATATCTGTTTTTGGAAACAGAGAGTGGTGTAAGTTACGAAAAAAATGTGTATGAAATCCCGGATGAAAATATCACATTAGATGATGTGGCAGAGTATTTACGCAAGATGTTAGAGAATTGATGTGTAAGGAAGGAGGTTTCTATGAAAAAGAGAATTCTTATCTGCATAACAGCAGGTTTGGCAGCCTTTGTTCTTACGTTTCTTGGGCTGACGATGGTAAATCGAATGGCGGCCAGGGAACTCAAGCCATCCAATTGGCTGCAGGAAACAACGGAGATTCTGGTGGAGGACCCACCTCTTCGTAGTAACGAGCTGGAGCAGGAAGAAGAGACCAAGCAGCAAAAGCTTCCGGCAGTGGAAGTTGGTTCAGAACCGGCAGAACCTGTTGGTGGTGGGGCAGTCTGTGATTTTGTGGAAATGATTAAGGTGAAGGATCAGGTTTATATTTCAACGAACGTGGTAGTGGATGTCCTGCGTTGTGGGGTTATGGATGGGGAAATTGACAGTACGGTAGAGCCGGGCGTGATGCCGGAGGAAAATAATCAGTCCAATTTTGGCACAGGCTTTGGGTATCAGATTCGCTCCGCGGACATTGTGGATGTTTATATAAATGGGGAGTGGATCATGTTTACTCCTGCAGATCGTCAGATTTATATTGACCTGGAGTGTGAACCGGAGGAAGAGACAAACGAGGAAGCGGTTCCGCTTGTGACAGTTACTTCTGACAAGTGTACGGAAGCGGCCTATGAAATGTTTGCTTCTTCCATGACCTGGAGCGAGCACGGCTGGCTTTGCGCCTGTGGTCTGGATCCGGCCACCTCTTTGCCTGAGGTTGCGTCAGAGTTACCGGAAATTACCTTGGCGGAGGATTTTGCTATTGAACTAAAGGCGGGTGCAGTATTACAGGGAATTGTAATATATGATAAAAATTTTCAGGAATTGCAAAGGGGAGCTTCCCTAGAGGATATTCAGACACTGAAATATGGCAAATATTATATCAGCTATGAGATTTTGGAACAGGGAGCGTATATTGCTAGTGAAGGTCAATACGAGACTACGGAATATAGCTGTATTTTTGGATTGATTGTCAGTGCGATAAATGAAATTATTTAAAAAAGTTGATTAGAAGGTAAATTTTACAAAGCACATATTAAACAAAATATACTTGACAAATGAAGCCTACAAGTGTAGTCTATAATTAGAAACTACATTTGTAGGCTTGTTTTTTGTTGTAAAAATATTTATTTTGGACAGGGAGGTGCTTCACACATGGAAAGAGAAAGAACGACTAAAATTTCAGAGAGTGAGTGGCAGATTATGGAGCAGATTTGGGCTTATCAGGAGAGCATGGATTCCGGTAATCCGGCAGATGGATATGGAATCACACAGCCTGCCCTTATGGAACTTTTGGGAAAGAAGTGGAATAAAAATACCGTGCATACCTTTTTGAAGCGTTTGTGTGAAAAAGGATTTCTTGAGGTGGTAAGAGATACCAGTCCGCACCGATATGTATCGCTTGTCAGCAGAGAGGTTTGTGAAAAGGAAGAGCGGAGAAGCTTTTTGGATAGAGTGTATCAGGGGAGTGCCGGTCGGATGGTGGCTGCTTTTGTGAGAGACGGTGACCTGAGTGAAGAGGACGTGAAAGAGCTTAGAAAGCTTTTGGAGGGATTTAAATGAGTGTATGGCAGATTGCAGAGTATTCCATGGTGGTTTCTGTTGTGGCATTATTGATATTAGGAATGAAGCGTCTGTTTCATGACAAGCTGGATGCAAGGTGGCACTATTTTATATGGCTGGTATTGGCTATACGTATGGTGGTACCCTTTTCGCTAAACTGGCTAAAAAGTACCCTGTCGCTGTTTGAGGCGATACCGGTTCATTATTGGGTCCAAGTTTGGCAGCTTAAGGCTGAGCGTGCAGGAATTCCGCACTTTATGGAGGAGATTCCCAGAGTGTATGTAGCTGGTGTGCTGCTCTTTGGTACATACTATGTGATTACTGCGATTATGGTGCGGATAAAGGTTTTGCGATTAAAGAAAGCAGATGGGGAAATATATGATTTTGTAAACCGGGTGGCAGAAAAGTATGGTCTGAAGGCGTGCAAGCGTATACGTGTGGGCCGGAGGGCAATGCCATGTGTGTGCGGTCTTATTAGGCCAATTCTGGTGCTCCCGGAAGAGAATGTTTCCGAAGAGGTTATCCTGCATGAACTGCTGCATCAAAAGTACGGAGATGTTTGGATAAATTATGGATTGCATGTGGTTCGGGCAGTAAATTGGTTTAATCCATTGATTTGGTATGTAACAAACGTGATTTTAAACGACAGTGAAGCACTTTGTGATCAGCGTGTATTAGCGTGCATGACAAGTAAAAATGAATTACCGGCGGAAAAGATTTATGGTAATTTATTAATTAACATGGCTGCCCGTAAAGGGACACGAAGTGCTAAAATCGGTACCACCAATATGGCAAATTCCTATCGCAGTATGCATACTCGCATCAAGCGGATTGCTGATTTTAAAAAGGTGCCGGCAGGCCTGGGCTTTGCAGCGCTTTGTATTACATTGCTTTTGAGTGTGTCTTCGGTCAGTTATTGTGAAAGTGTAAAAATTGTTTCCTGCGGGGTAGAGGATGAAAAGGACTTGGAACGCATAGTTTTACGTGCACAGACGTATCAGGCAGAGAGTAAGGAGGAAGCACTTTACTTGTACATGAAGTCCATGATTGAGATGAATCCGATTTATTTACTTCCGGTTGTGCCTAAGGAAGAATCGGCTCTTTTAGAGGAATGGATTTATGAAATGTTTCGCCAGGATAGATTTATCCGCTGGCAGGTGGATGGTAAGTCATATGTAGGAAATGCAGAGGATGCCTATTATACAGATACTGTTTCTTGGATAAATTTTAAAGAAAAAATAATTGAGAATCCATGGTTTGTATGGAATGGAAATCGGATGACGGACTGTTGGATTTATAATTTCCATGGGGACGAGGTGAGTGGCTCAGCTACTGCAGAATTGTACGTGTTGGAGGATGAGGTCTCTTTTGTGAACTGGGAGTTGGAGCTTTTGTACGAAGACGGATGGAAGGTAAAACGACTGGGAGAAGAGGTTTTTAAAGAATCCGCATGGCAAAGCAACCAAGAGCCTTTGATTTTTACTGAGGCAGAAGGAGGCGACTGGCTTATTACTGCCTTTGGATATAATGAAGCAAATTTCAATTCGCTTTGTCAAACCAATACCGGTTTACGGTGGTATCAGGGAAAAGTATCTACTTTGAGAGAAAAGGAAGAAGCCGCTGAATATCCACAGCAGTTCGATATACAGTACAAAAACACAAGCGTATTTGCAACTTATCAGGGGAAGGAACCTTTGGAGAATACTAGAATAAGCCTGGTGTGTCAGATGTATGATACTGCCGAAGAAGTGTCCTTAATAGCCGTAGAGCCTGAAGTGAAGAATATGGAAGAAACATGGCAGGAGGCCAGAGAATGGTCCGGTGATACATCTACAGAGCTTCAAGAGATTACGGAAGGTGGTTTTGCCTCCTCCAGTGGGGAAGGTGTCAGATATACCAACCGGGAGCGGGTCGAAAAAGGTGATAAAATCCTGCTGACCGGAGGCGGTGGAGGCTATGATGGCTGGCTTGGTACGGAAGAACTTCATTTTGTGGTCTGGATTTATTATGACGGCGAATGTGTGGAGGTAATTAAGAAATGACAGCAAAGGGATTGACCTATCTGAAGTGGGGATTTTTTCTAATTTTTGTAAATATTAATGTGGGCAGATGGGACCTGCTGCCGGGATTTTTAGGTATCTTCTTTTTACTTAAGGCGTTGAAAAGCCAGGAAATGACGGAGACAGAGCGCAGACTTTGCCCGTTACTGATGATATGGATGGTGGACCAGTTTCTACACTGGGGCTGGGATTTTCATAACGGATTGGAAAGCCTCATTGTTGCGGTGTTAAATATTTATATCATGTATATACTGCTTGGAGAAATCGGTCTGCGTGTGGAGAAAGAACAGCCGAAACAGGCCGGCGACCTGCACTTTATCCGGATAGCCCTGACAATTCTCTGCGTCCTGGGATATTTGGTCAGCGCGTACCAAAACGAGACAGTTACATTGGGATTGTCTTTGGTCACGATTTCAGTACTGGTTCGTCTGCTATGGGTATTGTTTCAAATTGAACCCGTATAAGAACGGATGCACATATTGACTTTCGTTGTCTAATGGTGTAGACTATAATAAAAGTCTACACCATTAGACGAGGAGGTTTTAAGTATGGAGATTCCGAAAATTCATGAAAGTGAGTATCGTTTTTGTCTGATTATGTGGGAACATGAGCCGGTTACTGCTGTGGAACTTGTGAAACTCTGCCAAGAGCAACTGGGGTGGAAGCGAACCACAACCTATACGGTAATTAAGCGTCTTGGAGAACGTGGGGTGCTGAAGAATGTAGGCGGTAAGATTACTTCTCTTGTTTCTAAAGAGGACGCCCAAGCGTGTGAAATCGATGAACTGGTTGAAAAGAAGTTTGAGGGTTCTTTGCCTGCCTTTATAGCTTCCTTTACAAAGCATCAGGATCTGTCTTCTGAGGAGCTTGACGAGGTGCAGCGGATGATTGACCGTATCAGGAAGGGAGGCGGATGACAGGATGGCTTGGTTTGCAAATATGATTCAAAAGATGTTGGATTTTACGAACATACTGAACGCAAGCATTGCTGCAACCTGGATGGTGCTGGCAGTTTTCGCTTTGCGTTTGCTTCTGAAAAAAGCACCGAAATGGACGCGTGTTGCTCTTTGGGGGATTGTTGCAATACGCTTGTTATTGCCTTTTTCCATCGAAAGTGCATTCAGTCTTATTCCAAGTGCTGAGACGGTACCACAAGAAATTATGAGATATGAGCAAACGCAGTTAAAAGAGCCTGCCTATTTGGATGTGATTTCAAATCCTGTCATTTCCGGTAGTGTTTCCATAAATTTAGAGCAAACTGCGGAGCGTTTACAGATACAAATGATCCATGCAACATTCATATGGCTTATGGGTATGGGGATTCTGTTTTTATACACCATTCTCAGCTATTGGACATTGCATCGAAAGGTAGATACAGCGGTTTGGTATAGAGGAAATATTTTTCAGAGTGAGAATGTCAGTTCACCATTTGTTCTTGGTATCATTAGTCCGAGAATTTATCTGCCCTTTCAAATGGATACCCAGGACATGGAGCATGTGATTGCCCACGAACAGGCACATCTAAAGCGTAAAGATCACTGGTGGAAACCACTTGGATTTCTTTTGTTGGCAATACATTGGTTTAATCCGGTAATGTGGCTGGCTTATATATTACTGTGTCGAGATATTGAACTTGCCTGTGATGAAAAAGTTATTAAAAAGATGGGGAACGAACAGCGTGCTGATTATACACAGGCACTCGTATCCTGTAGTATCAACCGTCGCGTGATTGCTGCCTGTCCTTTGGCTTTTGGCGAGGTGGGAGTAAAGGAACGTGTAAAAAACGTGATGAATTATAAAAAAACTACATTCATACTAATACCCGTTGCATTAATTGTCTTTACATTGTTAGCGGTATGTTTTCTAACCAATCCCAAAAAGACAGTGTCGAGCGATATTTATGCACATAAAGGGTATACCGTAATTTATCAACAACCGATAGAGCTTACTCTTTCAGTTGACAAAACATTGCTGCCGGATGCCATTTATACGAAAGATGGGTATGAGTTTGAGAAAGGGGAAGTAGTTGCATATCATACAGATCATACAACAATCTATCTGCAAAAAGTCATGCTTTCTAATGAAAGCGATGAGCAGTTGTATTTTTTCTTTGATTACTCCTATGATATATCAAACTATGGCAGTTTTATTTCACCGCTCTATGTGAAGGATGAAAAGAGTTTGGTAATTGGTTATATGTCGCTAATCAGTAGAGATTTGAAGGATGGGAAGAACACCTATCCGGGGGCACTTTCCGTTCGTGGAGAAGGGCCGGGAGAAGTAATCGTATTTTACGTATCGAAGGATGCCTGTAAAGCGGCGGAAGAAAAGCTTGAGATTTCAATAACGTGTAATCAGATTTTCTACGCAAAAAAAGGCTATGAAGAGGAAGCCACCGGGCAGGTCGTATATAGACCGCAAGAAATGCTGTCTACATCCGCCAAAATGACCGGTGTGTTTGACAGTTACCTTTATATACCGCAAGGCGATGCAAATTATCGCTACGAAAGAAGCGATATTAATATAAGTACCGTTACCAGGGATAAGCAGATTTATAGTTTTACCGAAAAAGCAGATCCGACGGATGTGGATTGGAAGGTCTATGCGCTGAAGGAATATCCCGATTTATCGGCAGTTTTGGTAGTAGCAGGGACGGATTATCAGTATGTATACCGATATAGCCCGGCAAAACGCTGTGAACCGGATGCTTTAGAAAAGGCTATAGAGGCCCGTTATGTGGTTCATATGGACGGTGACGTGACAAACGGACAGGAAACCTGGGAAGCTTTTCTGGACAAGGTGGAAAAAGGAAATGCTGCGTCCGTTCGATTGGCGCAGTACTTTACATTGGATCGGGAAAGGTGTAGTGAAGAATACTATGAAGCCAACAAGGAAGACTACCCCGTATTATATTTATTTGACTTATATTTTGATGGAGAAGTTTATACGCTGGAATGGAAAGAGGGAAATAAAGAATATGTAAGAAATTACCGGTATCTTATGCACTATACCGGCGAATCACCTACTGCTAATGCAGCTTATGATACATATTCCAGATATGTGCTGGTCAATGACCGGGATGTGACATGGGAAGATATACAAAAAGGGATGTTCAGTTCTTATCATGGAGATTATATTGCCCATAATACAGTGTATGTGGATTTATATTACAAACAAAAATAGAGAAAGCATGAAATCGGAGCGTATGTTTTACGATTTCATGCTTTTATTCAGTTTAAAATTATCGTAATACGATAAATTGTTATTGACATACGAGTTTGATAGTGATATTCTATAAACGTAAAAGAAACATAAAAGTAGTTGTAGTCTACATAACACTCGATTCGGGAGGTATTTATGAAACAAAATGCATTATCAAAATGGTTAAAATTTATTATTATTGGAGTGGGAAGCTGTGGTTTGATTGTATATGGAATGGTTATCCCGATGTTTGGGCAGATATTTGCAACGTATTTGAATGGTGAATTTGATTACTGTTACTGGCCTTGGCTGGGATTCATTTGGGCTACGGGAATTCCTTGTTATCTGGTATTGATGTTTGCTTGGAAAATTGCATGTAACATAGGGGAGGATCGGTCTTTTACCGCAGCCAATGCAAAATATTTAAAATGGATATCCATTCTGGCGGCAGCAGATGCAGCTTTTTTCTTTACCGGAAATATTATTTATCTGTTTTTGAATATGAGCCATCCTGGTATTGTGCTGTTTTCTTTATTAGTGGTGTTTGCAGGTGTGGCAGTAGCTATTGCAGCAGCCGCCTTGTCTCATCTGGTGTTGAAGGCAGAGGTGCTGCAGGAACAGAGTGATTGGACCATATAAGGAGGAACCATGAAGGGTGAACTTGTTTTTAATATTGATGTAATGCTGGCGAAACGAAAAATGAGTGTGACGGAGTTGGCAGAAAAGGTAGGAATTACGATTGCAAATATGTCTATCTTAAAGAACGGGAAAGCAAAAGCGTTGAAGGTGTCAACATTGATTGCGTTGTGTGAGGCTTTGGATTGCCAGCCGGGAGATATTCTGGAATACCGGGTAAAGGAATAGGGGGTAGATATGAAGAAAAAGATTGGTATAGGTATCATTCTTATAGTTGTTTTGGTAATCGTGTTATTTGCTTTTTCTAAGAATCCTATTGTTTCCTGTAATATTGAGATTCCGGAAAACTATATGGAGGCCGTAAAGGAGCAGGCAGAAGGTGTGTATTCCAAGCGGCTGCCACTGATACCGGCTTATGTACGGATAGAACGTTATGAGGAGGAAAAATTATATTACACAATATATTATTTTCCATTAGGAACGGTTGGGATGAGCTATATAGAGGGAGTTGGCTACAACATTGAGAAACAACTGAGCCGTTTATCATAATGTAAGGATCGTAGACTGGAAAGTTCAGTCCACGGTCCTTTTTTGTTTAAAGTCTTAAGATTTGTTTAAGAATATTGCGAAGCCAGTCTATTTGTGATAGACTAAAAGTGTCTATAAGTAATAGACTGAAAGGAGTTCAGCTTATGGAAGATATGAGATTAGGTTTGGTAGAATCCCATTTTGCGGATATTGTCTGGAAGCACGAACCAATACATTCCAGACAACTGACTGTGATATGTGAGAAAGAATTGAATTGGAAGAGAACGACTACATATACCGTTTTAAAGAAATTATGTAATAGAGGAATATTTCAGAATCAGGATGGGATTGTCAGTTCCCTGATATCAAAGGATGAATTCTATGCCATTCAAAGCGAAAAATTTGTGGAAGAAACATTTGCAGGTTCTTTGCCACAATTTATCAATGCGTTTGCATCCAGAAAATCCCTTACAGCAGAAGAAATTGCACAGATTCGTCAAATGATAGATACATTTGAAGTTACGGAGGAATTGTCATGACAGCAGTATTTATTAAGTTGTTGAATATGAGTATCACTGCAAGCTGGTTAATTTTAGCTGTAATACTGCTTCGCATTATTTTAAAAAAGGCACCGAAATGGATTAGATGTATTCTGTGGGGACTTGTGGCGGTCAGACTTATTTTCCCGTTTTCCATCGAAAGCATATTCAGTCTGCTCCCGAGTGCGGAAACCATTCCGCAGGATATTATGTATGCAGAAAAGCCAATGCTCCATACCGGTGTGAGTGCAATAAACAGTGTGGTAAATCCTTATATCTCCGAGAGTATGGCTCCGGAGGTTGGAAACAGTATAAATCCCATGCAGGTGGTGATGAGTCTTGGTACGATAATCTGGATTACTGGAATGATTGTGATGATGGTATATGCTGCCATTAGCTATTTTAGAATTAAAAATAAAGCTGAGGTATCTCTGCTCGTAAGAGGAAATATATATATTTGTGATTACATAGATACTCCTTTTGTATTAGGTGTTTTTCGCCCCAGCATCTATCTTCCGTCTGCATTAGCAGAAGATGATAAGGTTGAGTTTGTGATTGCCCACGAGAAAGCTCATATCAGGCGCAGAGACCACTGGTGGAAGCCGCTTGGATTTCTATTACTTACTGTGTACTGGTTTAACCCGCTGATTTGGGTTGCATATATTTTGCTTTGTCGGGATATTGAGCTTGCCTGTGATGAGCATGTAATTGGAAGCCTGAATGAGGGAGAGAAAAGGACTTATTCAGAAGCGTTGTTAGCTTGCAGTATGAGGGCATCCGGTTTTCACCGCAATATGATATCTGCTTGTCCGCTGGCCTTTGGAGAAGTTGGGGTGAAGGAGCGCGTAAAAACGGTGCTGCATTACAAACGACCTGCATTTTGGCTGGTAGTTTTGGCAGTTTTGGCTTGCATCGTGGCTGCTATTTGCTTTTTAACGAACCCAAAGGAAAGTACTGATTATACGCTAGCTTCCAAATCCTATCAGCCGGAGGAATTCTTAGGGATGACTTATGGTGATTTTCAAAAGATAACAGGGGTGGAAGCAGAGTTTTATCACGCTAATTTTTATACAGCGAATATTCCGAATACGGAGATAACAGCTGTTTTTCTGGCGGAAGGCTGGGATGATGAGAATGCTATGACCTTACTGCGGAAGGAAGACAAAATAATTCGTCTGGAAGGAAAAGCAGGTGATTTTTGGGATAATTTCTCAACGAAAATGTCCTTAGAGGAATTTGTGAAGGATAGTAGGTGGAGCAATAAGCTTCTTGATTATACCATCGAAGAAGGTGCCGGAACCGCTTATTATATAGCAAATCAGTATGTGGAAATATACTGTGACATGAATGGGGATTCTATGGCAGATCAGATGCTGCAGGTGGCTTTGAATCAAGCTGGTGAGATTGCTCCGAATGCAGAGTGTTGGATGATGTCTGTAGAAGGCGGGGCTGAAAGTGATTAGTATAATAATTATAATTATTTTCCACAACCTTTATTTTCAAAAAGTGTTACGCGATGCAACTTTTGGTGTCTATTAGGATGAAAGGTCTTAATACACACAGAAGGGAGAGGAAAGATGGACGATAGGCAGATTATTGAATTGTATCATGAGCGCTCAGAAACTGCCATTTCGGAAACTGCAGACAAATATGGAAAATATTGTTTTTACATTGCGTATCACATCCTTTATAATGAACAGGACAGCGAAGAGTGTGTAAACGATACATATTTACGGGCATGGGGAGCTATTCCGCCCCACTATCCAAACAATTTGTCAGCGTTTCTTGGCAAAATTACACGCAACCTTGCATTGAACAGATATCGGTATTATATGAGAGAAAAGCGTAGGATGGAACAGACTTCCCTGGTGATTGATGAATTGCAGGAGTGTGTCCCGGCTTTTGATAATACGGAACAGGCTGTGGAGGAAAAGCTATTGGTGGAAGTACTTAACCGTTTTTTACATGGATTGCCGGTTGAGAAGAGAATGATGTTTTTAAGACGATATTGGTATATGAGTTCAATTAGGGAAATTGCGGAAGATTATGAAATCAGTGAGGGGAAAGTGAAAATGACTTTACTCCGTATCAGAAACAAGTTGAAGCAGACTCTTGAAAAGGAAGGTATCGTTTTATGAAGAATGAAAGAATATTAGATGCTCTTGAAAAAGTAGATGAAGAATTGATTGTGGAAGCAGCACCGGGAAATAAGCCACCGAGGAAAAATAGTATGAATTGGGTGAGATGGGGAACCGTGGCAGCCTGTGTGGTTCTAATTGTCGGTTTAGGTGCACCAAAAGTGCTTGAACTGTACCATGGTATAAACAGCGATGGAATGAAAGCTTCTACAGATGGCGGAGTAACCATACCTCCAATGAATGTTACTCTTTCTTCAGCATCGCAAGCAGACATGATTGGATTTTTTATTTATGAGGGAAGGTGTTACGTACAATATGAACATATATATGAAGATGTTGATATTGTAGAAGAGTATAAGGGAACGGCTATAGGAACGATTGATGAGTGGACGCCAAAGGAAGGATATGTAGACTATGCAGGCAGCATCCGAGGCGATTTCTATTCCGTGAAAGGATATGATCCGGAGTTTATGCTATGCACCAAAGATTCCAGAGGCGTGGTCAGTACATATATCTGTAATAACGGTATTACATTAAACTACGGACGGGAACTATATGAAGACCGGCTGCATTTGTCGGAGAATAGTATCGGATTACAATATGAAAGTCGGATGTCTCGATACCAGAGTATGGGGGAAATATATGAATTGGATATAGAGGAAGCATTTATCCAGGAATTCATCAGTCAGCTGGGGGCTGAAAAGTTTCTTCTTTGTAAGGATGTGGCAGAGCAGGAAGGCTGGGATCACATGGGACATTCTGATATGTATTATTTGTACTTTACTATGAACAATGGTACAAAAGTACAGCTTATACTACATGATAAAGGTTATGTCAGATTTCTGGGATTTTGGGATGTATGTGTCAAAGTATCGGCCGAGTGTTACGATAAATTGTTGGCTGCTTTTGAGCAAAAAAAAGGAACCCCGGTAGCAAATCATGGAGTCTGTTGGGAATAAATAGAGGACTTTACATAAAGGAGAGGCGGTTTATGAAAAAGAGAAAGATGATTTTTGCAGTAAGTATTTTGGGAGGATTGTTTGCTCTCTGCGTTGTTGTTGTCTTAGCTTTCGGTGCCTTATTGAGTGCGAAAGGATTTGGTTTTTCAACCGGCCGCTTATATTTTGCAGACAACGGCACTTATTTGATAGAAAGTGATGATAAGGCAATGCTAGTTGCCGATTGTAGTGACGATAAAGAACTCTTTAAGAGTTATAAGAATGGGGATAAGGTTATTCTTTTCCATAAGGGAGTTGATACATCATATCCCGCACAAACCGGCGGTTATCATATTGTCCGATTTGCAAAAGGCGATGGCACATATAGACCTTCTGATGAAATATTAGGTATTGGTATTCTGTCTGATAGTATGGAAATTCCGGTTGAATCTTCAATTAACTATGATGTGCAATATATTAGGACAAATGGTTATCACGAAGGGGCAGAATATCCTCTTGTTAAGATTATCCGGTCTGTTGATGAATTGAATGCTTATTATAATGCTAACAAAGACAAGTATGACTTGGAACGTCATGAAAAGGTTTACTCGGATACTACCATCGGCTTTCTTGATGCCTGTGATAAGTATGACCAGGCATATTTTGACAAGCAGGAGCTTATTATAGTGCTTTTGGAGGAAGGTAGTGGTTCAGTACGCCATAAGGTTGAATCCGTCATAAAAGGCACAGATGATATTTGCTATATCAGCATAGATACAATGGTTCCCGAAGTCGGTACTGACGATATGGCGGAGTGGCACATTCTTATTGAGCCTGAAGCTGATGTTGATATTGCAAGTGAGTCTGATGTAATCGTGTATTTAGATGGAGTTAACCCTAAGACGCAGTCTGCTGTTGTACGAGAAGCAGGAAGTTTTTCCAATATTACGCTTACTATACCTTACGATTGGAATTATGAGATAGAGCGTGGAAATAACACCGATGAATATTGCATTGCCTTCTGGCCGGAGGACCAGACGGAAGGTAAAATTAAAATGTGGTATTACACTGCATTTGGTGTATGCGGTACCGGTCTTAAACAAAAAGAAATTACAATAGGCGCATATAAGGCACATGAAGGCACCTTTGATAACAGGAAGATATGGAACTTCATCAGTTTTGCAGAAGATGTACCCGGCTCATATGTAGCCATGAACGAAGGCGCTGATAAATGGTGGAGTCAGTATGGCGATGAAGCAATGCAAATACTCTCCACAATTAAGATTGCAGAAGATATTATCACCGAGGAACAGGTTATTGACCTTGTAAAAAAGGATGTTACTGTAGAATACAATCAGATTGATGCAAGATTTGATAGAGAGAACGGTTTATGGACCATATCGTTCTATAAGAAAAATACCGCCGGAGGAAATCAAGATTTTACAGTGACACACGAAGGTAAAATTATTCAAATAGAGTACGGTGAATAAAGTAAAAAAATAAACCGGGAGAGGTCAACAAGCCTCTCCCTTATGTGTTATTTCTTCAATTTTTCTACCACAATTTCAATCTGTTCCGGTGTGGGATCCCAGTAAAATTTTATCTCCACAATTCGGTTCTCCCAGCAAATCAGATAGGTATCCAGGATACTGTCACTCCAGTGCAGCTGATAAGCAGCTGATGCATCCCAGATAGTAGCATCGATGGGTTCGTAGTGGTCAATAAAGATCACATCTCCATGGACTTCGTCCTGACGATCATTCAACATAGCATCTTTGACGATATCGTAGAGGAATGGGATCTTAACATCCACAACGGTATATGCCAGGTCTTTCAGTCCTTCCGGTCCGCCCTTAACGTGGTCCTGACGGTACTCGGAACGGGAGAGAAGTAGTGTTTCATTGTGTTTATTCCGTTCTCTGGACCAGGTACTGTCCCCAATTTCCATCAAATCTTCCACATAAAGGGGCATAGGTTCATCATAAATCTCAAAGGTCCATCCATTTTTCTCATAACTGTCAACCGGTGTCCGGCCGTCATCCACACCGTTACGAAGGATATAGGCAGTCAAAATCCCTAAGAAAACAAGGGTCATGACGATAATGAGCAGGATGGTAAGAGTATAGTTTGTGCCCTTGGAAGCTCCGGCACGCTTAAGCCTCTGTTTCAGCAAATTAGCAATTAGGATGATACCGAGGATTACCGCTATCCAAATTATCGAGAAGGTCCGGAAGCCGGATGGTAACTGCAGGGTGTTGAAAAGCACTACTAGGCAGGATAGTATCAAGGCAAAGGTGAGAAAGCGGTTGGTCTTTACCGGTAGGAAAATCCCGTTTTCCGCTGCAGGTTTTGCCTTACGGTGCCAACGAAAACAGGTAGTCAGTTCGTTGATTTCAGCCAATAGTAGCAACACCCATAGAGGAATAGAACTCAAAAGGTAAGGCGTGGATAGAAAATCCACCATCTCTGTAAAAAGTCGGTATCCGTTAAATATAAGCTGATATAGGCACAACGCAAGAACCATCAAATGAGAGGAAATCAGGTTCTTTTTCATCGCTCTCCAAATGGTATTTACTTGCGTTACCGGATCGGTCTCAATAGGAGTGGGATCTTCGGATTCATTGCAGAAGACCTGAATTTGTCCCCAGCGGGTCAGAAGTTTCCAACCATCTCTGGCAGCAAATTCTTCCATCATCTGTTGACTTTCGCTTGGGCCGGGATCAAATTCACTGGCATTTGGAAAGTAGGTAACAGTAATGTGTAGGTTGGTAGGGTCAACTCTACGATAAGTCCAAAAGTAAGCACTGATTTTATCAATCAGCCAGCCTTCAGAGGCCATTTTCTCAAACTGTTTTTCCATGGCAGTCTGGTCATAAAATGCACAGCGGACGATTTGGCGTTTGGTATCTCTCATAGGGGTTCCTCCTTTCCGAATATGGCACGGTAATCCTGTGCCTGGGCAACAATACGGGCATACTCCGCATCCAACATTTCTTTTCCTTTTTCTGTAATAAGATAAGTCCTTTTTCTTCCTTCTACTTTGGTTTCCACGATCATACCGGCATCCAGGAACTGTTCCAACAAGTTATATAAAGTTCCGGAGCCAACGGTAACGCGGCCATTCGTCATAGCAGGTATCCGATCCAGAATATCCAGACCGTAACATTCCTCTTTTAAACAGAGCAGTACATAAAACATCTGTTCAGTCAGGGTTCTAAATTTTTCACGGGGCATATGTGACACCTCCATTCTCGATTATCGAGTATTTGTAATTATATTATATTGTCGATTATCGAGAATGTCAATATAGACTAATTAGAAAAATTAAGGAATCCTTTAATCATTTTGAGGATATAAAACGTTATTATATATAGGAGATGCGTAGGAAAGGAGGCTGGAGCGTGTTAAATGATGATGAATTGGTAGAACAAATAAAAAATGGAGACGAACAAGCGGCAGAAGAATTAATTAAACGCTATTATGCATCCATACTCCGATATTGCAGGTGGCATTGCTCCAGTATGGAAAAAGCAGAAGATTTGACGCAGGAAACATTCTACAAATTGTTCAAAAATATATCCGGTTACAAAGGAAAGAGGAAGTTTAAGGCATATTTATATACCATTGCAAACAGGTTATGTATTGATGAAAGCAGAAAAGTTCCTGTTTATTCCTTGGAGGATGTAAGGATACGGACAGAAGCGATTGTGATGCTTGGCTCCTGTGTGTTATGGGCAATTTCTTCAAAATTTATACCATGGGTGTATGCCACATCGGCAATTGGTTTTTGGATGATCGCATTCGTGATGTTTGGGATATTTTTTGTGAAAGAGATACTATTTATCGTAGAGATGAGAAAGGAAGGAAAATTGTATGGAATTATCGCTTGATCGATTAACAAAACACTATGGGAATAAAATTGCAGTAGATTGTGTAAGCGCAACCTTAAAACCGGGCGTGTATGGGCTTTTAGGAGCCAATGGTGCAGGCAAGACCACTTTAATGCGGATGTTGTGTGCCATATTGGAATCCACATCCGGTGAAGTGCTTTTGAATGGAAAGGAAATAACTTCCATAGGTGCCGATTACAGAAATGTATTAGGGTACCTGCCACAAGATTTTGGATATTACCCTAATTATACGGCAATGGAGTTTTTGATGTATGTTGCTGCACTCAAAGGAATACCCAAAGATATCGCAAGGAGAAGGGCAACGGAATTGTTGGAAGTAGTGGGCTTAAGCCATGTGGCAAACAAAAAGGTCAAAACATTTTCTGGTGGTATGAAACAGCGAGTGGGAATTGCACAGGCACTGTTGAATAATCCAGGTATTTTAATCTTGGATGAACCGACTGCCGGATTGGATCCCAAAGAACGTGTCCGTTTCCGTAATCTGCTTTCTGAATATGCAGGAGACAAAATTGTGTTCCTTTCCACACATATTGTATCGGATATAGAAGCAATCGCAGATGAGGTTCTGCTTATGAAAAAAGGAAAATTCGTGTTACAGGGAACGGTTCCGGAGCTGACAAGGAAAGCGGAAGGAAAGGTGTGGGAACTTTCTGTGTCTCCGAAAGAAGCAAGAATGTGGCAGGCGAAAGCAACGGTCGCCAATTTGAGACATGAAGGAAAAAACATGGTTTTGCGCATTATATCAGATCAAAGGCCCAGTGAGTATGCGACTCCCTGTGAAGCCACATTAGAAGATTTATACCTTTATTATTTCCCTACAGAGGAAGGAGGACACTGACATGGGATTATTCTGGTTAGAACATAAGAAATTATGGAGAAAGCGGATCGTTAAGGTATGTGTACTTTTATGCTTTATCTATATCGTGATTTTTGGGAGCATCCTTTCTTTTCAATGGTTCGGTTTTGGAAGCTCCGATGATTATACCAGTGCTTTTGGCAACAATTTTGACGGATATGGAATGATAAGGAATAGTCAGGAATATGCCCTTTCCATGGGGGAAGAGTTGACGGATGAAACGTTGCAGATTTTGGTAAGAGAATATCAGCGAATGGAAGCTGCCGGATTGGATAAGGAATTAGAAAAAACTGACTGGAAAATAATTAACAGCTGGCTTCAGATGCTGTATCCGGAACTTCATGATCCCGGAACCTACCAGACCATGATTAGTTATGTGAATCCAAATAAGCTGACCGGGTTCTATGAAAGAAGGAAACAGGCGATTAATGAGTTTCTGGAAAATAGTGGTCAGGTTGGGACAGAAAAAGAATATCTGTTACAGATGGAACAGGAAGTAGAACATCCTTTCCGTTATGAATGGGTAGAAGGATGGTCACAGCTTCTTGGAAGCATGGTCGCAGACTTGGGCGTTGTTATGGCACTGTTTTTGGCCATCGTATTATCTTCTTTATTTGCCGGGGAGTGGCATGATAATACCAGTAATTTGGTGTTAACTACAAAGAATGGTTGGGGAAAGATTGCATTTGCCAAGGTTTTAACCAGCGTAGCTTTTACGGTTGAATTTTTTATCATACTTGTAATTCCCAGTATTACATCCCAATTATTCTTTATGGGTACGTCCGGATGGGATATGCCAATTCAAAACATTAAGCCGCTTGCAATTGCTCCTATGAATATGCTGCAGGCAGAAATTTATGAATATGGATTTGCATTACTCGGAGCCATTGGATTTTCAGGTGTAATCATGTTTCTATCGGCTACTGTAAAAAATAATGTAATAGCATTGCTGCTTAGCCTGGCTTTTGTTTACGGACCGATGATGGTAGCAGAGTATCTTCCATACAATCTGCAAAAAGCTTTGGATTTATTGCCATTGGTTGGTAGTGGTACAGATATCTTTCGAACAAATACATTCCGTTTCTTCGGGCAGTATATATGGTCACCTTATCTGTTGATTACCATTCCGGTTATGATAGGAATCGGTTGTATGCCATTCGCTATCAAAAACTGGTCAAGAAGATTGAAAGCATAGAGAAGTATGGCAAAGCAGAAGAAAAAAGGAAAATGGATTACAAAACTGTTAATAGCAGTCATTATGACGTATTTGCTGTTGATTGTTTTACAGTTGATGGGTGATGTTTATTCCAAACTGACATTCACACATAAAATTCCTATTTCAAAGGAATGGAATTTGATTGTTGTGAATCGATGGAATGAAATACCGGAAGATTATAGTGTTGAATTAGTCGAATTATCAAACGGGCAAAGAGTAGACAGTAGAATCTATCCCTATTTGCAGGAAATGTTTGATGCGGCAAGAGCAGAGGGCGTCTATCCGATTGTTCGGGAGGGATATCGGACAGAGGAAGAACAACAGGAAACATTGGATGAGAAGATTCAAGCCTACATAAAGGAAGGATATTCACGTTCAAGAGCAGAAAAAACAGCGAAGGAATGGGTAGCACTACCAGGCACAAGTGAGCATCAGCTTGGGATAGCGGTGGATATCAATGCAGATAAATCAAAGTGCAGCAATGAGGAAGTGTATGCATGGCTTGCAGAGAATGCATATAAGTATGGCTTTACTTTGAGGTATCCGTTGGGAAAACAGGAGATTACCGGGACAAGCTATGAACCGTGGCATTACCGTTATGTAGGAGTGAAGGCAGCACAAGAAATCTATGAAAAGGGGATATGCCTTGAAGAATACATTGACAAGCATTTCACATCATTATATAATATCAATGAATGATATTATATAATGATGTTTTCTGTGCAAGTAAGGAGAAAGATAGTGGCAAAAAAAGCAGGTGAAGTATTAACAGAAACCATGTTCTATGTCTTGATGGCTTTTACAAAAGGACCTATGTGCGGAATAGAGGTGGCAGAATACGTTGAAAATCGGACGAACAAAAGGGTGATTCTCGGTCCGGCTACGCTCTATACAATCTTAGGGAGATTTGAAAAGGAAAAGTGGATCGAGGAAATAGAAGTAGAGTGGCGAAAGCGTACCTATCGCATTACCGTTAAGGGGTTGGATGCATATGAGCAGGAAGTAGCCCGATTGCAGAAATGTGTGCAAGATGCACTGGATGCTAAGAGTGAATTATCGTAAATCGGAGGTATACCTATGGAAGAGAGAAAAGAACCTAAATTAACTCATCGCGTGGTTCCTTGTCCTCAGTATGATGTGAGCGGGATGGAATGCTGGCTTTCTGATATGGCAAAGCAGGGGCTTTTATTACAGAAGGATGGTATTTTTGTGGGAATAGCCACTTTTGAAAAGACAACGCCGCAGATTGTAAAGTATCGTTTGCAGCCTGCAGAAAAAAGTACCGGAATGTGGGCGGATAATAACGGAGATCCCGATGAAGAAGCAGTAGAACTCAGTAAAGCATATGGCTGGGAATATGTAGCAAAGAGGGGAGAATTTCACATATACCGTACTTCTGAGCCGGATGCAAGGGATCTTCATACGGATCCGGAAGTGCAGGCACTGGCTATGAATGCCATGAGAAAGAGGCAGCGTGATAATATTTTCTCCGGAGTATTTTGGGGATTGTTTTATCCATGGTTACTGTTTAAAGGAAAAATCATGATGTCTGTCGTTCATGTGGGCACGATTCCGATGCTGCTTGTCATGATTGCGTGTTTGTGGATGAGTATCCATTCTGTTGTGGGAGCGATAAAGCTAATCCGTTTAAGAAAAAAGGTGTTAAACGGAGAAGAAACCGGCAGTGGGGAAAATTGGAAAAAGAAATCCTGGGGATATCATGCTAATAATATTATCCGAAGATGTCTTTATGTTGTGGCTATTTTGTTATTCCTGAAACTGATGGGCGATCAGATTATCTATGAAGAATATGTACCATTGACGGAGTACACCAAAGATATGCCGTTTGCTACTATGGAGGATTTTCTGCCTGGTGGTGAAAGAAAATTGATGAATATGAAGGTTGGCAATATGAATACGGTACGCGAGTGGTCTGATCTGTTGTCACCGGTCAATTTTGAGTGGGACGAAGTAGGAGAAGTGGTACATACGGATGGTCGTGTGTTATCTGGCGGACTGGAAGTAATCTATCATGAGACAAAAGCTCCTTGGATCGCTAAGCGGTTAGCGAGAGAATACATGCTGAAGGGAAAAGAAAGTAAGGAATTTGAATTCTTGGAGCTGAAGATGGACGAATTGGATCAGGTCATTGCTTATAATTCCCACCTTCATTATCCGAGTATTATACTGCGGGAAGGCGGTAAGATTCTTTACGCAAGATTCTACACGCATGCGTCCGGTACAGTAACCTATGAATTGGAAGAGTGGGCAGGTATGCTTGCGGAGTGTCTGTTAGAAGAATAGAAAAGAATGTATAGTGCATAAGGTGGTAGCGTTATGAGTAATAAGGAAGCTAAAAAATATAGAAATTATATTATTTTCAGCATAGTTGCTCTTGTCATTTCCATCGTGCTTATTATTTATTATCATGAAAATGGTTCCAGCAAAATGTACGCTTTTATTTTGTTCGCGGCATTGGATCTTATGGAGCTTATCAAAGATATTGGTAAGTATAGGGATGCAAAGTAAAGTGGGTATAGTGTTATGAAGCAACGACTTGGATATTTGGCAGCCTTTTTTCTGGTGCTGCTGTTAGAGATATTTATTGGTGTTTTTATCCAGGATAATTTTATACGGCCATATGTAGGAGATATGTTGGTAACAGTGCTATTGTGTTGCCTTTGTCGGGTAATACTTCCGCGTTTATCTCCGGCAATACCGGTATTTCTGTTTTCTGCAGTAGTGGAAGGTCTACAATGGTTAGGGGTGACAGAAAAATTGGGTTTACAGGGTACTGTGATGGGGATTATCTTAGGCTCTACTTTCGATTGGAAAGATTTATTCTGCTATGCTTTGGGATGCATAGCATTTGCTGTAACAGATAGGTTGTTGAACAAAAAGAACGATTAACAACCATGAATTTTTTAGTGAATATTTTCGTAAATCGATGAGCTGTATTTGAAATTCTCAATATTTGAGAGTAATTCTAAGTCTATTGGGTGGTATTCTCAGTAACAAAACCTTAGAATTAAGATGAATCAAACAATAGGTTATCGAATACGAAAGGAGCAAATAGATGGAACAGAAGACGATTGGAAAATTTATCACTGCTTTGCGGAAAGCAAACGGGATGACACAGAAGGATCTTGCAGATCAGTTGAATGTATCTGATAAGACCGTCAGCAGATGGGAGAGAGATGAGGGAGCACCGGATCTTGCTATGATTCCGGTCATTGCAGAAATATTTGGAGTAACTTGTGACGAGCTCCTGCGGGGTGAAAGAAAATCGCCGGCTGAGCGAAAACTTATGTCCGAGCAGGAACAGGATTATGAAGAACAGGAATTTACAGTAAAAGGAGAAAAGCAGAAGCAGCGCTTGTTAAAACTTACTTTGTCTCAGTATCAGAATCGTACCTATATAGCCATGGGAATATCTGTGGTAGGTATCATTGTTGCTTTGATTTGTAATCTGGCTTTTCTGAAGGCAGTACTGGGATTTTTGCTGGGAACAGTTTTCTTTGCAGCAAGCATTGTTTGCCAGGCTATATTTATTAACCGTTCTTTCTTAAGTGTAGAGGATGCCGGTCTGGAAGAGCAGGGATTGTCCCGGTTTAAGAGAAGTGTGATAGGGTTGGCACAGAAATCTTTCGGTCTCACGATTGCATTTTTAGGCTTTACTTTTCCGTGGATATCCATGGATGCTTATGTGGGCTTAAACGCAGATAGTATGCTGTTATATGGAGCATTAAGCATGGTAGCCTTCTTAATGGCCTATGCAGTGGTATTGTATTTTGTGAATGATTCTCTTTTGAAGAAAGAGGTTTACAGCCTGAGTGAAAAGGAGACGGTTATTTACCGACATAATCACAAACTAAAAGCCAGATGTACTGCAGGATTCCTGATTGTGGTTGCGATTACATTTATAGTTCATCAGGCGATGACAACGATTTGGGGACCTTTTTCCATTATGGAACGAACTACATTCCACGACTATGAAAGTTTTATTGCGTTTATGGAGCAGGATATTCCTGCCGAACCTTATGAGCATTTTTCGGGTGGAACTACTGCTGTAGAACGTCCAATACCACAGGAGGTTCCAGGGACTGCCACATACTATGATCAGTATGGAAATGAGATTACAGAGGAAGAAGCAAGACACCGAACGCTGGAAGATGCAAACGGTAACGTGGTATGCGAGTATCAGGATAGAAATGAGAGCATAATCTCCATGCAGTATTCTCCGAAAGATGGAACGGTTTTGCCGATTACAGTAAGTACGCAGGCGGATCTCAATGAAGCCAGACAACTTGCATCTGTCAGACATATGATATTTGCCGGAGTTTATATGATAGAAGTACTTGCGGTATTACTGGTGTATTTCAAATTGAGAAAAAAATAGAAAAGCTGAAGGAGAGGTCAAACCAACCTCTCCTTTACTATGCATCAATTTTTAAGTTTATCTACCACAATCGCAATCTGCTCCGGTGTAGGATCCCAGTAAAACTTGATTTCCACAATGCGGTTTTCCCAACAGATCAGATAAGTATCTAAGATGCTGTCACTCCAGTGCAGCTGGTAGGCTGCCGAAGCTTCCCAGAGAGTAGCATCGATTGGTTCATAGTGGTCGATGAAGATTACATCCCCGTGTACTTCGTCCTGTCGTTCATTCAGCATAGCCTGCTTGACGGTATCGTAAAGGAATGGCAGCTTAATATCCACGATGGTATACGACAGGTCTTTAAGTCCTTCCGGGCCGCCCTGAACGTGGTCTTGACGATACTCTGAACGTGATAACAGGAAGGTTTCGTTGTGTTTATTACGTTCTCTGGACCAGGTGCTGTCGCCAATTTCCATGAGATCTTCCACATAAAGAGGCATTGGCTCATCATAAATCTCAAATGTCCAGCCATTGCGCTCATAACTGTCAACAGGTGTCCGGCCATCATTCACACCGTTACGGAGGATATAAGCAGTCAAAATACCTAAGAAAACAAAGGTCATGACGATAATAAGCAGAATGGTAAGGGTATAGTTTGTACTCTTAGAAGCACCGTTTTGTTTCAGCAACCGTTTTAGCAGATTTGCGATTACGATGATACTGAGGATTACTGCCATCCAGATTAACGAAAAAGTTCGGAAGCCGGAAGGTAACTGCAGGGTGTTGAATAGTACTACCAGGCAGGATAGTATCAAGGCAAAGGTAATAAAGCGGTTGGTTTTTACCGGTAGGAAGATTCCGTTTTCAGCTGCAGGTTTGGCTTTACGGTGCCAACGAAAACAGGTGATCAGTTCGTTGATTTCAGCTAATAATAGCAATACCCATAGGGGAATAGAACTCATTAAGTAGGGCGTGGATAGGAAATCCACCATATCTGTAAAAAGCCTGTATCCGTTAAATACCAGCTGATATAGGCACAATGCAAGAATCATCAGGTGAGAGGGAATCAGGTTCTTTTTCATAGCACGCCAAATAGTGTTTACCTGGGTTACCGGATCGGTCTCAATAGGAGTGGGATCTTCGGATTCATTACAGAAGACTTGAATCTGTCCCCAGCGTGTCAGGAGCTTCCAGCCATCCCTGGCAGCAAATTCTTCCATCATTTGCTGTTTTTCACTAGGGCCGGGATCGAATTCACTGGCACTTGGGAAATAGGTCACGGTAATGTGTAAGTTTGTTGGCTTAATCTTTTTATAAGTCCAAAAGTAGGCACTGATTTTATCAATCAGCCAGCCCTCAGAAGCCATTTTCTCAAATTGTTTCTGCATGGTGGTCTGGTCATAAAATGCACAGCGGACAATTTGGCGTTTTGTATCTCTCATAAGGTTTCCTCCTTTCCGAATATGGCACGATAATCCTGTGCCTGAGCGAGAATACGAGAGTATTCTGCGTCCAGCATATCTTTTCCTTTTTCTGTTATAAGATAAGTTCTTTTTCGTCCTTCAACCTTTGTTTCAACAATCATACCGGCATCAAGAAACTGTTCCAGCAGGTTGTATAATGTTCCGGAGCCGACACTGACTCTGCCATCTGTCATAGCAGGGATCCGGTCAAGAATATCAAGGCCATAGCATTCTTCTTTTAGACAGAGCAGGACATAAAACATCTGCTCTGTAAGAGTTCTGAATTTTTCACGGGGCATATTTGGCACCTCCATTCTCGAATATCGAGTATCTGTAATATTATTATATTATCGAATATCGAGAATGTCAATGGGTTTGTAAGAATTTTTGTATATAGAAATATAATTAAAGAATAATATAATATTGAAGTATGCTTATCGTATGGTTCATCGGAAATATTCCAACGATTATCTTGCTTGCAATTTATTATGGCTGCCGTGGGAAACAGCGAAGTAATAAGCAGTTGGATAAGATGAATATTCAAGATTTATAGTGGTGTATTCCCTCCAAAATGAGGAAATTCAGTATGTGCAACCATCAGTTGCTCAATGTTAAAGTATGCTTGATAGACTTTTTCGATGTAAAAAGGTATAATATGCTTATCAATCGTAGGAGGTCAGGCAGATGAATTTGGGTGAAACAATATATAAATTAAGAACAGAAAAGCAGTTTTCGCAAGGTGAGCTGGCAGAAATGCTGGAGGTATCAAGACAATCCATCTCAAAGTGGGAAAATAACAGTGCAGTTCCGGAACTGGAGAAACTGATTCGTTTAAGCGAGATATTTGAGGTGTCCTTGGATGAACTGGCAAAGGGTGAAGAGAAGTCAAAAGATGTTCCACCGGAAGTAAGAACAGAGGTAGTATATGTAAAACAGAAAGGCTTTCCGCCCCGTAAAATAGCAGGCACCATTCTGTTTTGTATGGCATTTTTGGTAACGATATTGCTATTTGTTGCTGGAGCTGGACTGGCCGGTTTGATCTTTGCATCTCCGTTTCTTGTGTGTGGTATTATATGTTTTGCGTTTAAGAAGAACGTGGGACTGTGGTGTGCTTGGGCAGCATATGTGTTGTTTGATATTTATATGTCCTATGCAACTGGAATCAGCAGATCAAGCATAATACATACTTTTAAATGGACTTATCACATGAATTATATGCGGTTGGCGTTTGCCTGGATTTTAGCGATCAGTTTACTGATCATGATGACGATTACAGTGATTCGTTTTGGTAAGTATCCTATGGTAAGTGAGCAGAAGATAAAAAAGCAGTTGATAATATCATGGGCGGTTGTAGTGGTGCTGCAAGCGGCAGCCATGATTTGGCCCCGAACAGAAATGTATGAGTATATACTCACCAATATCTTCGAAATGGAGATGTCGTATAGATTCATAACAATTTCATTAAGCTGGACAAGAATTATTGCTGTTACCGTAGCACTTGTCTATACAGTCCGGTTTTTACGCAGAAAAAAATAGAAATGATAGTAAGGGTACAGCTTCTGACGAGGCTGTACTTTTTTTGAAAAAATTAAAACTATTACAAATACTCAACCTGCGGTTTGGTGCAATTTTTGCCGGATATAGTATAATATCCATGTAGAAAACTTTGGGAGGATCGATATGGATAATATTAAAACCGGGAATTTGATTAAAGAGTTGCGCAAGGCTAAGGGTATGACACAGAAAGATCTTGCAGACAAATTGCATATCACAGACCGTGCGGTGTCAAAGTGGGAGCGAGGTTTGTGTGCACCGGACATTTCCTTGCTGGAGCCTTTAAGCGAAATACTGGAAGTAAAGATAACAGATCTTATTTCTGGAGAGCAGAGTGTCGAGGAAGAAAAAACGGTCGAAACAAAAGTTTTGGAAGCTATCAATTATTCCGAGAATGAGCTGAAGAAAAAGACTTCTGTATTAAAGCGAAGGGTGGCGGTGGTGTCTGCTATAGCGGTGGCAATGCTTTTGTTATGGATTGCAAATCTGTGGTCTCCGGTTATCTTCCAAAGGGGAAATCCGATCCCGTACTTAGTTGCAGCGATGGATATTGATGAGAACAACTATTATGTGAAGGTAGATGTAGACGATACAAATGCCATTTATATTTCCTTAAGAGAAGGTGGAAAGTGTGAAGCACTATTTCATGATGTAGCATATAGTAAAGGATTTGAATTTATAGAGCAGGCTGGCAGTGGCTACATATTTTCTGATGGAAAGAACCGGCTGGTTATATCATCAGAAATTTATTTGGGTAGATTTATAGTCTGGAAAGTCCCAACCCATACTTTTGCTGAATAATAGGCAATGAGATATATTTCATAATTGCTGAAAATGTGATAAAATAGTAGATGCTACCACGAGTTGCGGAATTGCTTACATGTGTGTATAGTGTTCTATCATCCATTTTAGTATGCTTTAAGCGAAAGGAGGAACAAAGTTGTTATCGGAAAAAATATATAAACTTCGTAAAAACAGCGGTCTTTCGCAGGAGCAGCTTGCAGAGAAACTTAATGTATCACGACAAGCGATTTCAAAATGGGAATCTGGAACAGCAGTTCCGGAGAGCGAGAAATTAGTCACGATAAGCAATTATTTTGGTGTGTCTGTGGATTATCTCTTAAAAGATGATGAGGAAGATAAAGGGAAAGATACAGACAGCATTGTAGAAGAAAAACCTAAAATGATTGCAGGTATTATCATCTGTATAGCAGGTATTGTATCTATGGTCATTTGGGGATTGCTTTCTATCTTTAGTCCGGAATCATCGGATCAGATGGGTGAATCATCCATGATCACAATAGACGGAAACGGTATATTTTTGATTTTATGTGTTGTGGCCATTATTGTGGGAGCAGGTTTACTCCTGAAAAGCAAAAAGAAATAGGAGGGAACTTACATGAAGAAGATTAGTAATATTTTTATTGGGCTGGCAGTTATATTATGTAGTGTGATGTGTGCGGTGGTTGCCTATAATTATGCCTCGATGCAGTGGGGAATCAAGTACGCCGGATATAGTGCACCGGCGAGCGTGGCGTTCTTTTATGCAATTCCATATGGAATAGGAATAGTAGTGTGTGTTGCTTTAGCAATGGTATTGAGGAACAAGGGAAAGTAAAAAGAGTATGTGCAATTAATTAAGGTGCAGCTTCTTAAAGGGGCTGTACTTTTTTTGTAAGAGGAAATGATGTATAATTATTATAAATTTTTTTCAAAGATTTGTAAGGTTACGTTTCATTTCCTGTCTTATAGGGTGAAGGGACCTTTAGAAAAACGAAAGGAGGAGGAATTGCATGGAGGATCATCAGATTGTAGAACTTTATTTCCAGAGAAATGCAGATGCGATTAAAGAAACCGACAGCAAGTATGGTTCCTATTGTTTTGCTATAGCAAATAATATTTTACATAACAATGAGGACTCTGAAGAGTGTGTGAATGATACCTGGTTCAACGCCTGGAATGCAATGCCACCTCAAAGACCAAACGTACTTCGTATGTTTCTTGCTAAAATCACCCGCAATCTGTCTTTCAATCGCTATGAATCCCGGAAGGCAGAGAAAAGAGGTGGAGGGGAGATACATATTGTATTGGATGAACTGGCAGAGTGCATTGCAAATGAATCAGATACAGAAAACGAATACATCGCAAAAGAACTGGAAGAGAGTATAAGGCTGTTTGTCAGAGAACTGCCGGATCGAGAAGGGGATATATTTATACGAAGATATTTTTTTACAGAACCAGTATCCGTGATCGCAAAAAGGTACAGTATGACTGAAAATCATGTCATGGTGGTTTTGAGCAGAACCCGCAAGAAATTGAAAGCAAATCTTGAAAAGGAGGGATATTTTAGGTGAATAGAAAAGATTTGTATCAGAGCTTTAATACAATTGATGACGATATATTGGAACGCAGTGAAATCAGAAAGAAAAAGGCAAATTCTGTTTGGATAAAGTGGGGAACGATAGCAGCTTGTATTTGCTTGATGGTTTGGGGAGTTATTCCATTAGCATATAACATATTTGGTGTAAAAGGCGGATATGGGACTCAAGATGATTTTCCGACCGAAATAGCTTTAATTTATTTTCAAGGTGCCTTATACGAGTGTTGTGATGTGAAAGAAGGATTGGAACGCGTAGGATTACCGTCGGAAATCACAGCGGATATGGCTGGTGAACATGTGGCATATCTTGAATTGGGTGGCGTAGTGAGCTATCAGGAAACGCTACAGCAAACAGATAAGGAACTTCTCCAATACGCACCGGCACCAACGAGAGCAGTATACATTCTACGCGACGGAGACAACTATATGGCAGCCCTGTTTTGCAGAACTTATTTCCCTGATGATCCCGAAGCATATTGCGACCTTGCAGAAGTATATCGTTTCTTCAATATTTCCGGTGGTTCGGATATAGCGTCCATTGCACAGACTGATTGGAATCGAGGAAAAGTTGCAGGAACTAAGGTTACTGAGCCAAGTGTAATAGAAGAGTTTTATGCTCTTACCACAGACATTACAAAGTTTGTCAGTCTGGGGAATGATGAGTTCCAGAGTATCGTATTTGATGGCATTCCGGAAGAAGAACAACAGGAAGCACATAATGCCTTTGCCGATGATTTGCAGGTAATCAGAATAGAAACAAAGGACGGTTTCTATTTCTATTTGGAGTACTATCCGAACTATGGCTTTTTAGAGAGCGGTCATGCCATGGCATATCACACTGTCACACCTGAACTGATGCTTTGGTTTGAAAAAAATATGGATATTAAGTAAGTGTTTTATAGGAGTGAGTGCTATGAAATATGGAATATATTTTCAACGCAGTTTTTGGATAGTAGTACCGGAATTCCTATATATGATACTTATGTGTGGAGGCTGGCTTGCGATAGCATTTTCTGTGGGAATGACTATTGTAGATATCATAAGAAAAAGGGAAAAGAAGCGTATTATTAAGTGGATTGTCATACTGCTTATTTCGTTAGTGATAGCAGTAATGGCAATGACAGGTAAGATAGTACCGAATACGGCATTTGGAGGATGATTGTTACAGTGAAGGGAGAAGTCTGGATTGGGCTTCTCTTTTTTGGTGTTTATAAATACTAATGCCATAGTCCACATTGCATGATATAATATAAAATAAATAGTTTTTATTATTTTTAATTTTTTCTGTAACAAAATCCCAAAAGAAACGACTAATAGGGTGAAAGGAGGTTAAAATGCGAAGATTATTAGAAGAACTATTCCGTACATATCATAATGATGTATACCGCTATCTGTATAGTCTGAGTCATGATACCTCACTTTCAGAGGATTTGGCGTCGGAGGTGTTTCTGAAAGTGGTCAAATCTATTGGTACCTTCCGAGGCGAAGCTGATATCAAAACCTGGCTGTTTTCCATTGCCCGCCATGAATGGTATGATTACTTGAGAAAGAAGAACCGGCAGATTAGAACGGAAGCAATGACAGAGTTTTGTGAGAGCATGGATTTAGGACCGGAGGCCCGGTACCATACGCAGGAAATAATCCGGCGAATATACCGTCTGTTGGAGCAGGAGCCGGAGCGGACCAGAAGCATTGTCATGATGCGGTTAGACGGGTATTCCTTTTACGAAATCGGTCAGAAATTTGGAATATCCGAAAGCTCTGCAAGAGTGATTGATTTTAGGACCAAAGATAAGCTGCGAAAAATATTGAAAAAGGAGGGTTTCACGCATGAATGAGATTAGTTGCAAAATATGTATGGATTTGATACCGTTAGTGCAGGATGGGATTGCCAGTGAGGACAGCAGGGAAGCTGTAGAGCAGCATATCAGTAAGTGCGAGTCCTGTGCGGCTTACTACAGTGGAGAAATGCCTCCCGTGGCAGATACAGACAAGTTAATGGTAGAGGTAAAAAGAAAAGTACAGTTCTTTTTTATCATGTTGCTCATGTTTGGAATCTTTTTCGGTCTGGGGCTGACTGCCAGCAGTGAGCTGTTTTATAACAGTCTTATTATGCCGGTTGTGGGAGTGTTTGGATACGTGATATTCCGGTGGAAGGCATTGTATGCAGTGCCTTTGCTGTTGCTTGTTACGAATTTGATTTCGTTTGTATTAAATGTGTTTCAGGGAATCGAAGAAATTGGATTGTATTCCAGGGTAATGTGGACCGGGATTTACAGTATCTTTGTGGTAGTGGGTATAATGATTGCAGGCTTGATCCACTATGCTTTCAGAAAGGAGTAGACCATGAAAAAAACGAAGAAGATTGTTGCGTTAATACTGGCCGCCTTGTTGATTGTAGGAGTAGGTATATTTGCAAATGGCGTGGTTGGTAATCCGGTATCAAAATGTTTGGCGACAAATACAGCAAAAAGCAGACTGGCTGAAGTATATGCGGATAAGGACTATGAAATCGAACGGGTGACGTTTAGTTTCAAAGACGGCGGATATCATGCTTTTATCAAATCACCAAGCAGTCCGGACAGTGAGTTTTCCATGAGTCTGACTATGGGTGGAAAATTAAGGTGGGATAGTTATGAAGATCGGGTGCTGAGCGGAGAAAATACTGCAGCCCGTATCAATAAAGAATACCGTGCGGCTACGGAAGCTATATTTACCAGCCCGGCTTTCCCTTATTATTCCCATATAGAGTTTGGTGATATTGAGTTTAATTCCAGAGAATGGGATGTTACAGAGGATACACCTGCATATGCACTGTTTACAGAAGATTTAGTATTGGATCAGGTATATGATATCAGAGAATTGGGCAAAACTGCAGGGCATCTGGTGTTATACATATATGATGAAGATGTGAGTGTGGAGAAAGCTGCAGAGATTCTGCTGGAAGTAAAGCATCTCATGGATGCCGGTGGCGTGTCTTTCCATGTCATTGATCTGGTTCTGGAGTATCCGAAACCGATAGATGACAGTCCGCGAAAAGAAGGCAGGGTAGAAACCATGGAGTTTCTCTATGATGATATTTATGAGGAAGGACTGGTAGAGCGTGTGGCTGCAGCAAATGAAGCAGCCATTGCACATCATGCTAAGAGAGACGCAGAAAAAGAAAAGGAAATCAGTGGAGTGGTGAAATAATTTTCAGTATATCGGTGATATAAAATACGTACCATCTGTGGGCAATAGCCTGCAGATGGTGTTTTTTTGCAAAATTTTGTAGTTTCTCGTTCTGGTTCAGTAGTATATAATTGAAGGAGGGAGGATAAGCCCATGGAAGACGAAAGAATTATTCAATTATTTTTTAACCGGTCTGAGATGGCCATAAAAGAGTTGCACCATAAATACGGGAAGATATGCCATAAGTTGTCATTCAATATCTTACAGAGTCTTCAGGACGTTGAGGAATGTGTGAATGATGCTTATCTGGGAGTGTGGAATACGGTACCGCCCACACATCCGAATCCATTGCTTGCCTACGTGTGCAGGATTGTAAGAAATCTGTCAATAAAAAGGTATCGTTCCAATACCGCACAGAAGCGTAACAGTACTTATGATGTGGCAATCAGTGAACTGGAAGGCTGCCTGGCGACTACAAAGACCGTGGAAGAGGAAGTAGAAGTACGAGAGCTGAAGGAACTTTTATATGCATTTCTGGATTCTCTGAGCAAAGAAAACCGTGTAATCTTTGTACGACGCTATTGGTTTACGGATTCTTACGAGCAGATAGCAAAGAGAGTAGGAATGTCAGAAAAGAACGTGTCTGTGTGACTAGTCCGGATCCGGAAACAGTTGCGTGAATATCTGGAGGAAAGGGGCGTGACAGTATGAGGATAGAACCGTTTTTACAGGTAATAGATGAATTGGACGATAAATATGTTACCGAAGCAATTCAGTATCAAAAGAAAAACAGAACTAAGATAACAAAATGGCTGACCATAGCGGCCTGTGTATGCCTTTTGCTCGGTGTAGGGATCGATACAATTCAAAGGTATGAGTTTTTCCTGGCAAGCTGTGGAGCGAATATCGGGAAGATTGTGGATGGCACCTATTATTATCATGTACAGAGTGATGGTGTCTACGGCTATTCCCCAGAAGAAGGAAATAAAAGACTTTTAAGCACCTACTGGTATCAGGATTTTGATGTAAATGAGTATGGTATCTATTATAAGCAGGGCAGAAGCCTGTATGTGCAGGAGCATGAAACCGGAGAACGCAGGAAACTTTACCGGGCCGGGCTGTTTGATAGCTCCCACATTGGATTTACTCTTCAGGAAGATGGGAATGTGGTTGTAACGGTATATAATAAGTACAAAAAATATCAATATGAGTTGCTGTTGGATGGCATTTCCGGAGAAATCTTAAGTATAGTCATGGAAAAAACGCCTTACAGTGCAGGCGGAATGTATTACAGTAGATCTCATTTTACATTGAATGACCGGGCTTTGGATCTGGTTGAAGTAGGAAAGACCAATGATTATGACCTTTTGGAAAATGGAAAATCTATTCTGCCGGAAGGAAAGTTAGTGGAACGATACTCTATGGTATACATTGGTGATAATCTTTGGTTCTATGTAAATGATTTCGCTGATGTAAGAGGCGGAGAGCAGGAAATGTTTGTGGTTAGATCGGACGGTAAGGACGAGATAAAGATACTTCCGTTTTTTGAAGTGTATACCGGAAATAATGCATACCTGTTCTTCTCTGAAGCAAGCAGTAATGAAATGTGGTGCTTTGACATTGAAACAGGAGAAAGCTGGACGCTGGAGATAGATCAGGATTTGACACTGTATTCTGTCACTTCAGTACGACGATATTGACAAGAAAACTTAGCAATGATATAATGATGACAAGAAAACTTGGCAGTAAGAGAGGATTATATATGAACAGGGATGAGATATTAGAAAAGAGCCGCAAAGAAAATAAGAACAGAGATTATGCTGAGTTAGAGGTTGCATATCAAGCCGGGAATATAGCCTGGCGAGTTGGAGCAACCGTATGCTGTGTCATATCGGTCATTTCTCATTGGATGATAAACATCATGTTGTACAGCCCATGGATCATTTATTTCAGTATGCTTGGAACCAATTACCTTGTGCAGTACATAAAAGTGAAACGAAAAACAGATCTATTTCTGGTAGTGGTACACTATACCATGGGAAGCTTGGCATTTGTCTTCTTCATCATCAGGCTTCTGGAGGGAATACAATGAATGAGGAGCTGAAATTAAAGAATCGTCTGAAGGAAGCACGTATGGAAAAGAATATGTCCCAGAATCAACTGGCAGAGCTGGTAGGTGTGTCCAGGAATACGATCAGTTCCATTGAAACGGGGCAGTTTAATCCGACTGCAAAATTAGCACTTATTCTTTGCATCGCTTTAGATAAAAAATTTGAAGAGTTATTTTATTTTTAGGAGGTCATCATGGAAAATCTTATGTTATTAATCTTAGGTCTGTTTATATCTGCGATTGGTTTCGTGAACATAAAAGGTAATATCAGTACCATCCATTCATATAATCGCAGAAAGGTCAAAGAGGAGGATGTACCAAAGTATGGGAAAGCAGTCGGTACAGGAACGCTAATTATGGGAATATCCCTGGTTTTGGCATTTGTTGCTTCTTTTTGGAGTGAATTATTGATCGCAATTATCGTAATGCCGGCATTTATTGTAGGGATAGGATTCATTTTATATGGGCAATTCAAATATAACAAAGGTATATTTTGAGCGTATAGTTGAGGGATGAAGGATGAAAACACGGGAACAGGTACTGGTCTATGGATTATCTTTTCCGGACACTTATCAGGACGCTCCATTTCACGATCCGAACTGGCAGTTGGTGAGAGTGAGGAACAGTAAAAAAGTTTTTCTTTGGACTTATGAGAGGAACGGACAGCTTTGCATCAATGTGAAGGTCGATCCGGAGTGGCGGGATTTATGGAGAAGAACGTATCCATCTGTGATTCCAGGATATCACCAGAATAAGGAACATTGGAATACGGTAATACTGGACGGAACGGTGCCGGAGAAAGAAATAAAACGGATGATCGCAGAAAGCTATGATTTGATTGCAAAACAGTGAGAATTGTGCGATTGGCCCTTTTCGGGTATAATAATATCATTAAAAGCTGATAGATTAATTGAGTTATGGTAAGGAGGATGCAGCATTATGAAAAAGTATGAATATGTTTCTGTACATATAGGCAAATTTGTGGGAGCCAAATCAAAGGAACACAGACAGATCATTGATGACTATGCAAAAAAGGGATATCGTTATGCAGGCTATATACCAACAGTTATATCCGACTATGGAAAGATTAAGGATATGGATTTGGTATTTGAGTTAGATGTGTAAGGTTATTTTTTTGAAAGAGGAGAATGAGTTATGGTACCTATTACGACTGTTGTTGCCTGTGTGATTACGCTGCTGGTCAGCCTGGTGCTGCCGATTGTAGTCCTGATTGGATTAGCGGTAAAAAATAAAAAGCAGGGGATCGTTTCTGCCTGGCTGTTGGGTGCTGCCGGTTTCTTTGTGACCCAGATCCTAATACGACTGCCTATTTTGACCGTTCTGCAAAGCCAAAGCTGGTTTGCGGTGTTTGCGCAGAACAATCCGTTCATTTATGCCTTTGGTCTTGCCTTTACTGCGGGGCTTTTCGAGTTGGCAGGGCGATTTGCGGTAGCGAAACTGATGGAGAAAAAGTTGATCTGGAGGCGGTCTCTGGCAGCAGGTCTGGGCCATGGAGGCATAGAGGCAATACTGCTCATCGGTATGACCTATGTAAACAATCTGCTTTATATTGCAATGATTAACAGCGGCTATTTTGATAAACTGATTACTCAGACCGCTGGGCTGGGAGTGGACGTAACCCAGTTAGAACTGATCCGGACACAGTTGGTTGGAATGGCGCCTTCTATGTTCCTGCTGGCAGGCTTCGAGCGTCTGTTGGCTATGACCGGCCATTTGGCCATGAGTGTCTTGGTCTGCTATGGCGTGGCTCATAAAAAGGTGGGCATTTGTGTCCTGTTGTGTCTGGGAATTCATACCCTGATGGATCTGACGGCGGGGATTTCTCTGGTGCTGCCTCAGAATATTGCTTATCCTGTTATCTACGTGGTTCTCACCGTTATGGCCGTGGTGTCTGTGGTGATTCTAAAGAACATCCACCGTCGTTGGAAGTAGTTAGCGTTTAGTGGAGGGTAATGCATTGGGAAATATAATTGGTGCGATTATATTAGGTGTAATAGCAATTACGTGTTTTATATTTAGTTATTTACAGTTTCAGGAAAAAGGCTTCTTGTTTAATAATGCATATATTTATGCCTCAAAGCAGGAGAGAGAAACTATGGATAAGAAGCCACATTACAAACAATCAGGAATTGTCTTTGTATTCATAGGTATTATATTTTTGATAAATGCCATTGACACTATTCTACAAACGGGTTGGTTAAACTTTTTTGTAATAGGAATTGCAGTCATTGCGATAGTATATGCAATAGTGTCATCCTTAATAATAGAGAAAAGAAAAAAGTAAGCCCGTGCTTCATGGGGACAAGATCAGAGAAGGAAATCATTCTTTCCGCACGATAGAAGAGATAATGTGCAGAAGTATATACTGTATTTTACTCAATGCATGTAATAGAATGAAATTAACATAAAATTACAAAAAAGAACATGAGGTGAATACATATGTGGTCTATAATTTTTGTTATATTGATGCTCGTTGTCTTTGGGAAAATATTAAAATTTGCCATCAAGGCTACATGGGGCATTGCCAAGATCATAGTCTCTTTGGTTTTGCTGCCATTGATTTTAGTGGGATTGGTTTTGTCCGGTTTGATCGTGCTGGCATTACCGCTTCTGATTGTTGTGGGTATCATTTCTTTTGTGGTACTGCGTGATTAAGCAGTCTCGAAGAAGAACGAAATAAAACTGATCATAGAAAGCGAGGGAGTATTATGCGTTATGAAATAAAAGGTGGTTCTTTTCCGGTGGTGGAATGTCAGCTGGAGAGCGGAGAGCAGATGATCACTGGGCGAGGCTCCATGGTATGGATGAGTCCGAATATGCAGATGGAGACAAAAGGCGGCGGTTTGGGAAGAATGTTTTCCAAGGTGTTGTCCGGGGAAAGTATGTTCCATAATATTTACACAGCAAGAGGGAACGGTATGATTGCCTTTGGCTCCAGTTTTCCCGGTCAAATTAAGCCGGTGCAGATCGGCAGAGGACAGGAGATGATCGTGCAGAAAAGTGCTTTTCTGGCGGCCCAGTCAGGAGTAGACATCTCCATTCATTTCAGTAAAAAAATAGGCGTCGGATTGTTTGGCGGGGAAGGCTTTATTATGCAGCGTCTTTCTGGTAATGGCATTGCTTTCGTAGAAATTGATGGGGAATTGATTAAGTATGAATTGCAGGCAGGTCAGCAGATTGTAGTGGATACTGGTAATGTGGCAGGATTTACTCCCGGTGTGCAGATGGAGATACGACAGGTGCCGGGCATGAAAAATATGCTGCTTGGAGGTGAAGGAATCTTTAATACCGTGCTTACCGGACCGGGCAGGGTATGGCTTCAGACTATGCCAATCTCCAATGTGGCTATGTCTATCAGGCCGTATATTCCTACCGGTAATGGTTGATGGCAGATAGTCACAATCCGAGTTCAAAGCAGATACTCTTATATAGTGTGGGGATAGGTTTAAACAACTTAAAGAAGGGATGAAATCAAAGAGCATACGCATTGATTTTATCCCTTCTACTGTTTTTACTGATATTTTCTTCCTGCATGATAGACAGGAAGAAATAGTCCGACAAGATACAGAATCAGGATCCCGTAACTTCCGATTCTCCATAGTTCATCCGGCAGAAGAATTGCTGTCAAGAAACAGAGGATTGGATAACCTGCTATGGATATTACCGACCAGCAACGTATCGCTTGTAATACATGGGGCCAATTGGAGTTGTTAAAGGATACTCCGGGGACATTCATGCGGAAGATACCGTCACTGTAGATATTGATCTTATTCTCATCATAATAAGTAGGAAGCTTTGGTTTTGCAAATATACAAAAATACGCACCAAAGAATACAGACATTCCGATAAAGATAAAATAATCTATATGGAACTGACTGCCTAAATATAAGAGAATGATTTCAGCAAGGCATAAAAAGAGACACAAAAAGTAGATAAATATCCATTGTCTGCGATTGTGGAAAATCTTCGATTGCTCCTCTTCCGTATAGGTGATGGCAGCCTTCACTAAGTCCTCAACCTGGTTACTGTCAATCGGAGTACTGGGAGCAATTCGCTGGTAGGTTAATAATTCTGTTACGGAAACACCAAGAATCTCAGCCAGTGGAATCAGTAGAGTCGTGTCCGGAATGCTTGCTCCAGTTTCCCATTTGCTGACGGCCTTATTGGATAGAAATAGTTTGTCTGCCAGTTCTTTCTGGGTATCCCCTTTTTCTTTTCTCAGCTCAGCGATAAATGCACCAAGTCTTTCTTTGTCAATGTCAAACATAATCATTACCTCTCGTGTAAATTTGTGGTTTCATTATACTGAAAAAGCTGCTCTTACGCAATCGAACCGTAGTGGAATATATAATAAATTATCGCAATACGATAAATAATTATTGACATACGTGATTATGTGTGATATTTTAGAATCAGTAAGGGGATATGACGATTATTTGGTCAATTTCAGGAGGTATTTATGAAACAGGTTTCATTATCAAGATGGTTAAAATTTATCATTATCGGAGTTGGCATTTGCGGATTGATTGTATATGGAATGGTAATTCCTATGCTGGGGCAGGCAATCGCAGCCTATGAACAGGGGATATTTGATTACTGTTACTGGCCCTGGCTGATATTTATATGGGTGACTGCAATCCCTTGTTACATGGTTTTGGTTTTTGCATGGAAGATTGCAAATAACATTGGGCAGGATCAGTCTTTTACAGCAGCAAATGCTAAGTATCTGAAATGGATTTCTGTATTAGCAATTGGGGATGCAGTCTTTTTCTTTATTGGTAATATTGTATATCTGTTCTTAAATATGAATCATCCGGGTATCGTACTGTTTTCTTTGTTAGTGGTCTTCGCCGGTGTGGCTGTAGCCATTGCCGCAGCAGCTCTTTCCCATCTGGTGTTGAAGGCAGAGGTACTGCAGGAACAGAGTGATTGGACCATATAAGGAGGAGCCATGAAAGGTGAACTTATTTTTAATATTGATGTGATGCTGGCAAAGCGTAAAATGAGCGTGACAGAGTTGGCTGAAAAGGTAGGAATCACTATCGCCAACATGTCCGTTTTGAAGAATGGGAAAGCAAAGGCTCTGAAGGTGTCTACATTGATTGCTCTGTGTGAGGCTTTGGATTGCCAGCCGGGAGATATTTTGGAATATCGGGTAAAGGAATAGGATGTAGATATGAAGAAAAAGATTGGTATGGGTATCATAATTACAGTGGTTTTTATAATCGTATTGTTTGTATTTTCCAAAAATCCGATTGTATCCTGTAATATCGAGATTCCGGAATCCTATATGGAGGCTGTAAAGGAACAGGCAGAAGGGGTGTATTCCAACCGACTGCCTCTAATACCGGTTTATGTGCGAATAGACAGTTATGCGGAGGAAAAGTTATATTACACAATCTATTATTTCCCTTTAGGAATAGTCGGAATGAGTTACATAGAGGGAGAAGGGTACAATATTGAGAAACCATTGAGCCGTTTATCATGAGATTGATGAACAGCTTGTTAAAACAAAAGTGGTATAGAACGTTGATTTGGTAATGATATGTCAGCAGTCTATACCGCTTTTGTTTATGAAAAATCTTAAGATTTATTTATACATATTGACAAAAAAGTCTACTCGGTGTAGTATAAAAATAAATACTACACCTAGTAGACGAAATGATGAAGAATTTTTAAGTGAAGGAATACAAAGAAAGGAAGCAAAGAGAAGCGATGGCAGAAGTGAAATTAGGAGCGGTTGAATCAAAATTTGCAGATATTATATGGAACAATGAGCCCTTAAAGCCCGGAGAACTGGTAAAGCTGGCAGAAGCAGAGCTAAACTGGAAACGCACCACGACTTTTACCATACTAAAAAGATTATGTGAAAGAGGAATTTTTCAAAACAAAGACCGTATTGTAACATCCCTGATCAGCCGAGAGGAGTTTTATGCCCTACAGAGTGAGCGGTTTGTTAACGACACCTTTGAAGGCTCTTTGCCAGCATTTTTGACCGCATTTGGTACTAGAAAGAAGTTGTCTGAAGAGGAAGTGGAGGAGTTGAAAAAAGTAATTGAAGGAATGAGGAGGTAGCCTATGGCATGGTATGAAATCTTTCCACAAATACTGAATATGAGTTTGACTGCTAGTGTGATTATCTGTGTTGTGTTGCTTTGCCGGCTTTTGTTAAAGAGAGCACCGAAGATATATTCCTACGTATTATGGAGCGTGGTCATATTCCGATTGCTTTGCCCGGTTTCCTTGTCGGCTCCGTTTTCCGTTCTTGGTATTTTTGACACACCGGTGATTGAACAGACCTCTGAGAATACCAGCGATAAAGCATCTGTTACCAGTACAGTAGCATATATTCCAACAGATATCGTCCATACAGAATATCCGGAGGTTACCTTACCGATACCGGGCGTAGGTGATAGGATCAGTGAGGCAGTAAATGATAGATTGCCTGCGGGAGAATTCCAATTGAGAGCAGATCCGTTGGAGTTCCCGGTAACTTTTGCTACTTACCTGTGGATGCTTGGGATAATGGGAATGCTTGTAAGCGGCATCGTATCCTATTTCCGCCTGCGCAGCAATATAGTTGGAGCACTTAAATTGCGAGATAATATCTATGTGACAGACCACATTTCCGGTCCGTTTGTGATTGGGATGATAAATCCTAAGATATATCTGCCTTCTGAGCTGAATGAGAAAGAACATAGTTATATCATTCTTCATGAAAAGCACCATATCCATAGAGGAGACCCAATATTTAAGATGGTAGCATATATTGCTTTGTGTATTCACTGGTTTAATCCTCTTGTATGGCTCTTTTTTAAGCTGTTTGTGAAGGATATGGAAATGAGTTGTGATGAAGCAGTTGTAAATAAGCTGGGAGAGAATATACGGGCTGATTATTCTGCTTCTTTACTGCAGCTTGCAACCGGCAGACAGATGCTTTTCGGTTCGCCGCTGGCTTTTGGAGAAACAGAACCTACCGGGCGTATTAAAAATCTTTCCAGATGGAAAAAGCCTACCCTTGTGATTAGTGTGTTTGCAATTGTGCTTTGCATTATCGCTGTTGTTGTCTCCATTTTTAATCCCGCTGTGTCTAAGGAGGAAAATATTGTCGCAAAAATTGAGTTGGAAAATAATCTGGAAAAAGAATTGTTGAAAGATTATTTTAAAATGTTTTTGCAAGGTGGGCAAACGGGTGAACAGGGAATCCGGATGGCAAAGGAATGTCAGGAGATTATTGAAGGGATGGATGAGGAACTTTTTATAGAGGCCAAAACCCTGCATGGTCAGGAGTGGTTTCAGTTGCTTTATGGAAGGGTCAAGTCTTTAGAGAAAAGATATACGGAAGAGGAATTGCAAAAAGAACATCCGGCTGCTTGTATTTTGTTAGAGGTTGAGCAGGCATTTATTGCAGAGTACGGTGAACTCCCTGAAACAGAAAGCGAGATAAATTGGCAGGAGATCATGGAACGATATATGAAAGGACTGTTCAAGGAATGGTGGGAAGGAGAAGAATAGAGATGGCAAAGAAAAAGATTTTTGTGGTAGGGTTACTTTTGTTGGCAGTAATCATTGGAGTTGGAGCATACTTCATCGGAAGAAATACAAAGAAAAAACTTTCTTTGGAGGATTTACAACAAGAGGGAGAATATCAGTACTTACAATTAGAATGGGGAATATCTGTGGAAGATGCGAAGCGAAAGTTGAAAATTCCAATGGAGACGGACCCCAGCAGAATTCCAGCCCCGGACAAATTTGAATTTTATAAGACTAAAGAATGTTTTGTGCTGGATGGTCAGACTGCAGATGCATCTTTAGAGTTTAAAGATAACCGCCTGCAAGCGTTACAGTTTAGTTTTGAGATAGATGAGAACGCGGAGGAATGGTTTATAAAACAAATCGGACAACTTCAGGAATTGTTCGGAACAGAGAGTGAGGCTTCGGAGAGTGATGGAGGTCCATTTCGAAGCAGGAGTTATAAATGGGAAACGGAAAAGACAACATTGCAGGTGGTACTAATTTATGGTACAAACGCAAATGTAATCTTTAGTCTGGGAAGCAAGTAAATTCTTGCTTCTTTTTCTTTTCTTAAGATTTGGTTAATAATATTGCAGAATTAGTCTATTTGTGATAGACTAAAGGTGTCTATAAGTAATAGACTGGAAGGAGTGCAGCTTATGGAAGATATGAGACTGGGTTTGGTAGAATCCCATTTTGCAGATATTGTCTGGAAGCATGAACCGATTCATTCCAGACAACTGACCGTGATTTGCGAGCAGGAATTGAATTGGAAGAGAACGACAACATATACCGTTTTAAAGAAATTATGTAATAGAGGAATTTTCCAGAACCAGGATGGAATCGTCAGTTCCCTGTTATCAAAAGATGAATTTCATGCGATACAAAGCGAAAAATTTGTGGAAGAAACCTTTGCAGGGTCATTCCCGGCATTTTTCAATGCTTTCTCAAGCAGAAAAAAGTTGACAGCCGAAGAAATAGCCCAGGTTCGGCAGATGATAGATTCATTTGAGACTTCGGAGGAATAGCAATGACAACAGTTTTTATTAAATTATTGAATATGAGTATTGCTGCAAGCTGGTTAGTCCTATCAGTGATACTGTTTCGCATTATACTGAAAAACGCACCGAAATGGATCCGGTGTATCCTGTGGGGACTTGTGGCGATCAGACTCATCTGCCCAATTTCTATGGAAAGTATATTCAGTCTGCTCCCGAGTGCGGAAACTATTCCGCAGGATATTATGTATACAGAAAAGCCAATGCTCCATACCGGTGTGAGTGTTATAAATAGTGTGGTAAATCCTTATATCTCTGAGAGTATGGCTCCGGAGGTTGGAAATAGTGTAAACCCTATGCAGGTGGTGGTGAGTCTTGGTACGATAATCTGGATTACCGGAGTAATAGGGATGATGGTATACGCTGCCATTAGCTACTTTAAAATTAAAAATAAAGCGGAGGTATCTCTGCTTGTAAGAGAAAATATATATCTTTGTGATTACATAGATACTCCTTTTGTGTTAGGTGTTTTTCACCCAAGGATTTATCTCCCTTCTGCATTGAAAGAAGAGTATAAGGCTGATTTTGTTATTGCCCATGAGCAAGCTCATATCAGGCGCCGAGATCACTGGTGGAAGCCGCTTGGATTTTTATTACTTACTGTATATTGGTTTAACCCGCTGATTTGGATTGCGTATATTTTGCTCTGTCGGGATATTGAGCTTGCCTGTGATGAGCATGTAATTGGCAGCCTGAAGGAGGGAGAGAAAAAAAGTTATTCGGAAGCGTTGTTAGCTTGCAGTATAAATGCTTCCGGTTTTCACCGTAATATGATATCCGCTTGTCCGCTGGCCTTTGGAGAAGTGGGAGTAAAGGAGCGTGTAAAAGCAGTGCTGCATTACAAACGACCTGCATTTTGGCTGGTAGTTTTGGCAGTTTTGGCTTGCACTGTGGCTGCTATTTGTTTTTTGACGAATCCAAAAGAAAGTACTGATTATACGGTAGCTTCCAACTCATATCAGCCTGAAGAATTTTTAGGAATGACCTATGATGATTTTGAAAAGATAACAGGGGCGGAAACAGAGTTTAATCACGCGAATTTTTATACAGCGATTATTCCAAACACGGAAATAACAGCCTTTTTTCTGGCAGAAGGCTGGGATGATGAGAATGCCATGACCTTACTGCAGAAGGAAGACAAGGTAATTCGTTTGGAAGGAAAGCTGCATGCTTTCACAGAAGAATTTGGCCGGGAAATGTCAGTTTCAGATTTTATGGAGCATAGTAAGTGGAAGGATAGGTTTCTTGGGTATACCATGGAAGAAGGTGCCGGAACCGCTTATTATGTAGCGGATCAATATGTGGCAATATCCTGTGACATGAATGGGGATTCTATGGCAGATCAGATGCTGCAGGTAGCTTTGAATCAGGCAGGAGAGATTGCCCCAGGTGCTGTGTGCTGGATTACTTCAGCTGTTTTAGAAAAGGACGAAAATGTAACGGTTATACATTATCCTGCGCATAAAGTACTCTACGAAGCCACTGCTGCTGAAGATGTAGATAGTAAGTATGACAATGAAGAATTTGTAATTACCAAGCTGCACTATGAAAATCTTGATGATGAATGGGTTTGCGGGGAGTATAAATACAAATATCGGTTGGAAATCACAGGAAGAATGAATAACGCTGCGAAAAGTACAACTTATATTGTGTTGAGTAATACAGAAAATATCACTTTTGACCAGACCTGGAAAGCAAGTGGATTCAGCAGCAATCTGGCGGATTATTTTGAACCGTCGGTTGCTGTTATCGTTGGTCATAAACTGTTTTCATAATCGTTGGGAAAAAAGAATAAAAAATTAGTACAAAAAAATTGAAATAGCATGTAAGATTTCACATGTAAAAGGGATGAATATAGGTGAAAGGAGGATGAATTGTAATGGAAGATAAAAAAATTGTCCAATTACTATTTGCGAGAGCAGAGAATGCAATAAGTGAACTGAGTGCAAGATTTGGTAAACAGTTACATCGTATTGCCTACAATATTTTAGGGAATCGACTGGATGCAGAAGAGTGTACCAATGATACTTATCTGGCACTCTGGAATGCGATTCCACCTGTATCACCGGATCCTTTAGCACCGTATGTATATCGTACCGGGAGAAATACCGCTCTTAAGAGGTTACATAGAGATACGGCGAAAAAAAGAGATAATCGATATGATGTTTCTTTAGAAGAATTGAATGGATGTTTGCCTGTCGGAGATTTGGAGCAGATAATTGATGCAAGGGAATTGGGTCGATCTATAGACCGATTTTTGGATTCAAAATCAAAGGAAAGCCGTTATATTTTCGTGAGGCGTTACTGGTTTGGGGACTCTGTAGGTGAAATAGCAAAAGATCTGAGAATGCAGGAAAACGCAGTTTCTGTAAGATTAAACCGAATTAGAAACAATATGAAGGAGTATCTTAAAAAGGAGGGATACCACTATGAAGCATGAGGAAATATTAACCGCATTAGAGGAAATCAGTGATAAGCACATTAAGGAAGCGGAGAAGCCTCCAAAAAAAAAGAAAAGAACTTTCTTAAAGATGGCAGTAGCTGCAGCATTGGTAATTGCCATCAGCACAAGTATCATGAATGCCCCTATGAGAATTACGGCATACGTTGTCGCAGCGGCATCGGAACCGAGAATGATGGAGCGGCCTGATTTGGATGATTATAAAGAACGTGATGAATGGAAAGCAGATTATGATGTGTGGGATACAGAGAGAACTTTACGAAATGAAACAGCTGCACTGGCAACATCAAGTTTGAGTTCGTTCTTCACAAGTGGAAATAGTCAGTTCTTGCAGACAAAAGGGAACGAAAATAAGTTATGGTCGCCTGTAAATGCCTATATCGGGCTTGCTATGGCAACAGAAATTACTGAAGGAGAAACGAGACAACAGATTCTTGACCTGTTTGGTGCAGAAGATACATATACACTTCGTAAACAGGTAAGTGCTGTATGGGAAAGTGTATATCAGGACAATTCCAATGAAATTTGTGTTCTGGCAAACTCATTGTGGCTGGAAAAAGGTCTGCAGTATAACCAGGAGGCAATGGATGCGATTGCCTACCACTATTATGCATCCGTATATCAGGGGGATTTGGGCAGTAAAAAAACAAATCAGGATATTGCAGCATGGATCAATAATAATACCGGTAAGTTTCTGAAAGACAGCGCTGAAAGTATCGAACTTTCTCCGGAAACGATTATGGCCTTATATTCCACGTTGTATTTCCAGGCAAAATGGACCGATGAATTTTCGGAAAGTAAAAATACAGAAGGTGTGTTTCATATGCCGGATGGGGATACACAGGCTGTTTATATGAATAAGAAACTGAAACAGATGAACTATTATTGGGGCGAAAATTTTAGCGCAGTAATGCTGGGGCTTAAAAATGGAAGTGGTATGTGGTTTATCCTGCCGGATGAAGGGATGACAATAAACGATGTATTAAGCGACGGAAGTTATATGGATATGCTTTTATCTGATGAGTGGGAAGGCTGCAAATATATGAAAGTAAATCTTTCTGTTCCGAAGTTTGATGTGTCCTCTACCATGGATTTAAGCAAGGGCCTAAAAAATATGGGCATACAGAATGCGTTTTCAGAGGAAAATGCTGAATTTACACAGCTTACTTCGGATTCTCCTATTTACCTAACAGCAGCCAATCAATCTGTCCGTGTAGAGATTGATGAAGAAGGGGTAAAGGCTGCTGCATATATTGAAATTCCTGGTGCGGGAAGTGCAGCACCACCGGAGGAAGTAATCGATTTTGTATTGGACAGACCATTTTTGTTTGTGATTACAAAAGATAAGCTCCCTTTATTTGCAGGGTGTGTAAATAATCCGGAAAATTAAAATAATAAATATATAATTTCATCAATATATCATTTCTTTTTGCGACTTTATAAGTGAAAGGGCTCTTCAAATAATAAATCCGGCAAAAAACGGATTGGAAAGGAGGAGAGAGCGTGGACGATAAGCAGATCATAGAATTATACTTTGAGCGTAACGAACAGGCGATTTACGAAACAGACGCTAAGTACGGAGCATTCTGTCACCGTATTGCCATGAATATTCTAGGCATTCGTGAAGATGCAGAGGAATGTGTCAACGATACATATTATTCCGTATGGAAGCAGATACCGCCTACCGTGCCGGAAGTATTCAAGGTGTATCTTGGGCGTATTACAAGGAATCTATCTATCAGCCGTTTTCGTGCAATGCGGGCAAAGAAGAGATATAGCAGTATGGAAATCATGCTGTCTGAGCTGAACGACTGCGTTCCTTCCCTAAGTAATGTAGAGCAGACAGTAGAAGCAATGGAGCTTTCAGAGCACATCAGCCAGTGGTTGGATTCACTTCCGGAGGAAGAATGTGCATTATTTGTCCGCAGATACTGGTTCGGCGATGAAGTGCAGGAGCTTGCAAAGAAGTGCGGGATTACTGCAGCACAGATGGCCCAACGAATGTTGCGGTTACGAAAAAGCTTAAAGGCTTCACTGGAACAGAAAGGAGTCGCATAATGAATAACGAAAATATTTTTGATGGAATTACCGGTATCCGGGAGGATATCGTAGAGAAAGCAGAGAATTATCAATTTCAGAAGAAAGCGGATAAAAAGATTCGCAAAAGAGCATGGATGAAGTGGAGCACAATGGCAGCTTGTGCCTGTGTGTTCGTAGCTGCAGGGATTATGATTCCGATTATCTACAACAATAATATGCATCATAAATCAGATTCCAGCGTGAGTGAGGAAGGTATACATAGTGGTTTGCAAACGGTTGAGAATCCCGTGTATGAGGTGATTGATTACAAGGTCCCGGAGGAATATGAGTTCACAACCCTTTACGTTGCCACAACCGGTGAAACGGCAAGCTATGACCAGCATATGGTCAGTAAATATGACAGCCGGTTTCAGGGAAAGGGTATCCGAGTTTTTTCGTTCGTGGAAGGAGCAGAAAATCCGGACATTAATGTGTGGTACTTGTTGTCCGATGGAGAACATATTTCGCAGATCTATTTTGCTGTGAAGTCTCCTAAAGAAGAAGGAAAGTATGTGACAGGATGGACGGAAGCCGGAGAAGCTGGACGTGCATTGGAATTCTTATCCGGTTTAACCTCAGAAGAGGAACCTATGTATCTTGCTCAGGATAATGAAATTTTATATGCTATCATAGGAGAGAACGCTTACTATCTGCCAGTTTCTATTTTTGAACCGGAGGTTTCTAAGTTGCCGGAGTTGAATCTGGAAGGGATAGATGTTCATGTCATTGAAGTGACAAAGTAAGGAAGCTATAGGAACGGAGGGTTGAGGTTTATGAAGAAAAAAATCGTTATATGTGTTGCCATTGTAGTGGCGTTGGTATTATTCATCCCTATCCCCATGCGGTTAAAGGATGGCGGTTCTGTAGTGTATCAGGCGGTACTCTATTCGGTGAAAGACGTTCATAGCCTGAATCCGGATATGGAGTCGGGTGCCCATTATAAGGAAGGTATCGTTATCAAGGTACTGGGAGTTAAGATCTTTGATAATGTGCATGATGCAACTTCTGGTGATGATTTGGAACTCGACGAAGAAATAGAAAATATTACCGTGGAATACCATGGAGGCGGACAAATCAAGAAATGGAGTGTCTCTAAAGAACTCATTGATGACATGACAGAATGGGTTTCTGATTTGGATTATAAAAAGGTTGAGTTTAAAGATGGTGAGTCTCCGGCAGATGGAGAAGGCCAGGCAGTATATTCCTTAGAATTTTCAGATGGTACAAAGTTTGCTTATTATGACTGTGGACCGAAGCATTATATCAAAATGGCGGACACCTGGTATCAGGTAAAGAATCCGAAGTTGCCGCCGGCAGGGAAGCCGGTATAGAAGGGAGTGCCTGTAAATGAAAGAGTACATAGCAAATCTTTCCCCTATAACTTCCAAAAGGAAGAAAAGCAAGGCAAATAGAATAGTGATTTCCATACTTGCAGTATTGGTGCTCTGGCTGTGCGTAGGCATAACAGATTTTGCTCTGGTGCATAATTACCGGAAACCTCTGTTTTGCGTAGGTGTAGACTTGGCAGATGATGGCGGTTCCGGGAAGTATGTCGGCTTGTGTTATTCCTTCGATATTGAAGGAAACTTTATGCCGGAAGCGAAAAATCCGGGAGTTACTTCTTATAGAGGGTACATTTTTGGTAAGGAAGTAAGCCGGGGATTTTGGGAGAAGATGGATGTTGATAAAACTTTAAACAGCATTGCATTCAGCGAACTGGCTCCCGGACAGGAAGAAATTTATTTTTCTGAATATCAGATATTGGGTGATGATGCCTGGTTTGATTATACGATTACATACGAGAGAGCAGCCATGAAAGTAGTAATTGGCCTGCGTGGGGAAGATGGTACGGAGTATATGGAAGAAATTACCGGTGGCGAAGGAAGTGGGAAAATAGGAGGTATTCCGGCAGGCAGTTATGAAGTGTTTGTGCGCAACAGTGAAAGTAATAATGAGCACAAGGATACCACAACAGAAACCTTAAATATAACCGGAGCGATGAACTTTGTGGCGGGACAGAGACTGCAGGAAGGTATAAGTTATTCAGGACATATCGTTCCTTTTAAAATCAAAGAACCGCCGGAACTGGTTGTTAGATGTGGCGAGGCGCAGGTTACTGCTTTGAAAGGAACTTTTTCCTGGAGGTATAATAATCGGGATGGAACAGTTACCGGGATAGAAGCGGACGGTATACATCCTTTGGACTGCCATGAGCTTATGCCGGATATGCATTTGGATTCTTCAATAGATGCGTTGAAATCACATTTGCAATTTGCTATAGAGCCGGATGAGATAGAGGTTCGGTATTGGAGTACGGACTGTTGGAATAAGCCTTCAGAAAAAAGTCATGAGCTGGAAGTGCAGGTTATAGAGGTGGATTTTGTAGATGGAAGTTATTCAACAGATCATATAGTGAAATTATTGGACGGAAACTACATATACGAGGTGATTGCGAGATGGAACCGTTCAGAAGAGTATGGGGGAACTGCTTATTATAGCTTTTATACGGTAATGGGAGATTAAGAGCTTGTTACGGCAAGGATAGCATTTGGAGCCATGAAAGATTTTTCAATGCTTTTGTTACAAGTGCATTGATTACTTTTGCCGTGCTTGTAGAGAATGTGATTTTGGCGATTTTTGATATTGTAAGAAAGTAGTAAATTGTATGAAAAAACGAAATGTGATTAGTATTTTATTATATCTGATGGGAAGTATTCTGTTTATTATTTCCAATCTCTCAGTAACCAGCCATAGCCTGATAGATTTGGAATACTATCAGCGAATAATCCTTTGTAGTATTGCCGTTGGTTCTATTGCTATAGCTCCGTTTGTATATAAATCAAAAAATGTTATCGGAACAATTATTAAGTTTGTTGTCACAGTTGTATTGATTTACTTCATTTTTTCTTTTAAGGGATTTGAGGACAATCGAATTGCCAATACATTGAGTTTACTTTGAGGGAACAAAGAAAATGAAAGAATTTGATTTATTTGGTTTCCAAGTTGAAATTAACGAAGCTGTAACAAAGGAATGGTACGGTAATGCCAAGGAATGGGGCTGTGACTGTGGAGATTGCAGGTATTTTGTTGCCCTGGCAGAAAAGAGAGAATTGCCTTTAGTTGTACTGGAGGTATTAGATCAGTTTGGGATTGCTCCTGAGAAAGCTACCTATGTCTGCGAAATGCTTACAGAAGATTATTGCAAAGGCAGTTGACAAAGACAAAGCCAGTGACGTTTATATTGTGGCAAAAGACTTTTCCTGGACTTATGTGCGTACCCATGAAGAGGGCTGGTGCGGACCATATTTTTGCAGGTTATAAATTGGAGGTACTGTATTGGTCATGATTAAGTTTTTTTGAGAAGAGATAGAAGAAACTGACAATAAGGAGGTTATCAGCATGATAGCAATGCCTTCTATGTTCAACAATAGAGAACATAAAACCATGTTTTTGGGGATTTCGATGCCGATTCAACTTGTGATTGTTATCATTTTTACAGTGATTGCCTATCTTGTGGTTTACTTACTCAAATATAAAAAAAAGGAATAAGAATGGATTATAGAGGTTGAATATATGGGATTTTGGATTTTTATGTTAATTATGGATTTGTTGATTCCATTTACCATGATAGGTTTTGGATATTTATTTTTAAAGAGAACTCCTAAAAATATAAATGTTTTGTTTGGCTATAGAACAACGATGTCCATGAAGAATAAAGACACCTGGGAATTTGCTCACAGATACTGCGGTAAATTATGGTATATGTGGGGAGGGATTCTATTTGTTTTGACGGTACTGTCCATGCTTTGGACGATTGGGAAAAGTGAAGACATGATTGGAACGATTGGAGCAATCCTTTGTGGAATTCAGATGATTCCTCTGGTAGGAAGTATTTTTCCAACAGAACATGCTCTTAAAAGACATTTTGATGCCAAAGGAAACCGTAGAGTGTAAATGCATAGAAAATTCCAGTTTATTTGCACGATAGCACTTATATTGTGCAACTTTATCTTCTGTACTTTATGGTTGTTTTGCGATAAAATAGGAATATAAGAGAAAGGTGCATTCTCAATTGTAGATTGTATCGTTCTTTATCAGAAAAAATGAGGAGAGAAAGTGTATGGCAAAGAAAATACATGTAAGACCGAGTAAGTCTCAGTCTAAAATAGGATTCATAGCAGGAATTATCTTTTGTTTGATTGGTGTCTTTGTAGTAATACCAACCTTTGGTTTATTTGGTGTCGCTTGGACTGCTTTTGCCGGTTTGATTGCTTATTCACATTATCGTAATGGTTTTACAGATAAGCCAATCAATACAAAAGAGATTGAGATCGAAGAAAATGGTGAGGACATCACGGTTACTTCCCACGCAGGATTTCATTCTTATTCTTATGGTGTAGAGGCCAGTAAAGCAAAACAGGAAGACGCAGAAGAACGTCTGAAAAAATTAATTGATTTATATACGAAGTCTTTGATTACTCGTGAAGAGTATGAGCAGAAGAAAAAAGAGATTTTGGATGAATTATAGCCTGTTAAGAGAGGAAGGAATATGAAAAATAATTGGATACAATACCTATCAATTATTCTTTGTGCAGTCATGGTAGTTATCGTTGTTGTTCAA
>JAFXAZ010000048.1 GCA_017521985.1 Lachnospiraceae bacterium
GTCTGGATATGTACGAAGGATATCCTTCCCATTATGGCAAGTCAGAACTGGTAGTAGAAACAAGTAATGGCAAAGAATCCATTATGGCATACGTCATGAGAGGAGGACGAAATATCGGAGAACCATCCTCCTATTATCTGGAAACAATCAAAACCGGATATCGGGAGGCCGGTTTCGATGTAGAGTATTTGCTTGAGCGTGTGTCTTATTGCAGTGAGATCATGAAGAAAGAGCACGGGCATGAAAGCATGGAGGAACCGGCATGGAACCAACAACTGCTGCAATGATAGTCAAAGCAGCTATTGCAGCCGGTACCAATAAAAGGGTCTGGACAGGGATTGGCTCTGTGCTTGCAGGGATATGTATTCCTTTTATCCTTGCCATACTGTGTATCTTAAACCTTGCATCGGCAGCGTCCGATTATAACAGGGAAGCGGTCCGGCTTACCTTTCATGGTGGCAACATCCCTATAACCATGTCTGCTGATTATAAGGATTATATCAGGAGAATGCAGCAAAGCTTTGCACAGATTGATGTGGTCATGGATGAGATAGATAGCGTGGCAGAGGGGGATGTTCAGGACAGATATCTGGTCAAAGCGGTGTTCTACTCTCTGTATTTCGGCGGGGACCGGGGAACGCTGGAAACGTCTGACTATCATCGGTTTTCGGAGTCCTTTGTGAATTTTGAAGAACGTACCCGGATGGTTACGCAAGAGGATGGGACCCAGAGCGAGGAAGTATATCAGGTATCCATAGCCATTAAAGACAGGGTAGAACTGTTTGAAAAGATAAAGACCCACTATGGTGTGGAGGCAACTTACGAACAGCAGTCCAATGCGGTGAATGTGTGGCATCTGGCAAAATATGATACCACAGCTCCTCAGGAGGGAGATGAGTTTGCTGGCTGGATGAACTGGAATGGTGCTGTTCATATAACCTGTTATGATCTTCCGGTCGGTGAAGTGGGTGATAAGGTAGTGGAGCTTGCCATGTCCCGGCTGGGACATCCTTACTCCCAAACTCACAGGGGGAAGAATACATATGTAGACTGCAGTTATCTGACGCTATGGTGTTACAGGCAGGTGGGGATAATGCTGCCGGGAACTGCCGCAGAGCAGGCAAGGCATCTTGTAGAAAATAATCTGACCATTGCAAAAGTAGATTTACAGCCGGGAGATTTGGTGTTCTGGAGTTACCGGCCCAACGGGCGGTTTATGAACATTACCCATGTGGGTGTCTATGCAGGAGAGGGAAAGGTGGTGGATGCCTCCTCTTCCCAGGGAAAAGTAGTATACAGAAATATGTTTGACGAAGACAAACAGGTGCTTTATGGCAGACCGCAGTAAGGTTTTTGATGCCAGAGGCATCTGTTTTGTGCTTGGAAGGGAGGAAATGTGAGAGCAGTATTTTTAAGAAAGGAACCGGAGATTACAGCGAGTGAGTTCTGTGTGGAAAAAGTCATTACACTGACTGCAGAAGAGTATGCAGCTTTTACGCAGAATCTTATGCATGACTATGATTTTATCAGGGAGCATGTGAATCTGATGTGTGAAAAAGATGGTGTGTGGCACTGCTTGTTGGTAACCAGCGAGGATATGGAGGAAGGCATTTTAGTGGAGAGTGAAGGCTCTTCTTATGCAAGATATTCTGCTTTTGTACCGTCCGTGAAGGGGCTGATAGAGCAGTATCAGACAATGCAGGAAACACAGGATGCAGCTATGGAAATGATAATGTAGATAACAGGAGGAAGTTATGGCGGAGAAAGAAATTAAAATCACTTTTCCGGAAGTGAAGATGGAAGCACTGGAGTTTTTTTTAAGGGAGCAGAATGCTACCGTGGAAAAGATATTAAAAGAACATCTGGATAAAACATACGAAAAAAGTGTTCCCCAGCAGGTAAGAAAATTTGTGGAAAGTAAGATGGAGGAACCGCAGGAAGCTGTGCAGGATGATACTGAACCACAGAGACAGACAAGAGGGCAGGGCAGACGTAGTGCCAGACAGAACGTTGTGCGGGAAGCTGTTCCCGAACAGGATTCCGGTATGCAGCAGACAGAAGAACAGCAGGACGAACAGGAAACCGGCATGACAATGGAAATGTAGGAGGCAATGGACAATGAATTTGTATGCAGAGGATATCAAGGAACGGTTGTTTGTAGAGGTGTACAATGCCGCAAAAATGGAAGACATCTTAAAAAAAGTTGTGCATGAATGCCGGGAGGATCTGGCGGTAGTATACCGGCTCAGTGGTTATGATGAACGATTTAAAAGAGACTGTGAACTGGTGACCAAAGAACAGTTGGCGCACTGGGGTGTGGATGCCGAAACTTTAAAACAGGATGCTTGGGCGAATACCATGGCAAAACGTCCCCCTATAATGTTTGAACTTGGGACGGGTGGAACGGTTGATCTAAGTAAAAATTATTTAAAAATTGATGAACCGATACCAAGAGGCGCAGCTCCTGAACTGGATATGTTTATCCTTACAAATGGGATAAACAGTAACGGGGCCATATGTATGTTTGATGAGGAAACCATGCAGAGGGTTACAGAAAAATTAGGTGGTAACTTGATTGTCCTGCCGGCATCTGTACATGAAACCATAGTTTATAGGGAGGCAAACGGATTGAATATACGCTATGCAAAGGATCTTGTAAACTCGGTTAATCGGACAGCCTTAAAAGATGGAGAATTTCTATCCGGGGAAATATACCGCTATGATAAAGACAATCATACCTTGTCCATCGTGCAGGTACCGGAACATGAAGAAATCATTATGCCTGATAGTATAAGCATGAAGGAGATGTATGCTTACGGATATGCATGGGATGGTATGCTGCCTCTTTCTGAAGATAAAGCATTGGAATTACTGGATGCTGATCTGCCAATATACAGATTATATGATGATGGGACAGAAGGAATGGTAGAAACTAAAGAGGAAATCTTTTCTCATGATGGGCTCTTTGGTGTGGAACGGGAAACATGGATTGGTTACTTAAGAAAGTTGACGGAGGAAACAAGAATGCAGTTTGATGAATTTATGAAGTATGCGGTAGAGAATATCAAGGCATATCTTCCACGGGAATACAAGGATGCAAACGTGTTTTTGGGAAAGGGGCTTAAAAACAATACGGTTCCTTTGAATGCGTTATGTATTGTGGGGAAGGAGAGAGTTGTACCATCTATTTACTTGGAGCAATTTTATGCGGTGCATCTGTATGGGATGCCGATTGAGGAGGTCATGCAGCACATGGCAGATATTTATTTAGACAGTCTCAGACCAGACCTTCAATACCTTGTGAATACGTTTGAGTATGAAAATGTAAAGGACAGAATCGGTGTGTCTGTATGCAATGCAGTAAAAAACCGAGATATGCTGCAGGATATACCACATGAAGTGAAAGGGGAATTTGCCTTAACTTATCATGTAAAAGTAAAATTAGATGACGGCTGGGATGGTACAATCTTGATAAATAATGATCGATTGGCAGAGTGGAGGATTGATGAAAAGACACTACGAGAAACCGCATGGTATAACATGGAGCAGCATTTTCCTTATCAGCTAATGAATGTACATGACATAATAGAAGAGAAATTTGATGTGAGCAGGCTGCCGGGTTATGATAGAAATTTTAACGTATATATACTTTCTAATCCCGAAAGATTTCATGGAGCAGTATATATGTTTGACGATAAGGCTATGAGGGGAGTGGCAGAAAAATTTGAAACAGATATGCTTTTATTACCAATGTCCGTACATGAGTGTGTTCTCTTCAGACGTGATGAAGTACAGGATTTGGAAGGGCTCAAGGAGGAGATAGCCTATGTTCAAAGAAACCGGATTCGTCCGGAAGATATTTTGTCCGGGGATATCTTTTTGTTTGATGCCCACACACAGACACTTTCAAAACTGGATGAGATGCAGAGCCAGGAACAGGGGATGACACAGCAGATGTAAAATCATCCAGATATTTTTTATAATAAGATATTGAAAAAGCGGAGGTTGAGAACATGAAACAAGCAGTAGTTACCATCAAGTATGAAGAGGAAAAACTGAATGCGATTAAGCAGTATATGGGCAAAAAGGATGCGGATTTTGAATCGGAGTTAAATGATGTATTAGGGAAAATGTATGAGAAATATGTACCTCAGGCCGTAAGGGAATACATTGAAAGCAGGGGAGATGTACCCGCTGCTATCAAGAAAAGTAATAAAAATGCGATACGAAATACTGAGAGCGTTGGTCAGAGCGAATAAGGACTGAGAAACCTGCAAGGGGAAAAAGGGATGAATTACCCCCTGTGACCGTTCGTGTGCCGATTTGTGCCATTATTTAAGGAAGGTGGATAAAGTGACCGACCTGCACCAATCCTGCCCTGTGTGAGCCGATTTGAGGAAATATAATCAGTGATACCGGAAAACACAATAAAAGAGGCCAAAAACCGGGAGAAAAGAGGGCTGTAAAATTAGGGTCGAAAATAGTGCAGGTTAAAGGGGTTATGCCGCTATCAGGCGGCCTAACCCGTGAAACACCCACCGGCAGAGCCGTTGGGAGCTTTGGGGTATGGCATAACTTTTTATTAGCTTTGATAGGAAGTTATGCCACCTTTTATGGTTTTTAAGGATTGAAAGGCTTTTGAGCAGAGGATTTTTTATGCCTTTCACAGAAAGAGGAGGATTGGAGTGGCAAGTGAAGAAAAGAGCAGGGTAAGAAAAGGATTTTATATTGAGGAGGAACTGCTGGAGCAGGTGGATAGTCTGCTCAGTCAGGCAGATGTAAGATCGAGAAATGAATTTTTAAATCATGCATTGAAATTTTATATCGGTTATCTGACCTCGGAAAAGATTGAGAACTATATGTTGTCCACTATCTCTTCTGTAATGCATGCGACTGTGAAAGATAGTGAGAACCGCATGGCCCGTGCTATGTATAAGCTGGCGGTAGAAACTTCTAAGCTGTCTCATGTAATTGCATACAGCCATGGCGTAGATGAAGAAACGTTGTTAAAGTTACAGGGGAAATGTGCGGAAGAGGTAAAGAGGATTAATGGTGCGGTTGTTTTTGAAGAGGCCTATTATTTTCAAAATAGTACGTGAAAAAGTTAGATTATTATTGTATAATAAATCAAAGTAAATACAAAAGAAAGACTGAGGATGTGCAGAAGTGAGAAAGATAATAAAAGTTGTTTTGATTATGGTTGGTGTTGTAATATGCTTTTTCATAGTTTCGAAAGCAGTTGATTTTTTTGTGACTACGCCTTCGCCTTTTGGCTTTATATTACCAGAACATCAAGATACTTGGATTAATTTTTATGGAGCATTGCTTGGTGGCACTCTAACTCTACTAGGGGTTTGGTGGACGATTTATTATACGGAAGAAACGAGGAAAGAAGATCAAAAAAAACACGAGAACGAGATAAAAGATGAGTTCGATAGAAGAAATAAAGAAACAAAAAGGAATTTATCGGCTCAATATAAACCTATTTTAACGATTGCTTTTAATGTAGATCATATTCCGGATGCGAAATACGGAATGTCAAAGTATGAAGATTTTGTTATTCAAAATAACATTGGTTTAGTTGATATAAAAAAATGTGATCCTAATGAAAAACGATTGGTAGTAAGTTTATCTGTTTTAAATATTGGGAGAGGTGAAGCGAAGGATCTAATTATATATTCTTCTGTGATGACTCCAGAAGGAGAATGTTGGGAAACTATTGATGGGAAGTATCAAGAAATATATGTGTCCAATGGGATTAATATATTTTTTTATAAAGTTCTTGATGAAAAAACGTGGGAAAAATACAAAAATTGTAAATTAGAAAAACCTTTCATAATAACCATAAAAATTGATTATAAGGATTTGGTTGGTTATGAGCATTCATTATCAAGTAAAATATTTATAAAGAAATTTATTCCAAGTATAAATGAGGATCAAGAATATAGTAAAAATGCTTTGGTTTCAAATCCTTATGATTCAACAATTGAAAACGAAACATATGATCATGAACAAATAATTGATTCATAGATTATTTGTTAAGACATAGACCATTGTAGAGAATACAACACAATCTGCAATGTTTTTTTGTTTGCAATGGATGAAAAGAATTACAACTAATTCTAAAGAACTAGAACTTGTTTTGTTGAATATGTTTCTGCAGGGGAGAAAAGGTTATACTTTTATTTAGAACTACTATTCGTTCTAAAGGAGGTGACAAGCCACTGTGGATTTACAGGTTATA
>JAFXAZ010000049.1 GCA_017521985.1 Lachnospiraceae bacterium
AAAGAAGCTTCGTTTAACAGATTTACTGCAAAAATAGATGTCTTTACTGCCTGCGGGTGCGGACTGAATACTACGGTATTACCGCCTGCAAGCATACCCATGGTGTTGCAGAGAACGGTTTCACTCGGATTGGTGCAAGGGGTAATAGCACCGATTACACCGAAAGGACCTCTCTCTACCAGGGTAAGTCCCCTGTCACCGGACCATGCAATGGTAGTAATGTCTTCGGTACCAGGTGTTTTCTCTGCTACTAAAAGGTGCTTTAAAATCTTGTCACCTACATTACCCATTCCGGTCTCATTTACGCCCATACGGGCAAATGTTTCTGCATTTTCTTTAATTTTGATACGTATTTTGGAAATAATTTTTTCACGTTGGTCCATAGACATCATACGTACCACTTTTTGTGCTTCTTTTGCCTTTTCTATTGCGGTATTCATATCAGCATACACGCCATGCATTCCGGATACACCTTCCTGAAGCTGCATCTTTGCCATTACTTCACCGACAATACTTTTGATCTGGCTTTCTGTCATTTCCAAGCTATCACTTCCTTTAATAAATTTTTGCCGTAAGCACCCAGATAGGTGTCCTGCTCTGCAGTTCCACCACTGACGCCTATTGCACCGATTAAAACATCATCTACATACAGAGGCTCGCCTCCGCCGAAGATTACGATTTGACCCTGATTGGTATGCTGGATACCATACAAGGAACCTCCCGGTGCCGCAAGCTCGGCGAGCGTTGCGGTTGACATTTGAAAAGCTACGGAAGTATAGGTCTTATTGACCGCGATATCGTAGCTGCCGATATATGCGCCATCCATGCAATGAACGGCTATCGGTCTGCCTGCGGCATCGGATACTGCCACCACAGCCTTTACACCTATACGTGCAGCCTCTGCCTCCACTTTTTCCATCAGCTCTTTGGCAAGCTTTAGGTTCATGGAAGGTGCTGCCTTCACCTGTTTTAATACTTCACGGACAATGCTTTCCATGTTATTCATTTCCATAGGAATCACCTTGCCTTTCCTGAAACAGGATATTTATTTCATATTTGCAATTACGTTCTTTACGATTTCAGCAATCATCGCTTCATCTACTTTGCCTTCGCTGCCACAATCACAACCAAAGTTGTATTCGTAACCTGGGAACTTGCTGTAATCAGCGCTGCTGCAGCTACCGCCACAGTTATGACAGTTGTCTTTGCCCTTATTCAAGCATACATTTGCAGGATGCTTACCAGGCATACCGAATTTACGGCGAATTTCGTAAAGCTTTTTGATGTTTTCCTTGTCAAATTCCTTAGGACCGCCAAGCATTTTGGACTTATAAAGAAGCTCTGCATAGAACTCTAAGCTTTCCATCTTGTGGTATGCTGCCATCAAGTCTGTACTCCAGGTTAATGCACCATGGTTTTCAAGCAGTACTGCATCAAAGTATGGAAGATACTTCTCTAAGTTATCCGGAATTTCCATGGTAGAAGGTGTACCGTACTCTGCGATAGGCACACAACCTAAGGAAATAACTGCTTCCGGCATAATTGGCTGTGTTAAAGGAATACCTGCAATTGCAAAAGCGGTTGCAAAGGTTGGATGTGCATGTACTACAGCACCTACATCAGGGCGCTTCTCGTATACACGCATATGCATCTTGATTTCAGAAGATGGCTTGAAGCCTTTGTTTGCCTGAATTACATTACCCTTTGCGTCTACCTTACAAATGTACTCCGGTGTCATAAAGCCCTTGGATACGCCTGTTGGTGTGCAAAGGAATTCATTGTCATTCAGCTTTACGGAAATATTTCCGTCGTTTGCTGCAACCATGTTACGGTTGTAAATTCTTCTGCCAATTTCACAAATTTGTTTCTTGATTTCCATTTCGTTAATCATGGATAATTCCTCCTAATTTTTAATATTTATGAAAATGATTGCTTTCCTAACTGAATAAATATAGATAGTAGAACTAGCCTTCATTATCTAACTGTTTCTTGTGGGTTATTTACTGCTGTTCATCATCCTCCGCCAGCAAATAATCCAAAATTTCCTGAACGCCTTCTCCTTTCAGAGAATTCACATGAAAAATTCTGCTGACTCCAGCATTTTCCAGCCATCTGTCTGCCAACGGGACATTTGCATCCGGCAAATCGATTTTTGTTACAATACCGATGCATTCTCTATTGGCCTGAGCTGCAACTCCTCCCGGGAATAGTGAATATGGCTCGTTAGACGCACACAGGATACCTACTACATCCGCTTCGTATGTATAAAGCGCCAACGCCTTACTAAAACGGCGGCTCTGTGCATATTCACCCGGAGTATCTATGACACTTTCGTAATAATGAACGTCCTGTGTCTTGTAGTAGTGAATTTCCTCTCCTCTGAGTGCCTGCGTCAAGGTCGTCTTGCCTGCTTCACTGCGCCCCAAAAGTATCAGCCTTTTCATGTTTTGGTAATCGGGCAGACTGTGTAGCCAAGCTTTTCGCCGCAGTACTCGCGAACAGCTTCCATAGCGGCCTGTACTTCGCTTACGGTACCTGTAATAATCAAGGAGCCGCTGAAGCGGTCTACAAAGCCAAGGGTAACACCACTTGCTTTCAATGCAACATCTGCCATAATAATAGCTGTTTCGGAAGGTGTAACCGTTGTAACACCGATTGCCGCCTTCTGATAATCAATTTTCGGGTCTAAACCCAGTTTTTTATAGAGAATTTTGTCAGGACTTGCAATAATATGTGCAAGTGTAATCTGACAGCCGGGAACATATTCCTGTATAATTCTCTCACGGTCTTCTTTTAATACCCTTGATAAATCCATTTTTTCCTCCTCACGCCTTTTTTTCTGTACCCTAACCGCCTATCTGGCAGGTCAGCCGGGATACCTGTTCCACAACCTTTTTTAACATATTCATATGCTCCGGTTCCGGCGGAAGCACATCCTTCATCAGGTACTCTCGGCCGAGTCCGTCATACTTATCCTGCCCAAGTCTATGGTAAGGCAATAAGTGAATTTTTTTGACACCGGGCAGCTTGTCTGCGAACTGGGCAATGCCCTTTATTTCCTCCGGTGTGTCGTTAAAGCCCGGAATAACCGGAACTCGTATTACCAGTCTGGTCTGACCGGAAGCAGCAATTTTTCGGGCATTCTCTAACATCAGCTCGTTGCTTTTTCCGGTAAACTCTTTATGCTTGATAGGATCGATATGCTTAATATCCATCAAATATGTATCCAAATACGGAAGAATACTGTCTATCACCTCATATGGAGCACATCCCATACTCTCCATGGCTGTGGTAATGCCTTTTGCCTTGGCTGCCATAAGAAGTGCCTTGGCAAATTTCGGCTGACATAGGCTCTCCCCTCCGGAAAGGGTAAGACCGCCACCGCTTCTGCGATAATAATCACGGTCCTTTTCCACCGTCTGCATAACCTCTTCTACCGTGACGTCTCTGCCAATCACCTTGGGCTTGCCCTCCACCAGCATGGTCTGAATATCATACTCTTGAGATTCCGGATTACAGCACCAACGGCATCTGAGCACACAGCCCTTTAAAAATACGATGGTGCGTATACCGTCTCCGTCATGGATAGAGTAACGCTGAATATCGAAGATACGACCCTTTGTCTTTAAAATATCTTCCAAACCGTTACCTCCTTTAGAAGCCCTGCTCGGTTCTTCGGATGATATCATCCTGCAGACTCTTGGATAAGGTGGTAAACAATGCACTGTAACCTGCTACACGTACTACCAAATGCTTATAATTTTCCGGATGCTTCTGTGCATCTAACAGGGTATCTCTGGATACTACATTAAACTGCACATGGCTGCCCTTTCTATCAAAATAACTGCGAATCATATTTACAAAGTTGTCCAGTCCCTTTTCACCACTGAGTGCTGACGGATGGAACTTCTGATTATACAGCGTACCGTTGGAAGCAATGCCGTGGTCTAATTTAGACACAGAATTAGCTGCTGCCGTTGGACCATTGATATCCTTACCTGCGGAAGGAGATACCCCATCTGCCACAGGAACACCTGCCAGTCTGCCATCCGGTGTAGCTCCGGTCTGAGCTCCTAACGGAACATTAGCGGATACCGGATAAAGTCCTGCGTGGAACATACCGCCTCTCGGATTTCGATACTGAAGCAACGGTTTTGTATAGGTATAAGCAGCCTCCCTTGCTAAAAGGTCTACCTCTTCCTCATCATTTCCGAACTTGTCCACTTCCTCAATCATGGAAAGCAACTGCTCGAATTTCTTTTTATCTTCGGTGGTTACCGCTTCACGAATGATATTCTGTGTCACCTTGGAAACCGCATCGGAAGTCGGTTTTAAGCCTTTTTCTGTCATCTGCCTTGCAACCTGACCTGCAATTTGGGCAACTATCAGAGGACTTACCTCCTGACCATAGTTAAACATCAAAGCCTTCTTATACTCTGCCATGGAAACCTTTTTCTCTTCGAAAACAAGCTTCTTAATAGCAAAAAGAGAATCGGCAACATTGGCAATACCAAATCCCTGAGGACCGGTAAAGTTATATACACTGCCACCCTGTTCACAGGTCTTACCTCTCTTGATACAGTCATCTACCATACTTGCCAGGAAAGGAAGCGGCATACGTTCTGCATGAGCCTGGTCGATAGCATTGTCTGCATTTACCATAAGACGAATGAAATAGTCCATCTGCGTCTTATAGGCATCTACAAATTCCTCAAAGGTCTTCATGCTTTCTACATCCGGTGTTCTAGGACCAATCTGCTCTCCACAATCCACACCTCTGCTGAAAACCAATTCCAACGGACGACACATATTGTAAAAAGCTGCATCATGCCAACCATTGGTCTTGCCGGAAACCTGCGGCTCCACACAACCGATAATATTGTAATTTCGTGCGTCTTCTAAAACCACGCCCCTGCTCATAAGAGCCGGAATAATAACTTCATCATTATAATACGCCGGAAGTCCGATGCCGGTTCTGGTAAGCTCTGCCGCACGAATCAAAAGGTCATACGGAGAACCATTCCAAACACGAATGGACAAAGACGGCTGCGGTAAAAATACATGGAAGGAAGCTTCAATACACATAAAAGACAAATCATTGGTAACATCCTGTCCCTGTGCATTCTGACCGCCTACAATCAGGTTCTGGAACACGCCATAGCCTGCAAAGCCCTTAGCACTTTCCGCATCCCTGCATTTACTTAAATCATTAAATTTTACCCAGATACAATCGATTAATTCCTGCGCCTCTTCTCTAGTAATCTTGCCTGCATCCAAATCTGCTTTATAATAAGGATACATATACTGGTCAAAACGTCCCGGAGAAATGGAATGTCCGTTGGATTCTATCTGGATCAACTGCTGTACGAACCAAAAGCTCTGACAAGCCTCATAGAAGCTTGTGGCACCCTTTGCCGGTACCTTACGGCAGTTCGCCGCAATCTGAAGTAATTCGCCCTTACGAGCAGCATCCCTACACTCTGTGGCCATCTTCTCTGCCAGTTCTGCATAACGGTTTGCATAGAGAATAGCCGCCTGACAGCTAATAATCACTGCCTCTAAGAAATGACTCTTGGTTGCATAGTCGGCATCTCCTAAGCCACACTTATTAAGCTCAGCCTTTGCCTCTGCAATAATACCCTCATAGCCAATCGCAAGCACCTTTTCATATTTTACGGTAATATGTCCTACACCATTATAAAAATAATTGCCTACCGTAAAGATATTGTGCGCCATAGCCGTCAAGGTTTCCGGAGCCATATAAGACGTTGCCAGCTCGCTGGTAGTCTTACCTTTCCAATACTTATAAGCTTCCTTCAACTCCTGCTTAACCTGCTCAGATATGTAAAAAGGATCCGCTTCTCTGGTATGTAACGTGTCAAACTCCGCTTCCAGCCATTCAAAGGAAAATTCAGGAAACGTCTGGCTGCCTCTCGGTGCCACTGTGGAACTGCCTACAACCAGCTCGTCCGGACGTATGGTAATAGGAATATTCTTTAATACATGTGCAAATGCCTTTGCCCTTCGGATAATCAAAGGCTCATGCTCCGTCTGCTTATAGCTATCCGTCAACAAAACCGCTCTGGCAGACTCAATTTCGGGCGTCTTTGCATACAAATGCTCTACCAGTCTCTTTATTCTTCCTGTTGCCAGAACTCTGGAACTGTTATACTTTTTCATAACCTAAACCCCTATAAATATTTTTCAAAAACAACATCAACCCACATTTACATATACATAATACGACTGTTTTTGTGGTTTGTCAATATGGTTTTGTGTGGTTTTTTAACAAAACAAACCGCTACACTAAGCAAGTGCAACGGTTTGAATCCTTTTTTTAGAGTTTATCTTGCAAGAAGCACTTCCTGCTCATACTTCTCAATTTCCTTAAACCATTCCGCACCTGCTGCTACGCCGCACTGTGCACAGTATTCTGCCCAAACATCGCCAAATGGTAACGTCTTAATTTCTTCCTGCATTACCATAAGCTCTGTCATACTATTCTTGTCCTGAAGCTCTGCTAAGAATGCATTTGGAGTACAAAGTGCACTAAGCAGTGCCTTCTGCCAACTGCGGAAACCAACTACCCATGCAGAAATACGATTGATGCTCGCATCAAAGTAGTCAAGCGCCATATACACTTTATCGAGTCCCTCGCAACGAACGATTTCCTTTGCCATCTCTTTTGTTTCATCATCAAAAAGTACTACATGGTCTGAGTCCCAACGAATCGGTCTGGTAATATGTAAAGCGATTTCCGGGAAGAATGCCAATAATGCAGGAATCTTATCAGAAACAACTTCTGTTGGATGATAGTGTCCATTGTCCATAAGTGGCAGACATCCATCATGCATAGCTGCAAAGCTTAAAGAAAACTCCGCACTACCTACTGTGTAAGCTTCTACGCCGATACCAAACACCTTGGATTCTACACAAGGCTTAACTAAATTCTTATCAAATGGCTCCGCCAAAATAGCCTCGATAGATTCTTTGTAACGAACTCTAGGTCCCATTCTGTCAGCCGGAATATCCTTGAAACCATCACCTGTCCAGATATTCATAACACATGGAATACCGGTTTCTTTTGCAAAATACTCAGAAATACGAATACAAGCCTTACCATGCTCAATCCAGAACTTTCTGGTCTCTTCATCAGGGCTTGACAGAGTAAGACCATCTTTTACCTTGTCATGAGAGAAGAAGGTTGGGTTGAAATCGATACCCATGTTTCTCTCCTTTGCAAACTCTACCCATTTTGCAAAGTGCTTTGGCTCTAACTTATCTCTGTCAACAAACTCTCCATCTTCAAAAATCGCATAGCAAGCGTGAACGTTTAATTTCTTTTTACCAGGCATCAGACTCATAGCCTTGTCCATATCCTGTAATAACTGCTCCGGTGTGGTAGCCTTGCCCGGATAATTACCGGTAGTCTGAATACCACCGGTCAAAGGACCGTCATGGTCAAAACCGATAACATCATCGCCCTGCCAGCAATGAAGAGATACCGGGATTTCTTTTAATTTTGCAATCGCTGCGTCGGTATCAACACCCATTGCAGCATAGATTTTTTTTGCTTCTTCGTAACGTGTCATTTTACTTAATCTCCTTATTTCCATTCATTTTTGTTTTGGTAACCTTGACCTTTATTGTCCTTACCTGTTTTTCTACTATACTTACTGTGGTTCAAAAGTCTTTACCGCAAAGGATTTAAAAATACCTTTACGAGCCGCCTCTAAGCTTTCGTATTCATCTGCCTTTAACATCTGTGCTACTAAATTACCAATTGCTGTAGCCTCTGTTGGTCCTGCATAAACCGTTTTCCCGGTACTATTTGCAGTCAACTGACTAAGATAATCTGCATTTGCACCGCCGCCTACGATATTAATAGCCTCGTAATCTTTACCGGTGATACTCTCAATTTCCTTTATGGTCTGTCCATAACTGTCTGCAAGACTCTGGTATACTACCGTTGCGACCTCACCCACTGTCTGTGGCACCGCCTGTCCGGACTTTTCGCAATACGCTTTAATCGCATCAATCATACTCTCCGGTGCAAAGAAACTGTTATCATTTACATCCACTCTGGACGGGAACTCCTTCACGGCTTCTGCCTGCTCACAAAGCTCTGCAAAAGAATACTTATCCTCATACTCATGACGAACAGACTGAATCATCCAAAGCCCCATAATGTTTTTAAGGAAACGATAGCGATACGCATAACCGCCCTCATTGGTCAGATTTGCCTTGCGGCTTTCCTCTGTACAAATGGCCTCCATATTTTCCACGCCCATTAAAGACCAGGTACCGGAACTGATATAAACCGTCTCCTTGCCCATACTTGGAACTGCCATCACAGCAGATGCCGTATCATGGGATGCAATCTGAAGCACGTCCAAATCAAAACCAATTTCCGCTACAAGCTCCGGCTTTAAATTACCAACCTTCGTACCTGCCGTAGTTAATGGTACAAAGATATCCGTCTTAATGCCCATCATCTTCAACAGTTCGTAATCCCAGTCCTTTGTTTCAGGATTAACTAACTGTGCAGTAGTAGCCTCCGTGTACTCACTCTTTGCCACACCTGTCAATAAATAATTCAAATAATCCGGCACCATTAAAAGCTTATCTGCTTTCTCCAAAAGCTCCGGCTCCTGCAATTTATGTGCCATCAACTGATAAATGCTGTTGTACAGCTGCTTCTGAATACCGGTACGGGCATATAAATCCTCCGGTGAAATAATCTTATCAAGCTCCTCATCCATACCATTGGTGCGACTGTCTCGATAACCGTAGGTACGACCAAGCACCTTACCTTCTGCATCTAAAAGCGCATAATCTACGCCCCAGGTATCAATACCCATACTAACCGGAATCTTGCCAAGCTCCTTACATTTTTTCAAGCCCTCAACAATATCCCCGAAAAGCTTCTCATAATCCCAACAAAGATGACCGTCTTTTTTTGCCATGCCATTGGAAAAGCGGTGAATCTCCTCCATGCAGATAAGTCCATTCTCCACCCAAGCCAGCATATGCCTGCCACTGGATGCACCAATATCAACTGCCAAGTAATAATTTCTCATGTTTTTGTCCCGAACTCCTTCCATGATTTTCTATAATCTAATATTAACGCAAAAGAAAGCAAAATAAAAGGACACTTTTTGGTCGAAAAAGTGTCCTTATTTGCCATTATTATCCCTATACTTCTTAGGTGTCATCCCAAATCTCTTCTGAAATATCCGATGAAAATAACTCTGATTATCATATCCAACTGCCATTCCAACTTCCAACACAGACATAGCTGTGTTTTCTAACAGATACGTAGCCTGATTCAATCGTTTTGTCTGTACCAAATCCGTATAGTTTTTTCCGGTTTGTTTTTTTATCTCCTTAGAAAGCCAATATGCATCATAATGAAGCATCTTAGCCAATTCTGTCAATTCACCATCTCTGTAGTGCTCCTCTATATATCCCAACACGTCGATTATCAGTTTTTGGTCCTGATTTGCCTCATTTGCCTCCATACGGTCCATATGATTAATTAACTGCAAAAACAAAAGTCCCATAGTAATCTGGTTCATGCTTCGCTTATTAGGCTGTTTATTCCAAATAGACCAAATCAAATTTTCTACCAAATTCTGAATCGGTAAAACATCTGCAACCTTAAAATGCATGTATCCCACTGTATCATTTTTATCGGTAAGGCAATCAATCACAAATTCCTTTAATAAATTCTGTTCATTTCCAATAAGTTGTAAAACATAGTAAAAAAACTCCGGCAGGATAATAAAGTTTACTGCAATATCTCCTTCCCCTGCCGGAAATATCTCCTGTGTTACACTCTGATTTAAAAAAAGAAGTTCCCCTTCTTCTAACAAAATCTCTGTATCATTTACAATATGCCTGGTACTGCCGGAGCACATATAAATCACTTCAATATAATTATGAGTATGCCTTGGAAAATGCACAAACCTGGTATGTGGACGTACTTGAATAAGTTTTCCCTTCTCCAAAAGCTTTCCGGCATCAATTATATTGGAGTTTTGCGACATATATCGTGCCTTCTGAATATCTTTGCCACCGGTTAGATAATACTGCTCTTCTTCTGTTATTTTCTTTAATTCCTGATATAATACCTGTGTTATCAATGTTTTTCTCCAAATGTAAAAAAAGCCCCATTTACAGGACTTCTCGGGTTGGGCTGTTCTAAAAGAACAAGCAGCTCGTAGGGGAATCGAACCCATACACACACTCAGAAACCCTATAAAATAAGGAGGTTTGAGCGCGTCTTCCAATTAGTGTCAACAAAAGTGTCAACAAACATAAAAATTGAAGTCAACATAATATATAACACAAATATTTTATAATGTAAATAAGTGTTTGATTTTTATTAAATCGAATATTTACTTATATTATAAAAGTTTATGGGCTAGGAGAATTAAATCTCTTAGCCCATTTTTTTACTTTACGCCCCTGTACTTCCAATTCCACCTCTGCGTTCATCTTCAACATCATCATCTACTGTAATACCATATGGTACAAAGATGCCCTGTACAATTCTGTCGCCAGCATTAGCTACAAATGGCTTATCTCCATTATTTTCTAATTTGATAAAAATATGTCCTTCGTTATTTGCATAGAAATAATCACTATCAATAATAGGTACTGTATTTACCATACCAACCCGATATTTAAACCCAACATTACTTCTAGGATAACACTTCAACACCCATCCTTCGTCAATACTACATCTGATACCTGTAGGAAGTTTGTATACTTCATCAGGCATAATTACAAACGGAACTGGGCTAGAAATATCATAGCCGGCACTACCTTTTGTAGCACGTTTAGGTAAAACAATACTATCGTAAATATCCCTAATGACCTCTATATTATCTTCGCTAAACTTACCATATGTATCAATATAATCTTCTAAAAACTGTTCCCAACTTACTTTATGAAATTTTGCTATTCTATTCATTTACTTTTCTCCTTCTTTTCCATATCTTCACATAATACGCACTGTCCATAATAGAACGTCTTTCCTTTATAATCACAATGTACCATAACCCTTGCTTTATTACTATCATCTACTGTTCCATACCTACAGAACTCACACTCTGATGTGATAATTATATTACTCATGAATGTAAACCTCTTTCTTTGCTGATTCTAATTCTTCTTTAGTCGGCACAAACAAAGGCTGTTCACATTCGTCACACTCTTTTACTTTTTTATTTAATTCTACTCCGCAAGTAGGACAATGATATGTAAATGTTTTTGTGAATTTACTATATTGAATTTTCTTTTTTAATCTAACTTTGTCATTTACTTCTTTGATTCCTAAACGAGAAAACTCTTCCAGTATAATCTTCTCTATTTTTTCTATAAAATTTTTATGATTGCCTTGTGAATCATAAGAGAATTGAGGATATGATTCTTTCGTTTTTGAATCTTGTATTTTTACGATTACGTCGCCATTATCTAAATAAACCACTATGACACATTCTAATAAGGACATTAGTTTATACTTATGTACTGGAAATATGTAAATATATGCGTCGCTCTCTTTATCACTATAATCTTTACTATATTTAAAACCATTTGCATTCAACCATTTTTGTGTTGGCTGTTTTTTATGCCATTTAGTTTCTGCTATGTAGCCCATAGTACGATTCCTCCTTTCTGTAGGGTTTGCTTGACATCTATAACTCGCTGATTTGAACTTCCACGCCAGTGAAGAGAAACATCACGCAATTTGTCTATATATTTTCCATCAACCATTACATCACACATAGATATTATTTCTTTACGTTTTATATTATTTTTTATTTCTGATGCTCTCCAAATTGGAACGTCAAAAAAATCTGTAAATTTATAACCACTATATAACCAAATAGTTTTTGTGGGCAATAAAAGACGAATTTTATTGACTAAATTTAGTACTTCATCTAGGTTGTTTTCATGTAATGGGTCGCCACCCGTTAATGTCAGTCCTGATATGTATTCTTTTCCAAGTTCACTAAACAACTCTTCTTCTGCCTTTTCATCAAACAAAATACCACTACTAGGATTGTGTGTTTGAGGATTTTGGCACTTATAACAGTTATGGGTACAGCCTGAGAGCCATAATACAACTCTCAGACCGTCTCCGTTTAACATATCAGGATAAGTAATGTTATGATAATTTATAACTACTCATCTCCTTCTTACATACTCTTTCTGTCTGCAATCTCAGCCATCTTCGCATCATTTAGGCGTGTATCACCATGAACTCTTGAATATGATAAATAGCCATTCATTCTGTCAATTTTAGTTAAATTACTACTACCACAAACAGGACAAGTATCCATTTCAAGCTCTTCATGACCACAATCATCACAATATGAAAGTGACAGATTTACTCCTTCATAGAATCCCATTCCCATAGCTCTTCTAACTAATGTTCTAACAGCTTCGATGTTATATCCTAGTGGATATCTAACATACTGAATCTTTCCACCATTACTCAAATCCCAAAATCTATTCTCTAAATCTTGCTTCTGAATAGGTGAAATATCTTCCCATACTCCACAATGGAAGCTATTGCTTACATATTCTCTGCTTGACACTTTATCAATAATTCCATACTTTTTACGGAATTGTTCAATCTGTAATCCACAAAGGTTTTCGGCAGGAGTGCCGTAAATCGCATATAAATTACCGTCTTCTTCCTTAAATTCATTAATCTTCTTATTAATATAAGTAAGAACTTCTACTGCAAATTGTCCGTCTTCAACGAGTGATTTACCATTATAAAGTTCCTGTAATTCGTTTAATGCAGTAATTCCAAAGCTTGCCGTTGCGGATTTCAGTAATGGTTTAATCTTTTCATGTGGTTGCAAATGACCACCATAAAACCCACCTTCACAATAAGCCAATGGATTAGTTGATGCTTTCATTTCGCCTAAATAAGCATATGTTCTAATATGTAACTGGCGAATAAGATTCAGATAATAATCTAATACTTCATAAAAGTCCTTGCTTTCCTGACGAGACTTTGCAAGAATCATTGGTAAATGTAAGGAAACCGCACCAATATTGAAACGTCCCACGAATACCGGTGTATCGTTTTCATCTGCCGGATGCATACCGCCTCTG
>JAFXAZ010000009.1 GCA_017521985.1 Lachnospiraceae bacterium
AAGTTTGTGGAGCAGCGCCAGTCATCCTATGAAAATATTATGAGCGAAAAAGGTATCCTGTATCGTATGAATCGCTCCATACAGGTAGAAGGAGCCTTCGGAGTTCTAAAAAAGGATTATGAATTCCAAAGATTCCTAATGCGTGGGAAAACAAAGGTAAAACTTGAGATTCTTTTATTGTGCATGGGTTATAATATCAATAAACTGCATACTAAAATCCAGGGTGAACGCCTTGGAAAATACCTACATCCGGTAAAAACTGCATGCTAAATTTAAAATAAATCGTTAGCCTTATTAAAGTACGCAAAAAATCCAGGAATCCCAATCTTTTTAAAAGATTAGGTCCTGGATTCTCTTTGTTTATGGAATACTGTCAGAATAATTTTAATAATCAATCATTCTGCAACAGCCCCTTTTTTGTGCAGGTTAATTTTCACTAGTAAAAAGCATAATACAATGATATAATAACAGTGTATTGATTTCACATAAAGAGGATTGAATTATGAACATATTTGATATTATTGGTCCGGTCATGGTTGGACCTTCAAGCTCACATACTGCAGGCGCATGCAAAATAGGTTATGTATCCAGAAAGTTAATGGCGCAGCCTATTGTAAAAGCAGAGATTTTTTTGCACGGTTCCTTTTTATTAACCGGCAAGGGACATGGTACCAATCTGGCACTGGTAGCAGGTTTGCTTGGTATGAAGCCGGATGATAAGCGCATTCCCTATAGCTTTGAACAGGCAAAAAAGGAAGGAATGGATTTTTCCTTTGGTGAGGTGGATTTAAAAGATGTTCACCCCAACTCTGTGCTTTTAAAATTAACCGGTGAAGATGGCAGGTATCTGGAAATTGTAGGAGAGTCTGTAGGAGGTTCCGTAATAAATATTGCCAGTATCAATGGACAGGCGGCGAATTTTTCCGGGGATTATCCTACCCTTATTATTCAGAACAGAGACTTGCCGGGGCTGGTGGCAAATGTTACCAGCGAGCTTGCAAAGCGCACTATAAATATTGCCACCATGAAGTTAAATCGTTCCACACGTGGAGAAAATGCGGTCATGATTATTGAGTGTGACCACGAGGTGTGGGATGCGGCAATTAAGTGGCTCAAGGAGTTAGAGGGCGTGATAAGCGTTACGTATTATAGTTTGGAGAATTAGAGGTTGATATGAGTTTTTCTACTTTAAAAGAAGTGTTAGAATATAGCGAAGCAAAGAAGGTCCCTTTTTGGGAAGCAATAATTTTGGATGATATGCGTGAGCGTGGTGTGACAAGAGGAGAGTCATTTGAAACCATGCGTGGTATGTATCAGGCCATGCGTATGGCGGATGAGGACTATGAAGCAGACCTTCGTTCTGCCAGCGGTATGGTTGGCGGAGATGGTGCCAAGCTGGAGGCATTTAGTCAAAAGGAAAATCGTCTGGTGGGAGATTTTCTTACCTCTGTTATGGAAAAGGCTGTGAAAATGGGAGAGTCCAATGCTTGTATGAAGCGAATTGTGGCGGCACCGACTGCCGGTTCCTGCGGTGTTATCCCGGCAGTGCTTTTAAGCTATGCAGAGAAGAGAGAAGTCAGTGAAGAAAAGATGGTGGAAGCACTTTTTGTGGCGGCAGGTATCGGTGAGGTAATCGCTACCAGTGCCAGCATTTCCGGCGCAGAGGGCGGCTGTCAGGCAGAAATTGGTTCTGCCAGCGCCATGGCAGCAGGTGCGGTGACTTATCTGGAAGGCGGAGACAATGAGGCTATCGTGCATGCAGCGGCTCTTGCGCTCAAAAATATGCTGGGTCTTACCTGTGACCCGGTAGGTGGCTTGGTAGAAGTACCGTGCATTAAGCGTAATGTTTCCGGCGCAGTGAATGCTGTTATTTCTTCTCAGATGGCTATGGCGGGCATTCGAAGTGCCATTGTTCCGGACGAGGTAATTGACTCTATGCGCCGCATTGGCAAGCTGTTGCCATCCTGTTTGAGGGAAACCAGTCAGGAAGGATTGGCAATTACTCCTTCCGCACAGCAGGTTACCAAAAAATTAGCTCAAAAAAGTTAAAAATTTGTATAAATAACTGTTAAATGTAACCATTGTATTTTGGAAGTTATGGACGTATAATGTACCCGGATTTTGAAGAAAAGTGAGGAGTATGTTATGAACATAATTTTAATTTGTTTAGCACTTGCCCTGATTGCAGGGTTATTAATGTCACGTTTGGCAAAATTAGTGAAATTGCCGGCTGTAACAGCGTATCTGGTAGCAGGTCTTATATTGGGACCGTTCTTGCTTGGCAGACTTGGTGTACCGGGGCTTGGTTTTAATACATTAGAGGACGTAGAAGCCTTAAAGATTATCAGCCAGGTTGCTTTAGGTTTTATCGCCTTTGCCATTGGTAATGAATTTCGTCTTGCCCAGTTAAAGAGCATGGGTAAACAGGCTATTGTGATTGGTATTTTACAGGCGGTAATTACCACGGCATTAGTAGACGTGGCATTAATTGGTTTACATATGATAAAGCCGGATTTGATTTCTATTCCGGCAGCAATTACCTTGGGTGCCATTGCAGCGGCTACTGCACCGGCAGCTACCTTGATGGTAGTTCGTCAGTATAAGGCAGACGGTCCGCTGACCAAACTTCTTTTAATGGTAGTTGCCATTGATGATGCAGTAGGTTTGGTATTATTTTCTGCATCCTTTGGTATTGCCAGTGCATTGGAACGCGGCAGTGTCAGTGTAGTAAATGTAGTATTGGAGCCGGTATTGGAAATCGTACTTTCCTTAGTATTAGGTGCCATTGCAGGTGTATGTCTGCACTGGTTGGAACGATTCTATCATTCCCGCAGTAAACGTATGTCTGTGTCTATTGCATTTGTATTACTGACCGTTGGTATTTCTATGATAGAGTTTGAAGTAGGTGGTGTAAGCTGCTGTTTCTCCCTTTTATTAGTATGCATGATGATGGGTACGGTATTTTGTAATATTTGTCCGACTTCCGAGGAATTAATGGATCGTGTGGACAGATGGACAGCACCAATCAGCATTTTGTTCTTTGTGTTATCCGGTGCAGAGCTGAATTTGAAGATTTTAAAGAATCCTGCAGTTCTTTTGATTGGGTTGGTATATATCGTTGCACGTTCAGCCGGTAAGATTTACGGTGCATACGTAAGCTGTGCCATGACACACTGTAATGAGAAAATTACAAAGCATCTTGGCATTACCTTGCTTCCGCAGGCAGGTGTTGCTCTTGGTATGGCTATGACCGCAACCAATCTTTCTGATGGCAGCGTGATTCGAAATGTAGTATTATTATCCGTGCTGGTATATGAACTTGTTGGTCCTACCTTGACCAAGCGTTCTTTGATTGCAGCAGGTGAAATTAAGCCGGAAGGAAGAACCAGCGCACGTACACACAATAAACCGCTGGAAGTTCTTCACAAGATTACCAAACATTAATTATGATTTAAAAACGGAGGATTTATGAACGTTAAAGAAAATAAGATGGGTACCATGCCTGTCAACAAATTATTGATAAGTATGGCACTGCCAATGATGATTTCCATGCTGGTACAGGCTATGTACAATATCGTAGACAGTATGTATGTTTCCAGAATCAGCGAGGACGCATTGACTGCAGTTTCTTTGGCGTTCCCAATCCAACAATTGATGATTGCTCTGGGAGCCGGTATGGGTGTCGGTGTAAATGCAGTGCTCAGTAAGGCATTAGGCGAAAAAGACTTTGAAAAGGCCAATAAAGCGGCAGAGAACGGTATCTTTTTGTCTGTGATAAGCTTTGTAGTGTTTTTCTTTGTGGGATTGTTTGCAGTAGACCCGTTTTATATGTCACAGACCACAGACCCAGAAATTTTGCAGGCAGGTCATGATTATCTTACCGTAATATGCTGCGCAAGTATTGGTATGTACATGCAATTCATTTTTGAGCGCCTTATGCAGTCCACAGGTCGTACGGTGTATTCTATGATTACACAGACCTTAGGTGCAGTTATTAATATTGTGCTTGACCCGATTTTGATTTTTGGTATGTTTGGTATGCCGGAAATGGGTGTAAGGGGTGCAGCAGTTGCTACGGTTATTGGTCAGATTATCGGTGCTTTTGCAGGCTACATTTTAAATATAACCAAAAATCATGATATTCGTATTTCCTTTAAAGGCTTTAGACCGGACCTTGGTATGATTAAAGTGATTTATGTGGTTGGCGTGCCATCCATTATTATGCAGGCGGTTGGTTCTGTGATGAACTATGCCATGAATCAGATTTTGATAGGATTTACCTCCACAGCAACGGCGGTATTTGGTGCATATTATAAGCTGCAAAGCTTTATCTTCATGCCGGTGTTTGGTTTGACAAATGGTATGATTCCGATTATTGCATTTAACTATGGTGCAGGAAACCGCAGCCGAGTTGTTAAGACCATTAAGTCCAGTGCCATTCTGGCAGTGTGTATTATGGCCACCGGTCTTATGGTTATGCAGATATTCCCGACACAGCTCCTATCTATATTTAATGCGTCAGAGCATATGCTGAGCATTGGCGTGGTAGCACTCAGACTTATCAGCTTAAGCTTTGTATTTGCCGGATACTGTATTATCATGGGTTCCGTATTTCAGGCGCTGGGCAATGGGGTATACAGTATGATAATTTCTATCGTGCGTCAGATGGTAGTACTTCTTCCGGTTGCATACCTGTTTTCACTGACAGGTAATCTGGACATGGTGTGGATGGCTTTCCCAATTGCGGAATTATTTTCACTGACCTTGTCTACCGTGTTCTTAATTAAAATCAATAAGAAGATTATTTCTAAGATTGGTACAGAATCTTGACAAAGCATGTCAAACATGTTAGAGTAACAAAGTGAGTTGTAAAAAATAAACTTATGCGGGTGTGGCGGAATTGGCAGACGCGCCAGATTTAGGTTCTGGTGTCAACCGACGTGCAGGTTCAAGTCCTGTCACCCGCAGGTGAAAATGGTGCTGGTTTTACTGAAGTTTCAGTAAGCAGCACCTTTTTTGTGTGCAAAGAAAAATTTGCAATTTAAACTTTACACGAATAAACGTTACATGGTACAATTATACTAATAAATAAAGTACAAAAGATGACTATACTAAATAATGGGGAAAAGGAGATTGTATTATGCAATGTCGATTAAAGGAGCTTAGGCTCAGCAGAGGTTTATCACAAGAGGGGCTGGCGGGGCTTATTAACACATCGCAGCAAACGATTAGTCGTGTAGAAGCGGGAATTACAGACCTGGCAGCAGGTGTAGCAGTCAGGGCGGCGGATTATTTTCAGGTTTCGGTGGAGTATATTCTGGGGCTTACAGAGGAAAAGGAGAAGGTTTCATCGGTTGATAAAGCCATCCACATTTATAAACAGCATGAGGAGTTTTTTACGGAATTCGAGAAATTAAATGCTCATCAAAAGGATGCTGTGAAAAAAATAATTCATGAGTTGCTTATCAAGCAAAGGGAAATAGAAGAACAGGAGGAAAAATAGACGCTTTTTAACGGTAACAATGTATTTTCAAATGGTTTTTGGCCTATTATACAAAAATTCATTGCATTTTTTTATATAAAGTGTTATATTATGCAAGTGTATTCAATATTTATACATAATATTAGGAGGAAAAAATCATGAAGAAAATTTTAGTTCTCTGCTTAACATTTGTTATGGCTATGTCCGTACTTGCAGGATGTGGTTCTAAGGAAGCTGTAACAGCAAAGGTAATTGACATCGAGCTTACAAACGAAGATTACGCTTTTGGTGTAGACAAAACACAGCCTGAATTATTAGAAAAGACAAATGCTTTTATCGCAGAAATCAAAGCAAACGGCACATTTGAAGAAATTTGCAACAAGTATTTTGGTGATGGTACCCCAACAGCAGTTACTTCTGCAAAGGAAGACCCAAGTAAGGATCAGTTGGTGGTAGCTACCAATGCTGCATTCGAGCCATTTGAATTTATGCAAGGTGACAACTACGTAGGTATTGATATGGAAATCGCAGCGTTACTTGCTGAATATCTTGGCAAGGAACTGGTTATCCAGAACATGGATTTTGATGCAGTATGTTTAGCTGTAGGTCAGCAGAAGTGTGACATCGCTATGGCTGGTCTTACTATCAATGAAGAACGTGAGGAGTTTGTAACCTTTACAGATTCTTACTATAGTGCTTCTCAGAAGTTAATTGTTACTTCTGACAATACAGAATTTGATGCATGCACAGATGCTGCTGCAGTAGAAGCTATTTTAAATGGCAAGGATGACAAGGTTAAGGTTGGTGTTCAGACCGGTACAACAGGTCAGCTCTATTGTGAAGGCGATGCTGATTGGGGCTTTACAGGATATGGCATGTCAACTATCGGCTATAAGAACGGTTCTTTAGCAGTTCAGGATTTATTAAATGGCAACATTCAGTATGTAATCATTGACTCTGCTCCTGCTGCATGTATTACAGAAGCAATTAACGAATTACAGTAATTCGTAACTTTCATTAGAAAAAGAGGTTTTCATGGGCAATTTTGACCAGAAGGTAAATAAATTTTTAGAGATTTTCATAGAGCAAAATGGCTATGCTAAAGTGGTAGAAGGTCTTCGCAATACCATTATGATTGCAGTCTTAGGTCTGATTATCGGTATTGTAATTGGTACCGTAATTGCTGCGGTCAGAGTCATTCCAAAGTACAAGGTGCTTCCAAAAGTTTTAAATGGCTTCTGCAGTTTTTATGTAGGCTTATTCCGCGGTACCCCTATTGTGGTGCAGCTGTTGGTATTTTATTATGTTATGCTGCCGCTTATGGGCATTCGCATTTCCGGTTTGCAAGTTGCCATTTTAGTATTTGGTTTAAATTCCGGTGCATATATTTCTGAAATTATGCGAGGTGGTATTTTGTCCGTGGATGCAGGACAGATGGAAGCAGGACGCGCAGTAGGCTTAGGTTACTGGACTACCATGCTTCGCATTGTGATTCCACAGGCAGTGAAAAATATCCTTCCTACTATGGGTAATGAATTTATTGCATTGATTAAAGAAACATCTGTTGTAAGCTTTGTAGGTGCGGCAGACCTTTATGTTGCATTTAATTACATCGGCAGCAACAGTTACGAATTTATGGTTCCTTATCTGGTTATGGCCATTATTTACATTATACTGGTACTTATTATCAGTGCCGGCATCAAAATTATGGAAAGGAGCCTGAGAAAAAGTGATAGACGTAATTAATCTTAGAAAACAGTTTGGTGATGTGCAGGTTTTAAACGGTATCAGCATCAAAATTGAAAAAGGCGATATTATGTGTGTTATCGGTCCATCAGGTTCCGGTAAGAGTACCTTCCTTCGTTGTTTAAACTGTATGGAAGACCCGACCGGCGGCAGTATTATTTTTCATGGCGAAGATATTGCTGACATGAAGGTAGACATCAATAAGCATCGTCGTAAAATGGGTATGGTGTTCCAGCATTTTAATTTGTTTAACAATAAAACCGTTATCCAGAACATTATGCTGGCTCCGGTGTTCGTGCAGTGCCAGGATTTAAAAAAGGCAAAGCGCAAAAACAGTCTTACCAAGCTTACCAATGTATTTAGAAAGGCTCAGAACAAAAAAGAGCTTGTTCCGATTACGACTACAAAGGCGCAGATTAAGAAGGAAGCTTATGAGCATGCTATGTCTCTTTTAAAACGCATTGGTCTGGAAGAAAAGGCGGATGTGTATCCTTCTACACTTTCCGGCGGTCAGAAGCAGCGTGTTGCCATTGTACGTGCACTTGCCATGAATCCGGAGGTAATTCTCTTTGACGAACCTACCAGTGCACTGGACCCGGAAATGGTTGGCGAGGTACTGGATTTGATGAAGGCTCTTGCAAAAGAAGGCATGACCATGATTATCGTTACACACGAAATGGGCTTTGCCCGCGAAGTGGCTAATAAAGTCCTTTTCATCGATGAAGGACAAATTTTAGAAAGCGGAGCACCGGAGGAGTTCTTCGGCAATCCAAAGAATCCTAGATTAAAGGAATTTTTATCTAAGGTGTTATAAAATAAGTTTATAAGATGTGAAAAAGGTGTCAAAATCCAGAATGGGTTTTGGCACCTTTTGCATACTTTATTTTACCTGAGTCAAAAACTCTTGCATGCTCTCTGCCCTGGCAGCCAGCTTGAACCACTGCTTCAAGGTATCCGCATCCACGGCTTTGGCACGCTCTATAATTTCAGGCGGAATTTCGCCCAAATCACCAAGTATCTCCAAAAAAGTTTGCAAACGTCCTTCGGCAAGACCAGCCTCACGTCCCTCAGCACGTCCTTCAGCACGTTCTTCTTCCCTCATCATCTTAAGATACTTTTCCTCATCAAATTCAGTCAATACCATATTTCTGACCTCCCTGCGGTGTTTGCTAAAAAATTCCTCCAGTACTCCGTCCTCCACGCACTCGTCTACAGCCTGGTCTACAGCATCCGTCAAAGGCATGCTTTTGTTGTAGGTTCTCACCTTATCCACAAAGGTTACATATCCTCCAAGCGTCTCACACCTGTCCAAAAGTTCCGGGTTCATGCCGGGATTGATATTCACCATGGTGGCGGTCCACTCAAATTTCCCCGAATCTGCGGGACTGTCAAAGGCGGCTGACAGATACAGTTCCTTGACACGTTCCGGCATATCCTTCTTGTCACCATTATAAAAAACAATGTATCTTGGTGTCGGAATCTTCACGATGCTTTTACTGTAAATCCGCTCATTATCCTTAATAAGTTGACGATACAAATCGGCAAAATACAGGAAGCCCCTCAACGGCATGTTCGGGTTATACGTGCTCTGATGCTCGTACAGGCTTAGTGTCTTGTCAAACAGAAAGGATACATCATTTTTCATCTTCATATACACCACATCATCCAGTGTAGTGTAGGTCAAATCATCCACATTGGTATAATTGCTGCCATTCACAGCATTATAAAGGCTGAGCGCGTTCTTCTTGTCCTCGCCAAAAAGCTTGCTGAATACGGTAGACTTGTACTCTCGGTTTGCTTGATAATTTTTACCAGCATTCATTTTCTTTGCTACTCCTTGATTATAACAATATTTTCATCATGTTGCAACTAATGGATTGATTTAAATCAAGGTTATTGTAGCAAGTTATGAGATGCAATGTGGACGATATATCGTCCAAAACATAAAATTTTATAACTTTTTTAAACTGTTTCAAGTTAGAAATGCCGAAAAGTGGCACCTTTTGCTGTGGATATAGTACAGTGGAGCAAGTTTAGAAAACTTTAATAGTTTAAATTATCCGAAATTTTTGTGATACAAAAATAAAGTTATACATTGTAACATTAAATTATAATATTGGTGCAGTGTGCAAAAACAAAATAATTGAACTTGAAATGGTAAGGAGTAGCAAATGAAAACAATTTTATTTTTTGGAGATTCGATAACAGATACTTCTCGTTCCAGAGAAAACGATTCAAATTTTGGAATGGGTTATCCAACGCTTGTAAAGGGGGAATTAACCTTTGATTATCCAAATCAGTATATTTTGTATAACAGGGGGATTAGCGGCAATCGCGTTGTAGATTTGTACGCAAGAATTAAGCAAGATGCCATAAATTTAAAGCCGGATGTTATGAGCATCTTGATTGGGGTAAATGATGTATGGCATGAATTTAGTCGTCAAAATGGCGTAGATGCGGATAAATATTTTAAAGTATATTCTATGCTGATTGAGGAAATAAAAGAAGCCTTACCAGACGTTAAAATCATGATTCTGGAGCCTTTTGTTTTAGAAGGAGTGAACACAGAAGATACGGAGACGTGCCCAAACAAATGGAAGCTGTTCAGTACAGAGGTAAAAAAGAGGGCGGTAAAATCAAAAGAAATAGCTGAAAAATACAATTTGCCTTTTATTTCACTACAGGACAAATTTGATGAAGTTGCGAAATTGGCGCCTAATAATTACTGGTTGTATGATGGAGTGCATCCTACAACGGCAGGGCATGAGTTAATTAAGCGGGAATGGATGAAGGTATTTAACAAATTATGAAAATTCATTTTTTAGGAACTTGTGCAGGAACGGAGCCGATGCCGGGGCGAAAACATGCCGCCATTGCAGTAGAAGCTGGGGAGCAAATCTACTGGTTTGATGCGGGTGAGGGGTGTTCTTATACGGCCCATCTTATGGGGCTTGATTTGTTAAAGGTAGGAAAAATTATAATTTCACATACGCATATGGATCATGTGGGAGGGCTTGGCAACTTGTTATGGAATATCAGAAAAATTACAGCCGTAAGAAGGCAGAATCCATTTCAAGGGGCGGTAGAAGTATATATTCCCAACATGGAGTCATGGGAAGGACTTATGCTTTTGCTTCGTAATACGGAGGGCGGTTTTCGGACTAACTATCCGGTTAGTGCCGTGCAGGTAGAAGAAGGTGTACTATTCGATGATGGAGTTATGAAGGTTACCGCTATCAAAAACAGACATATGGCTCACGTGGAAACAGACAGGTGTCTGTCTTATTCTTATTTGATGGAATGTGAAGGTAAGAGATTGGTATATTCCGGTGATGTGGGTAAATATGAGGATTTGGATGTACTGTTGAATGAATACTGTGATGGTTTGGTGATTGAGACAGGCCACTTTGGCATAGATGCTGCGCGGCAGTATACGGCAGATAAATACATAGGTAAGATATTTTTCAGCCACAATGGACGTGAAATACTAAATACTCCGATAGCTGCACAGGAAAAGATAAACAGATACTTTGGCAATAACGCAATCATATGCGAAGATGGCATGACAGTAGAGTTGTAAGCAATAAATGGTTACTTGAGGAGGAATGGGAAAGATGGCAGTAAAAACCAGAATAGGTATTATATGTGATATGCATTTGCCGGATGATGAAAGGTCGCCGCAATATATTTTTTTACAGTATGCTGTAGAGCAGATGAAAAAAGACGGCGTTAATACTGTGATTTGTTTGGGAGATATTACAAGCTATGGTGAAGTTGGGGCATGGAATTTATATTGTGATGCGTTAAAAGATTTTAAGCATTATGAGGTGTTAGGAAATTCAGACGTAAGAGATGCAGCCACTAGATATAATATTGCCGATTCGGTGGAAAATGCGGACTTTTGTGTAGGAGAGCGACAGGTTATCGGTATAAATACTCCGGATGGAGAAATTACCGCCATAGATAGGGAACGCCTTGAAAAGATAAAGGCTGGAGATATTGTTTTTCTGCACCATTATATTCAGTCCTTGAAAGAAGAAAGCAGGACGTGGTTAAGTGAATTGGCAGAGCGTGTTCCAATTACTATATTGCATGGGCATGGTCACAGACATTTTGATTATTATATAAAGGATACGCATGTGCTCGGAATGAGAGGGCTGGATCCGGATAAAGCAATTGGAGATTTCCCATGCATGAATTATCTGGAGATATCAGAAAATCAAGTGGATATATCAGAAGTTGTTTTTTCATTGCCCAAGAAAGATATAGAGAAAATAAGTGAATTCTTTGGAATTTCCTGTGTGGATAATGCGAAGGATGTTGCATATGCCACAGAATATTCTGTTAAATATGTGGAATTGAGATGTAATGGTTCTACATGGAAACCGGATATGACATTGCTTCCTACCTTGGAAGCGTGGCGCAAAAAGACAAAAGGCTATTTATCCGTACATATGCCAAATTTATATTATATGGATGGAGAAATTAGTGGCACGGAGCAGTGGATGGAGGCACTTAATTATGCCATATTGGTCAAGGCAGATGGCCTTACCATTCATCCACCAAAAGTTAGATTATCTGATATGCCAAAGGGGGGAGATGTATGGAAGGAACTATTGGCTTTATATGTGTATGCAGCTAAAAGTGTTCCAAGAACAACTAAAGTAGGGATTGAGAATTTACATAAATCTAGAAAAGAGCATTTAGATGAGTATAGAAAATTTGGCTATACGCCAGAAGAGGTATCCTCCTGGATTGAAGCCATAAATGCAGAGTTGGGAGAAGAAAGAGTGGGGCATGTATTAGATGTGGGACATGCCAGAAACAATGGTGCGCTGTCACAAAAATATCCAATCAGTAAATGGTATAGCATAATGGGACAAAAAACAACTGCTTACCACATTCATCAGGTGCTTCGGATACCGGAAGGACTGAAAAACCACAATGCCATTGAAAGCTGGTTTGGTCCTATGATTAATTATACCTCTTTCTTTTACGCATGGCATCATAATATGATAAATCATGTTCCTATTTTTCTGGAAGTAAAGGGGTGTGAAAATCATGCCAAAAGTATGGAAGCTTTTAAAAGCTTTATGAAAAAGATATAAATACGATGTGTATTTATAAATAAAAACATGGTTTCGGCATTTAGTAAATGTCGGATACCTATCATCAAGGAGGAAAAAAGATGAAGTATCAAATCAAAAAGAAAACACTACTGAGTGTAGTATCTGTAATGTTGTGTTTAGTGCTGCTTGCAGGAACAGCCTATGCATACTTTGAGTACAAGGTCACAAATTACGGAAACAAAATTACCATTGGTGGTATTGCGGTGGATTTGTTGAAATACGACGAAACCAACACGCAGTATCAGAGTATTTCCAACGGAACAGCGGGTATCTTTAATGATACTACTATGAATGCCGGAGATACGAAGATAGTATTTTTGCAAGTGAAAAATACCGGAACATTAGATTTATATTATGACCTGGTATTAAATGTAACTATAAAGGATGCGTCAGGAACGGAAAGTACAGCAGATGTAAGTAACGTGCTTAAATATGCAACTGTGTCTGACAAGCAGGCTCCGGTTTCACCGGAAATGACATGGGCAACGGATTTTGCTTCAGCAGCAGCCGGTATGGTAAGCGGTGCAAATAAGCCGGTAGCAGGCAAAGCTTTGACAGTAGGCAATAGCGATTATGTGGCATTGGCGGTGAACTTAGATACAAGTGCAGGAGATACTTATGCGGGCTATTCTATTGAAATTGATGCAGAAGTAGTTGCGACTCAGGAAGTACCGACAAATCCTGACTCCGGAGAGGGTGACTCTGGAAATGAAGGCTCTGGTTCAGAAGGTTCCGGTAATGAAGGAAACAACGGAAGCCAGATTGTGGATTTGATGAATGGTGTCGGTGGGTTTGAAGATGGTGTGACGTATGTGGATGCAACAGAAGGTGGCTCATGGGTTTGCATTAATGCGAATAGCTATGTAGGAGCTAGTGTATCTATAAGAGAAGCAGATAATTCTCATGACAGTAAATATTTGGCTGTGGAAAGCAATGAGTCTAAGTCAGCAGGTATTAAACTTGCAAATGATTTGACAATTAAGCCTAATACCACATATGTAATTGAGTATGATTTCTTACTATCCGCAGAAAATCCGATGCTTAGGTTAAGGACGAAAAAATCTGATGCTACAAATATTAGTTGGGTAGCAGAGTATAAATATGATGCAAGCGAAATGAGCGCTGAAGATTTAAATAAGTGGTTCCATGAGAAAAAAGAATTCACGACAGAAGGTGAAGCAGCATTACTTGAATTTAGAATTAATGGTAATAAGAAAACGGCAGTTTTCGCTATCGACAATATCGTTATTTACGAAAAGCCTGCAACTACTGAATAATAATTAATTTCGATGCTTTTTCAAGAACGGAGGAAAAAGAATGAGAAGAATGAAATCAAAATGCAAAATGCTATTCTCCTGTATGCTTTCCTTACTTCTGTGTGTTTCTATGCTTTTGGGTGATGTGACAATAGCTGCTGCGACAGATACCGACAGTAGTACGGAAAGCATAAGTGTTACGTTGTATAAGTATAACGGCACAGAATATGTGGATGTTTCTGATAATATTGATAGTGGAAGCATTCAGGAAGATAAAAGTATATGGGATGATGCTATCCTTTGGTATCCGGGAAAAACAGAGGTTGTTTTTTTGAAGGTACAGAATAATAGCAATGTAGCAGTTAATTATGATGTACTGCTCAATGCGACAGCCAGTACACTGGCTTCTGGAGCAAATACAGCGGATGCCTTCTGTTATGCAATGCTTACTGATATGACAGCGGAGACTTTTGCCACAGCTTCTTTAGATACTTGGGATAAAATTCTTCAGCAGGCAGATAATACAGACGGATTATTTTTAGATGGGGCTTCACAAGTGGTACGGACAGGCAGTTTGGATGCCAGTGGAAGTGATATATTTGCTTTTGTCATTCATATGAACGAGGAAGCTGGTTCTGAGTATATGAACGGCTCTATAACCTTCGACATGGAGGTAGGGGCAAGTAAAGTTGTGGAGGGAGAGGTTTCAGAGTACGACATCCTCGAAGGAAACGGCGATTTTGAAGAAGGCGTTACCTTTGACAATACCTCAGGCGGAAAGAGTGGTACTTGGAATCATTTAGCTGCAGGCAGCTATGGTTCTGTGGTAGAACTCCGTGAGGGCTCAGATGCCAAATTCGGAAGCAGATACTTATATATGGCTGAACGTACTGTGGATGGAACGACAATTCAACCGCGAGTTATGTATATGAACCAGCCTTACATTATTGAAGGCGGCAAAACATATACCCTGGAATTTTGGTTCAAGCGCCTAAATGACACCTGCGATCCTTATATATCTATTCAGGATCGTAAAGGTAAAAATGAAATTCTGGATGTTATAGAAGTTTACTGTGTGGCAGAAGGCGGTACAGAAACGAATACCTGGATTAAGGTAACTAAGGAGTTTACAACGAATGTGGGTAGTGACAGAATGCGTCTGTCTATCAGATGTGCAGAGGATTCTGAGTTTTGTATAGACGGCATCAAGGTGTTAGGACAACCGAGTGAGTTAGACCTTGCCAAGAAAGCCTGGGAAGAAAAGCTTGCAGCAGAGGTTGTAGTGAGCAAGATGTTACCATCTGATAATGGTTTTACCAATGTGTGGAAGGAGAAATTGGAAGGAACTCCGGACAATCTTTTGACAAACGGTGATTTTACTTCTGATGTTACTGGATGGAAAGGAAATAATGATACGGAAGGCGCAAAGTCCTATAGCTGGTCTGAAAACGGTAGAGGTGGTGTCGGAGATGGATGTTTGTTGATTGATGACAAGCTTTACCAAGTGAAGCCAAAGAAGGCTCCGGCTATTGGTCAGAAGGTTTATGATATTGTCGGCGGCGCAGAGTATCAGGTGAGTCTGTGGTACAAAATCACCGACTCAAAAAATGTTTCCTGTGACCCATTTGTTGATATTGAGTGTTTCGCGGATACCAATGAGCCGGGAGACGATGGATACCTGGGTGGCTTGGAGACTAGACTGGTAGAAACAGAGATTATTCGAGACGGACAGTGGCATCAGTATGTGTTCCGTGGTTATGTGCCGTTACGAACCGATTATGTAAGTGTTTTTGCGCGTAAATTACAGGGTGAAGGTGAGGTATATATTGATGATATAGTATTTACCATGACCGACACTTCTAATCCAATATCACTGAATAGTAATATGAAAATCTTCTACCGCGATATGAAAACCACACAGTTTGAGGCAACAGTAAAGACAGATTATTATACCGAATATGTGGACGGAACGGTAGTATTTGAGGTGTATGACGGACAGACCAAGGTGTGGGAGAGTGCCCGGGTAGCACTGGCTGACAGTAAGGCCACGGTTGATTTTGAGCTGTCTAAACTGGAAAAATTGGATACACCATATTGCGTGATGGCTACTCTGTATGATGGTGATACTGCAGTGGAAGCAGCAAGCAAGAATATTTATGTTTACAACAGACCATCTGCAATTAACGAAAACGGAGAATATGTAAAATTTAATACAGAGGATGAAACATTTACTCCGGTATTTGGTTATCATGTTTATCAAAATGCAGACGTAGAGCATTATGATGAAGTTGCAGCAGCAGGTATCAATGTAGTACAGCTGCCAAATGGTCTTACCGCGGATGAAGTATATGCCCATCTGGAAATTCTGAATGATTTGGGCATTAAGGGTATGGTATGTCTTTATAACGGCAATATGCCGGCAGGCGATGAATCAAATGTGACCAAAACTATCGCAAAGGTGTCTGATGAGAGAATTCGAAATCATCCTGCAATGTTTGGCTACAACATAGCGGATGAACCATTCATCCATCAGATGGATCCGAGACAGGATTTGGAAGACAGCTATCGATTAATTAGACAATATGATGAGAATAATGTAATCATGTGTGTAGAAGACTTGGAATATATGATACCGGAAACCACAGCATATGTAGATGCAGTGATTTTGGATCCGTATTTCGGGGCAGCAGGAGCAACAGTTTATGGTATTGTAGAGGAAGCATTGGAAGTAGTGAACTTTAATAAACCAGCATGGATTGTGCTTTCCACTTACATACATCAGAATGACGGATATTTTAATACGGCAGACGATGTGCGTAATAATAACTATCAGGCATTGTTAGCAGGTATTTCAGGTGTAGGATATTTCTCCATTTCAGATCCGGGTAACTTGTATTCTGAATATTTAATTAAAATGGACCCGAAATGGGAGGGACTGGTTTATGCGAAGACGGAAGGTTATATTCCTGTATGGGATGTAAAGACACCGACCAATGCCAATGCCGGTGCAGAGGTTTGGGAGGCTATTACCACTTTTGATACTGTGGAACTTCCGATTGTAGGCGAATATTTTGTAGGTAATAAGGGAACCAAAATTTCAGAAGAAATTAATATAGATGCAGGCTATATGTACCATTCTTGGACGACAGAGGATGGCAAGGATTATCTGGTAGTACTGAATGTAAAGGGTGACGATGTCCACGTGGATATTCCGGTTTCAGGTGTTAGTGCAAAGATTCTTGCTGGACGGGCAGAGGATACAAAGCTGTATGGAATAAAAGATGGCAAGCTTAATTTGGATTTGGTAAATGTAGAAGCTTTGTTACTGGAACTGACAGATACACCAATTCCGGAAAGTGTAGAAATCGTAGCAGACAAAACAGATGAAAGTTACACAATTGGCTCAAATGGAGAGGTAACCATTTATTGTACAGGTGATTTGGATGAGTTTGTAAAGGTGGAAGTGGATGGTACAGAGGTTGACAAGTCTAATTATACCTTGGAGGAAGGTTCTACTATTTTGAACTTTAAAGCTAGTTATTTGGATACGCTTGATTCCGGAGATCATACATTAAAGCTAGTTTATACTGGAGAAAGAAGTGTTGTTACTACATTGACTGTTAAGGAGAAAACTGTTTCAGAAAATGATACGACTATAGATAATGAAACAGAGGGTGAAGAGGCTGACGATACAATTGATAATAGTGTGGTAGTACAGGATAATGCGGGTTCTGTAACACCAACCGGTGACAGTAATCATCTTGTTCTTTGGATAATATTGGCGTTTACAGCATTTATAGGTGCAATCATTTATGGCATGATTTATCGTAAGAAAAATAATATTTGAGAAAGGCAAGAAAAATGAAAAAAGGTTTAATTGGATTTAAAAAGTTCCTAAACTTTGCACTGGCATTTTTGATGGTATTTACGTCAATTGCGTGGAATGGATTGTCTGTTGAGGCGACAATATCAGCTGACGAGGGGAATCTTATTTTAAATGGTGGATTTGAAGAGCGTTCAGACGGTGATAGCAATACTTTTAAACACTGGAATATACTGGTTGAACAAAATTATGTGGAAAGTGATATAAAACATACAGGTGAATATGCACTGAAGGGGTATCAACAAGACTCTAAAATATACCAGATTATTGAAGTAGAAGCAGGACAAACATATGAATTAACGGGTTATATTTATATGGTTGGAAGAAGAGCACAAGTCATTGTTTATGGATCTCCTGATGCTGAAGCCAAGACCGAAAGCACGTACGTAAAGATGGATTTTGATATCCGCGATAGTAAAGCACCTAGTGGTGGGATGACGATTGAGGATGAAAGTGGTAATCCTGTATCATTACCGGAAACTGAAAAATGGTATAAGTTCTCTTATACTATGACAGCTGACGAAACTACAAATTATGTGAAAGTGTTGTTCAGAGGCATGAGCGGCAAGTCATATTTTGATGATATCTCATTCTGCAAAGTTGTAGCAGCTACAGGCGTTTCTATCAACGACGGTGCAGAATCTGTAAGTGTAGAAGCTGGTAAAAAGGTAGAACTTACCGCAACCGTTACTCCGGATAATGCAACGGATAAGACGGTAACGTGGTCTTCAAATAAAACAGATGTGGCAACAGTAAATGAAACTACAGGTGTGGTAACTGGTGTATCTGAAGGCAGTGCAACGATTACGGCGACAGTCGGAGAAAATGTTACAGATACTATTACTGTTAATGTAACACCTGCATATGTAGCTCAAATTAAAGATGGCGAAAAGTATGAAACCCTGCAGGAAGCAATTAGTAAAGCGGAAGAGGGTGATACCATTACGTTGCTTGGAGATGTTACTTTAACTGGAGATGATGGGGAAATAGAGTTTAGCAAGATAACACTTGATTTGAACGGAAAGATTTTGACTGCATCTAGTTTTACTTCTTTCGATGGAAATGTAGTTGACAGTTCTGATGATAAAACCGGAGTTTTGGACGTTGATATTTTTGTACCTGCTGCAACTAATACTCAGATGCCTATTCATAATGGCACAGGATACGTGTTTATAGACTTTAATGACATAAAGAAGCAGGAAAAGGATAATACTGTGGCAAATTCAGGTGTCTTTGACCTTATTTTCAGACCTTCCTTCGGTGAAACAAATAATGCGTCATTAGCTGCCCTGGGTGATGCTGCTCAGGTTAGCTTCCGAATTCGCTTGAAATGGACGGATGAGAATGGTGAAAATGAACAGACGAAGGATCTTTATTATTCAGATGACTTGGTAAAACAGGTTTATGGTGATAAAAAGGCGTTTTCCATTACGGCTTCCGGCGTTAGCAACTATTATAATTTAACCATTACTCCGCTGGTACAGTCCAAACTGAATGATAAAATAGAATGGCTGGGTTCTACATATACAGCTAATCAATAGAGGGAGGATGTATGGAAATGAAGAAGGAATATATAAAGCCGGAAGCAGAGATGATGAAATTTGTTGAGAGCGAAGAGATAATGACGGTCAAATCCTATGAATCATCAGATTTTTCGCTCGGTGCTAAAGATGGATTAGTTGGTTGGGAATAATCCATCTGTTCCCATAAAATGGTGCCTAGGATAGCATCCGCGTTAAAGCATGATTTCGATTAGTGTAAAAAGATTGGGGCTATAAAAAACTAAAGAAAAAATCGCTTAGACTGTAAAGTTTAAGCGATTTTTTCTTTACCTATAACAAGCCTCTCTTTTGGCTTTCGTATTCGTTGCAGGTCATTTTCAAGGCAGTCATTTGGATGCACAATCCTTTAGGGGAATTTGGGTTTTTGTATATAGTCAGACCAAAGCTTTCACCATAAAAAAGTTGAAGTCTTTGATGCAGATTTTTCAAGCCATAGCTTTCCGTGCTGATTTTAATAGGCTCATGAAGCCGTTCGTTTAGTTGTCTGATTTCCTCATCGGTCAGGCCATTTCCATTGTCTTCTGCGGTCAGAATCATTGTGTTTTCATCCAGTGATTTGCCTTTAAATAAAATATAATTTTCGTCGTTGGAGGTATCAAAACCATGAACAAAATAGTTTTCAATGAGTGGTTGGAAAATATTTCTAATAATGCCGTATTGTAAAATGTCTTTGTCAAAATCATAGCGTATTTTCACCTTATCCTCATATCTGGCACCAAAGAGTGCAAGATAACGCTTGCTGAAGGTTAATTCTTCCGTCATTGGAATGAAGTTTCTGGAATCAATAAAACCTCGGAAGATAGCAGATAACTGAACGATAAGAGCAGCTGTTTTGTTATCTCCGTTTAATTGACAACGTGAACGAAGCATTTCCAAGCTATTGTATAGGAAATGTGGATTAAATTTTGACTGCAACTCAGATAATTCTGCTTCTCGTTGTTTTAACTCGTAATAATAAGATTTATTAATATTTTCTTTTAGGCGAAAGGCCATCCGGTTAATGGAATGGGCAATTTCAGGCAGACCATTCTGATGGAAGGTAATTGGGATGCGATAGTCTAAATCATTTTCACCAATTATCTGTAAGCCCTTATTGATAACAGCCACTTCTTTCTTAATCCGGTGCATCATAACAAGATAGATTATGATGGAAAATATGAAAAAAATAAGAAAGACAAGTATTAAAAAGGGTGTATTCCCGTGGCAATACAGAAAGATTTCCTGCCAGGAGGCATAATAGGTAAGCAGGGAAGTACTCCGTCCGCAAACCTCTGAATGAACAAAAAGCTTCTCTCCGGTGGAGCTTTCCAGAATGCCTGTATATGCAGACTCACTGCAATAAGTAATATTACGGTCATAGTGGCCATTGTAATCAAATACTATCTCGTTGTTGTTTGTTAAAACATAGTTAAGGCTTTCCAGGTCATATGAATTGTTGTCACAGATTGTTTGCAGAGAAGAAATTCTGTATCCTGCCAGTATTTTGCCTTCTCCCAGTCCGGAGGGAATACCACCGCAGATTGCAAAAGTAGCTAATGTATTGGAAGAGTTAGATAAGGTTTCCATACCATATAGTTCCATTTTACGAGAATCTGAATTTAACTCATCCAGATAAGGAAAATCCTCCGGAAGGAGGGTCAGACTGGAATTGTCATTATACAAGATGTAGTTATCTTCACGGTCTTTGTCATAAATAACAATCCATTGTACATTGCTGTCCAGCAGCATCATTTGCCTTAGTGTATCGGCCAATTTTGGCTTTTCTTGTGGTTTTAGCGGTTCATTTGAGGCGGAGTTGAAGTATCGCTCCCAGACTGAATAGGTGTCAGACTGAGATTGAAAAACAGGCATGTACAGAGACCAGAAATTATCGGTAATATCTCTGTATTTTTGTGCCAGCATGGCATAGGTTGTGTTGATTTGTGACATGAGTTCTTCTTGCTTTTGTTTGTAGGAGTAAAAGCAGGCCAAAGAAGTAATTGTAAGTAACAAGACAGAGTATAAGGCTATGAGTAGAATAAAAAAACTGTTTTGAGAGCAGGAAGAGCGGTGCGGTTTCTTTTGTTTTTTCATAGCAGCCTCCTAGGTCTGATTTATTCTGTAGTTTGTTGGTGAAAGTCCTGTCTGCTTTTTAAAGCAGGTAATATAGTAGCTGGTTGAAGAAAAACCTGTCTTTTTTGCGATGTCACTAATCTTTAAATCTGTATCCAAAAGAAGAAGGATGGAGCAGCAAATTCTGTGCTGCATGAGATAATTATTAAAGAACATACCTGTTTCTTTCTTGAATAAATATCCCAAATATGGGGAACTCATTTTGTTTTTGTTGCAAAAGTCCTGAATGGAAATATTTTCAGCGTAGCGACTGTGAATATAGTTTATGGCTGACTGTATAACAGGACTCATTTGTTTTAAATAATACTGAAATAAAAGATGACTATATTCCAATATTTCAATTATATCACTTTTGGCGCTTTCCAGTCTGGAGTTTGTTTTTTGCATTCTTATTCTGGCATGGAGTTGTTCCAGAGCATCCACGTGTTTAGGAAAGCTTTGGGAAAAAAGCTTGGTTAAACTGTGAGAAATAAATGTCAGTGATGTCTGTGTGGAAGAATTTGGGTTTTCTGAAAGCAATTTATGGGCCAGAGTATGGAAACCATTTTGACGTTCCTTTTCATCATAACAATGAAACAGGCTGTTTAATTCCTGGGTTAATCTGTCTGCTTCTGTTTCGGAATTAGGAGGAGCTGCTGTAATAATCATTTCAAAAGTTGACAAATCGGAACAATCAAGCAAATTAACAGCAGACAGGTAACTTTCCGGCAGATGGTCGGCAGCAGACATGGTGTTGCCTACAGAGATTGTAATCATATGATTTAAATTTATTTTGTTAGCTTCCTCTGAGAAACAGTTAATGATTTGTGCCGGTATGATACGACTTCCGCCAATAATAAAGACCCAGCGTTTATGGTCATCCTTAAAGTGATGTACTTCATAAAAATCTTGCAGTTTTTTTGTACATGTTTTGCAAAAGCTGGATAGGGATACGGAAGGGGTTTTCTTGGAAATACATACTACACAATATTCCGGGAGGTACAAATTAATGTTGAGCAGGCTGGCACGTTCGCTGAGTTCTTCTCCTGAAATGTTTCCGCTTACCCATCTTAAAAGTATATTGTTTCGGAAGAGCTGTCTGGAAATTTCACGGTTCGTGTAAATGTTATCCAGGGCAATTTCTATAGTTTCCTCAAGCTCTTCTTTTTGCAACGGCTTTAAAAGATAATTTTCAACGCCAAGCTGTATGGCTTGTCTGGCATATTCAAATTCTCCATATGCAGTCAAAAGAATACAGTGCGTTTCAGGATGATATAAACGCACTTCAGTTAATAAAGTAAGACCGTCCATATGAGGCATTTTTATATCTGTAATAAGTAAGTCGGTCTTTTGTTTTGACATGATATCCAATGCCTGACGCCCATCCGATGCTGTGAGGACTGTGTCTACACCAAATTGCTGCCAATGAATATGGGTTGACAGTGTTTCCAGTGTATTTGATTCGTCATCTACTAATAATACAGTATACATACCGATACCTCCCGGTTCTAACTTTGTGCCTATGATTATCACTTTTTTCAATTACTATTTTTGTTTATTATACTTTATTTATGCAGAGCGTGTCAAAAAATTGAGAAATGAAAATGCAATAATTTGAACTTTCTTTAATTTTTAAAAAGTAAAAGTTTGCTCAAAAAAAGAACAATAGAAATAAAACGTTAATTGTTTAAATTATCCGAAGATTTTGCGATTTAAAAGAAAAAATTAGTGATGTACAATAAATTTAACAATTAGAAAGGAGCTAGTTATGAAACAGAAAAAAACATTAAGTCGAGGCATGAAATGCTTCTTGTACGTATTACCGGTAATTATTCTAATATTTATATTCGGATATCTTCCTTTGTGGGGCTGGTCATACGCATTTTTCCAGTATAAACCGGGAAGGGCTTTGCTGGATTGTAAATTTGTGGGCTTACAGAATATTAAAGACCTGTTTGGTAATGCAGTCATGCAAAGAAATATTCTGAGAGTTTTAAAGAACACGTTTGGTATTAAATTTTTGGGTTATGTATTTTCACCACTTCCAATGCTTTTTGCAGTGCTTTTGAGTGAGGTGAGAAGCAAGAGATTCCAAAAATTGGTACAAACGGTAACCACCTTGCCACATTTCATCAGTTGGGTTATTATGTTCTCTCTGGCATTAGCTATGTTTGGTACAGATGGTTTGGTTAATACCACATTGCATAACTTGGGTTCTGAGACAACGATAAATGTTTTAAATTCAGATAAGCATGTATGGTTGACTCAGGTATTGTTACAGCAGTGGAAAGAAGTGGGCTGGAAAGCAATAGTATATTTTGCAGCTATTGCAGGATTGGACCAGGGACTTTACGAGGCGGCAAGTATAGATGGTGCAGGTAAGATGCAGAGAATTTGGTATATTACATTGCCACAGTTGATTCCTACATATTTCGTTCTTTTGATTATGGATATTGGAAAGTTCCTGAATTCAGGCATAGACCAGTACTTGTCTTTCGGCAATGCTTTAAATAAAGAGTATATTGAGGTGTTGGACTTGTATGTATACAACATTGGTATCGGAAGCGGACAAATTTCTTACAGCGTGGCAGTGGGGGTATTGAAATCATTGGTAGCACTGGTATTATTTGCAAGTGCTAATTATGTATCAAAGAAGGTACGCGGCAGCAGCGTATTTTAATTACGTCTACTGATAGGAGGTATAAGGAATGACTTTAATAACAAAGATAAAAAAGATGTCAAGAGAAGAATTAATCTTTCATTTAATAGCGTATCCGGTTTTTGCATTGGTGCTTTTGGTTTGTGCTTATCCTTTTTGGTATCTTTTTATTTGTACAATTAGTGATAATAAGATGGTGGATCTTGGTCAGATATTTCTTCTTCCGAAAGGGATTCACTATGGTAATTACATAAAAGTGTTGAAGATTGATAATTTATCAAATGCGGCTGTTGTCTCTGTACTTAGAGTAATAGTGGGAACCGGGCTGCAAATTTTGGTCAGCTCCTATGCGGCTTATTTCTTCACAAAACAGGAAATGTGGCATAGAAAGCTTTGGTATCGATTGGTGGTAGCTACCATGTATTTTTCAGCAGGTATGATTCCAGTATATTTAAATATTAAAATGCTTGGAATGCTTAATACCTTCTGGGTTTATGTAATACCGGGTATGGTCGGTGTTTATAATATGATTTTAATAAAAACTTCTATTGAAGCGTTGCCGGCGGATTTGGAAGAATCAGCGTATTTGGATGGTGCGGGATACCTTACTAGATTTTTCCGAATTGTATTACCGCTTCAAAAGCCAATTTTGGCAACGGTGGGTCTGTTCGGTGCTGTAAACCATTGGAACGATTTCTTTACTACAAAGTTATATGTAACAAGACCAAAGTTATATACGCTGCAGTTCTTACTTTATGAATTATTAAATCAGGTTAGAGCAATCATGGAGCAGCCTCAAGATAGTGGTCCGGGCTATGATAGTTTGACGCCGATGGCCACAAGAATGACAATGACAGCAATTGTAGTGGTACCAATTATGTTAGTATATCCTTTTATTCAGAAATATTACGTAAAGGGTATTATGATTGGTGCAGTGAAAGGTTGATGATAAAACGAATTTATCATAAATATTTTTTAATATGGAGGAAAACATATGAAGAAAAAGAGCGTAAAAAAAGTGCTGGCATTATTGCTGGCAGCAACAACACTGACCGCATGTGGTCAGACTCCGGCTTCTTCTACTGAATCATCTGTTGAAACAGGCTCTGTGGGTACAGAAACAGTAGATGCTTCAGAAGCTAGCAGTGAAGTAGCAATTGACAAGGATAAATTACCGACTATCAGTCTGTATCCGTCAAGTGCCAGCCTTACAAGTGGATTGGTAACAGGTCACAAATCAGATTATTTTGCAGAGAATGGTTTTCAGTTGGAAGTATGGGCATATTCTGCTGAGAAGACCAACGCAATTCTGACCTCCGGAGATCTTCCTGACATTATGTATGTACAGAAGGGGGAACAATTAGATACGTTGATTGAAACGGATGCAATTATTTGTTTGGATGATTATTTAGACCAGCTTCCGCATTTGTATACCAATCAGTATATGGAAGGTGCTCTTGACTTGGTAAGAGAGACTAGAAGTGCCGGCACAGGAAAATTGTACTCATTGCCAATAACAGTAGGTGAAACCGCTTCTACAGTTGCTTTGGTGGATTCTACAGATAGAAATGCAGTTAAGCTCAGATGGGATGTTTATGAGGAAATTGGTGCTCCTGAAATCAAGGACTACTGGGATTTAATTGATGTTATGGAAGAGATGTTAAAGGCTCATCCACAGGAAGAAGATGGTACAAAGTGCTATGGTACTATTCTGGATAATGGTATGGATACCCAGTTCTTTGGTGCTATGACTTTATGGTATCAGTGGCAGGGATATAACACAAATTATCTTCAGTTTATGCTGGAAGCAGACTATGTTAACGGAGAGTTCAGTAGCATTCTTACAAAAGACAGCTTGTACTATGAAGGCTTGAAGTGGTACAACGAGGTATATCGTCGTGGCTTAATGGATCCTGACAGTATTAATACTGACAGAAGTACTCAGGCAACTAAGATTGATAATGGTTTTGCTATGGTTCCATCTGGTACTTTGCCTGGATGGTCACCAATTTACTTTGAGTATTTAATTCCTGGTACCAATATTTATTATGATGATGTAAGAGAAGTAAGTACCAGTAAGTGGAATCTTGTTATTAATAAGGATACAGAACATTTAGAGGAATGCTTGAAGCTTATTGATATGTGGGTAAATCCGGATGCATATCTGAGAATTAAGTATGGTCCGGATGGAGATATTTGGTATTCCGATGGCGAAAATGCATATCTGACAGATGAGTATATCGCATGGTTAGAAGCAGGAAATAGTATTAATGGCTTCCCTATGAGCGATGGTACAGAATGGTCTATGTGGAATACAAACTTCTCCTTACAGAATGCAGCACCTACCTCTTATGGCGATGGCAAGGGCGGTTCTCGTCCTGTTACTATCACTTACTGGGAGGAGCAGATGGAGATTGCTGCGGCATCAGAAACCTTTGCTCAGTGGCGTGAAACAACCGGTTATAATAGCTGGAGAGAATGGATTGATACAGAAGGTGTTCATTACACAAACAGTCCAGTGGATGCATATGTTAACGCATTAACCAATCCTGATGATGGCATGAAATTAACCATCAGCACTCTTAAGGATGTTGTTGTACCTGCTAGCTGGCAGATGGTATATGCGGAAACCGAAGCAGATTTTGATGCTATCTGGGACAAGATGGTAAAAGACTGTGAAGGTCTTGGTGCACAGGATGTAATTGACTGGAAGCTTGCTGATATTGAAGCAGCTAAGAAACTTGCAAAATAAAAACTTTTATAAAGCGTGAAGGCTAGAGAAATAGTCAGGAATGCTGGCGTGTGAAAATGCGCCAGCATTTTCGCTTAAAGTAGTATATAAGTTCAGAAGGAGAATGAGAATGGTACGAGAAGCCACACATATACGTTATTTTGAGAGAAAAGAGGAAGAGGGACAAAATCCATACATTGGTTTTGTGAGTTTTCAGCATTTCAGGGATGAAGCGTTGTATTCGGATGTAATTGTAAGACCTGAAAACAACTTGACGGAAACCGAGAATTTTGAGGGTTATCCTATTCCGGACTATGTGCCACAGAAAGGCAGAGAAGAGGGGTTTTATCCAGACACCACCGTTGCTTATATAAGAATACTGTGGAAGGAGTTTGAACCAAGGCGGAGAGAGTATAATATTGCTTTTATTGAAGAGATACTTTCTAAGGCTAAGGCTTGTGGACAGACTGTAATGTTTCGTCTGATGGCTCACAGTACCAGAGAAAGCGATGATGTACCAGACTGGTTGAAGGAAATAATACCTTGCCCTAAGCGACCTGATGGGGAACGTGTTAAGGATTCACCGACGGATCCTAGATTTTTTGAATATTTTGCAGAAGCAGTTATAAAAATTGCAGAGCAATTTGATGATGACCCTACGTTGGATATAGTGGATATTTCTTTGCCGGGTGCATGGGGCGAGGGGCATAATCTGGATTCTTACCCGGAGGAAGAATTGCAAAAATGGATGGATTTATTTACGAATTCCTTTAAAAACACACGTCTTTTGGGACAAGTTTCAACTCCGAAACTTGTAAATTACGGAAATGAAACAAGACCTGTTGGTTGGAGAGCGGATGGTACAGGTAATGATTGGCATATGCATATACGCTATCCGAGTGTTATAGAACAGATGCCCGATGTGTGGAAAAAAGCACCGATTTCCTTTGAGTCATACTGGTGGCTTGGTGAGTGGAAGCGAAAAGGCTGGGATATAGATGAAATAATAAAATTGACACTTGAATGGCATATCAGTACATTTAATGCAAAATCCTTACCAATACCAAATGAATGGCGTGAGAAAATTCAATACTGGAACAGTAAAATGGGATATCATTTTGCATTGAAGTATTTTCGATATCCAAAGGCAGGGGCGGCCTCAGATGTTTTAGAGTTTGAGCTGGGCATAGAGAATGATGGAGTTGCTCCGATTTATAATGATATTCCGGTTAAAATAAGGCTGACAAATGATAATGAGTCATATGTTTTCTGTACAGATATTGACATACGGGAATGGATGCCGGGTAAAAACGTGAATAAATTTTCAATCACCTTACCGGAAAAAATTTCTGCCGGTAGGTATGACATTGAAATCGGAATTCTTGGTGATGACACACCTATGATTTACTTGTGCACGGATGCTGTTCGTAATGGGCGTTATTATAAGATTGGTGAGCATTACGTACATGGATGATTACAAATATATTAGAACAGAACAGGAGATTAACAATCATGTATAAAAAAATCAGTGGTTTTTCAGATGAAATTAGCGCAGTAGTAGATATGCAGTTTCAGGTGTTGAATAAGTTAGGGATTTCTTATTTTGAACCAAGAGGCATTGATGGCAAAAACATTTCTTCATTGTCTGATGAAGAAGTGCAGGAACTAAAAGCAAAGATGGACAGGTATGGAATCAAGGTGTCCTCTATCGGTTCTCCAATCGGTAAAATGAAGTTGGAGGACACTTTTGAAGAACATTTTGAACTCTTTAAAAGAGTGGTAAAAATTGCAAAAGATTTAGATACTAAGTACATAAGAATCTTCAGCTTTTTCCATAACGGCGGTGATGAGTGGACGGTAGATGAGCGTGAAGAAGTACTTGCAAGACTTCGCAAAATGATTGCATATGCAAGAGAGAATGAAGTGGTTCTACTTCATGAGAATGAAAAGAGAATTTATGGTGATACTGCCGACAGATGCGCAGATTTAATGAAAGAGTTGCATTGTGAAAATTTCAGAGCAGTATTTGATCCTGCCAATTTTGTGCAGTGTGGACAAGATACAAAGTATTCCTATGAACTTTTGAAGGATTACATTGAGTATATGCATATCAAAGACGCTTATCTTATAGATGGCAGGGTTGTACCTGCAGGTACCGGAGATGGTAATGTTGAGTATGTACTGAAGCAGCTTTTTGAGAATGGTTATGACGGATTTTTGAGTTTGGAACCGCATCTTGGCAACTTTGAAGGACTTGCGACTTTGGAGTTGGGTGATAAAATGAAGGATTTACCGGAAGGTGGCGAGGGTACCTTTACCTTGGCATACAGGTCACTTTATGAAATTTTGGATAAGATTTTATAAAATTGTTATAGAGCAAAATATGCAAAGGAAATAAATGTGAGCAGAAAGGGAAAGAATATGACGAAATTGAGAATGGGTATAATCGGCTACGGAAATATGGGAACAAGCCATGTGAGAAACCTGAAAGAAGGAAAAGTGCGGAATATGGAAGTGACGGCAGTGTGTGATATATCCGAGGCAAGAAGAGATGCTGTAAAGTCTGCCTATCCGGAACTTGCAGTATTTGAAAATGCACAGGAGCTGTACAAGAGCGGGCTTTGCGATGTGGTTCTGATTGCAGTTCCGCACTACGATCATCCGAAACTGGTAATTGAGGCCTTTGAGTATGGATTACATGTAATTACTGAGAAACCTGCAGGTGTATATACAAAGCAGGTAAAAGAAATGAATGCTGCTGCAGCAAAGTCAGGTAAGTTATTTGGCATTATGTATAACCAAAGAACAAATCCGGTTTATCAGAAATTGCGACAGATGGTACAACGCGGTGATTTGGGACACATCAAGAGAATTACCTGGATTATTACAGACTGGTACAGACCACAGGCTTATCACGACAGCAGTACTTGGCGTTCCACCTGGAAGAGTGAAGGCGGCGGAGCATTAATTAACCAGAATCCTCATCAACTGGATCTGTGGCAGTGGATGTTCGGTATGCCTGACCGTATTTTGGCAAAAGTTAGTTTTGGAAAATACTATGATATTGAAGTAGAAGATGATGTTATGGCATATTTCGAATATGCCAATGGCACTACAGGTGAGTATATAACCTCTACCGGTGAAGCACCGGGAACCAATCGCCTGGAAATTGCCTGTGATATGGGCAAGGTTGTCATTGAAAATAACAAATTAATCTTCCATCGTAATGTTGTTTCAGAAAGAGAGCACAACAAAGTAAACAAAGCTCCTTTTGGAAGGCCGGAGTGCTGGGAGTGCAATATTCCTGCGGACTTTTCAGGTGGTTCTGCACATCCGGGCATTATGCAGAACTTTGCGGAGGCAGTATTGAATGGTAAGGAGCTGCTGGCACCGGGAGAAGAAGGCATCAAAGGACTTACTATTTCCAACGCCATTCATTTAAGTGCGTGGACAGGAGAGACTGTGGATGTGAAGAATTTTCCTGATGAAAGATATTATGAGCTTTTACAAGAGAAAATCAGTTCTTCTACTGTAGTTAAGAAAGATTTACAGATTGTAGCAGATACCAACTCAACATATTAAATTTTGAAGAAGGAGCTTTGGGGAGGATAACATGGATAGACAGATTGGTGCGCAGCTGTTTACAGTGCGAGAATTTACAAAAACAATTGGAGATTTTGAAGAAACATGCCGAAAAATCAAAGAAATTGGTTACAAGGTTGTACAAATTTCAGGTACTCCATTGAAAGCAGAGGAAATGAAAGCAGTTCTTGATAAATATAATCTTAAGGTTGTAACTACTCACAGAAGCTTTGATGATTTCTTAAATAATTTGGATGAAGTGATGGAATACAACAAAATATTAGGTTGTGAGCTTTGCGGTGTGGGTTCTATGCCGGGAAAATATCGCGACAGTTTTGAAGGTGTAAGCCAGTTTATTGAAGAGATGAACGAGATTGCAGCAAAGTTAAAAAAAGAGTGCCTATATTTCGGTTATCACAATCATGCATTTGAGTTTGTTAAATTGAATGGAAAATTTATTATGGACCGCTTGATTGAAGAGTCAGACCCGGATGCAGTGAAATTTATTGTGGATACATACTGGTTGCAGTTCGGTGGTTTGAATCCGGCAAAATTTATTAAAAAGTTGGGTGAAAGAGCTATGGTAATTCACTTTAAAGATCTCAAGATTAATTTGGGTAGTGTAGTTGAAATGGCCGAGGTGGGAGAAGGAAATCTTGACTGGGATGCCATTATTGCAGCTTGTGATGAAGCAGGTGCAAAGTGGGCACTGGTTGAGCAGGATATCTGCCAGAGAGATTCGTTTGAGTCTATGAAAATAAGCTATGAATATTTGAGGACAAAGGGTTTTTGCTAGAGAAAAGTTAAAGGATATGAGTATGAAAAAGGTTTGTATAGTTGGCTACGGGGCAATCGGCCCCGTGCATGCCAAAGCATTGGAAGAAGTAAAAAGTGCGCAATTGTACGCAATTTGCGATATCAAAGCTGAAAAACGAGCTTTGTGCAAGGCGCAGTACGATGTGTTGGAGTATGAGGATTTTGACGCCATGCTTCAGAATACGGACATCGATACAGTACATATATGTACACCGCATTATCTGCACTTCGAAATGATTAAAAAGGCACTTGAGGCCGGAAAAGATGTGGTAGTAGAAAAGCCTGTAACTATAACAAGGGAAGAGTTTAGGGCATTGCAAGAGCTGCCGGGCGCAGAGAGAGTGTGTGTGGTGTTACAGAATCGCTTAAATCCCTGTGTTCAGAAGATGAAGGAAATTGTGGAAAGTGGTGAACTCGGTGAAGTAAAGGCAGCAAGAGCTATGCTTACCTGGAAACGTGACAGATCCTACTATGAGCGCGATGCGTGGCGTGGTAAATGGGCAACCGAAGGTGGTGGACTTTTGATTAACCAAGCTATTCATACTTTGGATTATTTCTGCTATCTGATTGGAGAAGTAAAGAGCGTGCAGGCACACATGTTTAACTACTCTTTACAGGATGTGATTGAGGTGGAGGATACACTTACGGCATATCTTGGGTTCGAACATGACATTGAGGGTGTATTTTTTGCGACCAATGCTTATGTGAGTAACTCTACCCCGTTTTTTGAGCTTTCCTTTGAACAGGGACTTGTTAGATACACAGACAAGAAATTGTGGATTAACGGAGAAGTGGCAGCGCAAGATGAAAATGCTATAACAGGAAAACCCTATTGGGGAAACAGTCATGTGGCTTTGTTAAAAAGGTACTATGATGAGCATAATTACTTTACTGTGGAAGATGCAAAAAATACTATGGAAACTGTATTTAGCATGTATGAAAGTGCTTTAGGAACAAACATGCTTGAGATAGAAGGAAGAAAGAGATGAAAAAGTATTTACCTAACATCTGGGGACGAGGAGCTTTGTTTGGTCATTCCGGTTTGGAAGGAACGACAACATTTAGCGAGAGCATATGTGGACAATTGATGGCAGAGCATATCGGTATGACACTGGATGCAACAACTGCTGAAATTTATCTGCGTATGCATGGTACACCGTGGGTGCAGGAAATAACATTTTCGCTGGTATCTTCTGATTTAATCGAAGGAAGTTTTAAGAATAATGCAGCCTTTAAATTTTTGTTTCTAGATCAGCGGACGATAGTGGGGTATTCACCGGCAGATGTAGCAATACCCGTATTTCGGGCTGACTTGGCAGAGGAAAAGCTTTTAGATGGAGGAAAAGCATATAAGTGCGGTGAAAACTGGTATGCTTTTACGACGGAAACCCGAAATGAAAAGATTTACTTTGCAGTAGCACGCAGTCACGACTATGAGGATGCGGTTAGAGCAGCAAAGGAAGCATTAAAAGCAGATATTAATGGGATTGCGCAACGGCGCAGAAAATATTTTGATATAGTTCCGGAACTCACTGTTGGCAGTGAGGCAGAAAAACGTACCTTTGCTAAGTGTTTTTCTGTTATGAAGTCACAGGTGTATACAGCAGAAGGCATTTTCAAAGGACGTTGGACCACGCCTGATCGCATTCCGCATAGGAAATGTTGGTTATGGGATTCAGTATTTCATTCCATTGGAAATATACATATTGATCCGCAATTAGCTTATGATACATTGCGTTCTATATTGGGTACACAAAAAGCTGATGGATTTATTCCACACAGTTCTGATCCGGAAGGCCGTTTTATTTTGAAAACGCAACCTCCTTTGATAGCCTGGGGATTATATTGTCTATATAAAAAAACAGGTCGTCATGACTGGGTAGAAGAAATGTATAGTGGAATAAAATCCTATTTGAATTGGGTTATGAAAAATCGTGATGCAAACAGCAACTATTTGTTTGAGTGGTATGTGGATCCGGACATAGAGGTGTGCCGCTGTGGTGAAAGTGGAATGGATAATACACCGCGCTTCGATGTGGTTCAATTAATGGATGCCATAGATTATTCCTGCTACATGGCAAATGAAATGCGTCATATGGAGAAACTGGCACGCATACTGGGACTTACAGAAGATGCGGATAGGTATGCTTCTTTATATGCCCTTATAGGTGAGCGAATTAATGCAGAGTTGTACGATGAAGAAGATGGCAGATATTATGACCGTGAACTGGAGAGTGGAAATCTACGTAAGGTAAGTACTCCGGCAGGCTTATTGCCGCTATTTGCAGGGGTGTGTCCACCAGAACGTGCAGCACGTTTGGCAGCAGATATAACCAACCCGGATACGTTTAATACACCAATGCCGATTCCTACGGTTTCTCTGGATGATCCGATGCATTGTGATGATTACTGGCGTGGAACGGTTTGGATTAATTACAACTACATGGTGGAGCAGGGATTACGTGAATATGGATTTATCAAGGAAGCCGACCACATCGTAGATGCAACTTTGGCGGCAGTAGCAGAATGGTATGAACGGGAAGGCGTTATTTTTGAAGTATATGATCCTCATAACAAACTATGTCCATCCGAACTAAGCCGCAAGGGACCTGCAATAAAACCAGCAGAATTTTTTGCACGATTAATGATGGTGCGTGACTTTGGCTGGTCAAGCTGCCTGTATGTTGAGATGGCGATGGAAAGAGAAAAATACAGGAGGAAAGTAAGTGAATGAATATTAACAGAGAGGCCAATTTTGTAGCAGAATATGATGTAATTGTGGCCGGAGGCGGTGTGGCAGGTGTGGCTGCAGCAGTGGCGGCTAAACGCATGGGCAAAAGTGTGCTTTTGATTGAGAAATCCATTGGGCTTGGTGGCCTTGCCACGAATGGCTTGGTAAATCTGTTTGTACCGATGTGTAACGGCAGGGGTGTGCAGATTATCAAAGGTATGGCAGAGGAGCTTTTAAGACTTTCGGTTAAATATGGTTATGATACCATCCCGGAAGCATGGCAGAATGGTGAACCGGGCAATGGCGAAAGAACTAGATACGTTACCAAATTTTCCGGACCTATTTTTACTTTGGCACTAATCGATTTTGTACACGGAGAAGGCGTAGACCTGCTTTTTGATACCATCATCACAGCACCTGTGATGGAAGGTAATGTCTGCAGGGGGCTTATTGTAGAGAATAAAACCGGCTGCGAATTTTACGGTGCTAAAATGGTCATAGATACTACCGGTGATGCAGACGTATTGTATCGGGCAGGAGTACCTACTGTTCAGGGTCAAAATTATCATACCTACGCTCCGAAGAGTGTTACTTTGGACTCTTGCCGCAAAGCAGCAGAAGCGGAGGATATGTCTAAGCTTTACGGTAGCTTTATCATGGGTGGCAGAGCGAATCTATACGGCGGCAATCAGCCGGAAGGTAAGCCCACCAGAGGTGGTACAACAGTAAAAGATATTACAGAATATGTAATCGAAAACCACATCGAATGTTTGGAAAATATAAAGGACAGCGACCGTAGGAAGCGAACCATTGTGACCCTTCCGACCATGCCACAGTTCAGAACTACCAGACATATCGATGGGGATTATGTGCTGCAGACGGAGGATGCGTACAAGCACTTTGATGATTCCATAGCGGCTATTTGCGATTTTGACAGACGGGACTATTTGTACGAAGTACCGTACAGAACCCTGACAAGGAAAGGCTTCCCGAATTTAATTACCGCCGGTAGAAGTGCGGCAGCAGCAGGTTATGCATGGGATGTACTCAGGGTAATTCCACCGGCTATCCTTACAGGACAGGCAGCTGGTGTGGCATGTGCTATGGCACTGGATGATGGGACAGGTCTTGATAATATTGACATATGCAAACTACAGAAGATTCTGGAAAGTCAGGATGTGATGATACACTTTGATGATGCATTGGTGCCTGCTAAAGAGGAGGAAGATGTAAATGCCGGGGCTGAGGACCATATTTAGAAGGCTTGGAAAATCTGAAAAACTTGCATAGGTTGGTAGGAGAAGAAACGATGTATGACGAAAAGATAAAAGGTATCGCCGTTTGCAACCCGGTAGACATCGACAAGGACTATTTACTGTTTACGGTAGATTATGCAGCAAGGATGGGCTTTAACCATATGCAGATAGTAGGACCTATCCACGATGCAGTCAAAGGAAATATTGACGGAATGACCTTATACCGCAAATACAGCATGTTTAATGTTGAGAAGGACTTAGCCTATGTGAAATATGCTATGGAGGCTGTAAATGAGGCGTGTATTAAGACAGTAGCGAGTGGAATTAAGACCTATGCATGGCATCATGAGCTGGAGCTGCCTTCTGCCTTTAAGGATGCCTATCCGGAGGTTTTAAACAGTTGTGGCGATATAGAGGTAACCCATCCCCTTGTGAAAGACTTCCTGGAAAATAAGATAGTTGACTTTTTCTATGCTTATCCAAATATAGATGGTATCATTCTTACGCTCCATGAGACAAAGATTCCGCTTTTGAAGCTAAAGGATCAGAAGCTTGGTAAAATCGAGAGAGTTAAGTACGTGACGCAGATTTTATTTGACACCTGTAAAAGGCTGGGTAAGGAGCTAATTGTAAGACCGTTTGCAAGTCTGGAAGAAGATTACGTCATGATGGCAAAGGCCTATGAGGAAATTTCCACAGATCTGCTGGTCATGGACAAGTGGACACAGTTTGACTGGAGTCTGACTATGCCGCACAATGCTTTTTATGGAAAAATAAAAAATAATCCTCTGTTTGTAGAGGGAGATATTTTCGGGGAGTTCTTCGGCAAGGGACAGTTGCCATTAATGCTAAAAGACCATATTGCCGGGAAATTTGACTATTGTGAGAGCTTTGCACCGAAAGGATATGTGGCTAGAATTGATAGAGCAGGCTTAGACTCATTTGGCGATGTGAATGAAGTGAATATCCATATTATGCATGCGCATTTAAACCAGAAGGATGTGGATAAGGAAATTGATACATTTTTCCATGAGAAATATTCGGATGTCTGGGCAGAGGTCAGGGCACTGATGGAGCAGACAGAAGCGGTGCTGAAAAAGATATTTTATGCAAAAGGGTACTATTTTACGGAATTAAGCCTGTTTCCGACCTTAAATCATTGCAAGAACCATTACTACTTCGAAATGATGCGTGAAAACTGTGATATAGCATCCAACGAATGGTACATACCAAGAGACTGGGAGCGAGGTACACTGGAAGGGCTTTTGGCGGAAAAAGAAGCTGCTTTTCGTGAAGCAGCAGAGTTACTTGAAAGTCTGACGAAATTAAAGGGCAGATTAGCCAAGGAAGAGTATGACAAATTATGGGTTAAGTTCTGCAATTTAAAATTGGTTGCAGAAATCTGGCTTGCACTTACCAGGATATATATGGATTATGTAAAATACTTCGAGACGCGAGAGAATATATATGCTATTGCTTTGGAAGAACATATAACAAGGCTGATAGAAGTGAACTGCTGTGGAGCAGAGCTTCTGGGAGATAAGTTTTATCTTTTGAGCATTAGTGAGTATTTTACTTCTGGAGGAAGTATAGAAGATTTTGCAGAGGAAGTACGTGAAAGTTTTCGCTTGGAAAGAGAAGCTGTGGAGCGCATAGAGCAGGAAAAGGTACTGGATTATGTGGTCTGCGGTGGAGCCATGGAAGGACACAGGCTTCAAAAGGAAGTAAACTTCAGTGATACCTTAGTGCTTGATGGTGCACTATGCAGAATACCGGGCAACAAGCGCGGTATGAAATGGAGCAGTATCAATGCCCATGGCTGGTTCAGCTATGAAGTGAAGGTAAAGCCACTGGAAGAAAATGAGATTCATATCGTGATGGGAAGTACCGGTGAGATGCTGGAGGTACGCGTCACCATTGGAGAAAAGGAATATGAAATCCGGGAAAATGTGTGTGGCTGCAAGGATTTGATGTTCTATTATACACCAGATGAAGGATGCAACTCAGTGAGAATTCGCTTTGATAAAATATCAGGATACACGCCGTGTGTGTTTGAGATTAAGGTAATTTGATATTAAGGATTCTAAGATAGAAATGCCGAAAAGTTTCAGGTGAGCTTTTCGGCATTTAAATTATGCATTCGAGAAGAATTTTTATGTGTTTACAAAAAGTTTACAAAGTTGACGATATATCGTCCACATTCTGCGAAAGAATATTTGTTGCTTGCACATCAGTCTGGAGTAATGTAAATGAAGGTGTCAATTTCTAGTTGGGAAGTGCATCTATTTAATAAATTTTGTTTACAAAAAAGTTCTTTGGTGTATAATGAAAATGTGCTTTTTTATCGATAGTTGGAGGAATATATTGTGAGACATAATGAAAGAGACATTCAGTTTAATGTAGATGCATATACGGCGAAGTTAATTGGTAGAGAAAATGTTTCTAAGCTGGAAGGAGCTGTTTTGGAAATCGTGAAAAATGCATATGATGCTGATTCTAATGCATTTTGTTTGTATTATAGCAAGTCTCATAATTGTATTTATATTATTGATAATGGGACGGGAATGGAAGAAAGAACATTGCGAGAGCATTGGATGACAATAGGAAATTCTTCCAAAAAGACAAGTTTTAAAACTGTTGGAAATCGAACGCAGACAGGAGCAAAGGGAATAGGCAGGTTTGCTTTAGATCGTATATCAGAACGCTGTGAAATGCTTACAATTTCTGATAAAGGTGGATTGGAGTGGATTGTAAACTGGGCTGATTTCGATGGAAATAAAAATCTGTCAGAGGTAAAGGCCAGATTATATGATACGGATGAGACTTTAAAAGAGTACGCGCGTGTGGAGTTTTGGGAAAACTCTGAGATGTCTTCTATAGTTCAGAAGCTTGAACTGAACGAAACAGGTACTGTATTTCGTTTGTTTGATTTACATGATGATTGGAATTCTGAAACTATGGCTAAATTGCGTAATCATCTGGAAAACCTTTTGCCACCGGATGTTATTGACGATTTTGTTATTTACTTTTTTGATGATGAAACACCCGCAGACGCAGCAAGGATTGTGAGCGCCAATATAGATTCTTATGATTATAAAATGTCCTTTGAAGTGGAGGAAGAGCAGTTAAGAATTCATATATTACGAAATGAGTTTGATTTTGGCAATCAAGAAGAAATTGTATTTCAAGAAGCAGGCATTGATATGAAGGAAATGCCTTATTTTCACGGAGAAGCAAAACCACTAAAGTTTACATTCAATGAGATAGGTGAAAAAGCAAATCTAATTGGAAATTACAATGGTGTATTATACTTCAATAAAATTTCAGCGACAGAAAAAGATACTGCGAAGTTTTATTATAAAGATATTAAAGGCAGAAAAAATCTTACCAAAGAATTTGGAGGAGTGAAACTCTATAGGGATCATTTTAGAGTGCGCCCATACGGTGAATATGGAGATAATGATTTTGATTGGCTTGAATTGTCTGCTCGCAGGAATCGTTCTCCAGCAGGTTTAGGTCATGCAACGGGGCAGTGGCGAGTAGGTTCAGAGCAACTTGTTGGCTTGGTTAATATTTCAAGAGAAAACAATAATCTAGAAGATGCAGCTAACAGAAACGGTATTCAGGAAGGTCCCGGATTTGAGCAGCTAAAGAGAGTTCTTATTACCGTTATAAACGAGTTTGAGCATGATAGACAGGTTATTGGTCGGAAACTTGCAGCTTATGCCAAAGTAAAGGATAAGCTTCAGGCAGAGTTGGAGCGATTACGTCAGCTTGCGGAGGAGCGTAAACGTTGGGAAGAAGAGCATGCTAATTGCCAAAAGGACACTCAGGACACGCCTGAAAAAGATACGGAAGGGAATGAAGATGATAATCATAAGTCAACAGACGAGATACCGGTAGTAGATCCGAAGGAGGTCCTGGCATTAATCGATTCCATGCAGGAAAGGCAGGAGCAAGAACTTCAGGAGCTTCAGGATGAAAACAAAATGTTGCAAACTCTTGCAACCACCGGTATTATTACCAATATGTTTATGCATGAAATCCGTACTCTGACGAATAATATTGGATTAGAGCTTGATTCTGCATATGAAGCAATTAAATATGACCGGAATATGGAAGATGCTTTTGAAAATATCAAGCAGGCAATTGTGTTTAAAAGGCATTTTGCGTCATGGTTTAGAGTAACCATTGAGTCGGTCAGAAAAGATAAACGTCAGAGAAGAATGTACAATATAAAAGAAATGCTTGGTGATTATATTAACACGTGGAAAAACATATTGGATAAAGACGATATAAAGTTAAATATGGAATGTGACGATAATATTTCATTTAAGTGTTTTCCGTTTGATATAGAAAATGTAATCAGCAATCTTATTTCCAATAGCCTGGCTTCTTTTGAAAGAGAAACGGAAAAGGTACTGGATAAAAAGGAAATCAATATAAGTCTTAAAAAAGCAGAAGACGGATTCATTTTGTATTATGAAGATACCGGATGGGGCTTGACACCAAAGTATAAAGATCGCCCGGAGGTTATCACAGAGGCCTTTGAAAGTGATAAATGTACTGGAGACAACGAAGAAGGAACCGGAATGGGTATGTGGATTGTACGAAAAACTGCATTAGAATATGAGGGAGATATTGATTTAACAGATAACAAGACGATTGAAAGAGGATTTAAGGCTAAAATCAGTTTTGGAGGAAAGTATGTATAGAATAGGATATATTGATGACCAGCCAAATCAATATGAAATTTATAGGAAGAAATTACAGCGACGTTTTAAGGATGTTGAGTTAATATTGCTTGATGGTTGCAATACGAAAGAAGACTTTTTGGAAAAAATATATGAACAACAAATAGAGGTACTTTTAGTTGATTATAAAATGGCAGGAACATTTGGCTTTAATGGCTCTACATTAATCAGTTATATTAACGACCAGATGAGAGACTTGGAGTGTTTTATTCTGACTGCTGTAGAGCAGGAAAATATTAAAGACGGATTGGTTGCGTCCAGGGACAGGCGCAGCAAAACAATCTTTGATACCGAAGGGGATGATGAACAGAGAGTAAATGAATTAAATGAGTTTGTTGAAATTTTGAAAGACAGTGCAACTGTATTTAGAAAACGTAGAGAAGAAAAAAAAGAAAAATATTTAAAATTACTGGAAATGAGAAAATCCGGACAATTGTCCCTGCAGGATGAAGAGGAATATCTCAGGCTGTATAAGGTATTATCTTCATACGGAATGATTGAGAAACTTCCTGAAAGTATTCTTACATCAAAATTTGATGAGGATTTAAAAGGATTATTGGAACTGGGAGAAGCAATTTTAAAGAAGTATAAAGAGTAACAGGGGAGAACATTGTGAGAGTACACGGAGACAAACGAATTCAGAGAAGGACTGGGGTATTGCAACTAAACAATTATAAAGATGCAAAGCCCATGCTGCAAGAAGATTTTGATAATATGTGTGGATACTGTGGAAAAAACAGTACTATTATGAACGAAAGATTTCATATCGATCATTTTGTGCCGAAAAGCTTTGATTCAGACAGAGAAAATGACTATTACAATTTAGTACTGGCTTGCCCTAAGTGTAACTTGACCAAGTCAAATAAGTGGCCTACGAAAGATAAAACCGTGGCAAATGACGGCAGAATCGGTTTTGTTGACCCTGCTACTGAGGAATATGATATTCACATGGAAAGGGATGAACAGGGGTACATCCGGGGAATTACTCCTCTAGGAGAAAATGTCTGTAAAAACCTGAATTTTGATGTAAGAAGGACGGATTTATACTGGAAAATACAGTGTTTGTATCAGTTGCAGGCAGAATTAGAAAAATTCCGTGATAAATTGGATAACGAGGAATTGCGATTCTATGTGGTCAGTAATCAGTTCTTAAAGAAATACATAAAAGAAGCATTTGTACAAGGTGAATAAATGGATAATAATAAAGAAACAGGAAGCTATTATACTCCGCATGAACTAATAGATTTTATGATAAAATATTTGCAAAAAAATCAACAGGGTTTTTCAAATGTTTTAGAGCCCTCAGCAGGAGATGGTCGATTTCTTGCATCACTTTTACCCCTAAGTAACAGGGTTAGGGCCATAGAATTATTTAAAGAAAAGGTAAAATACATCCGGGAACAGTACTCTGATTCAAAGTTAGAAGTTCGGAAGAGGAATTTTCTGGACTACGCTTTGAAAAGTAAGGAGCAGTATTCATTAATTATAGGTAATCCTCCATATATCAATCCTAAAGTTATGAATAAGACTGATTTGGATAAGGCTAAGAATTTATGTAAATTAGAAAATATTGCCGAATCGACTATGCAGAATATGTGGTTTGCCTTTGTGGTAGGGGCATGTAGAGTTTTGGATGATAATGGAACAATATTTTTTGTGCTTCCGATGGAGTTTTTGCAGGTACAGTATGCTGAAACCTTAAGAATGTATTTAGAAAAAAAATTTAACACAATACATATTATTTCTTTCCAAAGTTGTATTTTCCCGGACATAGAACAGGATGTCTGTCTTGTGTATATGACTAACAAGAAAAGAGAAGCACCTTATATTTTATATGAAATCTATAAAGATGCAACTTGTTCTGTACCGTTATTTCAAAATGTAATCAAAAAAAATAAGCCATTAAAAAAATGGTCTAATGCGGTTTTATCAGACGAAAATATTCTGTTGTTGAATGAGAAAGCATCAGAGTATGAAATGATAGAAAATATGGGAACCAGCGCACCTGGCGTTGTAACAGGTGGAAATAAATACTTCATTATCACAGAAGAAAAGGTGAAAGAATATAACTGTCAGAAATATGTCCTCCCAATTTTACAGAAAAGCTCCTATATTTCGAGTAATACAATTATGATAGATGAAGAACTTATTAATAGCCTGAGGCAAGAGGGAAAACCGGTATATTTACTTGATTTATCTAATGTCGAAGAGGAGGATATACCGGCAGAATTGAGAGCATATCTTGACTGGGCAAAGGAGCAGAAGGTAGGGGAAACTAAATTAGCTGAAAGATTTAAATGTGCTAACAGAACCCCTTGGTATGGTGTTCCTATTGTTAATAAAGGAGAGGTAGTATTTTTTAAGAGATATCATATGGTTCCCAGAGTCTATATAAATCAAGCAAATATACATACCACAGATGCCGGATATCATATCAGACTTAAAGAAGGATGGGATAAAAAAAGCCTGGTATTTTGTTTTTATAATTCACTGACTCTGGCTCAATGTGAGTTTCAGGGAAGATATTACGGCGGTGGCGTCAGTGAACTGGTACCCAGTGAGTTTAAAGATTTACGTATACCTTATCGTAAGATAAAAGATGAAGATGTTAAAAAGCTTGATGAGATGTTTGGAAAGAAGGAGAAACTTGAAAAAATCGTATCCTTTGTTAATCAAAGGACTATTGAAATGGATATGGACAAAAGAGACGTTGAAAGAATTGAGCAAATTCGCAAGTTACTGGTACAAAGAAGATGCAGAAATAAATAAGACAACCGGCACTGTCTGCTATTCGACGGTGTCCGTTGCTTGTTGTGTCACAGTAAAAATAAACACCTGATCTGTAGGGGCAGGAAGATAAGTGCGAAAAGCATGGAATGAAAATGGCGAAAAACACGGAATGAAAATAGCGAAAAGCACGGAATAGTATTGACGGAGAAAAACGTTTAGTTGTATAAAGTTAGAAATGCCGAAAAGCTTACCTAAAGCTTTTCGGCATTTAAATTACATAAAAACTGTTCTACATTCTGATACTGTATACCATCAACAGTTGCATTTTCACCGCGGTAAAGAACATATTTATCGGTGATTTTGCCAAATCGGTTTTCTATAATGGAGCATTTTTCAACGTCACGCAAGTAGCGTGTTTGTCTGTCTACGATTTGGTTGCTGTGTTTAATTTCATAAAGGCTGCAGCAGTGTTTACGGCTATCGTAGATTACTAAATCATATTCGCCACCGCTGTCAAATTTAAATTTGAATGCTTCTACGGTACGTGGAGCGGTTTTACACACTTCCAATAAAACGATGTCTTCCAGCATTCTGCCTTTGACATCATCAAGAATCTTAGAGGCAATATAAGCTTTGTCTTTTTCTGAAATGGATTTGAAATAAGCATCTTGTTTTAGGGAATGAACAAGTGATTTTGCAATGGCATATCGCATGCCCGGTTGAGAAAACACAATGTGCTCCTCTTGTCTGCCGCTTTCATATCGCTCAAAGCAATTGACAATCAAATCCAACATGAGCAAATATTTTTTTACCTTATCTACATGCTCCTGTGTGACTTGAACCGTAGTTTCACTGGTTTCTTTGATCTCAATAATTACTTTTAAGCGTTGGACAATTTCTCTTTCGTTTACATTGTAAAGAATGGTTGCATGGTCTTTTGGAAAGTCATGGAGTAGCAGCTCTTTGGCAGAGACTAAATCGTGAGATTTAAATTCTTCTTGTACCACGCGGAGTACGAAGCGGTGGTTCATATTCTCTACAATGCGATTGATAACATTCGTTAGCTCGCCTTTATCATAAAGCTCACGTAGTTGATTGAAATACTCACCGTAATGGTCATTTTTCAAAGTGTGCTGAATATTTCGACTGATGGCAGTGTCAATATACTTTCTGGTGCTCTCATCATCTCGGAAGGCAACCTCATCAAACTCCACATCCGGATCATCCAGATTCATATTTTCCGGTTTCAGTGTACCACCATACTCAATGTAACGGTCTATGGAATGAAGGTCCAACAATCTTGCATATTCCTTAAAAGGTATAAAGGAGGTATGAATCATTACACTTCTATCATAGAGTTCATCTCTGTTTGCCATGGCAAAGCCTAGAGAGTCCGTGCCGGAAACAACAATTTTCATGCCCATCATGCTGAAGACATCCGAGAGCACGGCTGCTGTGTTGATAAAATCATTGAGAAGAGTGATTTCGTCAATAAATACATATTTGTAACCCAGCTTGAAAAGGAGATGAAGATCCTTGGTCAAATAGGACATGTTATCTGTAGTTTGTACTTTAATGTAGGCGGTTTCCCGGATGGGTAGCTCACCAATCATTTGAAATACAAGGGTAGTTTTACCGGTTCTGCGCAGACCATATAAAATGCAGATTTTACCATCGTAAGCACCCTGTACAAATTTTTGCAGGGATTGGTAACAATTCCTCTTGGCATATTTTGCAACACTGTTTGCAAGTGCCTGCAGACCCAGGTCTGTTACCACATTTGTATGAAAATGTACGTTTTTTTCGTCAGAGTAAAATGCGGATAGTCCTTTCGCATAGGCGCTCAGTCTCTGATAGATTGCGTTGTATTTGGCTGTATTTACCTTATTGGCATTGTTTTCATAGTTCTGATAATTTCTGGTGGACATACCCAGATACTTTGCGCATTCCATTTGGTTCATGCCCTTAGATATTCGCAGTTCCTTTAAAGTCATTGTTTTCACCTCAACTATATTGTACCATACATAAATGAAAAAACAAGAGTTTTACATAAAAGTTTCGTGTATTTTTCGTGTTTCTTTCGTGTTTGCAATAAAAGCCCCAAATCAATCGTTAATATTTATTATCTTCGGGTTATCAAGAATCATAACCAAAATCGGTATTAACACAATCTGAACCACAATACCTGGAATGGCATGGATAAAGGCACCTGCAAGAAAAGCGGCAAAGGTAAAGGTGCCGCCGCTTATGCCCATGCAAATCAGCATTGCCAAGCCCCAAACCAGTCTTCCGATAATCATGGAAAGTAGCAGGGAGCAGTAAATGTAAGGCTTTTTGCGTGGAAGCAGTCTGTGCAGTAATCCGGAAATGGCGCCATATGTGGCAAGTTCAAATGCCATACAAATTGCTTTTGGAAAAAGCGGAGGCATTCCCAAGGTAAGGGAACGAAAAAGAGGCGCAACAAAACCAACGGTAAGTCCCCAGGACCAACCGCAGAAATATCCGCAAAGAAGGATAGGAATATGTAATGGACAAAGCATGGAGCCAATCTCAGGAATTTGCCCGGTTAAAAACGGCATAACATAAGCAAGTGCCAGAAATAATGCCGAAAGAATCATTTTTCGTAAGTTATTATTTTTTTTCATAACGTTATGATACCACCAATGAACCGAATTGTCGAGAGGAAGTGTCATATTAACCACTTGACGCATCTCCCTTTCATGGCTTATACTGAATTTAGTGGGAATTACTAATTTTCCAAATAAAAAATAGGATAGGTGAGCACTATGTACATGGATGATTACAAACGCTGGCTGGAAGCAGATTTGGAAGACACTGCTTTAAAGGCTGAATTAGAGGCCATTGCCGGCAATGAAGAAGAAATAAAGGATCGTTTTGCGGTTGCACTTGCATTTGGTACTGCAGGTCTACGTGGTGTATTGGGCGCAGGCTCTAACCGTATGAATATTTATGTAGTACGTCAGGCTACTCAGGGTCTTGCAAACTGGGTAAAGACTCAGGGAGGCAATCAGTTAGTTGCTATCAGCTACGACAGCCGTATTAACAGTGATGTGTTTGCAAAGAACGCAGCATGTGTTTTGGCAGCAAATGGTATTAAGGTTCGTATTTACGACGCATTGATGCCGGTACCTGCACTGAGCTTTGCTACTCGTTACTACGAAGCAAATGCAGGTATTATGGTTACTGCTTCTCACAACCCGGCTAAGTACAATGGTTATAAGGCATACGGTCCGGATGGCTGTCAGATGACAGATGAAGCAGCGGACATCGTTTATGCAGAAATTCAAAAGACCGACATTCTCACAGGCGCAAAGATGATGAGCTTTGAAGAAGGTATGGCAGCAGGCCTTATCGAATATGTTGGTGATGATTGTAAGGAAGCGCTTTACGAAGCAATTGAAGCTAGAAGCGTTCGTCCGGGGCTTTGCAAGACAGCAGGCTTAAAGCTTGTTTACTCTCCGTTAAATGGTTCCGGTTTAGTTCCGGTTATGCGTATTTTAAAGGATATCGGTATTGATGATGTTACCATCGTTCCGGAGCAGCAGTATCCGGATGGCAACTTCCCAACTTGTCCATATCCAAATCCGGAAATTTTCGAAGCACTTCGCTTAGGTCTTGAATTAGCAGTAAAAACAGACGCTGATCTTATGTTGGCAACAGACCCTGACGCTGACCGCGTGGGTATTGCAATTAAGTGTCCGGATGGTACATATGAACTGGTTTCCGGTAATGAAGTGGGTGTTCTTTTATTAGATTATATTTGTGCAGGCCGCATCGAAAACGGCACCATGCCAAAGAACCCTGTAGCAGTGAAGTCTATCGTTTCTACTCCTTTAGCAGATGCAGTAGCAGCGAATTACGGTGTAGAATTACGCAGCGTATTAACCGGCTTTAAGTGGATTGGTGACCAGATTGCAGGCTTAGAAGCAGCCGGCGAAGTGGACCGTTTCATCTTCGGTTTCGAAGAAAGCTACGGTTACCTTGCAGGTCCTTACGTTCGTGATAAGGATGCTGTTATCGGTTCTATGTTAATTTGTGAAATGGCTGCTTACTACCGCAGTATTGGTTCTTCTATTAAGCAGCGCTTGGAAGAAATCTACGCGCAGTATGGCCGTTATTTAAATAAGGTTGACAGCTTTGAATTCCCTGGTCTTTCCGGTATGGATAAGATGGCAGGTATCATGAACAGCCTTCGTGAAAACCCACCTGCAGAAATCGGTGGCTACAAGGTAGTAAAGGTTACGGATTACAAGAAACCGGAAGAAACCGGTCTTCCGGCAGCAAATGTTCTGATTTACGCTTTGGAAGGCGGCGCAACGGTAGTGGTTCGTCCATCCGGTACAGAGCCAAAGATTAAAACATACTTTACAACTCTGGGTAAAGACCTTGCAGAAGCAGAAGCACAGAAAGCAGTATTGGCAGAGGCATTAAAGCCGTTGTTTGCATAATTTGACTTCCAAAAGAAAGAATTCCTGCAAAAATCGATGTTATACATACATTGTATTTTTGCAGGAATTTTTATAATCAGTTATCTGTTGTGAAAAATAAAAGGCAATACTTGACTTATTAAGGTTGTTTTGCTATTATAATGATAAAAATATGACTTATTAATTTGGAGATTTTATGAACATTTCAAATTACAAAAATGAAGAAGTTATCTTAATGGAAATAGGAAATCGTATTCAACAGTATCGTATTTCTTTAAATATCACACAATTAGAGCTGGCGCAAAAGTGCAATATTTCATTAAGAACAGTTGCTCGCATAGAAATGGGATATGATACTAAAGTATCAAATTTAATTAAAATTTTAAATGAAATAGGTATTGCAGAAAATTTAGAGGTTTTAATTCCTGAACCTCAGCCTGATTATAAGGCAATATTTGAAGAAAAAGCTATAAGAAAACGTGCAAGACCAAATAAGAAGAAATCAGATAATGTTTGGGTTTGGGAAGAGGACAAGGAGGACGGTAAAAGTTGAAAGATTTAAATACTGTTCGTGTTAAATTGTGGGGGACAACCATCGGCTATCTTCATCAAGAGAACAACGGGATGATAGGGTTTCAATATGATGAAGAATTTCTAAAAAGTAATATTGAAATTTCGCCAATTAAAATGCCATTATCAACAGTAACTTATTCATTTCCTAATTTGAGAGAAGATACTTTTCATGGTTTGCCGGGGATGATAGCAGATTCGCTTCCTGATAAATTTGGTAATATAATTATAAATAGATATTTAGAAAGTCAAGGAAGAGCATCTGACAGTTTATCTGTTATAGAAAAACTTTGTTATACAGGTAAACGAGGCATGGGCGCATTAGAGTACGAGCCGGCACGAGAACTTGTCGCAATAAATGAAACAATTAATCTTGACGCATTAACAAAATTGGCATCTGAAATCTTGTCTGAAAAAGAGCAAATTCACATACAGAAGGATGATAATCTTATAGCTCAATTAATGGAGTCAGGATCCTCTGTTGGTGGTGCAAGAGCAAAAACACTTATTGCGTGGAACCCTGAAATAAATGATATCCGTTCAGGGCAAATAAATGCCGGAAAGGGTTATGAATACTGGCTTTTAAAATTTGATAATATAAAAAACAATAAAGATAAGGATTCAAGACCAGATGATGGAGAATATACCAAAATAGAGTATGCTTATTATCTTATGGCGCTCGATGCAGGGATTAAAATGAGTGAGTGCAGACTTTACAAAGAAAATGGCAGTGCTCATTTTATGACAAAACGTTTTGATAGAAAAGGAGTAAAAGGTGAGAAGCTTCATATGCAATCTCTTTGTGCTTTAGCTCATATGGATTTCAACTCTCCCAGAACTTATTCTTATGAAGAAACTTTCATCATAATGAAGCAAATTCAACTTCCATATAGTGATTTTATACAATTATTCAGAAGAATGGTATTTAATGAATATGCTAAAAATTATGATGACCACACGAAAAATATATCTTTCCTTATGGATAAAAAAGGGGTATGGTCATTATCACCCGCATACGATATAACATTCTCATATAGAAAAGATAGTATATGGGTTAAGGCACACCAAATGCTGATTAATGGTAAGTCAGATAATATTACGGAGGATGATATTCTTGCAGTAGCGAAAAAAGTAGGAATAAAAAAATCTGATGCAATAAAAATTATAAAGCAAATAAAAAACTCTGTATCTAAATGGAGTGTTTTTGCGAAAGAAGCCGGTATATCAGATCATAATATAAATAAAATTAATGAAATTTTAAACGCTAATTAATTTAGAATGTGGAGTTTATTATGCGAAAATTTTTAAATAATCAAAACACATATAAAGTCATTGCCGCGGGGGCATTGGCACTTCTCATACTGGGTATCATACCGCTCATATACATTGGGCGGTATGCACACCCTTGTGCAGATGATTTTACATATGGAATGTACACCCATGCAGTCTGGGAGGCTACGGGTTCCTTAAGACAGACCTTGTACTGGGCGTTTCGTCAAATTAAGATTTCTTATGATACCTGGCAGGGAACGTTTTCTTCTGCTTTTTTAATGGCACTTTCTCCGGCAATCTGGGGCGAGAATTGTTATATCTGGTCTCCGGTGATTTTGATTGGGATGCTGGTGTTTGCACATTTTACATTTGGCTATGTAGTCCTTGTAAAGCTGTTAAAGGCACCTAAAAGTATTTGGCTCATTATCAGCAGTCTGATTACCTTTTTGATGATAGAGTCTGTTCCAAGCCCGGTAAACGCGTACTATTGGTATAATGGTGCGGTGCATTATAACTTTATGCATGGCTGTGCAGTATTATTGTTTGCGGTCATGATTTATATTGAGGTAAGCAAGAAGCGTGCAGTCAACGTGTGGCTGTGTCTGGCAGCTTGTCTTTTAAGTGTGCTGTGTGCAGGAGCCAATTATTCTACCGGACTTTTGGGATTATTGGGGCTGACCTTTTTGGTAGTGCTTAAGTGGTTTCTGGGACAGAAAAGTGCCTGGAAACTCTTGCCTTGGAGCATATATGCTTTTTCTTTTTTCATGAGTGTAATAGCACCCGGCAACAATATTCGTCAGGAGAATTTCTCAAAGACCACGCCGTTCAAGGCAGTAACAGACTCTTTTATACAGGGAGTACACTGGTCTCGTCATTGGTTTACCTTACAGGTGTTTTTATTTATGCTTTTATTGGCACCGTTTCTTTGGAAGGCTGTTAAGGAGACGAAGTTTGCCTTTCCGGTTCCCGTTGTGGTGACTTTACTCAGTATTTGTAGCATATCTAGTATGTTTACGCCAAGCTTGTATGCCATGGGAGGCTCAGGGCCTGACCGACTGATTAATATTATCAAGTTGTGGTTTTTACTGTTGCTTTTTGTAAACGAAGGGTACTGGCTTGGATATGTGGCGCGCTGGCTTAAAGATGGTGCACCGGCCCGGGCACTAAGACTTAAGGAGCATGTGGGTAGGATAGACGTCCGCTTTTACACTGCTATGATACTAGCTCTGTTGTTTCTAAGCTTTGTGATAAAGGTGGAGGACCGTTTATACGATTACAGTTCATATGGTGCATATGTATCCTTAAAAGCAGGTGAGGCTCAGGCTTTTGACAGAGAGTATAGGGAGAGGCTTGAAATCTTAAATGGTCCGGGAGATGAGGTTACCGTGAAAGCTTTTAAGGTGAAGCCGTGGTTACTCTTTTTTGATGATGTCAGAGAGGACTCATATAACTGGAGAAATGCTTCTGTTGCAGCTTGGTACGGTAAAATGCGGGTATATTTGGAAGAATAGCAGGAAAATATTGACAACTGTATAATAGGAATCATAAAATAGTTGCAAGTGAAATTGTTTCATTTGCAACTATTTTTGTGCGAGGAATTACAAAATGAAAATGGTATTTAAATATCTGGAAAAATATTACGGGCGTATGACACTGGGATTATCCATTAAAGTGGCAGGTACCTTGGTGGAGCTGCTGCTTCCCTATATTTTGAGTCATATTTTGGCGGATGTCATCGGCAAGGAAATGTCAGACATTGTGTTTTGGGGTGTGTTGATGATTGTATGTTCTGCTACGGCATGCCTGTGTAATATTATTGCGAATCGTATGGCTGCCCGTGTGTCCAGAAATTTTGCGGAAACTCTGCGTCGGGATTTGTTTCGGAAGACGCTCCGGCTATCCGCGGCTCAGACGGATAAATTTACTATTCCGTCTTTGGAGTCCCGAATTACTACCGATACCTATAATGTGCATCATTTTGTAAATATGATGCAGCGTATGGGTGTGCGTGCGCCGATTTTACTGATGGGCGGCATTGCCATTACCTTGTTTATGGATGCTTCTTTGTCCTTGGTTATGATAGCCATACTGCCGCTTATTTTTATAACGGTATATTTAATATCCCGAAATGGTGTGCCGCTTTATACGAAGGTTCAGCGCTCGGTTGATGGTATGATACGAGTGGTTCGTGAGGATGCCCAGGGAATCCGGGTGATTAAGGCCCTTTCCAAAACAGACTATGAGCATAAAAGATATGATGAGGTAAATCGCAAGCTGGTAAAGGATGAGGTGCGTGCAGGTGTAATAATGGGTACTGTAAATCCGGTTATGACTATGTTTATGAATGTAGGAAGCGTGGCGGTAATTGCCTTGGGAGCTTTCCGGGTAAGCAAGGGGCTGTCTAATCCGGAGACGATTATTGCTTTTATGCAGTATTTTACCCAGATTTCCATGGCCATGATGACGGTAACACGTATGTTTGTGATGTATACCAAGTCCGCAGCCAGTGCAAAGCGTATTGCCGAGGTGTTAGGCACCCAGGAGGATATTACGGTAAAGGAAAAATCAGAATATCGCAACAAAGATACCAAAGCACATATTTGCTTTGACCATGTAAGTTTTTCTTATAAAGGAAAACGTAATAACCTGGAAGACATTCACTTTGAACTGCAAAAAGGCGGAAGGCTTGGTATCATCGGTGCTACAGGCAGTGGCAAGTCCACGCTCATTAAGCTTTTGATGCGTTTTTATGATGTGGGTCAGGGTGGCATTTACATAAACGGTGAGGATATCCGCACCATAGAGAAAGAACGCCTTTATGCAATGTTTGGCTCTGCACAGCAGTATGATTTCCTATATTCCGAATCCATAGAAGAAAATATCCGTTTTGGCAGGGAGATTTCCCATGAGGCTGTGGAAGAGGCAGCGCGGATTGCCCAGGCACACGAGTTTATTACGGCTTTTGCAGAAGGGTACGAGCACAAGCTGACGCCTCACGGCACCAATATTTCCGGCGGTCAGAAGCAGCGAATATTGATTTCCAGGGCATTGGCGGGTAAGCCGGAGATTCTGATTTTGGATGATAGTTCTTCTGCACTGGATTATAAGACGGATGCAGCTCTTCGCAAGGCTCTTGGAGAGCATCTCAAAGACACCACGGTAATTACGGTGGCACAGCGCGTCAGCAGTGTAAAGGATTGTGATTTCATTCTGGTTTTAGAAGAAGGACGGATTATCGGCATGGGTACTCATGAGGAATTGCTGGATGCCTGCGTGGAATACCGCGAAATAAGCGAATCACAGATGGGAGGTGCATTCGTTGAATAAAATACAAAAAGACATTTTATGGCGTTTATGTAAATACGTGCTGCATTACTGGTATTTGTTTATACCCGCTGTAATCTTGACATTTTTTTCCAATCAGTTGTCTCTTCTTGGTCCGAAATATTCGGGCAGTGCAATTGATGCCATTGCGGCAGAGAGCGGTGTTGCCTTTGATATTGTGCGTTATAACGTGGTTCGGATGCTGGTGTGTTATGTGTTGTCTGCTGTGATGGCTTACCTTTTGGCAACCCTGATGATTTTTATCAGTCAGAAAATTGTATATACCATGCGCAAGCAGGTATTTGAAAAATTGACAAGTTTGCCGGTGGGCTACTTTGATACACACCCGACGGGGGATATTATCAGTCATATTTCCTATGATATTGATACGATTAACAGTACATTAGCCCATGATTTGGTGCAGATTATGACCAGTTTGTATACGGTAATTGGTTCTTTGATTTTCATGTGGAATATATCTAAGCCGTTAATTGTGGTATTTGTGATAACGGTACCGGCAGCGATTTTGTTTACCAGATATCGTTCCAAAAGGGTGCGTCCTCTTTTTAGAAAGCGTTCCCGAAAGCTGGGTGAATTAAACGGATATGCGGAGGAGATGCTTTCCGGATGTCGCAGCATTCAGGCCTATGCCAGAGAAGATGTTATTGGAGAAAGATTTCAGGCTCGTAATACGGATGCTATGGATGCACATTACGACGCAGATTATTATGGTGCCATCATGGGACCTACGGTGAATTTTATCAATAATCTCTCAATCTCTTTGATTATGATTTTGGGTGGTATTTTATATATGCTTTCTCAAAATGGTATGGCACCGGAGGGTACGTTGTTTTTCATTACCTTAGGAGGTGTGGCACAGTTTGTGCAGTATTCCCGTAAGTTTGCAGGACCGATTAATGAATTTGCCAATATTTTAAGTGAGTTCCAGTCTGCCTTCTCAGCAGCGGAGCGAGTATTCCGCATTATCGATGAAGAGCCTGAGAAAGAGGATGTGTCAGATGCCGTTGCACTTGAGGCGGTACAGGGAAAAGTAACCTTTGAGGATGTGGTGTTTGGCTATACTCCGGACAAAGAAATTCTGCATGGCATTTCCATGACGGCAGAGCCGGGCAAGACCATTGCCATTGTAGGACCTACCGGAGCAGGCAAAACCACGATTATCAGCCTGTTGATGCGTTTCTATGATGTGACAAGCGGCAGTGTAAAGGTAGACGGAAAGGATGTCCGTGAACTTACCAGAAAAAGTCTGCGTAAAGCTTATACCATGGTGCTGCAGGATACCTGGCTGTTTCGAGGCACTATTTTTGAAAATATTGCCTACGGTAGAGAAGGGGCTACCTTAGAGGAGGTCAAGGCAGCAGCAAAGGCTGCACGTATTGATCATTATATTGAAAGTCTGCCGGAGGGATACGACACGGTTTTAACCGATGACGGCATCAATATTTCCAAGGGTCAGCGCCAGTTAATTACCATTGCCAGAGCAATGATTTCTGACTCTGAGATGTTGATTTTGGATGAGGCCACATCAAACGTAGACTCCCGTACGGAGATTAAGATTCAGGAGGCTATGACGGAGCTGATGAAGGGGCGTACCTGCTTTGTCATTGCACATAGACTTTCTACGATACAAAATGCAGACAGGATTATTGTACTGCAGGACGGAAGAATTACCGAGTCCGGCAATCATGATGAGCTGATGGGGCTTGGAGGATTTTACAGTACGCTGTATAATTCACAATTTCAATAAATGTAAAATAGACGGTGGCAGAGGAATCTGTTGCCGTCTTTGACATTTCAATAAAAATATTGTATTTTTTAGAAATTTTCTCTGTCACAAAGCACATTTTCTGATAAGATGTAATTAGAAAAGAGGAATGCATATGACCATTAATTTGATGTTTTGCTTTGCCATGGTAGTGGTGCTGGCGGTTTGTATTTTCGTGTGGCTGATGTTATATCGGAGGCTAAAAGAATCTTACGACAGCCTTCAGGCAAGCTTAAAGAACTTGGAAAAATTAAATAGCGAGCTTCGTGCACAAAGGCATGATTATTTGAATCATTTGCAGGTGGTTTATGGGCTCATGGAGCTTGAGGCATACGACGAACTTAAAAGGTATTTGCAGCCGGTGTATAAGGATATGCTAAAGACCGGGAAGGCACTGAAAACCTCCAAGCCCGCCATTAATGCTTTGCTGAAGGCGAAAATGGACGAGGCCGAGAGTCGGGGCATTGATTTTTACATAGAGGTGAAATCGGACTTAAAGGAATTAAACGTGGAGGATTGGGAGCTTTGTAAGGTGCTATCGAATCTTTTGGACAATGCTATGACGGCGTTGGCTTGTCAGGAGGACGAAAAGCGGATTGTCATGGATATTTCCGAGGATAAAATGGCATATCGTTTTTCGGTAAGTAATAACGGACCGGAAATACCTGAGTCTATGCAGAGTGAAATATTTAAACAGGGGATAACTACCAAGAAAGGTGAGGGTCATGGGATGGGACTTTTCATAGTGATGAATGTTTTAAAGTCCTATGGCGGCGAAATGATGCTGGTATCAAAGGAAGGCGAAACAGAATTTGCCTTTGTAATTCCAAAAAGAAAGAGAGGTGACGATGGATGGAACCATTAGCAGTATTGGGAATTATTTTAATAATTGCCGGATTTGTTCTGGTAGGCATTGAGTTTGTGATGCCGGGGTTTGGAGCACCGGGAATAACAGGTATCCTGTGTCTGGGAGGCGGCATCCTTTGTACGGCCAAAGATGTGCAGCAGGGATTAACCATTACCCTGATTATCGTAGTGGTGCTGGCGGTGATGTTAACCATTGCCATGACCTTTTTTAAAAGGGTAAAGACACCATTTGTACTGGATACAGAGATAAAAGCGGAAAAAGGGTATATTAATGCCTCTGATTTAGAGTACCTGGTTGGGAAGGAAGGAACCGCGGTTACGGATTTACGACCAGCAGGTAAATGTGATATCGAAGGAGTCGAGTTTGATGTAAGAACGGAGGGACGCTACATTGAACGAGGCGGCAAGGTGAGAATCAGCCGTATTCATGAGCATATGATTATTGTAAAAGAAATGTGAAACACACAAAAAAGTGAGGGAGTATTATGTTAGGTCGAATTATTATTTTAGGAATTATTTTGTTGCTGGTGGTGCTGTTCTTTGTATTTGTTCCTGTGGGATTATGGATTTCTGCCATTGCATCCGGTGTAAAAATAGGTATTCTGGATTTGATTGGTATGAGATTGCGTCGTGTATCTCCGGCTAAGATTGTATTGCCGATGATTAAGGGTACAAAGGCGGGGATTGCCACAAAAGTAAATCAGTTGGAAGCACATCTTTTGGCAGGCGGTGATGTGGACAGTGTGGTAAATGCTTTGATTGCAGCAGAGCGTGCCCAAATTCCGCTTACCTTTGAACAGGCATCTGCTATCGATTTGGCAGGTCGTGACGTATTCCAGGCGGTGAAGATGAGTGTAACACCAAAGGTAATTGAGACCGATTTGATTTCTGCGGTAGCCAAGGATGGTATTGAGCTTTTGGTAAAAGCAAGAGTTACCGTAAGAACCAATATTGAGCGTTTGATTGGTGGTGCAGGAGAATCTACGGTGCTTGCAAGAATCGGTGAAGGTATTGTAACTACGGTTGGTTCCTCCAGAACCCACAGCGAGGTTTTGGAAAATCCGGATGATATTTCCAAGCTGGTACTTGCAAAAGGTCTGGACTCCGGAACAGCATATGAAATTATTTCTATTGATATTGCAGATATTGATATCGGACGAAATATCGGTGCGAATTTACAGAGCTTACAGGCAGAGGCTGACAATAAGATTGCACAGGCCAGAGCAGAAGAGCGTAGAGCAATGGCAGTTGCTTTAGAGCAGGAAATGCGCGCGGCAGTTGTGGAAGCAGAGGCCGAAATTCCAAAGGCTATGGCAGAAGCACTTCGCAATGGAAGCATTGGTGTGATGGATTATTACAAAATGCAGAATGTACTGGCAGATACGGACATGAAGAAGGATATCGGAGATGGTATCAGCACCTTTGCAAAAAGTAAAAAGATAAGTGAGTAATTAAATGATTAAAATTTGTATTATTGAAGACGAGCCGGAAATCCGCAAGCTTCTTCGCATGATCGTGGAAAGGCAGGATGGATTTCAGGTAGTGTCAGAAGCGGGAGATTTTGCCGCAGCGGTTTCCGATTTTGCAAAATACCGCCCTGACGTAGCCTTTGTGGATATTGACTTAAATGGCGACAGTGGGTTGGAATGTGCCAAAATTTTAACCGAGTTAAATCCAAAATTGAAGGTAATCTTTGCTACCGCACACAGCGAATATATGGCAAATGCCTTTGAAATATATGCCTTTGACTATCTGGTAAAGCCTTTTAACGTAGAGCGTGTGGTAAAAACGCTGACCCGTATTCAGGGAGAGCATGAGAAAAACGTGCCTGCTGAGAAAGAAGAAGTAGTGACCCAGTCCGAGCAGCACAGCGGCAAACTGATGATTAAGGGCAAAGAACAGGTTCTTTTCATTGATAAAAAAGACATTATCTTTGTAGAACGCAGCGATAGTGCCACCCGTATTTTCACCAAGGATGAAGTTTATAAAACGTCTGCCTCCCTGGGTAGTATCGAAGAAAAACTGAATCCAAAAGAATTTATGCGCTGCCATAAATCTTATATTATCAATATTTCCATGATTTCTAAAATCGAACCATATGGTCGATGGACTTATATTGTGAAGTTTAAAGGTCTGGGAGAGTCGGCATTGATGACCGCAAAGAATTACGAAGAAATTAAGAAAATGTTTGGGTAGAAGCGAGGCAGGCCGATGGCCTGCCTTGAATTTTGTAATGTTTAAGAATTTATGAATGGTATTTTCAAGCGTGCTTTAGCGTGTTAAAATAAAAGCAATAAGAGAACAATCGACTGTTTGAAGGGAGGTATCCATATGTTTAAGAAAATAATTCTGACCATAGTTGTCATTGCAGTTGCATTGGCTACGATTTATTTTGTGGGCACAGGCTTTCGAAAAGCGCCTAATGAGGTGCTTATAGATTATTCCGTATCGGAGGATGGTACGGAAATGACTTTTCTCGTAGGGAGTGCGGAGAGTATCGGATATATCAGAGGTTATACAGACAAAGGTGGCGGAGTAAAGCCGCATTACCTTACTTTTTATTATACCTTTGGCGGTATAAACAGTTCTTTTGGTGCAAAAAACACGTTTACACTGGAGCTTGCACCGGAGGATACAGAAATTTATTTTAACAGACCGGGTGGAGGTTATGAACTTGTGCTAGTCAAGGATGAAGAGACTGGTGAGTGGCATAGAGCCAAAAAGTAAATGAGAAGGATTATGGAGGGAGAGAGTTATGGCAGAGAGAATAATTAGTGTTATTTGTTGCGTATTCTGCGCGATTCCGTTTTTTATCATTTCCCGGTATGATGCAAACAGTGTGACACCGATTACTTTTTGGTCCGGCGATAATTCATTAAAGAAAAAGGTGCAGAATATTCCGGCATACAATAAAGAAATGGCAGCACTGTATCGGAAATGTGCATGGGCGATTTTAGCGGCGTCACTTGTGTGCTTGATTTCTCCGGGGGCAGGTGTGATATTTCTGTGCGCAGAAAGTATTGTGGGTATTTACATCGTGTACATACATTATAAAAAAATATTACATAAACATTCAAGGAAGGAACTAAAATGAAATTTGTAATACAGAGGGTAAATCATGCATCCGTAACCGTGGATGGAGAGGTAATTGGCAAAATTGGAAAAGGATTTATGGTGCTGATTGGAGTTTGTCAGGATGACACAAAGGAAGTGGCAGACAAGATGATTCACAAAATGACAGGGCTTCGCATTTTTATGGATGAGCAGGGGAAAACCAATCTAGCGCTGAAAGATGTGGGCGGAGAGCTTTTGCTGGTAAGTCAGTTTACACTGTATGCTAATTGTAAGAAGGGTTTTAGACCAAGCTTTATTGAGGCGGGAGACCCGGCGCATGCAGAGGAATTGTATGAATACATTATTGAAGAATGCCGCAAGCGTGATTTTACGGTAGAAACCGGAAGCTTTGGCGCAGACATGAAGGTGGCGCTAGAAAATGACGGACCGTTTACGATTGTATTGGATTCTGCAGCACTGTAGAGTTGGAGCGCAAAATGAAACTTTTAGAGCAGTTAAAAAATTACAAACCATATAATGAGGAAGAAGCACATATAAAGCCTATTATTTTAGAGTTCTTGCAGCAGAATGAGAATGCCTTTAGCCGTGAAAATGTGTTGGCACATATGACGACTTCTGCGTGGATTGTAAATAAAGAGCGTACGAAGGTGCTTATGGCATATCATAATATTTACAATTCCTGGGGCTGGCTGGGCGGACATGCGGATGGTGATGAGGATTTGCTGCGTGTTGTGCAAAAGGAAGTTGCTGAGGAAAGCGGTCTGATTAATATCAGACTTTTATACGATGGTATTTATGGCATCAATATTTTGACGGTTTTTCCGCATTATAAGCGAGGCAAGTACGTGAACGCACATTTGCACTTTGATGTGGAGTATTTGTTTGAGGCGGACGAAGAGGACGCGGTGCGCATGAAGCCGGACGAAAACAGCGGCGTGGGCTGGGTCCCTATTGAGGAAATAAACCAGTATGTGACCGAGGAGCATATGAAGCCGGTGTATGCGGTGCTGAATGAGAAGTTGAACAGGTTATTGTAGGAGGCCAATGGGTTCTAGAGGTAGTTATGAGGAAATTACGAATTGTTTTAACCATACTGACACTTGTCATCATTGCATTAGCAGTGTATCTACTGTACATATTGAATATTATTCCACATAGAAAATATACCAACGAGGATTTTGGAATCGCTACATATATTAGCATGCTGGACAAGGATGGAGATGGGGTGGATGACCAGACGGACATTTTGCAAAATGTGCGTGCATATATAGCGACCAATCCGGAGTACAAAAGCAAGTATTATGCCGGTGGATATCCGGATGATGGGTATGGTGTGTGTACGGACGTGGTGGCACAAGGCCTTTTGCATGCAGGGTATGATTTGCAGCAATTGGTAAATGAGGACATTGCAGCCCATCCGGACATGTATGAAGTGGAAAAGGCAGACCCAAATATTGACTTTAGGCGTGTGCGAAATCTACTGGTGTATTTTAAGAATCATGCAATCAGTCTGACTACGGATGTAATGGAAATAGAGCAGTGGCAGGGCGGCGATATTATTGTGTTTAAGAAGCATATTGGAATTGTGTCAGACAAGCGCAATAAAAATGGTGTGCCGTTTATTATTCATCATGCCAATCCATACCAAAAGCATTACGAAGAAGATATATTGGAAAACAGAGAGGATATTGTAGGTCATTTCAGAATTAGTTGATGAAAGAGAGTTTTGATGCCAAGGGAATTGGTTGAATTTTGTCTTGTGGAAAGTGATTTTCCGACTTGAGGGCTGGAAAGAGGCAAGCGGTCGGGGCAGAAGCAAGGAATCCCCCCGACCGGGGAGGCGGAGAGCGTGGTGCGGTCGGGGCAGAAGTAGCTATTACCCCCGACCGGGGAGGCGGAGAGCGTGGTGCGGTCGGGGCAGAAGTAGCTATTACCCCCGACCGGGGAAGTGAAGAGCGTGGTGCGGTCGGGGCAGAAGTAGCTATTACCCCCGACTGGAGAAGTGAAAAGTGTTCTGCGGTCGGGGTAGAAGCGAGGAATACCCCCGACCGGGGAGATGAAGAGCGTGGTGCGGTCGGGGTAGAAGCAGGTAATACCCCCGACCGGAAGAGTAATGAGAGAACAGAAGTCGGAGCAAACATAACAAATTTCTAACATAAGTCCTCTATGCTATGGATGTAAGCACAGTGTGGAGGATAATTTTATGTCTAAGACAAAGAAGATAGCGGTATTATCGGACATACATGGTAATTATATTGCTCTGAAAAGGTGTGTGGATTACGCACTCGATAAGGGCATAAACACCTTTGTGTTTTTGGGAGATTACGTTGGAGACTTGGCGTTTCCACAGAAAACCATGACGATGCTTTATGAGTTGGCAGAGCGTTACGAATGCTATTTTATAAAAGGAAATAAGGAAGGATATTGGCTGCATTATCGTAAGAATGGTGAGCAGGGCTGGAAGAATATGGATTCGACTACCGGAACGCTGCTTTATACATATCAAAATTTAAATAGTAAGGATTTGGATTTTTTTTCAGCTCAAAATCATGTACAAGCAATAGAATTTGAAGGATTTCCAGCCCTTACTGCATGCCATGGGTCGCCGGAAAAAGCAAATGGGGCGTTGCTTGTAAACGATGCAAAGTCATTAGAAATCATAGAAAAAGATGCCAGTGAATATATTCTTTGTGGGCATACTCATATTCAGCAAAAATTCGCGCATTCGAGAAAAGCGGTTTTAAATCCCGGTTCAGTTGGAATGCCTTTGGAAAGTGATGGCAAGGCGCAGTTTATGATATTGTACGGAGAAAATGGTGCATGGCAAGAAGAATTTATTAGTCTGCAATATGATTCTTTAAAGATAATTGCCGATTTAAAAGAGACAGAATTGGATAAGGCAGCTCCATTTTGGTACAAGGTGACAGTAAACTCGTTGCACACAGGGAGAAAAAGTCAGTCTCATGGCAATGTGCTTGGCAGGGCCATGGAGCTATGCAAGCAGAAGCATGGTAGATGCGTTTGGCCGGATATTCCGGAGGAGTGCTGGGAACAAGCGTACCGTGAAATGATAAAAGGATAATAATGCATTAAAAACAACTGAAAAATATTTCTACAAAAGTAAAATTTGTGCAATTCTTACAAAAATTAAATGATTGCCAAAAATTTAACAAGTTTCTATACACAAAATGAATTTTTTGTGATATAATATCTCCACTTGAGCGTGGAGCAGTCTAATTAAAGACTGTTCGGGTATGTTTCAATGTGCATTTACACATACATATACGCTGGATGCACACAAAAAAAGTTTTTTAGGAGGTCATTAGATTATGGCTAATAAGTGGGTATACCTTTTTACAGAAGGTGACGCCAGCATGAGAAATCTGCTTGGTGGTAAGGGTGCTAACCTTGCTGAAATGACAAACTTAGGTCTTCCGGTACCACAGGGTTTCACCATCACAACAGAAGCTTGTACTCAGTACTATGAGGACGGCGAAAAGATTAACGAGGAAATTCAGGCACAGATTAACGAATACATCGTAAAGATGGAAGGAATTACAGGAAAGAAGTTTGGTGATTTAGAGAATCCATTACTTGTTTCTGTTCGTTCCGGTGCTAGAGCTTCCATGCCGGGTATGATGGATACAATCCTTAACCTTGGTTTAAATGATGAAGTAGTAGAAGTTGTTGCTGCAAAGACAGGCAACGAAAGATGGGCTCGTGACTGCTATAGAAGATTCATCCAGATGTACTCTGACGTAGTTATGGAAGTAGGTAAGAAATACTTCGAAGAGCTTATCGATGAAATGAAAGAAGCTAGAGGCGTTACACAGGACGTTGATTTAACAGCTGCTGACTTAAAGGAATTAGCAGAGCAGTTCAAGGCTGAATACAAGGCTAAAATCGGTGTAGACTTCCCACAGGATCCAAAGGAACAGTTAATGGGTGCTGTTAAGGCTGTATTCCGTTCCTGGGATAACCCACGTGCTAACGTATACCGTCGTGACAACGATATCCCATATTCTTGGGGTACTGCTGTTAACGTACAGGAAATGGCATTCGGTAACTGGTCTGATGAGTCCGGTACAGGTGTAGCATTTACACGTGACCCAGCTACAGGCGAAAAGAAACTTATGGGTGAATTCTTAATCAATGCTCAGGGTGAAGACGTAGTTGCAGGTGTTCGTACACCACAGCCTATCGCAGCTTTAGCAGAGGTTATGCCGGAAGTTTTCGAACAGTTTACAAACGTATGCTCTATCTTAGAGAACCACTACAGAGATATGCAGGACATGGAATTCACTATCCAGGATAGAAAGCTTTTCATGTTACAGACCAGAAATGGTAAGAGAACAGCACAGGCTGCTTTAAAGATAGCTTGTGATTTAGTAGATGAAGGTATGAGAACAGAGGAAGAAGCAGTAGCTATGATCGATCCTCGTAACTTAGATACCTTATTACACCCACAGTTTGACGCTGCTGCTTTAAAGGCTGCAACTCCAATGGGTAAAGGTCTTGGCGCTTCTCCGGGTGCTGCTTGCGGTAAGGTTGTATTTACAGCTGAAGATGCAGAGGCTTGGAACAACAGAGGCGAAAAGGTTATTTTAGTACGTCTTGAGACATCTCCTGAAGATATTACCGGTATGAAGGCTTCTCAGGGTATCTTAACCGTACGTGGTGGTATGACAAGCCACGCTGCAGTAGTTGCTCGTGGTATGGGTACTTGCTGTGTATCCGGTTGTGGCGATATCGTTATGGATGAAGCAAACAAGAAGTTCACATTAGGTGGCAAGACATTTGTAGAAGGTGATTACATCTCTATCAATGGTTCTACAGGTAATATTTATGATGGTATCATCCCAACTGTTGACGCTACAATCGCCGGCGAATTCGGCAGAATTATGGCTTGGGCTGACAAGTTCCGTAGATTAAAAGTTCGTACAAATGCTGATACACCGTCAGATGCTAGAAAAGCTCGTGAGCTTGGCGCAGAAGGTATCGGTCTTTGCCGTACAGAGCATATGTTCTTCGAAGAAGACAGAATTGCAGCATTCCGTGAAATGATCTGTTCTGACACTGTAGAAGAAAGAGAAGCAGCTCTTGAAAAGATTTTACCATACCAGCAGGGCGACTTCGAAGCTTTATATGAAGCTTTGGAAGGCAACCCGGTTACTATCCGTTTCTTAGACCCACCTCTTCATGAGTTCGTTCCAACAGAAGAAGAGGACATTAAGAAATTAGCTGATGCACAGGGCAAGAGCGTAGAAGATATTAAGGCTATTATTCAGGGCTTACATGAATTTAACCCAATGATGGGTCATAGAGGATGCCGTCTTGCAGTTACTTACCCGGAAATTGCAAAGATGCAGACAAAGGCTGTTATCCGTGCAGCTATCAACGTTCAGAAGGCTCATCCGGAATGGAAGACCCGTCCTGAAATTATGATTCCTCTTACATCTGAAGTTAAGGAATACAAGTATGTTAAGAAGGTTGTTGTAGAAACAGCTGACGCTGAAATCGCTGCAGTAGGCATTGATATGGAATACGAAGTTGGTACAATGATCGAAATTCCACGTGCTTGTTTAACAGCTGATGAAATCGCTAAGGATGCTGATTTCTTCTGCTTCGGTACAAACGACTTAACACAGATGACATACGGTTTCTCTCGTGACGATGCTGGTAAGTTCTTAGATGCTTACTATGATACAAAGATCTTCGAGAACGACCCATTTGTTAAGTTAGACCAGACAGGTGTTGGTAAGCTTATGGAAATGACCATTAAGCTTGGCAAGCCGGTTAACAACCACTTACACGTAGGTATTTGTGGTGAACACGGTGGTGACCCATCTAGCGTAGAATTCTGCCATAAGATTGGTCTTGACTATGTATCTTGTTCTCCATTCCGTGTGCCGATTGCAAGACTTGCAGCAGCACAGGCTGCTATCAAATATGGGGAGGACTAATCTGTACTTCAGTTTTAAGGTTAATTTCGACCAAGCAGAAGCATACAGAAAATCAACAGACCAATATCTTCGTGCAAAACAGTGGGAAGATTTAACTGTTGAAGTCTTTAT
>JAFXAZ010000010.1 GCA_017521985.1 Lachnospiraceae bacterium
CAACAATGATAATAGATATAATCCTTCTTTTGTATGGGTAAAACTTGCTACGATTGAAGGCAAGGAGATAGGGGAATCCATACATGTAGATATTAAACCAAGGCAGGGAAATGCGTATTATGGTGTCTTATTTGATACATTCGTAGTTACAACAAATGCTTCATTTGAACCTACAGATGATAAGCCTCTGCCGGATGTTGACCTGGGTAACACGGAAACGAAGTATACTGTCAGATTTATTGATTATAATAATGCCGAACTTTTCTCAGCTCAGTATGTAGCAGGTGCAACGATAGAGATACCAAGTAATCCAAGCAGAGCAGAAGATGAGGATTACACTTACACCTTTGCCGGATGGAAATTATATAACGAAACGACCGGACAAGTGGAAGGGGATTTTTTGGCAAGTGATGCGACAGTAACGGGAGTTGCAACCTATCAGGCGGTATACACTGCAACAGAAAAACCTATAAATACAAATACCGGATCGTTTTTTACAGCAAATGGTTATGTAATGTTTGAAGCAGAGGATGTAAGGATTAATACAGAGAATGACCCTACGTCTGCGGATTATGATATTAAAAATGATGTAGTAAGGGTAGAGGAAATTACAGGAACGACTACAGCTACTACAGCGTCAGGTGAAGAAGCGGTACGGATGCGTCAAAGGTTTCAAAAAGATGTTTCTGGTAATCAATTAGCGGAAATTGCATATGAGGATTACAAATCAAACTTGGGTTTTGATGTTACTGTTGATCAAGCAGGGACATACTATATTTGGGCAAGAGTTGCTGTGTATGGTAAGAGTTATACATCAATATGGTCTAGTATAGATCAGGTTGATTATACGAAAAAATCGCTTTTAGCAACAAGTTCAAATAAATTCTACGGTGATAATCCAGCTTCTTTTGTATGGGTAAAACTTGCTACGATTGAAAGCAAAGAGGTAGGGGATTCTATATATGTAGATTTTAAGCCGAGACAGGGCAAAGACGAAATGGGTGCTCTAATTGATGCATTTGTAGTTACTAACACAGAGTATACAGTCAAATTTATTGATCATAATGGTGCGGAACTTTCCTCAACTCAATATTTTTCAGGCGCAACGATAGAGTTGCCGGATAATCCGACTAGAGCAGAGGATAAGGATTATACATACGACTTTGTCGGATGGAAATTATATAATGGAGCAACCGGACAGGTGGAAGGTGATTTCTTATCAAGTGATGCGACAGTAACGGGAAATACAACCTATCAGGCGGTATATAATGCAACAAAAAAACCTGCGGATACAACCAACGGATCGTTTGCTACAACAAATGGATCTGTAATGTTTGAAGCAGAGGATGCAAGGATTAATACAGAAAATGATCCTAATGCTACGGATTATGATGCCAAGAATGATGTAGTAAGGGTGGAAGAAATTAAGGGGACAACTACAGCTACTACAGCATTTGGTGAAAATGCAGAAGCAATACAGATGCGTCAAAGATTCCGCTTATATGATGCTGATGGAAATCAATTAACGATAGATTCACTTGATTATTCCGTTTATCAATCAAATCTAGGCTTTGATGTTACCGTTGATGTGGATAGTACGTATCATGTTTGGGCAAGAGTTGCTATAAGCGGCAATAGTTATAAAAAGATTTGGCTCTCAACAGAATGTAGTGATTATACCAATAAGTCGCTTACAATTACAGATTACTATGGAACAGGAAATGCCCCATCCTTTGTGTGGGTAAAACTTGCTGCAATTGAAGGCAAAAAAGCAGGAGAGATAATTAATATAGACATAAAGTCAAAGCAAGGCGTTAACTCATTTGGTGCCTTATTTGATGCATTTGTAGTCACAAAAAATTCTTCATTTGTACCAACAGATGCCAAAACTTTACCGGATGATAATCAGAACCTTTATGTTGAAACAATGCCTTCAGATGTGTATAAGGCTCCCGATATAACGCCTCCAAAGGATGCACATCCAAGAGTAATGTTTACAAAGAATGATATTGCAACAATAAGAGCAAATTTAACGCATCCTGAAAATGCAGTAGCATACGAAATGTTTACTAATAATAAGAATGCGGCTTGTGATGTAACAAGTTCATCTATCAGGTCCATTCTAGCTGCAAAGGCGTTTGATTATGTAATTAATTATGATAAGAATGATCCTGAGAGTGATATTTCTAAAGCGGCTTTAGAAAATGGTAAGGAAGCGGTAAGGTCACTTAAAGAGTATTTGGCCACAGATATGGGCTTACCAACGGATACTTATGCCGTTTATAACAGCGGTTACATACTTTTAGTGGCAGCCGAGGTGTACGACTGGTGTTACGATCTTTTGACTGAGGAAGATAAAAAGGAGATCGTTGCCAGATGTCAAGCTACGGCCAGAGATTACATGGAGATAGGATGCCCACCAAGTAAACAGAGTTCCGTGACAAGTCACGGAAGTGAAAACCAACTTCAGAGAAACTGGATGGCATTAGCAATTGCAACCTATGATGAATATCCGGACATTTATAATTATGTGGCAGGAAGATATTTTGAGGAGTATGTACCGGCGAGAAATTATTTCTTTGAATCTGGTGGACATTGGCAGGGAACCTATTATGGTGCTAAAAGATTTATTGGTGATTTATGGTCACAAATACTTCTTTGTAATATGGATAAAGAGGATGAGCTTACAGAAGTATATGTAGAAGAGGCTGCACAGGTTGCATACCAGTGGATATATACCAGACGACCTGATAGTGAGCTCTTAAGAGAGGGAGATGATGATTTTGAACGTTCAAAGGATCTTTCTCGTATATATCAAACGACAGATTACCTCTTCTTTCTTGCATCTAATTTCTACAAAGATGGTGTACTGAAAGCAGAATTTTTGGAAACTGCAACCATAGCCGGTGGTTATGCCTTTTTGACAGAAATACAAATGTTGGCTTTGAATGATCCAAGTATTCAGACAGGAGAAAAGGCAGAACTTCCGTTGGCAAAATATATTGGAACACCAATAGGAACAATGATTGCACGTACCGGGTGGAACATGGGTGTAACTTCTCCGGATGTTTTAGCTTTTATGAAAATTGGAGAAGTACAAACTTTAAATCATCATCATAGAGATGCCGGAAGTTTCCAGATATATTATAAGGGTATTTTGGCAAGTGAATCAGGTGCTTATATGTCTTATAATGATCCTCATAATAAGATTTATAATCAAGCATCTGTAGCACACAATACGTTATCTATTACTTCCACAAATAATCCGACAGGTGTACAGAGAACTCCGAATGGTGGGGGTGAGTACAAGACTATAGCATCCTTGAAGGAAAATATAGATGATTGTACGACGGGTATGGTAATTGGTCAGGAATTTGGACCGGATACCTACACACCGGAATATAATTACCTTGCAGGGGATATTGCGGTTGCGTATGATGACAACGTAACGGAAGCAGTCAGAAGTATGTTGTTTATGCCGTTGGAAGATGAGGAGCATCCGGCTGCATTTGTAGTGTTTGATCGTATTACTACTACAGAAGCAAATTCTACCAAGTCCTTCCTGCTTCATATGCAGAGTGAACCTACAATTTCCGGTAATGTAACGGTTATTACCAATACAGAAGAAGATTATAATGGCATGCTTACGAATCAAACTCTTTTACCAAAAAATGCTACTATTACTAAAATCGGCGGAGAGGGACAGCAGTTTATGGTTGGCGATGTGAATTATCAACCTTCTGATAGATTTAGTTTAGAGCCTATGGAAGAAGGATGGGGAAGAGTAGAAATCTCTACAACTACAGGCTCAACGAATCAAACCGATTATATGTTGAATGTTATGTATGTAAATGATGCAGACCAGACACTGGCTCTTGAAGAAGCAGAATTGATTGAAGCAGATCTTGTTGTAGGTGCTAAGGTTTTTGACCGAGTTGCAATGTTTAACAAGGAACTTGTGGACAAACAGAGCCGCATTGGTGCAGGGACGGATGTTACTTTCATAATTCCGGCAGATGCGGATGTGACAAGTTATAAGGTAAACGTAGCAGGTCTTCAGTCAGGTACTTGGGTTGTAAAGGTAAATGGAAACGTTGTAGATACACAGATTTCAACAGATGAGGGTGGTATCATCTACTTTAGTGCACCTGCAGGTGAATGTACGCTTACCCGCATATCTGATGATAGTGAAAAGAATTTTACGGAAAACAAGCCGACTTTTACGGAAAATATTAATTTTAGAGTGAATATGAAATATGTGTATACACAGGTAAAGCCTGAGAGAAATGGCGAGAAATTATACCTGCCTGTAAAAGCACTTTTCGAAGCACTGAAATCAGAGATAACAAGTAATGCAGACAGTGCATCTATTGATTATTTGGGCAATGTTATAGATGTTACAAATAGCCGCATTTCTATCACAGTACCAGGCAGTGGAACTGTTGAAACAACGGATATAAAAACAGTAGATGGAGAGTTTTTAGTACCGGTAGCTTTCCTTGCAGAGGCACTTGCACAAAATATGGTAATTGAATGGGATGAACAATGTTTACTTATTGAAGTGACAGCGGATTTACCAATTGATTTTTATGATTGGTCATATCATTATCCAGATCTTTATCCAAATGCAATTAAGGTTAAGAATGTATTCTGTTTTGAAAACGAGAATCCAAGTGTTCCAATTTCAAATGCACTGGATGGCGATTTATATACGACTTGGACTGTTGGCGGTTTAAATGGAGTGGAAATGGGAGTTTTTGATCTGGGTCAGGTGTATACTATTGATAAACTACTTTTGGCGGTCTATAAGGGAACTGCGAGCTCACTTGGATTCGCTGTGGAAGTATCAACGGATGGTATAAACTATACAGAAGCAGGTTCACAGAAAATATTATACAGCAGTGGAACAACTTCAGAGTTTGAAGAATATAACATGTATAATGTGGAAGCAAGGTATGTGAAACTCTATGGATATGGAAAGGGAGGCGGCACAAGTAAATGGAATGCCATTGATGAAATCGCATTTTTAGGAGAGGCAGTTCCGACAATAGTTGCTGAACGCACGGATACCGAGTATACGCTTGGAACGAATGGTAAGGTAACTATTTATTGTACAGGTAACTATGATAAGTTTGAGAGCGTGAAAATGGACGGCAATACAGTAGATGCGTCCAATTATACCGTTACAAAAGGCTCTACGGTTGTAGAATTTAAGGCATCATACATGGAAACATTGGCAGATGGAGAGCACACTGTGACAATCTGCTACACAAATGGTAAAAGTGTAGATTCTACATTGATTATTAAGGCAGCAGCAACACCGACACCTGGGCCAAGTGAGGAGCCAACACCGACACCTGGACCAAGTGAGGAGCCAACACCAGCACCAGATGATACATTAGATGACGATGATGAGGAAATGAAAACAGAGAATACAGCGGAAACACCAGTGGAAAATTTGACAGCAAATGCAACACCTACTGGTGATAATAGCAACATTTTATTATGGTACGTACTGTGTTTATTTGTTTTTGCAGTGTCAATTATCGGCATAAATCGTATAACAAAAAAATATTAGTATTTGCGTTTTGCATTCTCCAAAGTTATTGTGGGAGACTTAAGGGGCTGGATTCAGCCAGCCCCTTTTTAAGACGGAGTATGTAAAATTATAATGGAATGAGAGGTAACAGGATGAACTACGGATATTTTGACACGAGCAACAAAGAATATGTCATTACACGTCCGGACACGCCGACTCCATGGATAAACTATCTTGGTTTTGGAGGCTTTGGTAGTTTTATATCAAATAACGGCGGAGGTTTGTTATTTGACGGTGATCCAGGAAAGAGAAGATTGACAAGATATCATTACAATATTATGCCTATGGACAGACCGGGTAGATATGTGTACATAAGGGATATGGATGAAGCCGAATATTGGTCTCCTACATGGCAGCCGGTGATGAAAGAACCGGAGTATTATGAATGTAGACATGGTTTATCATATACTGTGATTAAGAGTCGTTATAGTGGGATAGAAACGGAAATGACGTTTTATATACCTGATGGTAAGAATTACGAGTTGTGGAGTTGCAAAATAAAAAATGTATCAGGTAAGCGTCGTAACTTAAAATTATTTCCTTATGTGGAATTTGCTCATTATGATGCACAGATAGATAATTTAATGGAGTGGGCAAGGTATTATATGACTTGCAGTTGTGAGAACCAAATTATTACCTTTGATGCTTCGCCTGGATTTTCTCCTAGTGGCGGTATATATGGATTCTTTAGTACCAATTTGGAAATAGATGGTTTCGATTGTGCGAGGGATAAATTTATAGGTGCATATCGATGCGAACAAAATCCTATTGCAGTGGAACGCGGAAGCTGTGGAAATGAAAATAATAATGCCGATCAGTCCTGTGGTGCGTTTTCTTGTCCGATGACACTTGCTGATGGGGAAGAAAAGAGGTTTATGGTTGTTGTAGGAGCAGCGAGGGAGCGTTCCCAGATTCCGGGAATCGTGGATAGCGCCCTGGATGTGGAAATCGCAGCGAAGGATCTGCAGGCAGTGAAAGAGAAGTGGGACAAGCATCTGAATTATTGTCAAATCAATACGCCGGATGAGGATATGAATAAGATGATCAATATATGGCACGCATATCAATGTGCTACTACATTTAACTGGTCAAGATTTGTGTCTTATTACGAGCGTGGATTCGTCAGAGGATGGGGCTTTAGAGACAGTATGCAGGATGTTTTGGGTATTATGCATGCTATGCCGGAGAAGGCAAAAGAACGAATCAAGACCTTGCTTGCAATCCAGCGTGCTAATGGAAATGCGAAAGATGTATATTATCCGGCAACCGGTGAGGCAAAGGGCGGTGACCGTTCCGATGATCATTTGTGGTCTGTATATTCCGTATGTGCTTATATCAAAGAAACCGGAGATTATCTTTTTCTTGACGAAATAGTACCTTATGAGGATAAAGGCGAAGGAACTGTATTGGAGCATCTGATCAGGGGGCTTGAGTTTACAAGAGCAAATGTAGGAGAACATAATATTCCGAAGTTTCTGAAAAATGATTGGAATGACAGTCTGGCTGCCATAGGAAATGGTGGAAAGGCAGAAAGCTCATTTGTATTCTTTATGGCGGCAACCGCAGCTTACCAGCTAAAGGAATTGTTGGGACATGCCGGAAGAGACACTGCTTATGTGGATGAATTTTATGCTTGGTGTAAGGAGCAGTATCCGCAGCTTTGGGATGGTAAATGGTTTATTAGAGCATTTACGGATGCGGGCGAGAAATATGGAACGGATGAGGACGAATATAACAAAATATTTTTAAATCCTCAGTCATGGGCGGTACTTTCACATCTGCCGACTGCCGAGGAAGCAAATATGGCATTCGATAATGTAAATAGATATTTGTTGTGCAAATTTGGCTATATTTCGCATTATCCGGCATCAGAAGGATATGACTTGGAAAACAAACATTTCTTTGGCATCCATAGTGGAATTAAAGAAAATGGCGGAGTGTTCTGTCATGCGAGTACTTGGGCTGTAATTGCTCAGGCAATGCTTGGACGCGGCGATGATGCATTTGCAGCATACAAAGCAACTTTACCATGCATGCGGAATGATATTTCTGATGTAACATTAATTGAGCCTTATGTATATGCATCTGCATTGCTGGGACCTTCACACGAACGTTTTGGAGCAGGTTCTAATTCTTGGCTGACGGGCACTGCATCCTGGATGTATTATGCAGCCACTCAGTATATTCTTGGTTTTCGTGCAGACTATGATGGTTTGACCATTGATCCATGTATTCCGTCTTCATGGAATTGCTTTGAGATGACGCGTATTTACAGAGGAATTACATGTCATTTGACAGTGAAGCGAAGTGATTCACCATATAAGCTGATAGTAGATGGGGAAGAAATGAAAGGTAAATATATTCCTTATCATTTGCTTGAAGGAAAAAAAGAGGTAGAAATTTACTGTAACTTTACATAAGCTAAGTGAATAAAAAAATTATCTTGATATGGAGACATGATTATGATTGATTGGAAAGACAGAGTTTGGAACGATAGGGAAGCGTGTAATCTGGAAGAGTGTGCCCCAGGTGTATGCAGAAGAATTCTAGCTTATACAGACGAGTTAATGTGTGTTGAAAATCATTTTGAGAAGGGTGCTGTGGGAGCTTTACATCAGCATCCGCATACTCAGATTACCTATGTGGTTTCCGGACAATTTGAGTTCGAAATAGGTGGTATCAAGAAGGTTGTGAAGCCGGGGGATAGTATGTTGAAAAAAGATTCTATTAAACACGGCTGTGTATGTTTGGAGGAAGGAATTCTTTTAGATATTTTTACACCTATACGAGAGGATTTTTTACAATGATTAATGAAATAATTGGACCTAAGCTTACAGATGCCCGGTTTTTTGGTGAGTTAATCGACTGTTCCTTACCGGGACTTGAGGAAATACCAAAAGCAGCAGCGGTTGGCGATTATGTCAAGTGCAGAAAAATGCTTGGGGCTTATGTGCGGGCTACACTGGAGCCGGATAAGTTTTTCAAGCTTCCTTATGAAAGGTCCGAAAATTTATTTACCTTTAAGGGCGAGACGGAAGAAGAAGCTGCCGAACGTATATCCAAATTACACTTGATTTCCTGTGGCACACCATATCAGTTCAAGGAGAAGGTAGATTGGTTCCATAATCCTACTTACAATCAGTATAAGGAATGGACGTGGCAGTTGAATCGATGCCACGAATGGAAAGTTTTGGCATATCAGTATCGTATGACTGGAGATGAAAAATATGCCAAAGTTTTTGTCCAGATGTTTGACAGTTGGGTAAAGCAGGCAATTGCGCCCGAAGATGACGTAAAGGGAGGGGAGACCATATGCTGGCGTACCATTGAATGTGGAATTCGTATGAATAGCAACTGGCCTTACGTATTGTTTGCATTTATCAATAGTCCTTATATGACGGATGATATTCTCACAGATTGGTACAAGTCCGTGTGGGAGCATGGTCATCGTCTGCGCATGAATCACCGCAATGGCAACTGGCTCATTATGGAAATGTATGGATTAGTAAAAATCGGTGTGCTATATCCGCTGTATAAGCAATCCGGAGAATGGTTTGATTATGCTATGCGTATGCTTCAGCAAGAGTTGGAACGGCAGGTATATCCGGAACCGGATTGCTTTCAAGTTGAGTTGACTACCGCGTATCATAATGCAGTTATCAGTGAATATATGGGTCTGATTCGCTTTGCAAAGGTATACGAAATTTCATTGCCTGAGATGTTCCTTTCCCGAGTGGAAAAGATGTTGGAAGTTTATGTAAAGCTGATGCGTCCGGATGGTCTCCTACCTGATATCAATGATGGCATGGATATGTCTGTGGGCTCCATTATAGCTAATCATAAAGAGCTTTTTCCGAAAAATAGGTATTTCCAATGGGTATGTGATGAGAGCAAGGCAGATGAGTACAAGCCTGAATTTACCTCCGTTGCAATGGAGTATGCCGGCATGATGATTATGCGTAACGGATGGGGAGAGAAGGATACTTGGGGCTTTTTGGATGTAGCTCCGTTTGGTACCGGACACCAGCATGAGGATAAGCTGAATCTGATGATACATGCTAAGGGAAAAAATATTCTTACAGAGTGTGGTAATTACGCCTATGATGGTTCTGAAATGAGGAAGTATGCAATTTCCAGCCGTTCTCATAATACCATTCGCGTTAATGGTATGGATCAGTATCGGCGTGGAAGCTATCATTGGCGAGATGAGGATATAAATAAGAAAGCACTCATGGAATACCGTATAGAAGATGAGTTTGACTATGTAACCGGTATGTATGATGAAGGTTATGGTAATTGTGATGCGGATACAGCCTTTAAGGATAAGGAAATTAATGACATTGTAGAGGGAAGTATTTATAGCGGGGTAAAGCATCAACGTACGGTTTTATTTCTGAAAAAGCCCAAAGCAAATCTGGAGCCATATTTTGTTGTTATTGACCGCTTATACAGTGGGGACCGGAATGAATATGAATTTCTGTGGCATGTAGATGCAGAGAATGTTGTTGTAAGCGGCATGCATGTCAAGGCAGATTTTTTGCATATTTTAAATAACCTTACGGATGTGAAGACAGCTGGAGTAAGCGTTGTCAGTGGACAGCAGACGCCGGAATGGCAAGGCTGGAAAAAAGGTGCTTCAGGAATTCAGGGAGATGACCTGCATTTGCCTACCGTACATTATACCACATATGCAGATACTACTCGTGTGGTTACCGTGCTTTATCCGGGGGAAGCGTGTCCAATTATAGCTGTGGAAGCGGATCATGATGTGGAGAGTACATCATTTGCTTTAATAATGGATAATGGAGAGTGCATGGAGTTTGATGAGGCTGTTTTTGCACCTAAATAGAATGGAGAGAGTAACATGTTAGGAGATATGAAGCCATTTAAGATGGTAGGAAATTTATATTTTGTAGGCACTTATAGAGCCTCCTCACACTTAATTGATACAGGGGATGGTTTGATATTAATTGATAGCGGTTATGCAGAAACTGCAGATGTAATTGTAGAGTCTGTAACAGAGTTGGGCTTTGATATCAAGGATGTAAAGTATATACTGCACTCCCATGGTCACAGTGACCATACGGATGGTACGCCAAGGCTTTTGGAGTTGACTAAAGCAGAAACCTTTTTGGGTGAAGGTGATGTGAAATATATTTCCGGTTGGGCGCCAAATCACTTTTATCAGGATGGACAAGTGATTACACTTGGAAATACAAATATTCTTTGCATTGCTACTCCGGGGCATACGGAAGGGACCTTTTCTTTTTTCTTTAATGTAGAAGAAAATGGACAGACTTATAGAGCAGGCATGTTCGGAGGTGCAGGTACCAATCAACTGAAAAAACCTTATTTGAATAGGCGTAAATGTTCATGGTTAAACAGAGGTTTATATTTCAAATCTGTGGAACGCCTGAAAAAAGAGCATGTAGACGTGTTTGTAGGTAACCATACATGGAATAACAAAACAAAGGGAAAGTATGAGACCATGTTGGACTCTGTTGAAAATCCATTTATCAATGATGCGGAATGGGTTCCTTTTTTGGAAAAATGCGAAAAAGATGCAGAGTCCGTGATATTAAATGAAAGTAGGGAATTATTTGTAAATTATGCGCATAGAGGTGCCAGTCATTATGCTCCTGAAAATACATTTCTTTCTTTTTATTTGGGTATATATATGGGTGCAAATGGTATCGAAACGGACGTCCAAATGACAAAGGATGGGGTATTAGTGTTATTTCACGATAAAACAATTGACCGTATGACAGGTCAAGAAGGAAGTGTTTCGGATTATACGTTAGAGGAATTGCAGCAATTTACATTTGAGAAAAATGGTTTGACAGATAAAATTGTAGTGTTCGAAGAGTTTTTAAAACAATTCTCTTTTAGAGATATTACTTTTGCGATTGAAATCAAGCAACCCGGTACTGAAAAAGATATTGCAGATATGTTGAGAAAATATGGTATGCATAATAAAACGATTGTTACTTCTTTTAGTCTTGAATGTATACAGATATTTAAGGAGTATGCTCCGGAATATCGTGTTGGCTTTCTTACCAGAGAGGTAAACGAGCAAACATTAGAATTTCTAAAAGAGATAAAAGCAGATGAATTATGTCCATTTGCAACAATTGTTACCACTGAAAATGTGGAAAAATGGCACAGGGAAGGTTTTAATGTTCGGGCGTGGGGAGTATATTCCGAGGAATTGATGAGAAATGTGTATGATTCTATGGCAGATGGAATGACGGTAAATTTCCCTGACAAGCTGGTAGAGTACATAAAATAATTAAACAATTTAAATAAAATATTAAACGCAATATTAAAATGAAAGGAATATGATGTTTTGTTTCTATAAACATCAGGTAAGAGAATTAATTATGAAAGAATTTAAAGTAGATGCACATGAACCTAGCCTTCTTCCTGAAGGTTTTGATTGGAAACTTGTATGGAGCGATGAATTTGATGGTCCTGAGCTTGATAGAAGTAAATGGGATTTTAGATTAAATTACTGGGGACATCCGTTTTCCGGCTATACAGACCAGGGAATTAAATTTGATGGAAAAAGTAACATTGAGTTACATCGTACAGAGCGTGATGGTTACTATGTTTCACCACAGCTTCAAACTGGTTCTAATTCCTTTGATATTCCGTCTGACAATCCGGAAGACAGAGCCTGGAAAGATGAAAGAGTTATTTGGAAACTGGGCAAGCTGTCAGAGGCAAAATTTGTTCATCGGTTTGGCTATTATGAATGCAGATGTAAGTTTCAAAAGCATACTGAAGATATGTGGAGTGCCTTTTGGTTGCAATCACCGTCTATAGGTACATCTTTTGATCCGACCTGGTGTGGAATCGAGTCAGACATCATGGAGTGCTTTAAAGAAGATTACATTACAGCAGGTAATATTATGGGTGGTTATGGTTCTCAAATGCGTCATGAAGGCAGAATTAAAGATTACAAATTAAAAGAAACAGCTGATGGTTTCCACCGATTTGGAATGCATTGGTCACCAAATGGATATGTATTTTATTGTGATGGGGAAGAAATTTCCCGCGCAAGTGAGAATGTTTCATTTATACCACAATTCATTTTGTTAACCACCGAAGTAAAAGGTCACAGGGGAGTTAATCCGGAACCTCGCAAAGTGGGAGATGTATTTGTAGATGATGCATTTATCGTGGATTATGTACGTGTTTTTGATGAAGTATAACCTAAATTGTTAATGGTAAAAATGGTACTAGGAGCTGAAGAAAGGATAGAGAACTGATGAAAAATTCCGGAGCGGAGATCCACAACGTAGTTCAATATATTCAAGATAATTATGATAAAAACATAACGGTCACAGAGCTTGCGGAGATGACAGGGTATTCCGTTTCTCATTTTCGCAGACTTTTTGTAAAGAGCTACGGCGTGTCTCCGCAGGAGTATATATTTCAATATAAAGTTCAGAAGGCAAAAGAGCTGCTTACGGAAGAGCCTGAGAAAAGTGTGGAAGAAATCGCAGAACTTTTAGGGTTGTACAACGCGGCCCACTTTTGCAAGATGTTTAAGAAAAAAACAGGATGTTCTCCCGGCGAGTACAAGGAAAAATATTACACCGGGAAAACGAGCTCAGGCAGGCTGGATTAAATCCAGCCCCCATCTAACGTAATAATCTGCCCCGTAAGGTATTCCGGTGCCTGTACAAGCTGCAGGCAAAGGTCTGCCACTTCTTCCGGTTTTCCAATGCGGTCTGCCGGAATATCTGCAATGACTGTTTCTAAGTCTTCTTCAGAAAAGCAGGCATTCATATCGGTATCTATGAGGCCGCAGGCAATGGCATTGACTTGTATGCCACTTGGTGCCACTTCCTTGGCAAGGGCCTTGGTAAAGCTGTTTAGTCCGCCCTTGGTGGCGGAATAAGCGACTTCCATGGAAGCACCTACGTTGCCCCATACGGAGGAAATGTTGATGATTTTACCTTGGCCACGGCGAATCATGGCCGGAAGTAATTTCTGGCAGATTACAAAAACGCTGGTCAGGTTGGTCTGAAAAATATGATTCCATTCAGCGAGAGTCATGTCTGTAAGAAGTCCCACGTGTGAAATTCCGGCATTGTTTATTATTACATCCATATCCGGAAGGGTTTCCAGAAAATAGGATAACATAATGCTGTCTGATAAATCAGCGGCATAGCAATAAGAACGTGTTCCATAAGTATGATGGAGCTCATCAGCAACCTCCTGCATAGCAGCGAGGTTGTTTTTGCATATTAAATATAATTCGTAGCCCTCTTTTGCAAAAGCACGGGCAATTTCTTTGCCGATACCGCGAGAGGCACCGGTAATTAAAATACGTTTTGACATAAATATTTTCCTTTATATGTGATAAAATTACTGTAAAATTTTCTTATATATAGTATAATAATATATAAGAAAAATAGCAAGTCAGAGGTGAAGAAATGAAGGATTTAATTATTATAGGTGCAGGACCTGCAGGTCTTTCTGCTGCATTGTACGGAGCAAGGGCAGGACTTAATTTAATGGTATTGGAAAGCAATTTTATGGCGGGCGGTCAAGTGCTCAATACGTATGAAGTGGACAATTATCTGGGACTTCCGGGCAGCAATGGTTTTGATATGGGCATGAAGTTTAAAGAGCATGTGGAAAATCTGGGCGTAGAAATTTCTGCACTTTCCGTAGAAAAAATTGAAAAGGCGGATAAACATTTTGTGATTCGCACATCGGAAGGAACGGTGGAAGGGCGAGCGGTCATTTTGGCTACAGGAGCCGTGAATCGCAAGCTTGCTATTCCTGGGGAAGAAGAGCTTCGTGGACGAGGCGTAGGTTACTGTGCAACTTGTGATGGTGCTTTTTACCGTGGAAAGGTAACGGCAGTAATCGGAGGCAGTTATCAGGCGGTGGAAGATGCCATTTATTTAGCCGGTATTTGTGAAAAAGTGTATTTGATTCACCGCAGGGATGAGCTGCGTGCAGGAGCCATTTTAGAAGCCCAGGTAAAGAATCTGGCAAATGTGGAAATGGTATGGAATCACATCCCTCTGGAAATTAAGGGTGCGGATTGCGTCGAACAGCTTTTAGTAGAAAATGTCAAAACAAAGGAGCAAAATCTGCTCAAGGTGGATGGGGTGTTTGTTGCTATCGGCACCATTCCAAAAACGGAACTGGCACAAGGGTTAGTGGAGTTGGATGAGCAAGGATACGTCGTTGCCGGAGAAACCGGAGAAACCGGTTTACCGGGTTTTTACGTTGCAGGAGACATTCGTACCAAGGAGCTTAGACAAATTGTAACAGCGGTAGCGGATGGTGCCAATGCAGTGACGGCAGCGGCAGCATATTTAAAACTACAAGCGTAAGAACAATTTTGAAAATTGTCAGAAAAATAAAATTGTAAATTTCGACAAAAAAATCCATTAAAACTTGGCAATTGACAAAATTAACAAAAATGATGAAATTTTCGTTGCAAATTTGGGGGTATACAAAAAATTTTGAAAAAGGAAGTTATCCGCATTTTTATTAGTTATCCACATCAAAAAGTGGCTAAATTTAAGCAAAAATGATTTATACACAAAATTATCCACATTATCCACAACGAATTTTTAGATATTATGTAATTACCAAAAAAATCAGCCACGAACAAGTGTTTTGTAAAATATTACCATAACAATGAAAAAGCCCCCAATTTGGGGGCTTTTTGAATTGTCTGAAATTGTCAGAGAATTGTCGAAAAATGTTATGCTAAAGGAAACTTAAAGTATCTCTTTGCGTTGTTGTAAGAGATGTCTTTGATGATTTCCTCTAATAATTCCATATCAGCCGGATACTCGCCGTTTTCCACCCAGTTACCAACTAAGTTGCAAAGGATACGACGGAAGTATTCATGTCTGGTGTAGGATAAGAAGCTGCGGGAGTCGGTAAGCATACCAACGAAACCGCTTAAGTTACCGAGGTTTGCAAGAGAAATCATCTGATCCTGCATACCGGTCTTGTGATCGTTGAACCACCATGCACTACCCTGCTGAATCTTAGCAACTGCTGTAGAATCCTGGAAGCATCCTAGGATAGTACCGATTGCAGCGTTGTCGTTTGGATTTAAGGAGTAGATAACGGTTCTTGGAAGCTCGTCTGTCTTAATGAGAGCGTTTAAGAAGTCTGCCATCTGTGCGCTTGGTGCGTAGTTGTTAATGCAGTCATAACCGGTATCCGGACCTAATTGTTTGTAACGTAATTCGTTATTGTCACGTTTGCAGCCATAGTGCAACTGCATAGCCCAGTCTAAACGATTGTATTCGCGACCAACAAATAACATAAATGCAGTCTTGAACTGTAATTCTTCATCACGTGTAACGGCGTTGCCTGCCATTCTCTTAGCAAAGATTGCTTCGATTTCTTCATCAGAAGCAGGAGCGTACATTACATATTCTAAAGCATGGTCGGAAACATTACATCCCTGTGCGTTGAAGTATTCCAGTCTGTTTACTAAAGCAGCCTTTAAGTCTGCGAAAGATTTAATTTCTACGCCGCTTACTTCTGTGAGTTTAGCAAGATAATCTAAATATTCAGGCTTTTCAATGTTCATAGCCTTGTCCGGTCTCCAAGCAGGTAATACCTTTACTTCGAAAGACTCATCAGCAGCAATTTTCTGATGCCATTCTAAGCTGTCAATCGGGTCGTCTGTAGTACAGATTAAGGTAACATTGGACTGACGGATGAGGTTGCGAACGCTCATGGAGTCTTCCTGTAATTTGGCATTACATAAGTTCCAAACTTCTTCTGCAGTTTTTGCACTTAAAACACCATAGTATCCGAAGTATCTCTGGAGCTCTAAATGAGACCAGTGGAATAATGGGTTACCAATTGCCTTTCCTACGCATTCAGCCCATTTAAAGAATTTTTCTTTGTCACTTGCATCTCCGGTAATGTATTTTTCATCTACACCGCAGGAACGCATAAAACGCCACTTGTAGTGGTCACCACCAAGCCATACCTGAGTGATGTTCTCAAATTTACGGTCTTCCGCAATTTCCTTTGGGTTGATGTGGCAATGGTAGTCTAAGACTGGTGTTTTCTCTGCAAATTCATGATACAGAGTTTTTGCTGTTTCGGTTTCTAATAAGAAATCGGCATCCATAAAATTTTTCATGTTTATTCCTCCAAAATTTAAAATATTTAAAGCGTAGTGCTTCGTTTAATCAGTTGACCTGAGAAAACAGCTTTTTTCGGCATTTCTTTGCCGTTAAATACCTCCATGAGGGTCATAATCAGATGTTCACAAAGAATCTCCAGTGTATTGTCGATGGATGTTAATTCCGGTATACAACATTGGGTCAGCATGGAATTATTATAACCAATAACCGATAAATCTTCAGGGATTCTTAAGCCTTCTTCCATGGCATACTTTACAGCAGCAATGGCCAGGGTATCGTCAGCGGCTACTACACCATGAAAAGCAAGACCTTTTTGACGAAGTAGGCACAGCTGCGCAGTCATCGCCGGTATATCTTCGTGGGAGCCGGAGAAAAACTGCATCCTGTCAGGTGAATCTAATAAATTTCCCAATTCCATGGCTGCCTTAAAGCCGGACAGCTTTTTTTTGCCGCTGTAAGAGGTAGAAGCATAGAAGTATATTGGATCTGTAACTCCTGTGCTCAACAAGTAGTTTGTGGCCTCGTACATGGACATAAAATCATCCGATACAATGGAGTAAACATTTGCAATATCCACATAGGCATTGAGCAGCATGACCGGTACTTGAGCAGCGGCATCGGCAATGTATTTATTGCGTTCTGCCTCCTCATAGATAAAGTTTGAACCCACCATGATAATGGCGTCTACTTTTTTGTTGAGCAGAAGATTCATGGATGCAGCTTTGTTTTTGTGTTCGTAACCGGTACAGCTTAAAATGCTGTCATATTCGTTGGCACGCAGCTTTTGTTCAATATAATATATTGCCTTGGCCAAAAAAAGGTCAGAGCTGTCAGCACACATAATACCGATGGTCTTCATGGTATTCAGACCCAGACCGCGCGCAAAGGCGTTGGGGGTATATCCATACCGGTCAATTACGTCCAAAACCTTTTTTCTGGTCTTTTCACTGACATTGCTGCTTCCATTCAGAACCCTTGATACCGTTGCTATAGACACACCTGCTTTCTCGGAAATGTCATATATTGTCATAAGTGAGACCTCCATTATAGATAATGTAAGGGGTTTCATAAACTTTGCTTAAATTATACCTAATGTGAACTGGTTTTGCAAGGGGAAAAAATTTTAAAAAGTCTATTGACGAAATGGCAAGACGGAAGTAAAATTAAAAATGTAAGCGCTTACATTTTTGCGCAAAGAAGGAGGAACACAATGAATAGACTGAATAAGCAGATGACAGGCAAAAAAGACAGACCAATCAAAGTTGTACAGTTTGGCGAGGGTAACTTCCTTCGTGCATTTGTTGACTATATGATTGACATTGCAAACGAGCAAGGATTATTTGACGGGGATATCGTATTGATCAAGCCGATTTCTTTTGGATCCGTGGATATGTTCAAGGAGCAGGATTGCCAGTACACGGTATCTTTGAGAGGTATCGTGGAAGGCGAAGCAAAGGTATTAAACAGACAGATTACTTCTGTAAGAGATATCGTGGACTGCACGGATGATTATGACAAATATATGGCTCTCGCAGAGCTGGATACCTTACGTTTTGTAGTATCTAACACCACAGAAGCAGGTATCGTATTTGACAATACAGATAAGTTTGAATTAGCTCCTGCAAAGAGCTTCCCTGGTAAGTTAACACAGTTTTTATATAGAAGATACATAACCTTTAACGGTGCAGCTGACAAGGGTCTTGTAATGCTTCCGGTAGAATTAATTGACGACAATGGTATTATGTTAAAGAAGTGCGTTAACCAGCTCATTGATTTATGGGGCTTGGAAGAAGGCTTCAAGACATGGGTTAACGAAGCTTGTATCTTTACCTCTACTTTGGTAGACCGTATCGTTACAGGATATCCACGTGATACCGTAGCTGAAGAATGGGAAAAGCTTGGTTATCAGGACAGCATTATGGTTACAGGTGAACCATTTGCTCTCTGGGTTATTGAATCTGACAAGGATATCAGCGAAGAATTACCATTAGACAAGGCTATGGCTGACATGCCGGGCATGGATGTTATTTATACAGACAATCAGAAGCCATACAAGCAGCGTAAGGTTCGTATTTTAAATGGTGCTCATACATCTTTTGTTTTAGCTTCTTACCTTTGCGGACATAACATCGTATTGGAGTCTATGAATGACCCTGATGTTCGTAACTTTATGAAGAAGACGATTTATGAAGAAGTTATCCCTACACTTACGCTTCCAAAGGATGAATTAGAAGCATTTGCAGCAGCAGTAGAAACTCGTTTCGAGAACCCATATGTAAAGCATGCGTTGCTTGCAATTTCTCTGAACTCTGTTTCTAAATGGAGAGCTAGATGTATGCCTTCCTTATTGGGCTACGTGGAGAAGAACGGTATCTTACCACCTCATATGACATTTTCTTTAGCAGCACTTATGGCATTTTATTCTGCTACAGAAATTCGTGATGGTAAATTAGTTGGTCACAGAGGGGACGAGGAATACATGATTTCTGATGATGCTCCGGTATTAGAGTTCTTTGCAGCAAACTCTACAAAGGCTACCGAAGAATTTGTAACAGCATTTTTATCAAACGAAGGCTTCTTTGGTCAGGACTTAACATTAGTTCCTGGATTAAAGGATGCAGTTGTAGCTTATTTAGATGATATCAAGGCAAATGGTATGAGGGCAGCATTATGCAAGATTTCTTAAGAATTCATGAGGACGACAATGTTGTCGTTGCCATTAATACATTAGAACCTGGCACCTTGGTTGATTTAGGCGATGTACAGGTGGAGGCAGGCGAGGAAATTCCGGCAGGTCATAAGATGGCTATCAAGGATATTGCTTGCGGAGAACCGGTTACCAAGTATGGCTTCCGTATTGGTAATGCCAAGGAAGACATTAAGGCAGGTCAGTGGATACATACCCACAATGTAAAGACTGCTTTGGGCGATTTATTAGACTATACTTATGAGCCGGTAGAATACGAAGAAAAAACTACAGAAGACGTTACGTTTATGGGCTTTAATCGTCCGGACGGTAAAGTCGGCGTTCGTAACGAAATCTGGGTTATCCCTACCGTAGGTTGTGTAAATAACGTAGCAACCGCTATTGCAAAACAGGCTAATGCTTTTGTAAAGGGTTCTGTAGATGAAGTTATCGCTTTTCCACATCCATATGGATGTTCTCAGATGGGCGATGACCAGGAACATACACGCACCATTTTGGCTGACTTAATTAATCACCCAAATGCAGGTGGTGTATTGGTATTAGGTCTTGGCTGTGAAAACTCCAATATCGATATTTTAAAGGAATACATTGGCGAATACGACCCAAATCGTGTGAAGTTCTTGGTTGCGCAGGAATCTGATGACGAAATCGCTGACAGTGTTGAGCTTTGTAAAGAACTGATTGATTATGCGGCTACCTTTGAAAGAGAACCTATCAGCGTATCTAAGCTTATCATTGGTATGAAGTGCGGTGGTTCCGATGGTTTCTCCGGTATTACAGCAAATCCGTGCGTAGGTAAGTTCTCTGATATTCTAGTATCTAAGGGTGGTACTACCATTCTTACCGAAGTGCCTGAAATGTTCGGTGCTGAGACTATTTTAATGAATCGTTGTGCAAACGAAGAATTGTTCAACAAGACCGTTGATTTAATTAACGACTTCAAGAACTACTTTACTTCTCACAACCAGACGATTTATGAAAATCCATCTCCTGGTAACAAAAAGGGTGGAATCTCTACTTTAGAGGACAAGTCTTTAGGTTGTACACAGAAGTCAGGCTCTGCGCTTGTTAAGGGTGTTTTGGCATATGGGGAAAGAGTTACTACTCCGGGTCTTAACTTGTTAAGTGCTCCGGGTAACGACTTGGTTGCTGCCACAGCTCTTGCAGCAAGCGGTGCACACATTGTACTGTTTACAACCGGCCGTGGTACTCCATTTGCTTCTCCGGTACCAACCGTAAAGATTTCTACGAACTCCCGCCTTGCAAATAAGAAGTCCAACTGGATTGACTTTAACACAGGCGTTTTAGTAGAAGACAAGTCTATGAACGAAACTGCACAGGCGCTCTTTGACTATGTAGTTGAAGTGGCATCCGGCAAGAAAGTTTGCGCGGAAGAAAGCGGCTTCCACGATATGGCAATCTTTAAACAGGGCGTTACGTTATAAAAAATAGAAATAAGAGAAAGAGACCTTGAAAAGAGTGTAGAAACTCTGAAACGAGGTCTCTTTTTGATGCCAAAATAAACTGAAAAAGAAAAAGCATAAAAATATCGTAGGTATCTATTTTTTTGACTAGTACAATTTAATAATCAGGACAAACGCTCTTTCTATATTCTCTAGGTGACATACCAACGTATTTTTTAAATATTCTACTAAAATAAAGCGGGTCAGTGTATCCTGATAACATGCAAATATCAGTAATGTTTAACTGTGTTGATGCCAACAAAGTCATGCAGTTGTTGATGCGAAGCATTTGCTGGTAAGCATGAGGAGATTGACCTGCTTTTTCTTTAAACAAGTACATAAAGCGGCTTTGGCTTAAATCACAGGAATCAGCCAATTCTTTAATACTGATTTCTGTATTGTAGTGGGTAGTAATAAAGGAGATGGCTTCTTCAATTTTCTCGTTAGTAGTGCTGATATTATTTATGGATTTTCCAAGGGTATTTAAGAAGGTTAATAATAAGCCTTTTTCATTAGAAAGCCCGGATTTCTGGTTATGTTCAGCAGTAAGTTGTATAAAAAGTTTTTCACAAACCGGTGAAGGGGATAAATGATGAACTCCATAACTGAGTTTGCATTCTTTCAAAATATCTTCCACATGATAGCCATTAAAATGTATCCAAAGTTTTCGAGTGTTTTGGTGTTCGATATAACGCTGTGGCACATGAGGTGGGTACAAAACAAATCCGTGCTTTAACAAAGTCATTTCACCATTATATTCTATTTCGCAGGCTCCTTCTGCAATGTATACAATATGATAGTCAAATCTACCTTCTTTTCGAAAGGTAAGCTTTCCTTGACCGGACTGCAGTTGAATACCACAACTGTTTATTTGTAAGTAGGAATTGCTTTCTATGTTAGAAATATCCAGTAAATTTCCGTTATGAATTTTCATTAACTTCTTCTCCCTTCTAAACTTATTTAATTTATATATATCATATAACAGTAATTTTGTCCATGTTTTTGATTGAAAAGTACATTCAGTGAAAAGTATACTTTGTGTATACTCAAAATATAAGGTAATATCATGAAAAGTGTAGCAAAGAGAGGAAAAATGTATGTTAAAATACAAAATTAAAATTGGACTTGCTCCCATGCGACGTAATACCACAAATCGTCCTGCAAAGACGTTTTTGACATGGGTATCTGCAGAGGAGAGAGGACACAGATTTGTAGAGTATATTGAAAAAAACTTTACAAGTGAGTATGTGGAATTTGTAGATATCAAAGGGATTGGCTGCAATGATTTGATGTTTGATGATGATTCCGCAGCTGAAGTAGTGGAGAGATTTACCGCAGAAAAAGTGGATGCGGTACTTGTTATCAATTGTAATTTTGGTAATGAGGAAGCGGCAGCGGATATGGCAAAGGCATTGGGAAAACCGGTTTGTCTTTGGGCACCGTTAGATGATGAGTATTATATGGATGGTATGCGTCCTACGGATTCTCAGTGTGGATTGTTTGGTGTGTCCAGACAGATGCAGCGTTTTGGAATTCCGTTTTCACACATTCCATGCTGTAGGGTAGAGTCCGAGGAGTTTAAAGAAGGCTTTGAACGCTTTGCAAGAGTAGCATGTATGGTAAAGAACTTCACCGGTATGCGTGTGGGTCAGATTGGAACCCGTCCGGCACCATTTTTTTCTGTTATCTGGAACGAAGGCGAGTTAATGCAGAAGTTCGGTCTCAAAATAGTACCTATTAATATGGCAATTGTTCAGGAACGTTTTTACAAGACGCAGTTGGAAAATCAGGAAGAAATTGCAAAGTATGTGCAGGTATTTAAGGATAATTACCAGATGGACGATCTGACACCTCAGTATTTAAATAGAATGGCATGTCTAATTGTTACATATATTGGCCTGTTTGAAGAGTTTAAGCTGGATGTAATCAGCGCAGAATGTTGGACTGCAACTCCGGCCATGTTTGACGGCCTGGCACCTTGTGCAGTATACGGTATTTTAAATGATTTAGGATATATTATCAGCTGCGAGAGTGATATGCACTGTGCACTCACCATGGCGCTTTTGTCCTCTGCATCTTTTGGCAAGGGCAAGCCGTTTTTGGGTGAATTTACAGTACGTCATCCGGAGAATAAAAACGCAGAGCTTTTATGGCACTGTGGACCATTCCCACTTTCTGTGAAAGCACCGGATTCTACAGCACGTCTGGTAAATCAACGAGAATGGTTCCGTGTGAAGGATGGTACATACACCGTTGCGCGTATGGACCAGGAGAATGGTGATTACATGATGCTTGCAGGCACTTGTCATACTACGGAAGGACCACAAACGCATGGTACTTATTTGTGGGGCGAATTTGAGAACCTCCAGGCATGGGAAGACCGTTTGCTTGAGGGACCATATATTCACCACTTTGTGGAGATAGAAGGGGATTTTACTAAGGAATTAAAAGAGTTCTGTAAATATTTCCCTAATTTAAAAATAGATAATTCTATCAAAGAAATTTAATAACTTGTACATGGATGGAAGGAGACAAACAATGCAAATGAATGAATTTTTATTTTCCATGATCCTGACTGAGTTAGAAGACGCAGTAGGAAAAGAAAACTGTTCAGTAAAAGAAATTGACAAGCTAACACACAGTGTGGACTATTACTGGCTGTCCCGTATGTGGGCTGACCGTGGCCGCAGAATGCCGGAGGCTGATTTTGTAGTTGCACCTAAGGATGCACAGGAAACATCCAAGGTATTAAAAATTGCAAATTATTACAAGATTCCTGTAACTACATGGGGTGCAGGTGGCGGTTCCCAAGGCGGTGCCCTTCCGGTTTGCGGTGGCATCATTTTGGATACCAAACGAATGAATAAGATTTACGAAGTAAATACAGAGGCTATGTACATAGAGTGTGGTACCGGTTGTATTTATAAGCATCTTGAATGGGCTGCAAACGAAGTGGGTAAGGCAACTATGCATTATCCATCCTCTATTGCATGCTCTA